>CAVZNB010000011.1:0-234068 GCA_963776535.1 uncultured Acidobacteriaceae bacterium | reverse complement strand
AAAGGCCCGAGCACGTGCGTGTCGCCGCGCCCGGAGTACCGGGTGAGGGCACGTCAACGGCGTAGTCGCGGAAGTCCGGCATCCGCAGGTTGCGGAGCAGCATGCCGCCGTTGGCGTGCGGATTCGCGCCCATCCGCCGATCGCCCTGGGCCGAGTTCGGCCAGTTCCGCCTTCAGGCGGCCTGAATCGTCGAACAGCTCCTCCGGCCGGTAGCTCCGCAGCCAGCTTCCAACTGCTTGAGGTGCTCGGGATGGGTGGCCGGATCGGAGAGCGGCACCTGGTGCGACCGGAAGGTGCCTTCCACCTGCCGGCCGTCGATCATCTTCGGCCCCGTCCAACCCTTGGGTGAATTGAGCACGATCATCGGCCAGCGGGGACGCGTCAAGTTGCCTTCGATGCGGGCTGCCTGCTGAATGGCTTTGATCTGCTCCACCGCCCGGTCGAGCGTGGCGGCCATGGCCTCGTGCATCAACTCGGGCTCGTGCCCCTCGACGAAATACGGCGTCCAGCCGTAGCCGCGGAGCAACTGTTCCAATTCCTCGTGTTCGATGCGGGCCAGGATGGTCGGGTTGGAAATCTTGTAGCCGTTGAGGTGCAGGATCGGCAGCACGCCGCCGTCGCTGGCCGGATCGAGGAACTTGTTGGAATGCCAGGCGGTGGCCAGCGGTCCGGTTTCCGCCTCGCCGTCGCCGACCACGCAGGCCACGATGAGGTTGGGATTGTCCAACACCGCCCCGAACGAATGGCTGAGCGAATAGCCCAACTCGCCGCCCTCGTGGATCGAGCCCGGGCACTCCGGCGACGCGTGGCTGGGGATTCCGCCGGGAAAGGAGAACTGCAGAAAGAGCTTCCGCAGCCCGGCCTCGTCCTGGCTGATATTCGGATAGACCTCGCTGTAGGTGCCCTCGAGGTACGTGTTGCCCACGACGGCCGGGCCGCCGTGCCCGGGCCCGGAGACATAAATCATGTCGAGGTCATATTTCTTGATGACCCGGTTCAGATGCGCGTAGATGAAGTTCTGCCCGGGGGTCGTGCCCCAGTGGCCCAGCAGCATGTGCTTCACGTCCGCGAGCACGAGCGGCCGCTTCAGGAGCGGATTGTCGTAGAGATAAATCTGGCCGACCGAAAGATAGTTGGCGGCCCGCCAGTAGGCGTCCATCTTGCGGAGCAGGTCCGGCGTGAGTGTGGCGGTTTCATGGTTCAATCTCCGAGGGTTGGTGACCGGTTTAGTATATCCGCTCCGCGCAGCCGCCCAAACAGCAATCGCCCGACACCTTCGAGCCGTTGCCCAGCAGCGCTGGTCCGTTGTCGTGCTGTATCTCCTACCGGGAGACAAGGAATGAGACCCGAACGTCCACCTTCGGTCTCCCGGACAACCAGTGGCTGCGGCTCTTCCGTCAAAACGGCAGGTGAATGAGGATTGCCAACCGGCATCGCTACGATTATATTGCACCTTTGCATTTTGCCCGCGGCGAAACCCCTCCGGGGAACCTGCCGCTCGCCAACTACTTGCCAAAACGCCCATGTACCTGCCAGGAACCCTTTCCGCCTCGATGTGCCTGCTGGTTCTCAGCATGATTTGCTGGGGGTCGTGGGCCAATACCTTCAGTCTGTGCCGCGGCAAGTACCGCTTCGAACTGTTCTATTGGGATTACGCGGCGGGCGTGCTGGCGGCAAGCCTCGTGTTTTTTGCGGCGATGGGGCCGGAATCGCGGCCTGGGCGGGCTCACGCTGGGCGGCAACGCCGCTTGGGCCGTTCTGGCAGGTGTCGTCTTCAACCTAGGCAACGTGTTGTTGGTTGCCGCCATCAGCATTACCGGCATGGCCGTGGCCTTTCCGGTATGCATCGGGCTGGCCCTGGTGTTGGGCGTCGGTTTCAGTTGGTGGGTAGAACCGAATATGATCGGCTGGCCGCCGTTGGCGGCCGGTTCGCTGCTGCTGCTGGTGGCGATGGGGATGGATGCCGCCGCTTATCGCGCCTTGAAGCAGGGCAGCGTCTTCTCGGTGCGAGGAGTGGTCATCGCCGTGATCGGCGGACTCTTCATGGTCGGCCTCCCGCCTTGCCTGCAGAAGTCGCTGGTCGGAAGGCCCCCTTGGACCCCTACACGGCGGCGCTGATGCTGGCCGTGGGAATTGTCGCCTGCACGCTGGCCACGAACTGGTTGTTGATGCGGCGGCCGATCGCCGGCGGGCCCTCCGTCGGCATGGAGGGCTATTATCAGGCCCCCGCCCGGCACCACCTGCTGGGAATCGCCGGCGGCGTGCAGTGGGCGGCGGGCATGGTCTTCAACACGATTGCCGCCGGGAAGGTGAGCGTGGCCGTGAGCTATGCCTTGGGTACCGGCGCGACCCTCGTCGCCGCCCTGTGGGGTGTCTTGGTCTGGAAGGAATTCCGCGGTGCCGCGAAAAGCTACGGGTTCCTGGCGGGAATGTTCGTTACGTTCCTGGCGGGCATCGTCGTCATTGCCTGTGCCAAGTGACACTGTGAACCTTAAAGCCGAAGGAGCATCGCTATGAGCAAACCGATTGTCGTGGTGGGCAGTTACAACGTGGGCCTGTTCCTCAAGGGCCAGCGGCTGCCACAACAGGGTGAGACCGTGGTCGCCGAGTTCTATGAGGGACCGGGCGGAAAAGGTTCCAACCAGGCGATTGCCGCCGCCAAGCTGGGCGGCCGGGTCCGGTTCGTGGGCTGCCTGGGCAACGACCAATACGGACGCGACGCACGCCGGCTGTACACGGAACTCGGCATCGACCAGCAGCACATCGCCACGGCGGCGGACGTTCACTCGGGCATCAGCGTGATCCTGATCGACGCCGCCGGCGACAACCTGATCTCAGTGGCCTTGGGCGCAACAACCGGCTGGCGCCGGAGCATATCGATCGGGCCATCGAGGCCATCGGCTCGGCCGCGGTCCTGGCCTGCCAGTTGGAAGGCCCGCTGCCGACCACGGCCTACGCCCTGCGGAAGGCCAAGGAACTGGTGCGACGACCCTCCTCGATTCTGGCCACCCACGAAGTCGATGTCCGGCTTTCGAAACGGCTTCAACACCACCTCGGTCGCGCCAATGCGCGTGGCTTGCACCACATCCTGCAAATCGGCGGAACAGGTCAGCAGGACAATCGGAAGCGAGGGCCGCAAGGAGCGAATCTGCGCCAGAAACTTGAGTGCATTCTCGCCGCTGTCCGCTTCGTCCATCTGCCAGTCCATCAGCAGCAGGTCGAGCTTTGCGCAGGATTTAACCTTCTGGGTCAGCTCTTCGGCCTCTGTGAAGAGGCTGACGGTGAACCGGTCGGACAGAATCCGATGAATGTACCCCAGGATCGCGAAATCAGCATCGAGAACGCCGATTTGGGGCTTGCCCTTACTCTGGGAGTTCATTCGTGCACCTTGAAACGAAGTGACTGCGTTCGACTGACCTGACGACGGTTCGAACATGCATCTTCAAAGCGATTCGAAGCGCCCGCGCGAAAATACCCTACGCTCTGCCGCCTTGCGTGTGAGCTGTTGCGGCGGTTGCCGAATACACGCGATCCCAGGTCAATCCTATGGACTGAGGGGTTAGGACTCACTCCTTCGTAGCAGTTATCACTGTACACCTTGAGGATCAGCTTAGCATCGAATAGGTGGTAAATCCTTATCTCTTTGTGCAAAGTTTTTCACAATTTAGTACCCAGAGAAACGCGCATCGGGATTCCCAAATGCATCCCGTGAGCACAATGCCGGAATCGAGGTTACCTACATAGTCTAAATGATTACTAAAGTGATCCTGTAGAAAGTTGCTATAGTCACGCATTGATTTGGCATGTGGATTGCGTACAAGACGTAAAACGCGACCCAAATCCCATGCACCGGTGCAGGAGTAGCCTTTGGCCCGTACGAGCAGCTCCCTTGACTCACGGGACCTTCCGCCCGCCGAAGTCATCTTCGGACATTCCTCTCTGATGGGCACTGCCCGAGAGAAGCTGATGCGCGTGGCCGACACTACCGTTCCCGTGCTGTTGCAGGGAGACAGCGGAACGGGCAAGGAGATCTTTGCCCACCTGCTGCACACCTACTCTGGGCGTTCCAAATCTCCCTGGGTCAAGGTCAACTGTCCGGCGATTCCAAACTCGCTCATTGAGTCCGAACTATTCGGCTATGAACGGGGCGCGTTTACCGGTGCATACGCCACCAAGCAGGGCCGCGTGGAACTGGCGCACCTGGGCACGCTGTTTCTGGATGAAGTGGGCAGCCTCGACCTCTCCGTGCAAGCCAAACTGCTGCAGTTGCTCCAGGACGGCAGCTTCATGCGCGTTGGCGGGCACGAATCGCGCAGTGTGAATACGCGGCTGGTCAGCGCCGCGCGGGGTGATCTGCGCCAGCAAACGAACGAGGGTAGCTTCCGTCTTGACTTCTTCTTCCGCATCAACGCCGTCACCATCGAGCTGCCGACGCTGCGCCAGCGAATCGTCGATCTGCCAGAGCTGATCGACTACTTCTTCGAGATGCACTCCAGGGCCTTTCGCGCCAGCCCCAAGCCGCTCTCGCGCGAGCTGGTGCGCATGATGGAGCGATACGACTGGCCGGGCAACATCCGCCAGCTCGAAAACATGATTCGCAGCTACATCCTCATTGGCAGCGAAGAGATTCTGGCCTCGGAGCTGGTCCCGGCGGCGGGCTCCAAACTGGCCACCGAAATCGACCTGACCAATCCGGTCTCGCTCAAAGAGATCACGCGCGCCGCGACCCAGGACTTGGAGCGGCAGATCATCCTGAAGGTGCTAGAGGCAAATGGCTGGAGCCGGCTGAAGACCGCCAAATGGCTCAACATCAGCTACCGGTCGCTGCTCTACAAGCTCCAGGACCCCCAGGTGGGCGCACTGCCAGGCAAGTCGCGGCCGCGAAGGTCGTTTGCGACACAGGACCACGACTAGACTCAGGCCCCGGGGGTGGCAAAGGCCTAGATCCAGCCGCGAATGCGGTAATCGGCAATTTTGCAGGTCTCAACCACCAACTCCTCGAACGCCTGGAAACGTCCATTCCAGTGCTCGGCCGCGTGCATCGCATCGGGCGCCGGCATGGGAGCCGCGTCGATGCCCAGCTTGCGGAAGACGCGCAGCGCGCGGTACATGTGAAAGTCGCTGGTGAGCAGAACCTTTCTGCCGGGCATGTTCTGGATGAGCCGAGCCGTCTCGATGCCGTTTTCTCGCGTGCTGGTCGATCGCCACTCGGCCATCATGGCCTCGCGGGGCACACCGCTCGCGGCCAGGAAGTCGAGAATACCCGGGCCGCCGCCGCCACTGATGACAATTTTCTTGAAGCCGCCTGCATTCCAGGCCAAAACCGCCTGACGAGCGCGCCAATAGGACGAGTACGAGATGCCTCCGTGGTCGTCGGAAGCCGCGCTGAGCAGGATCAGAACCTCGCCCTTAGGCTGATCGATGGGCCCCGCGTACGCATGAGCCCACCAGAACACCACCGGCGTCGCAATGACCGGGACCGTGACCAGGCCGATGGCCGCGAAGAGACCATAGATCACATGGGCGGCCTTGCGCAAAACCTTCATTGCTGCGATCTCCGCGCAGACTGCCTCAATGCCGTTTTTTGAGCGGATAGAATCGATTCAAACAGCGCGAGCAGCTCGGCGGCAACAGCACTCCAACTCCGCCCGCCATGGGCGCAGATACTCTCCGCGTCCCATTCTTTATCGAGAACCGCGGCCAGCGCCTGGGCCAGCGCCTGAGCGTCGCGCGGAGCAATCAGCTGCCCACACTCGGCGTTCATGATCTCCGGAATGCCGCCCACGCTGGTGGCCACCACTGGGCGGCCGCATGCCAGGGCCTCGAGCACCACGTTAGGACAGCCCTCCATGTAGCTGGGCAGCGTAACCAGGTCAGCCGCCGTCATCCAGACGGCAACCTCGTCGAAGAGACACTCGGGCAGCGCGTGAATGTAGCCGCCGGCGCCGTGCGAGGCAATCCGGCTCTCGATAACCGGCCTGTCGGGCCCAGCACCAATCAGATAAACATGAAGTCCCGGCCGAACGCGATGTAGCGCGGCTGCCGCGTCCACCAGCTCGCGCAGCCCTTTTCGGAGGTCCATCCGCCCGATGTACACAACCGCTTCAATATCGGGGTCGATACCCAACTTGCTCCGTGCATCGATGCGGTCCATCGGATGAAAGACGGCGGTATCGCAGCCGCTGACGATGGCCGCCGTCTTCGCCGGTGCTGCGCCCATCGCGACCATTCTCCTGCGCAGGTCGTCGCTGATGGCGACTAGAAAATCAGCCTCACGCAGCACGGTCCGTGTGCGCATGGCTGAAAACCGGTCGCCGATGCTGTGCACATCCGACCCCACGCCCATCACGATCGCCGGCACCGAAAGCGCCCGGGCGATCTGGAGCGCGGCATAGCCATCCGGATAGAGAACGTAGCTGAAGACCAGGTCGGGCGCGAATCGGCGCACATGGGGCAACAGCACCCATGCGGCCGTCGACCCGTTGAAAGGCCGGGACAGAAGGGGCAGCACCGGGTAATCGAAATAGCCAACCTTTACTCCCGGCACCTGGTACAAAGGATCGAATGAGTTGTAGATGCGGCTGCGCGGCCTGAGCAGCGACGGGTAGGCCGGGTGGGGGTAGAAGACCTGCACATCAACCTTGCCGGAGAGCATGCGCATGGTCTCGACCGCGGGCCGACCGTGGGTGGGCTGCGCCGAACTGGGGAAATGCGCGGTAACAACTGCGACTCTGAGCACGGTTAGGACTCCCCTCCGGCAGCGCGCGCAGGGGAATCCGTTTCCCGCGCTCTGCCGACGATGGCGTAGAGAAGCTGCGCATACCGCTGCGCGATCACCTTGCGTTCAAACTGCGCCACCTTGGTGGAATCAGGTTGAAAGGTTGTCCGCAGACCGTCGACCCGCGCCGCGGCATCCATAAAGAGCCGGCAGATACCCTCGACATCGTCGCTGCAAGCCCACCACCCGGCTCCCAGTTCCTCGAGCAGCCGACGCACATCGCCATCCGGATGAACGCAGGCCAGGATCGGCTTTCCGGCCCCGACATAGTCGTAGAACTTGGCGGATATATTCAGCCGGTCATGCGTGACCAGCAGTGCGTAGTCAGCTTCGCTCATTGCTCGCAGGGCCTCGTGCTGCGGCATGTACGCCTTCAGCTCAACCGTGTCGCCTAGTTGCAGCAGGGCCTCGCGGTAGCGCGGCTCTTCAATGTGCCCGATGAAGCGCAGCGTGAACCGCGCCCTGATCTCGGGCGGCAGCGATAGCAATGCCCGCACCAGCGCACTTGGATCGGTTGAAGGGTAAATCGTTCCGACGTAGGCGACTATGATTTTTCCGCCTGGGTCCGGAGCCGGTGAGGGAGGTGACGGCCGCAACCGGGTAGCATCGAACCCGTTGGGGATGTAATTGAACTTGTCCGCGGGTTCCTGCGGATAGCGACCCTGAATCTCGCGCCGCGCCGCCTCAGTGACCGCAACAATAGCCGTCGCGTTCTTGACCGCGCTCGCTTCGGCAGCAATGGCAAGCCGCCGCGCGCGTTTGCTGCGGCTGAAGCTGACCAGGTCGATGGTGGTAGAAAGCCACTCGTCGCGAAAGTCGACGACAATAGCCAGGTGCGGGAGCTGCCTGCGCAGCCGCTCGACCAGCAGAACGCTCGAGAACGGCGGCACGGTGATGAGAACGAGGTCGATATGCTCTGCTTTCACGATGTGCCGCGCGGCGCGGGTCAGAGCCGGAAGCCAGGTCACCTGCGGATCCGGCAGCAAAACATCCTGCACAACGCGCTTCAGGAAGCCTGGCCTGCCGCCTGCGCTTGCGGCAGCCGTCTTTGCAGCCGGCGCGCCACCACGCATGATGACCCGCTTGATCAGCTTCTTGATGCCGAAGGGCATGTCGAGCGTGACCGCGCGATGGGTGCGTACTTCGGTGGGGATCTCATTGAGCAGAGAAAGATCCGTGCCCACCGCGGACGCGTTACGCGCGGTAAGCACATGGAGGCGAATTCCCTGCCCAGGCAAGTAGCGCGCCAAACTGGCGGCGCGCAGTACGCCAACGCCGCCGGCTGGAGGAAATGAGTAGGTCACGAGCAGAACATTGAGCTGGCTCATGCCTTGATCCCCATCGGCGCCATCGGCGGTGCAACGGGGTTGCTACGCCCATTCACCAGTGCTTCGACGGCCTGGTACATCTGCCAGGCCGTGGCCCAGTGGACTTCAATGCCGCGGCGTCCGGCTTCTTCAGCGACCATGGAAAAAAGATCGGCGAGCCCGCCATGGAGGAGCGCTTCGAGGTTCCTGTCCTGCGCACCATGCGTGTAGAGCTTGATGAAGAGATCGTCGCCAACTGCGGGGGCAAGATCGAACCACTGCCGCACCCGCGCGGGCGTTGCCAGGTCGTAACCGGCAATCTCTCCATTTTCCAGGCGCGGCATGGCGCGTTCGCCAAAACGCAAGCCGAGAGGCCCGGTGATCATCAGCAGGTCGCCCTGCTTGCCGCCGCCGCAGGAGGCTTCGACGCCATGATCGAACGATCGCGGACGGCCGTCAGCGTTGGCGGAGCACCAGTACACCTGGTTCACGATCCGCCCCTGGGTTGGTGACGGCGCAGAAGGCATTGTGAAGTCGGCATAGCAACCCATATCGCGCAGCAAGGCGATCTCGCCGTTCAACCCGCACCACTTTCCGTCGGGCCGCGCATTGTCGAGAGCCCAGTTGCCGTGGATGAACCCGAAAACTGTCTGGCCATCCTGCTGGCGCAGCAGACCGTGGTCGCCGGTCAACCGACTGCAAAATTCCGTGATCTTCTGAATGAAGATTTCCCGCTGCTCCCGGTCGTGGTGCAGATGAACTTCCACATCACCCACACCCAGACGGACCATCTCCGCGATGCCATCGAGCAGGTCGCGCCGATACTCCTCCTGCGGATAGAAGAAGCTATACTGTGGACGCTGGCCTGCCGCGTCGCGGGGAGCGTTTTCTGCGATCCGCGGCCATTCCTCCCGCCACTTGCCGACCCGGGCGAGTGCTGTCTCAACAGACGCGCCCATCCCCCACGGCTCATAGTGGTCTGTTATGGCAACCCAGGCGCGCTTCGGCTTGCGGGGACGCAGTAGCTTGCGCAGCCAATCGCTCAGATACGGCATGAGCCAGGTTTGTGCGCTTCGCGGGAGCTTCATCGAGTTGGATTGCCTCTTTGGGGTGGTTACAGTTGGCTGGAGGCGCCTGAGAGAGAACTACTCTTTGTGAGTATCGAATACCCTTCTCGCCTCTGTCAAAGCACGGGAAGGCGCGGTTTTGGATGTATTCTAACTAGGATTCTTGCTTAGATTCCTAAGGGCAGCGCATGAGCCTGAAGATCGCAATAGTTGGCTGTGGTAAGATCGCCGACGCGCACGTTGAAGAAGTCCGCAAGATACCCTCGGTACAGTTGGCAGCGGTCTGCGATCTGGAGCCGATCATGGCCGAGCAGCTGGCGATGCGCTATGCGATTCCCAGGTGGTACAGCGACATTTCAGCGATGCTGGATGCGGAGAAGCCGGACGTTGTGCACATCACCACGCCGCCCCAGTCGCACTTGGCACTGACCCGGCAGGCGGTTACTGCGGGCTCTCATGTGTTCCTGGAGAAACCTGCCGCACTACGCCACGGCGACGTGGAGGCCATCATTCAGATCGCCGTCCATGCTGGCAAGAAACTCTCGGTCAACTACTGGCCCAACTTTGAAGAGCCTGCGCTGGAGCTGCGGCGGCTGCATGAGGCAGGCACGCTCGGTGACCCTGTGCATATCGAAAGCTACTATGGCTATAACCTTGCCGGCGAATACGGGACTGCCTTCCGGCGCGATCCCGAGCACTGGGTGCATCGGCTTCCCGGCAAGCTCTTCCAAAACGTGCTGGACCACGCGCTGAATAAGATCACTCCGTTTTTGGCCGGCGAGCCGCCGCTGCTCGAAGCCATTGCCTATTGCGGCGATCGCGCGGCCGAAGAAGGCCCGAGCGGCCAGCTTCTCGATGAGCTGCGCGTGATGATTCGCGGTGAGCGGACCAGCGCGTACGTCACCTTCAGTTCCCACGCCCGTCCCATTGAGCAAAGCTTGCGCGTCTACGGAACCAGGAATACGGCGCGCGTGGATTTTATGGCGCGCACGCTGGTGCTGGAGCGCCAGCAGGCCTTCCCTTCCGCGCTGGGCCGTCTCTTCCCTCCCTTTCTCACCGCCAAGGACTATCTTCGCCAGGGAATGAAGAACGCGAATCGCTTCAGGCATGCGCGATTTCACTTCTTCGACGGCATGCGGCGGCTGCTCAGCGAGTTTTATCTCTGCATTGAGAAAGACACCGCGCCTCCCATCGACTACGACGAGATCCTGCGGGTCTCGGCGATGATGGAAAGAATCTTTGCGAAGATCTATCCCGAGGTGTTCGCTTGAAGGTTCTCGTCACCGGCGCAGGAGGGTTTCTCGGGGCTCATCTGGTTGAGCGGCTTCTGGCCCATGGCTATACGGATATCCGCTGCCTGCTGCGCGAACGCAGCAAGGCAGAGCGGCTGCTGAGCCTGTTGGCAGCCTATCCCACCGCGCAGGTGGAGCTTTGCTTTGGCAACCTGCGCTCAAAGGCCGATTGCGCGCGCGCCCTGGCCGGCGTCTCGCTGATCTTTCATCTGGCGGCCGGGCTGAAGGGGCCCCCGGCGGAGTTATTCGCGGATTCAGTGGTCGCGTCGCGCAACCTGCTTGACGCGCTAGACGGGCGCGAGGGGTTTCCCGCAAGCGCGTCGCGCGTAGTGCTAGTGAGTTCCTTCGGAGTCTACGGCGTCGCGTCCCTGCCGCGCGGCGCGCGCGTGGACGAACAGACACCTCTCGAAGCACATCCGGAGCGGCGCGATCCGTACTCGCAATCGAAGCTTCGCCAGGAGCAGCTCTTCCGCGAGAATCAGCGCGAGAAGGGCTTTGAGCTCGTCGTCCTGCGCCCGGGCGTGATCTACGGACCCGGCGGCGGAGCGTTCTCCAACCGCGTCGGCCTGCAGATCGGCCCTCTGTTCTTCCATCTGGGAGGAAGCAACCTGCTCCCGCTTGCCTACGTCGCCAACTGTGCCGAGGCGATTGTTGTAGCGGGCACGCATTCCGACTCTGCGGGGCAAGTCTACAACGTACACGACGACGCTCTGCCGACTGCCGCCGGTTACCTGCGCGCCTACAAGAAACAGGTGCGGCCGATCCGGTCGATCCGCCTGCCGTACTTCATAACGAGGATGCTGGCCGCGGCTCTGGAGAGCTATCACCGCCGCTCGCAAGGCCAGCTGCCGGCGATCATCACCCGCTACAAAGCTGCCGCAGCATGGGGCGGAAACACCTTCAGCAATGCAAAGCTGCACGCCCTAGGCTGGCAGCAACTGGTTGCGACGCCCGATGCGATGGCGAAGACCTTGATGTCTCTGCGCACGCAAAAAAAGCCGCAGTGATCGACCGGACCGGGCTTCTTATTCCATTGCGCCGATCGTAAACGGTTCCTTACGAACCTTCTCGATTGCCGATGGTCCGTATTGGAAGCGGACCGGCAACTTCGGCCAGTAATCCGGCAGGACAGCTCCTCTGTGGACCAACTCCGACGCCGGGGCGAATGTGGCCAGGTTGAAGGGAGGGCTGGAAACCTCTATCAGTTTGGACACTCCTGCGGTGTCGGCGCGATTGCCGGCGCCCTGGAAAGCGTACTTCGGAACTACCGATCCCCAGCCGGTTTTGTCCCCGCCCACCATGTCTCCGGTGCCCCAATGGGAGTTAATGGCGTTCGTTCCGAAGACGGTAAACTGGGTCGTCACTGTATTCCAGGAGAAGTACGGTTTCACCGGCGAATCCATCCAGATGGCGTTGTTCAAAACCTGGATCTGTGGCCATTCAATCTCCCTGAAACTATTTCCGCCTCCGCCCGAGGTGTCGAATAAGTGCCAGCTGTAATGAGATCCGGCTGGTTCGAAAAAGCTGTTGTTATAAAACCACATCGTCCCCAGACGGTCGTTTTCCATGGATCCATGATCGGTCCCATAGTGGATGACAAGGGCCGATGCCGTATTCACAAAGGTGTTTCCATAGACAAAATCTCCATGGTGCGCCTCCACCGCTGCGGCCAGCTGATCCGCCGTGTAAACGTCCGCCGGATAGATTGACCGGAACGACCGCGGTCCTCCGCTGAGGTTCCCCTCAAAGGTTGTGTAGTGTCCCGCATCTTCGTTATCCACCAGGTCAAGCTGTCTCGAAGCACCGTCGCCAAAGTGGTTGTAGCGAATGATTTCCGGGAAGCCGCGGCCCTTGAAGTTCGAGCCCCGCGCTCCGCTCTGATACTCGTCGAGCAGGTTGAACTGCACCACCTCGTTTAAACCCTGGATGTAAAACTGGTGCTCCGTATAGGAACCTGCAACGCCGTTGTGATGCAGGTGGCTCCCTTCATACAGCGTATTGGCAACGGCCGCATATCCCTGACCGGAGTTGAAGTCGGAAAAAATTCCCAGGCCGCAATTGTCGCCGTCGATCCCTCTCACCACCACATTCATGCTGGCAAACACGCGGATGCAGGAGGAGAAGGCACCCCATAGCACGCCCGTCCCGCCCTCCGGCGTCGTATACGTGTAAGGCTGTTTCGAGTTCTCGATCCTGAGCCCCTCGACAATCAGATACTGCGAGCCAATCCAGTCGCCCTTGTAGTTGCCTGCCCATCCCTGCGTTCCGATGCCGACGGCCGCGTAAATGATCGGGTGGCTGTTGATGGTCGGCCGCCCGGTTGCTCCGCTGGCATCAAGAACGGGAAGGTTCCCGACGGCGTCGGGAACGCCGCAGACGCGAACCGGTTGCTTGCGCTCGGCGTGCGTGGATACCTGAAAGTATTCGTGGTAGGTTGTTGGGCTCGTTCCCGTGGTGTCTTCATTATGAACGCGAACGGTTGTTCCGCTCCCCAGGCTCTCCCAGGGAACCGACTGGATGGTCTTGTAAGGCTGCGAGGGCCCCACATCGTAGGTCTTTCCAGTGAGAGCAGGATCCACAGTGCAGTCCACCGGCATGGTCTTGGCCGGAGTTACGCGATAAGGCATGCTGTGCCCGGTGACGTAGATAGTTACGGTATTCTGCTTCGACACGTCCGCTACGCTGGTGGCCGTCAGCGTATAGCGCCCCGCCACCGTTGCTGCAAAGGCCGTATCCTGGTTGGTGTTATCAGCCAGTGAGCCGTCGCCCCCTTTGGGTTGCGCCGTGATCGCCCAGGTTACATCGCGGTTGACCGATCCCCACACAAATGCCTGGATGTCCGCGCTCTGGCCCGCATACAACGTCGTATAAAACGGCACAACCTGCACCTCGACCGCGGGAGCGCAGACATTCGCGGTAATGGAGGCGATCTGCTTAGTGTCCTCCTGAGACTGCGCCGTGAGGGTGAACTGCGTTTCGGAACTGACCGTGTACTGGTCCGTGCCCCGGATCGTGCAATGGCTGCCGGTTAGCGGAGCAGTCACGTCGACCCAGTTGCCGGTGTTCGATGAGAGCGTCGCGCCTCCCGTTACCGACCAGTTGACGCGGTTGGTGACGCCATTGGTCACATTGGCATAGATGCGGCGCACACTGCCGGGCAACACGTTGAATCCATAATCGGGCTGAACGATGGAGATGGAGATCGGAACTGTGCCAGCATTTGGAGTCGTGCCCTGGCCTTTGCTGCAGGCGGCCATGGCAACTGCCATCAAGACTCCCAATCCGAGGGACCGCCTCAAGCGATGGTTCATCATTTTTTATCCCCCCTCTGAATCCCGCAAACATGCAAAAAGCATACGGCCAAAAGCGTTCTGGTTCGGAGGAACCGCATCTTCATCTGGTCCAAGCCGCACGATCCGATTGAAAGTTGTATTGGTTTCGAGCCAGCGGTGAACGCGGTCCGCGTCCCAGCCTTCCAGAGGTCCGCCCGGGTACTCATGTCCTTGCCCCATATCAAAGAACAATACCTGGCGCGTGGCCAAGTCGAGCAAGCGGAGCAGCTCTTCCGGGCTCACGTTGAGATGGTTCAGGAAATAGTGATGCACCAGGCTGAAGCAGGAAACGACATCATATTGATCCTTGAGCCCTCGCAGAAAGGTCACGCTATCGGAACGATGCAGCTGCTCCGGCTGCAGGCCGTACATGGTCTTCCCCACAAGAATCGCGATCGGGTCCCGCTCCACTCCCGCCGCGCGAAATCCGGCCTTTGCCATTTCCGCCACAAACCACCCATAACTGCTGGCAACATCCAGATACGTGTTCGCGCAGGGAGGCATCAGGTCTTCGCGGCGAAGCAAGTCCGTCATCTTCGCCAGCCTGTCTGAACAGCGCCGCACCAAAACCCATCCCGCCACTTCGGGCACATTGACGGGCTGGTAGAGCTCGCGGCGGCCCTTGAGCCAGAGAACATCGAGCAAAAGCTCCTGAACCGGTGTCGCTACCGGCGGGCCCTTGACGAGCCCGCGCACTTCGCGAATCCCCTTCATGTGAGCGATTGCCAAGCGATGATGGCCTTCGAGTACCTGGTAGCAGCCGGAGTCCTTGACTGGGCGGACCGCGATCTCCTCTGTATCTGGCACATAGGTCTCATTTTCTTGTCGCGGAAGCGTCTCACTTAGCCCGCGATAAGCCCCGACAAATCGCATCGCGCCCCAACGGATCTGATCGGGCGCCAGTGCACTGTGGTAGCTTCCGCACATTTCAATATTCAAAACCGCGTTTTGATAGTACTCCGTCTGTTCCAAGACCCCGGGCTCCCAAAGTTGGTCCCCGATACTGTCATACTGGCGAAGCAGCCTGACGTGCGGCCAATCAGCGATAGGACGGGATGCGCGGCGAAGATCGCCGACCATGCGCGCGAATCGTGCCGAAGTTATCCCGCTATCTCCTCCCAGCAGGCAGGCGTCCACCGGGATCGACTCTAGTTTCATCTTCGCGATGGCCTTGGCCGAACTTGTCCGGACGTTGTGAAGCCCACGGCGCACCGGCGTGGGAAGATTTCGGTAGACACTCTGGATCAACGCCATAAGCACTTGCTTCTCCTCAGGTTAGGAAGCTCTTCCCGCCGCGGCCACGCTGCCCGGCTCCGGCCGGATTAGCAACAGCAGCAGTCTGTCAGCAGGGCCGCCGATTGGTTTGGGAAGCATCCGGATTACGGTTGCGAAGCGGATGCGATCCTGCGCCTCCAGCACACGCAGCAGGTAGAAGAGTGCGAACAGAACCATCAGCGAGACGCTCCCGCCGCACAGGACACCCGCTAGCGGCACAAACTGCCGGGCGACGAAATACCCAGCACACGCCGCAACCGCGCTGGCTAACAAGACTTTGGCGAGGTGAGCCCAGTCTAATTTCACCCCGAAGAGAACTATGCCGGCCGACCACAGTAGTCCGATAGCAGTCACTTGTGCCGCGCCGCTGCCAATGCACGCGCCCACCGCGCCGTGGCCTCCTCTAATCAGATACCACGCCACACCCATGTCCACAATACCGGCAAGCACCGTGGAAAGGATAATAAAGCTCTGCTTCTCCATGCTCTCAAACAGGCTCTGCACGGGCGCCATGAAGGCCTTCGGCATGCACAGCAGCGGGGCCAGGGTCACGACCGCGGCTGCGTCTTGATACGCCTTCCCATAGAGGACAAGCAGGATTGGAATCGCGAGTGCGGCGGTAATGAAGTGCAGAGGAATCGAAGTCAGCGCGAGGTAACGAAATGAAGCTGCCGTGATGGCCGGAAGCTTGGTTCGATCGCGTCCATATTGCGCGAAGATGGTTGCGCCGATCGCCGATCCAAACACGGTTGCGCTGACCAAGAGCCGCTCTGCCATGCTGAACGCCACCGAATAGAAGGCGATCTGGCGAATATCGGAACAGAGATACTTGAGCAGAAAGACTTCCGAGCGGTTCCATACAATCAGCGCCAGAAACATGCTGAGAACGCTCTTCCAGGCAAACGCCACCATCCGCCGGCTCAGCCCGTGCGGGTGAACCTGCACCGTCTCCCATGCGAGCACTCCCCGGAGCGTGGGAATGAGCCGCACGAGGAAATCTGCCGAGCGCATCAGGAGCAGCGACAAGCCGACACCGTTCACTCCCCACTTGAACACCACGGTTGCCGCAATCGCAACGAAATAGACAAAGATTGACGTGACTGAACCGGGGAGGTTGGCCGACAGGTTCTCCGAAGCCACGTTGGCCTGCGCCGAGATGAAGTTGACCATCGACGGCCAGATGCTGAGCACGATGAGCACCGAGGCGAGCCGATAGTCGGCCTTGGCATCCCGCAGCACCCAGACGAGAACGCCGCCGGTGGCCAGCGAAGCCAACCCCATCTGCAGAAGCAGGGTGCGGAAATAAATGTAGCGCGCATTGCCAGGTTCTGCCATGCCGAGAAACTCAGCCATGTACTTGCGCGTGGTGGCAGGAATTCCCAGTCCGCCCAGCCCGCTGGCCATGGAGGCAATCAGCGAGACATAGACGATGTAGCCCATCTTTGACGGGCCAAGAACACGGGCGATCGCAACCGATGTAAAAAGCGTAACGATGGAGCTGATGGCGGTCTCAAGGCCATACCAACCGGTATTTTTAGCTATAGTCTTGGTATTTGACATCTCGGTTTCAGCTTGCTCCCTGCCGGCCGCGTTGTTGTTGCTCTTTTCAAGTCGAGGGTCACAAGCCGTACGTGCCGCGGATGGTGCGCGGGTCAGCACGGAGCAGGCTGACTCCCGGTTATCCCAGCCCCTGAAGAGCAGCCTTTGCGTCCTTCGCCGTGGGTGAATCGGGCGAGAGCGCGACGGCCTTCTTCAGGTGAGCCTCGGCATCGCTCTTGTCCTTCAGCTTGCTGTAGACCATGCCCAGGTGATATTGCATGGCCGCATCGTTGGGGTCGGTCTTGATCGCATCTTCCAGCAGGTCGCGGGCAAACCCGTAAGTTCCCTTGTAGTAGTAGGCCCAGGCCAGTGTGTCCGCAGTGCTGGGAGAGTCAGGCTTGATCCGCCGCGCGGTCTGCGCCAGGCTCAGAGCCACATCCACGTTCTCACCGTTGATCAGCATCCGGTACGCCAGGTTGTTGGCAGCGACAAACTGCTGCGGGTCAATCTGCAGAGCCTTTCTATAGTAGGCCTCGGCTTTGCCGATGTCTCCCTGCGCCTCCGCGAGCATGCCAAGCACGGCAATGGAATTGGCATCGTTGGGGTGGGCGTTCGACCACTGCTGCCAAACGTTAACGGCGCTGGCCGTTTGTCCGCGCATCATGGCGATCTGCGCGAACAGCCCGACCGCATCGCCGTCTGCCGGATTCAGTTGCATGGCCTTTTGCGCCGTCGCTGCCGCTTGGTCAAGATTCTTGTTCTGGATCTGCAGCCGGGCCAGCAGATCATAGAAAGCGCTGTTGCCCGGGCTCTTAGCAATTTGTGCGTTCACGCGCGCCAGCGCCTTGTCAGCCTGTTTCTGGCTCAGATCGTATGCAACCTCGATGCTTAGCGCATCAATCGCGTTGGGATCGTATTGCAGCGCCTGTTCGAGCATCGCCACTCCCTCCGGGAAACGCTTCTGGGTGAAGCGCAGCCGGCCCAGTTGGAGATAAGCTTGTGGGTTGTTCGGGGCAACGCTGATGGCCGTCTTCAGGTCGGCCTCGGCCTTGTCTTGCGTGCCGTGATTCATCTCCACGAGCGCGCGCCACACATAGCCGCCGGGAAAACGGGGCACAGCCGCAATCGTCTTATTTGCCACCTCGGCCAGTTGATTCAGGTCGCCGCGCTGACCCGCGATCTGCGCCAATTCCTGCTCTGCTTCCACGTTGGAGGGATTCAGAGTTGCTGCCTGTTGAAAGCTGGATTGTGCAAGGCCCGGGTCACCTTTGGCCAGCGCGGCGCGGCCCAGCCAGTACTGCAGGAACCCGTCCTTCGGCGCATCCTTGACCGCGCTCTGCAGGGCGTTGACCGCGTCGGCTGCCTTACCGGCATTCAGCAGCACAATTCCGTTCAGTCCGGCCACTTCCGGGTCCTTGGAGTTCTTCTTCATCAACTCGCTCACATTTGATTGCGCGGTGGCATAGTCTTTCACCTCGAGAAGAACGCGGATGTACCCCTTCTGCACGGAGAGATTCTTGGGATACTTGGCGGCTAGCGCGGCAAATTCGGCCTTGGCCTTGTCCAACTGCCCGGAACCGGCGTAATAGTCGGCGAGCATGCACACGCCCTGCGGATCGCTGGAAAGATCCTGCGAGGCCTGGCGCAGCACCTCTACGGCTTTTGGTTGGTTGCCCTGCTTGAGATAAATCTCAGCGAGACCGGCACGGGCCGAGATACTCTTCGGGTCTGTGACCACGGCGCTTTGGCCGGCTTGCTCAGCCTCTGCCCAGCGGCCACTGCGGGCATAAAACCCGGCCAGCAGCATCTTCGCGTTCACAGACTTGGAGTCAAGAGCGACGGCTCGCTTCAGCTCGTCTTCGACCGTGGACGACTTGGTCGCATCCCCAGACTGCATGAGCGCTAGGTTTTCGTGAAACTCGGCCCGGTTGGGGTCCAATTCGAGAGCGCGACGAATCTCAACCAGCGCCTGGTCCTTGTCCCCGCGCCTGTAATCGATCGCCGAAAGCAGCGCATGCACGTCGGAGTTGTTCGGCTGCGCGGCCAGCACGGCGTCTGCCTGCTGTTGGGCGTGATCGACGTCGCGCCCGGCGAGCATCAGGTTTCCCAGATCGATGCGCGCCTTGTAATTGGCCGGCTCAAGTTCCACAGTGCGAAGTAGCTCGGTACCTGCGGCGTTGTACTGGCCCAGGTGAACATAGGCCTGCGCCAGCTGATAATGCGCATCGCCGAAGCTCTTGTCGATCTTCAGCGCATTGGAAAACTGGATTGCGGCTTCGCGGTATTTTCCCTGCGCGCTGTACCTTTCTCCGCTGGCCAGGTACTTCTGCTTGCGCACGTTCGGGTCGGTATGGCAGCCGGCCAAGAACACCAGGCCGACGAGCAGCGTCGCCATGCAAAACGATCCAGGCCCGCTGCTCAAAATCCACCGATCTCCGCTCTCCATTTGAACTCCCTTGAACAAACGCTTCATGGTTTCCATCCTTGCCGGCTGCTCGTGCCTTTCGCGGCGGCCAGAAGTCTCTTGCACATCTTCGCCCGTCGCGCCTCCATCTGCATATCCCACTAATCCGGGATAAAGCGCGAAAGCATCGGCACAAGCTGGGCGGTGAACTTCTCGGCGCGCGCCCGGGCCGCCTCCGTCACTTCGTGCGGTTCGATCGGCGTAATCACCCGCACCAGCGCGCCGTCGGTGCGGTTCATCCGCATCGCATCGGCCACCATGTAGACCTTCGCCAGATACTCGTTGGCTACACTGCGCCCATGCGCCTGGTACCAGTAAATGACAAACTGACGGATCTCGCCGTTGCTGATGATGTACTCGCCTACCCGGTGCGGCTTGCCCTCCGCGTCATTCAAATCGACGTAGCGGGAGGACTCAAACGACCAGCCCGCGCCCGGCAGGCAGTGCTTGGGAGAGTGAATGGTGACTCCGGTCCGCTGCGAAGGGAAATATCCAATAAACAGGCCGACTGGCGTCGATTGCCGGTCCCCGGTGTATACCCGGGAGAGAAAATCTCCGGCACCCAGAACATCGAGCGTCTCCTGGTCGATGGGAACATCGGTCCCTGTCCGGCCGTCGATGACCGCCGGCAGTTGGCCGAGCGGCTCGCTTGCGGGAATGACCTCAAAGCTATCGCGCGCGTGCACCAGCACCGCCGTAGCGGCGAGCAGAAGCACGATAACCCAGAAACGGGGGCTCTTCATCATGCCTGGCTCCTGGCGCCGGAAAGCAGGCGCATGACCCGATGGACCAGGAACAGGCACCCCAGCGAAACCAGGAACATGACCCAGCCGGAAAACTCGTGAAAGAAGCCCAGGGCCTTGTCCGGGTCCCAGTATTGGACGCACAGCCCGGTGCCGAGAATGCGCACGGCGTTGGCCGCAATCGCAATGGGAATGCTGGCCAGCGCCAGGACGACCCGCCGCACCAACCGGGTCTCCAGAAAGTATCCATAGAAGACCGAGAACGTGAACAGGCTCATCAGCGAACGGATACCGCTGCAGGCCTCGGCGACCTCAAGCTTCATGGCGGGCAGCTCGATCACGTTGCCCTCGCGCAGCACCGGGACACCGAACAAGGGCAGCAGGGCGCTGGCGAGCTTGGAGGTAAGCATCTGCAGCGGTAGCGTGATCTCATTGAAAACAATGGCAGGAATGGGGATGGCCAGGAGTAGGACCAGGATCGGAAATAGCAGCGCCCGCAACAGCTCATAGCCGCCAAAACAAAGCACCAGCCCCGCCAGCACGATTACCAGAGACACGCGGGACAGGAAAAGCTCGGCGCCGTAGATCCCCAGAAGCAGCACCATCAGGCCGAAGACGACGACCACGATGCCGCTCCAGGTTGGAGCAATTCTGGTTGCAAGCAGGGTTCGCCGGTTGGCCCAAACCAGGTAGCCGACGAAGATGGGCACCAGAAAGCCATGAGAAAAGTCGGGAATCTGCCACCAGTCGATCACCAGCTTTCCCAGTACGCGGTAGTAGAGCGCCGCAAGCAGCACGCCAATAACGAGGTAACCCCATGCAAAGTGATAGCCTTGCGAGATCTTGGGAGGCGTGGAAAGCGCGGCCGTCTGTAGATCCTGGGCCATATTCTCCGTTCACTGAGCTCGAGCAGTTCGATCAACCATGGAATCCTTAGCAATCAGAATGCCGAAAAAGCGCAATCGGTCAAACAAGCCGATTCGCAGCACAATCACAGCTTCAGGAACAAAATTTTCCGAGATTGAGGAAATCTCCTTCCATTGACCGTGGAAATTTTTTCCACAATGATCACCAGGTGTGGGAAATAGTTTTCCCACTCGGGGGCAAAGATTTTTGCACAGCCATGCCCCGGAAACCCAAAACTCAAGTGGAAACCCCATCCCAGCCCCCGTCCCTTGTTTGGAACCAGCATTGCTAGGGGGAGAGTGGACACAGGATCCCTCATGGCAGCGACTGCAACTATCCAACACGGGAAGCGGCAAAGCAAGGCGTCTTCCTTGGCCAGGTCGTTTGTTCCGGTCGAGCCACACATCCGGCACGCCATCGGGTGCATTGCCGAAAGCGGCTGCCCGGTGCTGATCGTGGGCGAACCGGGCGTCGGCAAACGCTCGATTGCCGCCCAGATCCACGCCCTGTCTGCACTCGCGCGCGGAGCTTTTATCGAGATTTCGAGCGCTGAGGCCAGCGCCGAGACGATTCTCGCCGCGCTCTCCATCCGGGGAACGGTCTACCTGACCGAGATCGGGGACCTGACCCTCGGCTTGCAGGAACTGCTCCTGGATGTCTATTTTCGCTCTTCGGAGACGCCAACCTGCCGCCTCCTTTGTGGTACCAGCCGCGAACTTTTGGAGGAAGTCAAAACCTGGCGGATGCGAGAAGATTTCTATTATATGGTTTCCGCCGTCTCGCTGCGGGTTTCACCGTTGCGCTGCCGCAGGGCAGAGATTCTCTCCATCGCCGAGGAGCTTTTGACGCAATACGCCAGGCTTTTCGACCGGCCCAAACCTGTTCTCCGCGAGGAGATAATCGGCTTTCTCATGGAGCATAGCTGGCCCGAGAACCTGTCCGAGCTGGACACTGCGATCAAGACCTTCGTCGCCATCGGCGACCAGTCGATCTCCCTTGCCGCGCTCAAGGCGGCAGACCCTTCGCTGAAATCGAATGGTCACCACAGGCCTCGCTCCCTAAAAGCGGCCACCCGAGCCGCTTCCATCCAGATCGAGCGCCAGTTGATCTCCGAGGTTCTGGCCGCAACCGGAGGCAATCGCAAACGGGCGGCGGGCGAACTAGGCATCAGCTACAAGGCTCTGCTCTATAAGCTCAAGCAGGCCGAAGCCGCTAACCAGTCAGTTTCCACCGGAAACGGAGTCGGATTATGAAGCTTGTAAGCCTTGCCATAGTTGCACTTTTCCTGCACGGCCTTGCGTGCTTGGGACAAAACGGCGACCCAAGCGCCAAACGCGCCGAGCAAGCCGCACCGGCGGCGGACCAGAATCCGGTGACATCGCCTTCCCCGCAGCCCCCTGGCGCGCAGCCCTCTGTTACACCCGCACCCGAACAAGCTCCGGCTGCACCCACTGCACCGCGGCCCCCTGCCGCGGCGCCGGCAGACCCCGCTCCAGCCGCCGCCTCGACCGGAACCTATGTAATCGGCGCTTCCGACGTGCTTACTGTTACCGTCTGGAATCAACCGACTCTGTCGGGCAGTCTGTTGGTCCGGCCCGACGGCATGGTCTCGGTGCCGCTGTTGGGCGATGTTCAGGCCTCGGGCCTGACGCCGGAACAACTGGCCGAACAGATCGCGACCAAGCTCAAGAAATTTGTCCAGGATCCGAACGTGTCCGTTCTGATCAGCCAGATCCACAGCAAAGTGGTCTATCTGATGGGCGAGATTGACAAGCGGGGGCCGGTCGATATGACGCCGGGCATGACGCTTCTGCAGGCCATCTCCAGCGCCGGTGGACTGACCTACTACGCGAACACCAAGAAGATGTACATTCTGCGCAATGAAGCGGGAAAGCACGAGAAGATTCCCGTCCACTACAAGCAGGCCCTGAAGGGCGACAGCACGCTCGACCTGTCGCTCAGGCCCGGAGATACGATCGTTGTTCCCTAAGGCGTCCCGATGAAGACGAAACTGACAATTCTGGCGCTGCTGATTGCCTTTGGCGCCGCGGCCCACGCCCAGGTTGAACCCTCGGCCACCATGGGCCCGGCGCACTTGCAGTACGTCTTTCGCTACTCCGAGAGCGCCTATTTTGACGCCTCCACCGGCGACCGGCAAACAATCAGCCCCTCGGCATCGATCAGTTATGTCAATGGGGTGGAGCGGCATCCATTCACCGTGAAATATACCGGCGGGTACACCTGGGCAATTGCGGGATCGGACTATGCCACCGGCCTGTTTCAGCGCATGGTTCTCTCCCAGGTCCTCAACTGGCGGCACTGGAGCATCAACCTGAATGACAACGTGGCCTACCTGCCCCAATCGCCAACCACAGGTTTCTCGGGGATCCCCGGCACCGGGGAGCCAATCGGCGAGCCGAATCCAAATCCGCCCACCGATCAGACGGTGCTGTCGATGCAGACCCATGTCATAAGCAACCAGGCAACAGGCCAGGTATGGCACAGCTTCGGCCGCGCCATGTCACTTGGCGGTAGCGGCGGATCCTTGATTCTGCGTTTTCCCGACGGCAATGGCCTGAACACGGACTCACTGATGGCGGGTGGCTCCGTCTCGGAGGCCTTGAACTCGCGAAACCGGATTACAGGCAATTACGGGTTCGCTCAATACACCTATCCGGCCTCCCCGGTGACGTTTGAATCCAACACCCTGACCGCAGGATTCCGCCGTCAATGGACCCACCCGCTGAGCACCACCATGATGGTCGGACCGGAATGGATTGCCAGCAACGACAGTGCGGTTGTTCCTGCCTCGACACGCATCTCCGCCAATGCTGCGATCGACTACCAGTTCCGCTTCGGGAATGCCGGACTCAACTATAATCACGGCACCGGTGGCGGCGCGGGGTACTACCTCGGGGCATCTTACGACACCGCCCGGCTCAACTTTTCCCGCCAATTTGTGCGCGATCTGGGTATCGGACTCGACGCGTCCTATAACCGCACCATCGGCCTGGCCCACAACGGCGTCACCGACGCCTTGTACGCGGGGGGCCAGGCCAGCTGGCGTTTCAGCGAGCACGTTTCCACGTTCGGAAGCTACACCGCGATCAATCAGCGTTCCAGTTCGGCCCTATACGGTACGCCGTTCGTCGGGATCGAGCAGGTGGTCAGCTTCGGCATCAGTTATTCGCCCCGCGGAACGCGTCTCATTACGCACTAAGATTTGAAGGAGTAGTATGCTCGGGCATCGTGAACTCACAATGGAAGACTACGCCGGCATTTTCAAGCGGCGCTTCTGGCTGATCCTGATCTGCACGGTCATCTGTCTGGCCGTCGCGGTCGGCGTCAGTTTTGTGCTGCCCTCGAAGTACGACTCGCAGACGCTCGTCCTGATCGAGCAGCAGAGGGTTCCGGAGAACTACGTCAAGCCGGTGGTTGATGAGGACCTCGGGGCGCGGCTCGCCTCCATGAAGGAGCAGATCCTGAGCCGCTCCCGTCTGGAGCCGATCATCAATAAATACAGCCTGTTTGCCGGCAGCAGCAACAACATGGACGACCGCGTGGATATGACTCGCAAGGCCATCAAGATCACCCAGCTGCACTCCGAACAAGCGCACGAAACCGGCGGGATGCCGGGCTTCTTCGTGGCATTCGAGGCGCAGGATCCGCACATTGCCCAGCAGGTTTGCGGCGAGATTACTTCGCTCTTCGTAAGTGAAAATCTGAGCGCGCGCGAGCAATCGGCCGAAGGAACCTCTGACTTTCTGAAGCAGCAGCTGGACGACGCGAAGCGGAAGCTCGATGAACAAGATGCCAAGCTGGCGGCCTTTCAGGAGAAGTATCTGGGCAGGCTTCCCGGCCAGGAAACCTCCAACTCCAACACGCTTCAAGCGTTGACGACGCAACTCGACGCTGCCAACCAGGCCGTGAACCGGATGCAGCAGAACGAGACCTTCCTCCAGGCGATGATTTCCCAGGCGGAACACCAGATCCAGAGCACAGAATCGGTCACCGTTGCCGCAGTGGACGAGCGCCGCAAAGAGCTCAAATCCCTGATGGACCAGAAGGCGGCGCTGGACGCGATCTTCACTCCGGACCATCCCGATGTGATTGCGCTCAAACGCAGGATCGCCAAACTCCAGGCCGAGATTGCGCATGTGCCGGCCGAGGCGGCGCCGGCAACCGACACAGCCCCAGTCAGCCGGCCCGACCCGCCGCAGCTGCAGCAACTCAAGGCGCAGTTGCAGGCCGAGCAGCAGTCCATTGCCGGCACCAAGCAGCAGCAGGCACAGATTGAACAGCAGATTCGCGGCTATGAGTCAAGAATCGAAGCCAGCCCCAAGGTCGAAGAGGAGTACAAGGAGGTCACACGCGACCATGACACGGCTCTGCAGTTTTACAACAGCCTTCTCTCCAAGATGAACGAGTCCTCGATGGCCACAGCGCTCGAGCACCGCCAGCAGGGCGAGCAGTTCCTGGTGATGGACGCGGCCAATCTTCCTGACGAGGCCAGCTTTCCCAACCGCCCCATCTTCGCTGCCGGTGGCCTGGCCGGTGGCCTCTTCCTTGGTATTCTGATCGCGGTGCTTCTCGAGTTCCGCGACACCTCGCTGCGCAACGAGCGCGACATCTGGGCCTTCACCAAGCTTCCCACCCTGGGGGTCATCTCCCACATCGCCGGCCTGCCTGACGCCGCCGAAGCACATCGCAAACGTTGGCGGCTTTTTTCACGAGCTGACAAGCCGGTGGAAAGCGCAGGTGACTGACGATGTACAGATCCTTCTTCGGCCTTCGCGTTCCGCCCTTCGGCCCTAGCCCAGACCCGCGCTTTCTGTGCATGACGCCGCACATTCGCGAGGCACTTGCCTGCCTGCAATACGGCATCGCCACCCGCAAAGGCTTTGTCGTCATGACGGGCGAGGTGGGCACCGGAAAGACGACAGTGCTCAAGACGGTCTTGAGCACCTTTGCGAAGGACCGCATCTCGTCGGCCTTCGTCTTCAACCCGCGCCTCGACGTGCTGGACTTCCTTGAGTTCGTGTTGACAGACTTCGGCATTCCGCCCAGGACCTGCTCCAAGTCCGGCATGCTCCTGCAGCTCAATCAATGGCTCATCGAGCGGTTCCGGGAGCGCGGCCTCTGTGTCATTATGGTGGACGAGGCGCAGAATCTGAGCTGGGAACTTCTTGAAGAGATCCGATTGCTTACGAACTTGGAGTCCTCTTCCGAGAAGCTGCTGCAGATCGTGCTCTCCGGGCAGCCGGAGCTTGCCGACAAGCTTCGCGATCCCAGCGTGCGCCAGCTTCGCCAGCGGGTTTCAGTCTGGTGCCGGACCCAGCCGCTAAGCTGGGACCAGACACAGGCCTACATCACCGAGCGGCTGCGCATCGCCGGCGCAACCCATCCGGTCCTGTCTCCGCAAGCAATCCAGCTTGTGCACCGCTACTCAAACGGCATTCCGCGGCTGATCAACCTGATCTGCGAGCACGCCCTGATCAGCGCCTTCGTCGAACAGATCAAGCCCGTCCCGGCGCGCATTGTTGAGTCGGTCAGCCTGGAGCTCGATCTGGACATGCAGCCCTTTTTGATCGCCAACGGCAATCTTGCCGGGGCACCCCAGGACACGCTGCCCACAGCCACGCCGAGCGCGGTCGACAGCCACGCCGATTCCATAGCATCCGTAAAGGATATTGAACTATGAGCCGCATTTTCGAAGCGCTGCAACGAGCTGATCTGGAGCGGAAGGCCGCTCTGCGAACGAAGGACGAGTTGTTCGCCGAGCCGGCTGCAATTGCCGCCGAAGCGGAAGCTCCGCCGGCCGGCGAAAGCCTCCTCCCCGCCGCCAGCCAGCACGCCTGGAAACCAGCCATTGCGTCCTTTCCCACCCTGGCCGACCACGGCTCGGGCGTCGAGCAGTTTCGCAGCTTGCGCTCGCGCATCTACCAGGCTCGCCTTGAAGGCCCGATCAAGACCCTGCTCATCTCCAGTGGCATGCCCGCGGAGGGCAAGAGCTTTGTGGCGGCCAACCTCGCCATGAGCCTGGCGCGCAACAGCGTGACCAATATCCTGCTCATCGACGGTGACCTGCGACGCCCCACGCTGCACAGCTTGCTGGGCGCACCCAATGAGCCGGGGCTCACCGAATATCTGTCCGGCACGGCCGAGCTGAGCGATATTCTGCAGTGCGACCAGAACCCCAGGCCGGGCGAGACCGCTGGCCCAGCCAGCATTTCCAACCTCACTTTCATCTCCGCCGGCAAATGCGGCGACAACTCGTCTGAGCTTGTCGCCCACCATCGCATGGCGGAGCTGATCGCCGCCCTGTCGCCACATTTCGACTGGATCCTCATCGACTCCCCGCCGGTATTGGCGGTGACCGACGCCGTAGAGCTCTCCCGCGTTGCCGATGGAGTCCTGCTCATCGCCCGCGGGGCACTAACTCCTTTCGATGTCGCCCAGCGCACGCAAGCAACTTTCAATAAGTCACGCATACTAGGCTTCGTGCTCAATGACCTGAAGGAGATGCCGCGCCGGGGATACAACTACTACGATTATTACCGCGGGCGAGAAGCCAGCATCAGCACCAAGTAGCCCAGAGGCAACCGGGATGATCAGGCTTTTCAATGTGTACTATCCGACCAGGGCACTGGTGCTGCTTTTCTGCGAAACGCTGCTGGTAGGCGGCTCGTTTCTTCTGGCCGCCATTTACCTAATCGGACCGGGCCCCGACGCTTATATCGCTTTGATCTATGAATACGGCCTGCTGAAGATCGGCGGCATTACGGTCCTCACCCTACTGCTCTCCTACTACTTCGACCTCTACGAGCCGCAGCGCATGGCCGAGCGCTGGGAGATTTACTTCCGCCTGCTGCTGGTGCTCAGTGTTCTCTCCTTCCTGCTCGCGGGCCTTGTGTATTTCTTACCGGATATGTACATCGGTGCGCACGTGTTCACTGTTGGAATCTCCGTGCTTGCCATCTCGCTCCTCCTGTGGCGCCGGTCGTATGAGTGGGTAATCGGATTGCCGGCGTTCCGCGAGCGGGTGTACGTGCTGGGCAACGGGCCGCGGGCGCAGGCGGTGGTTCAGATTCTGCGCACCCGGCGCGACACCGGCATTGAAGTGGTGGATGGCGACATCGCCGCTCACTACCCCAGCGAACTGGAGCGCTTCTCCGCCGATTTGCGCGTCTTTCGCGATCCTAAGAAACGCGTTGACCGCGTGATTGTGGCCATGGAGAACCGCCGCGGTTCGATGCCTGTCCGCGAACTGCTTGATCTGCGCCTGAACGGCGTTGTAGTTGAAGACGCCACCTACCTCATGGAGCGGCTGCTGGGCAAGCTGCCTCTCGATGGGCTCAACCCCAGCAATCTGATCTTCACCCACGGCTTCAATGTCAAGGCCTCGCAGCAGATCGTCCGCCGTCTGGTTTCGATCACCGTCTCCTTCATCGGCCTGGCCATTTGCCTGCCGTTCATTCCCTTCATCATTCTGGCCGTGCGGCTGTCTTCGCCGGGCCCCATCTTCTTCCGCCAGACCCGCGTCGGGCTGCGCGGCCGCCATTTTTCCGTCATCAAGTTCCGCACCATGCGTCAGGACGCGGAGGCCGCCGGCGCCGTATGGGCCACGAAAAACGATCCCCGCGTCACAGCGCTCGGAAGATTCATGCGCAAGACGCGCATTGACGAAATTCCCCAGCTGTGGAATGTTCTGAGGGGCGAGATGGGCTTCGTGGGCCCGCGCCCGGAGCGCCCGGAGTTCGTGCAGTGGCTTACCAGCGAGATTCCCTTCTACGAACTGCGCCACATGATCCGTCCCGGCATCACCGGATGGGCCCAGGTTCGCTATCAATATGGTGCGACCCTTGAGGAGACGAAGCAAAAGCTCGAGTACGATCTCTACTACTTGAAGCATCTGTCCGTCGGTCTCGACTTGCTCATCATGTTTGAGACCTTCAAGACCATCATCCTCAGAAGGGGCGCCCAGTGAGACTCCTCTTTTGGCTCTCCCTGATCGGGATTCTCTACGCCTACGTGGGATATCCCATCGCCATCTGGGCTCTGGCGCGCTTGCGGCCGCAGCGCTGGAAGGTCGCTCCGCTCACCCCCAGCGTGAGCATCGTAATGGCCGTCC
The DNA here is from genome assembly GCA_963776535.1 of uncultured Acidobacteriaceae bacterium. Taxonomy (GTDB): domain Bacteria; phylum Acidobacteriota; class Terriglobia; order Terriglobales; family Acidobacteriaceae; genus Telmatobacter. Next base: position 205,234 of record CAVZNB010000011.1, on the reverse strand, counting down.
ACAACGCCGCCGCGCTGCTGGCGGCCAAGCTCGACCACCTGCTGGGCCTTGACTATCCCAATCTGAAAGAGATCTTCGTCGTCTCCGATGGCTCGACGGACGGCACCGCCGAGCTGCTCGCCCGCCTACAACATCCGCTCCTCAAGCCGATCGTGCTGCGGGAGCACGCGGGCAAGGCTTTTGCCGTCAACGCGGGGCTGGCGCAGGCCACAGCAGATGTGGTCCTGTTTGTTGACATTCGCCCCGAGATCGGCCACGGCTCAATCCAGCGGTTGATGGAAAACTTTGCCGATCCAAAAGTCGGTTGCGTCGCTGGCGAGTTGCTGCTGCGCCAGGCCGGCCACGATGCAGCCTCAACCGCCGTCGGCGGTTTCTACTGGCGTTACGAGCAGTGGATCAGGAAGTGCGAGTCCACGTTCGATTCCCCGGTCGGCGTCTACGGCGGCTTTTATGCCGTGCGTCGTGCGCTGGCCGTCGCCCAGCCGGCCGGCATGATCCTCGACGACATTTTTCAGCCCCTCTCCATCATCCGCCAGGGCTACCGCTCGGTCGTCGACACCCATGCGTGCGTCTTTGACACCTGGCCGGAGAACGTCGCCGACGAGTTTCATCGCAAGGTGCGCACCCTGGCGGGCAACTTCCAACTGCTCCAGCTGGCGCCGTGGACGCTGACCTTGCAAAACCGCACCCTGTTTCAGCTCGTCTCCCACAAGCTCATGCGTCTGCTCGTCCCCTACCTGATGGTCAGCCTGCTGGTCTCCACGTTGATGCTGTCTTTGGCGTCGCCCGTCTTCGCAGTCCTCGCCGCCGTTCAACTGCTCGCCCTGGCCATCGCTCTCATCGGCCTGCGCACCCGCATCCCCATGCTGCATCACGTTGTGGCCCCGTTTAGCGCCCTGCTGATGCTCAACGCCGCGGCGGTCGTGGGACTCTACAAATTCCTTACCACCCGCGGCCCCTTGTGGAAGATCTGGAACTCGACTCCCGCACAGCCCGCATCGGACCCCGCTGATGCCTTATCGGGCCGGCCGCGGGAGCCTGCTGCCGCCGCAACCATTGAACTCGGCAAAACTTGGCGCTCGGATTTGGAACACCGCGTCGAGGGCGAGGAACTCAAAGTGCCGCCCGCGCCATGGCAGAGTTCGCCGGCGGCACTTGCCGCATCGACGAAGCGGCCTGCGCGGTGATCCTTATGCGCGCCGCCCACGATCTACCCACAAGCTCGCTTGCCCATCTTTCCCGGGCCGGAAGAACTGCATGAATCTTCCTCTTCGACACTCCGTCACGCTCCTCGGCCCGCAAATCGACCACAAGAGCAGTCTCGAAGCGATGCTGGCAAATCAGCAAGTGAAGCTCTCCTGGCTGCCCGACTCGATCAGCACTCTTGAAGGCCTGCCGCGCAGCCGCACCGGCCGCCTGCGCCGGCTCCTCGACCAGCTCACGCACACGCGCGACCGCGAGTTCCTCGACCGGACCTGCCGCCATCTGGACGAGCAGGGCACGGAGATCGTGATCGCCTACTGGGGCACCAGGCCGCTCGCCGACCTCAAAGCCATCAAGCAACTGCGCCCGCACATCAAGATCGTGCTCATGGTCCTCTGCTTTCCGTTGGCCCTCGATACGCCGGGGCTCAAGCGCCAACACTGGCTAATGCGCCGCGCGGTGCGCTCGATCGATGGCGTGCTGTATTCCAACTGCCGGATGCAGGAATACTTCGAGCGCCAGGTATTTGGCCGAGGCGGCGCGCACCTCAAGAGTCTGATTCTCCGCCCCTGCTGGCCTCTCAGCTACCAGGCAAAAACCGGGCCCCGCGAGCCCGCCTCCAATCAGCCCAACCTGATCTATGTTGGACGCACCGATCTGTCCCACCGCACCGTGCACGCCGCCGACGATCTGCGCCCGCTGATGGCGGAGATTCTTGACAACCAGATCGAGTTGCACCACGTTCGCTCGCCGGAAACGACCGATGGGCACCCCTATCGCCGGCCCTTTGCGCCGCTCGACCAGGCCAGTCTCATCGACGCCATGGCCGCCCACGACGCCAGCCTCATCGCCTACAACGCCGCCGCCTGCCAGCGAACCGAACGGCTGGAGCTCACCGTTCCCGACCGCCTGCTCAGCAGCGTGGCCGCGGGCGTGCCGGTCGCCATCCCCGCTGAGGGTTACACCGGCGCCAAGCAGTACCTGGCCGACTATCCCGCCGTTCTCGAGTTCGATTCCGTGCCGGATCTCAAGCGGCAACTCTCTGACCGGGAACGCATCCGGGAAATGCATGAGTCCGCCTGGAAGGCGCGCAAACTGTATACTGCCGAGGAGCACGGGGACGGGCTCGCGAAATATCTCGATTCGCTGCTGGGCACTGCGGGAGCATAGAGCCTTGAGGTGTGGGGCCAGTTCCGGAATCCGCAACATGGCTCCGGCAGCCGATCGAATTCAGGCAGCGCAAAGCCATCTTGCCTGACAGCGTAGGGCAAAGAAGCAAATATCTCCATGCAGGTAACCTGCACTGCGCACGCGTCCTAGCCGCGGATTGATCCCGGCATTTCCTATTCGTTCAAAGCTGCACAAATCGGGGAGGAAACGGAATGAATCGGATGGAACCGAGCTCTGGTCGATATTACCGCCCTGAGCTGGATGTTCTCCGCTTTCTGGCGTTCCTTCTCGTATTCATTCACCACGCATTGCCGATCGCGCCCGATCCACGGGTCGCTTCGCTCCTCAAAGGATTTGCGCCGGCCTTGTATGCCGTTGCAAACGCCTGCGGCTATGGCCTCAGCCTCTTTTTTGTCTTGAGCGCCTTCCTGATCGGAGAACTGCTGCTCCGCGAGCGCGGCAGACTCGGCACCGTCAATGTGACACAGTTCTACATTCGCCGCGTCTTGCGGATTTGGCCGCTCTACTATCTCTGTTTGGTCATTGCAATTGCGGCTGCGCTGCTGCCCGGCGGCCATCGTGGTGACATCGTGTACCTTCGCTGGTACTCCGTTTTCATGGGCGCCTGGTATGTCAGCATCCACGGCACATTTCGGAACCCGATGACCCCTCTTTGGAGCATTTCCCTTGAAGAGCAGTTCTATTTGTTCGTCCCCTGGATCGTGAAGTGGCTCAATCGCACTGCCCTTTACGCGCTAGCCTCATGCTCATCCTGGCCGCCAATGGTTGGCTCTACTGGCTTGGAAAGGCACGGGCATCTGATACGAAAATCTGGTTCAACTCCTTCGTGCAGTTTGAGTGCTTTGCGGCGGGAATCCTGCTATGCCTGATGTTGCGCGGGCGATTACCTGCGATCGCGCTTTGGCAGCGAGCGCTGCTCCTGCTGGCATGTCTGCTTTGTTGGTTCTACGCATGCTATGGGCTCAACGCCCGGTTGGCCGATGGACAGAACCCAGGGAGCTGGCCGTTGATCGCGGGTTATGCGCTGGCGTCGCTCGGATGCGTCCTGTTGCTTATCGCCTTTCTTGGTCTCAGCAGCTCGCTGTTGCCAGGGTGGGCCGTCTATCTCGGCCGCATTTCTTACGGGCTCTATGTCTTCCACGGCCTCGCTGCCTATACCGTCGACAAGACGGCCATCCGGCACCTGGCCTCGCTTAAGGGTCCCGTTGGGGCGCTCAAGGGACTCCTGGAGCTTGGCCTCACTGTGCTCATGGCAGCCGTCTCGTATCGCTTCTTCGAGACGCCGTTCCTGAAATTCAAACGGAGACATGCAGCCATCGAAAGCCAGCCAATCGCGAGTTCGAACGGCTGAATTATTCCGGATTCAGTTGCCTCTCAAACGCCGGACACGCGACGGGTTCCGATAGAGGCTCATGTATCCGTCCACCATGGTCTCCAGACTGAACTGCGCCGCAAACGCCTCCCGAGCATTCCTGGACCATTGCGCGCGCAGGTCTTCGCTCCCAGCCAGCTTGAGAATCGCCGCAGCCATTGCCGCGGAATCGCCCGCAGGCGCCGCGACTCCGGCATTCGCCAGCCGCACCACTTCGGCCATCCCGCCCACGTCCGTCACAATCGCCGGAAGCCCGAGTGAGAAAGCCTGGAGCAGCGAGATCGGCAGGCCCTCTGACTTCGACGACATGATGAACGCATCAGCCGCGGAAAAATACGGCGCCACATCCAGCTGCTGCCCCCAGAACGTGACCTGCTCCGCAATGCCCAACTCCGCGGCCAGCCGCTCCAACATGACCCGTTCGCTTCCGTCGCCCACCATCCAGAGCCGCAAGCCGGGCATGGAGTCGAGTGCGGCGCGAAAGGCGCGCAGCAGCAGCGCGTGGTCCTTGACCGGCTCCAGCCGGCCCACATAGAGCAGCGTGAAACCCGACTTGGCCGGCTGCCGGTCAAGCTCCGCCCGCTGCAACGGGGCCGCGCCGTTGTAGACGCGAACGGTCTTCCTGGCCGGGATGCTGTGCATGCTCTTCAGGTTCGCGGTCGTCGCGTCGCAGATGCCCACCACCCAGTCACAAAAGCGCGCCGCTACGGCGTACTTCAACTCCACCACCAGCCTGCGCGGCGACGCCACCAGGCTGTGGCGCGTGGACACGATTGACGGCACCCCGGCCAGGCGCGCCGCGGGCCCCGCATACACCGTCGGCGTAGGGTTATGCAGGTGCACAACATCGGGCGGCGCTGTCTTGAAGACGCGATAAAAGTTTCGCATCGAATCCGAAAGATGCCGCCCAACATGCGGTTCGACGGTGAGGCCTTCCCTGCGCAGTTGCTCGCCCAGCGGGCCCAGGGTGGCGATTGCATACACGCACGGGTCGTGGCCCTGCGCCCGCTGCAGGCGGCACATCTGCGACACCACCGTTTCGGCGCCACCCACCTCCATGCTGTCCACCACGTGTGCAATCTTCATATCGGTTGCCGGTCCCCGCTCGAGACCTCGAGGCCTCGCAGCATTTCCCTGTCCGAGGCCGCCAGAGCTTGTTTGACTGCAATCAGCGCGCCACATTCAAAACGCGAACCATGACATACGTCATCACCACCATGGAAATGGTCAAAACGCCGACGTTAGGCAGCGTACGCCCAAGGGTCATGCGTGGCGCAATCATCGCGCGGCGCACCGCCATCTCGAAGACTGCTTCTGTCATGCCACCCAGTAGGAACAGTGTCAACACATAGGCACGGGACAGAAAAAGCGCGGCCACCAGGAAACCGGTCAGCGACAGAATCAGCAACCGTCCCAGACGCAGGATCTCTTCCCTGTCGACCGTGTCCACCGTTGCGGCCGGCGCGCCGAATTGGCTCTCTTCAGCGGGGATGGGAGTTCCCTCGCCCACCTGGAGCGGTGAGGCGATCGACAGCGCATCTCTTCCCGTAGAAAACAGGAACAGCGCCCAGAAGAACAAGCCGAACAGGCCCAGCTCAGCGGCGCAAACCACAATCGAGTTGTGCGCCGTATGGCCGCAGCCACAGTAGTCCTTGAAGTTACTGAAGCCGACGCCGAACAGCGGATGCGACTTCAGCATCTCCAGGCCCATTCCCCACAGACCGGTGCGGTCCGCGCCCGAATCTGCCGAGATGTCCCGCCCTCCGGTGAAGTGCAGCGCCTTGGCGGCGGCAAACATGACCGCGGCCAGCAGCACCGAGGCAAAGGTTCCAATGCGCCGCCGCGCCGCCATAATGGCCGTCGCCAGCACCGCCACCAGCGCGCCGCGCGAGTGCGTGAGAAACACGCCAAATAGCAGGATGCCGGCCGGCGGCAGCACGCAGGCAGCATTGAACAAGCCCCCCTTCGGCCGCCAGAAGATGAAAACCAGCGGAATGAGGCAGACAATCACCTGGCCAAAATCGTTCGGATCGTTGATATCTCCCAGCCCTCGAATGCGGAAGAGCTGATTCTCCGTATCCGGGTTCTGGGCGAGCAGATAGGGGTGTTCCATGTCCCACAGTTGCAGACGCTCCTGGTCCGTTAGCCCAGACAGTGGCGATCCGCGCAGGGGAGTTCCTGTCTGGGGGCTCAGGTTCTGCGCCTCTACGCGAAGCAGATCGGCGTAGCCGTGCGCGATGACAAAGACGCACACAAAGAACAACATCACAACCAGAACCTGTAGTTTTCTCTTCGAATCGCAGTGCAGGCAGATCAGGAAGTAAGCGAAGATATTCGGAATGAAGTTCAGAACGGAATGGACAGCGCCTCCGGGCCAGCGCATCCCGATCAGCATGGACAAAAATACGGCGACCGTCATCCCCAGCAGGGCAAGGGATTGGGGAGTCTTGAAGATGAAAGATCGAGCGAGCTTTGGCAGCGACACCAGCACCACCAGCACAGCAAGAATCAGCTCGACGTGCAGCGCGGCAAGCGGCCCAAACAGCGTGGTCGGCGTGAGGTAATACGCGAAGAGATAAAGCACGCTGAGAGCGAAGCCCATTGTCCACTTTCGGCTCTGTGGTGACGGCCATCATCAGCATAGAGCATTGGAGTTAGCCGAATCTAATCGCGCGACCAGTCCGTGCCGGCGGTAGTACGGGGCCCGTGCAATCGTGCACCGCCTACAGCGGTGCACGCATCCCGGCTGCAGGGAAGCAGGCTTGAGGCCGACAGCAACACGCCAATCAACTTTGAGCCGAAGGCCTCGCCGTGCTCTGGCGATAATGCGAACTGCTGGCGAGGAATCGGTTCTCGACCAGATGCCACATCAGAAATGCTGTCGCAAGGATCATCGACAAAGCAGAGAGCAGGAAGAAAGCCGGGTTCAACCTGGCCAGGCCAAGCGCAATCAGGATCTGCAATATCGGCCAGTGCACGATATACAGGCCATAGGAAAAATCGCCATACCTGGCGAAGTTGCCCAGGTAGCGCCAGAACCCGAAGACAAGCACCAGGCCCGATATCCACAGCACATCGAGATATTCTCCCGTCAGCCAATGGTCGAGAACAAAGAGACAGACCGTCAGTCCGGCGATTGCGGCAAAATGCGGTTTCAACTTGTCAAAGTAAATCAGCAGCAGGACGCCGGCGATGAAATAGCCGAGCTGGGCCGGGAACTGCACCTCGAGTTGCTCATAGATGGTTCGCGACGCGTCCAGCGAGTGGAAGCCCACCGGGCGATACTTGTAGGCGAGCCAGGCAAAGCCGTACCTCCAGAGGCATGAAAGTGTAAAAATAGTCCCCGCAGTTACCTTCGTCCCGAACCGGGTGCACAGCCAATGCAAGACCGGAACGAAGAGATAGAAAGCAACCTCGATCTTGAGTGTCCAGAGCGCGCCGTTGACCCACGTGACCCGATTGGCCGTGAACACTCCGGGCAGCGACGGAGCCAGGAAGTTGAGAAACACCAGATTGGCGCCGAGGTACTTCCAAAATCCGATTGCGAAATACTGCGAGGCGGGCAGTTTGCTAAGTAGGCATAACCCGATGGCCGCAGTCACCACGACCGTAAAGTAGGCCGGATAGATGCGCCGGGCCCGCTTCTCAAAGTAGGAAGCGAGAGAAGACGACCGGGTATAGCTGCGATAAATCAACAGGCCACTGATGACAAAGAACGACCGAACCGCAAAGTGCGGGGAGCAGTACTTCCCGAGCAACGAGAAAGCCGAAAGGCCAGTCAGGGCGGAGAGATGAAACAAGACTACGATTGACGCCAGAATCACGCGAAGGCAATCCAGATTATTTCTTCCAAAGTCCGCGTTGCCGCTCATGGTGCTACCATTCCCCTTCCCGGAATACGCCTGAACTGCCGGCCGTGGAATCGCCGCACCATCGGTGCCTGTGTTGCACTGGCGATGCCTCCTCCAAGCATAGCGAATCGCCGCGGCGGATTTGCCCGTCGAGACGTCAGGACGTATTCACTCCATATATGGCGGCTGGGATCGCAACACAGCTCCGCCCAGCTGGACGAGGGGTCGATCTGCGGCGCGACACATCCCGCCCATCGCCTTCGTCCGGTGTGGCAAGCAGGACGCTTGCCCGCAAGTGGATCCTTGTGTGGCATATACCTGTGCAAGAGTTTGCACTCTGGACTCCGTTATCCACGGTAAGTATATGAATTTAAAATACAATTATTTGGAATGCCACATGCGTAGTTCTTGTCCCAGGCTATCTCTTTCTCGCAGAGATTGAGCTTGCTGCCCGATGCGCGGCAACACACCGTGCCAGAAATTTACCTCCAAATTGAATTGATGCATCGATCGGCTTTATTGGAGATTCTCATGAAGACCCCGCAGTTCCAGCGCTTTCTGTTTCCGGCCCTGCTCGCGTTCGCAAGCTCCGCCGCAGCCGTCGCCTCCCCAATCGTTGTGAACGGCAACTTCGGCACCCCCTCTTCGTCCTCTGTGCAATGGGGTACGCTTTCTCCGGTGGGAGGCAGCGTAGGCGGCCCTGGCACTGTGACCTGGGGCCCCGGCCAATACGGGTATACGGGCAACATAATATCGACAGCTCCCGATGGAAGCACATTTACGCCGGCCAGTGTGGAGGTAACAGCAACCCCGGAGCCCGGCACCCTGCTTCTGCTCGGACTCGCCTTCGTGGCTTTTCGCAAGGCTAAGCCGGCTAACCGTTTGATCCAGCAAGCCTAGACTGCACGCTCCCGTTTTTACCGGGAAACAAGAAGAGGGCCCATTGCGGGCTCTCTTCTTGTTTGCTGACGTATCTCTGCCATGCGCACTGTGAGGAATGCGCTCCTGCCCAGTCCGCTGCTTATTCCATGGCGCCAAGTGTCAGCGGCTGCGTGCGCACTGCCTGGATCGCCGATGGACCATACTGGAAGCGCACCGGGAGCCTGGCCACGGTCGCCGGCAGGCTGGCTCCGGCGTTGATCAGTGCCTCGTTGGGAACAAACGTAGTCACGTTGAAGGGTTCCGAGCTTACTCCCAGCAGGTTGGATACGCCCGTCGTATCGGGGCCGATCCCCGCTCCCGGAAATGCATGCGCGGAGAGTTGTGCGTCCCATCCGGACCCGTCTCCGCCAGCCGTCGAGCCCGTGCCCCAGTTGGCGTTGATCGCGTTGACGCCGAATGTGGTGAATTGGGTGGCTAGGCTGTCCCAGCTGAAGTACGGTTCCTTGGGAGCGTCCATCCAGATCGCGTTGTTGACAACCTGGATCTGCGGCCACTCGATCTCCGGGAAGTTGTTGCCGCCGCCGCCAGAGGTGTCGAACAGAGACCATCTCCAATTCCCGCAGCCGTCGCACACCGGCTCGTAGAAGCTATTGTTGTAGAACCACAGTGTGCCGATACGGTCATCCTCCAGGCTCCCCGAGTCGGTGGCGTAGTGGATCGGGACCCCCGCTGTGGTATTCACAAAGGTATTGCCATAGACGAAGTCGGCATGATGCGCTTCGACGGCAGCCGCCAGTAGATCGGCAGTATAGGCGTCCTGCGGATAATAGCTCCGGAAGGAGGCTGTGTTCACGCCCAGGTAGCCTTCGAACGTGGTGTAGGGGTGCGCATCCTGGTTGTCGACAAGATCCAGCTGCCGGGCGGCGCCGTCGCCAAAGCGGTTGTAGCGGATGATCTCAGGAAAGCCGCGTCCCTTGAGGTTGGAGCCGCCCGCTCCGCTCTGGTACCCGTCGATGACATTGAACTGCACCAGTTCGTTCCACCCCTGGATGTACATCTGGTGCTCGGTATCTGATCCGGCAATGCCGTTGTTGTGCAGGTGATTGCCCTCGTACAGGGTGTTCACCACCGCCGCAAAGCCGTTGCCGGCGTTGAAGTCAGAAAAGAAGCCCAGGCCGCAGTTGTTGGCGTCGATGCCGCGCACCACCGTGTTCATGCTTGCGAACAGGCGAATGCAGGCCGAAAAGGCCGGCCAGGCCGTACCCTCTGCTCCCGCCGGCGTGGTGTAGGTATACGGCGGCTTGGCATTCTGAATCTTGAGGCCCTCCACAATCAGATACTGCGAGCCCGTCCAGGTTCCTGTGTACACTCCGGCCCAGCCCGTAGTGCCAATGCCCACGGCCGCGTATCCGGCCGAGTAGACGCTCACCGTCGAGCTGCCCACGGCGTTGCTGGCGTCGATCACCGGCAGGTTACCCCGCGAATCCGGGACGCCGCATACTCGGACCGGCTGTATTCGCGTGGCTTTGGCGGCAAGCTGGAAGTACTCGTAATACGTGGTGGGGCTGGCCCCGGTGGTGTCTTCATTGTGGATGCGGACCGTCGAACCTGCGGCGAGCGTGGCCCAAGGCACCGAGCGGATGGTCTTGTAGGTCTGCGACGGCCCAACGTCGTAGGTCCTGCCGGTCAATGCCGGATCGACCGTGCAATCCACGGGCATGGTCTCCGAGGGCGTGACCTCATAAGTCATGCTGTGCCCGGTCACATAGACAGTTGCCGTGTTGGTCTTGGTCCCGTCGGCTGCGCTGGTGGCCGTCAAGGTGTATCGGCCAGCCACCGTTGCGGAAAAGACCGCATCCTGATTCGTGGAGTCCGTCAGAACGCCATTGCCTCCGTTCGGCTCAGCAGTAATGGCCCAGGCCACATTGTGGTTGACCGAGCCCCAGACAAAAGCCTGAACATCGGCCTTTTGGCCCGCGTAGAGAGTGGCATAGAAAGGCACCACGTTCACCTGCACGGCTGGATTGCAGACGTTGATGGTGATGGAGGCGGTTTGTGCCGGGCTTTCCTGCGATTCCGCCGTCAGTGTCAGCTGCCGGGCCGAGGTGATGGTGTAGCTCTCCGTACCCTCAATCGAGCAGCTGCTCCCCGTGCTGGGCGCGGTCACGTCCACCCAGTTGCCCGATGAGGCGGAGAGCGAGCCGCCGCCGCTCACAGACCAGTTGACGCCGTTGGTGATGCCGTTGCTGACCGTGGCGTAGATGCGGCGCACGCTGCCGGGCAGCACGTTGAATCCATAGGACGGCTGGGTAATGGCGATGGAGATGGGGCCTGGAATCCGAAGTTGCAGGGTGGCCATGCTTTCGAGAGAGCCTGAGGTCCCGGTCACCGTCACCGGATAGGTGCCGGGAATCGCGCCACTGGCAGCAAACAGCATCAGCGATGTAGCGATTCCGGTTCTGGCATCGGCGAATGCGGACGTCACCGACGACGGCAGGCCGCTGGCCGTGAACGCAACGGGGCTGCTGAAACCGTTGACGGCAGTTACGTTGATCGTGGTGCTGGCCCCGGCTCCCCCCGCCTGCGCCGTCAGCGTGCTGGCTACAGGCACAATGCTGAAACTCGGCACCGGAATGGTGACCACCACCGTAGTTGAGCTGGACACCCCACCCGCAGTGCCGGTGACGGTCACCGTGTAGGTTCCCGGCGCCGCCGCGCTGCTGGCCGTGAGCGTAAGCGAGCTGGCTGTGCTGGTCACCGCCGGGTTGAATGCCGCGACCACCCCCGCCGGGCATCCGGACGCGGTGAGCGAAACGCTGCTGCTTGACCCGTTGCTGCCCGTCACCTGGATGGTGCTCGAGGCGCTGGATCCCAGCGCCAGCGTGAGTGGGCTGGACGATGCGCTGACTGTGAACGTGGGCTGCGAGACGGCAAGCACGATGGTGGTGCTGCTGGTCAGGCCCGTTGCGCTTCCGGTCACCGTCAGCGTGTACGTGCCGGGCACTGCGGTGGTGGCCGGCTTGAGCGTGAGCGTGGTCTTGGAGGTGCTGCTCGCCGCGCTGAACGAGGGCGTCACGCCGCTGGGCACGCCGGAGATCGAGAAGGCCACGCTGCCTGTAAAGCCATTCTGATCGTTCACCGTAATGGTGCTGGTCGTGCTCGCTCCGCCCACCACGAGTGTGAGAGCGCTGGCTGAGGAGGACAGGCTGAAGGTCGGATTCGAAATCGTCAGTTCGATTGTGGTACTGTTTGTCGCTTCTCCCGAGGTGCCGGTCACCATCACCGGGTACGCCCCTGGAGCGGTCGTGGATGCAACTTTGAACATCAGTCCCTCGGTAGTCGCATTCACCGCGGCAAACGACGACGTTACGCCCGCCGGCAGGCCAGACACCGCAAGGCTGACCTTTGCAGCCAGGGCAACCGGGTTGACGACGCTGATGTCGATGGGCAGATTCCATCCATCCTGGCCCACGTCGACCGTGAGCGCACTGGATGAAGCCGCAAGACTGAAACTCGGCTGAGGGATGGTGAGCGCGATGATTGTCGTGTTCGTGGCGGTGCCGGAGGTTCCCGTAATCGTGATCGGATAGGTTCCTGGCTTGACCGTCGCGCCCGCCGACGTGGTTAAAGTCACCGACGCGCCTGGAGCTAACGAGGGCCAGTTCATCGTCACAGTCACGCCGGCGGGCGCGCCGAAGACCGCCAGACTCACCGCACCGTTGCTCAGCCCCACTTCGTTGCTCACGCTGATGAGGCTGTTGGCCCCGCTGCCACCGGCCAGTACAGTGAGCGCGCTCGGCGTAGCTGCAAGGCTGAAGCTTGGCTGGGGGATGGTGAGTGCGACCGTCGCGTTGCTGGTCAGTGTACCCGAGGTACCGGTCACTGTCACCTCGTATGTTCCAGGGACCGCCGACGCACCCGGCTGGAGCGTCAGCGTGCTCTTCCACTCACTGCTTGCGGAACTGAAAGTCGCGGTCACCCCCCGCGGCACGCCGGCAACGGAGAAACTCACATTTCCGCTAAATCCGTTCTGGCCGTTCACGCTGATGATGCTGCTCACACTCGCCCCGCCCACCAGCATGGTCAGACCGCTGGGCGACGAGCTGAGAGTGAAACTGGGGGCGGTCTTGGCCGCGCACGGCGCTGCCAGCCAGAGAAACAGGCAGGCGGCCAGCAAGGTCCTGTGGCAGAATATGAGGCGAGACAGCTTGATTCCTTTGAACGCATTGAATGGGGGCATAACCTTGCTTAGTCCTCCGTGTATCTAAGTTCGGAAGCGTTCCAGGTACCTTCTCTACTCAGCTGTATCGGTAGCTTGATGGCCGAAGTTTAGTAATCTCTCATGTATAGTAACCAATATTTGTAAACTTTAGTTACCACTAATAGCGGGACTATGTGACACTTTAGAGTAGGTTACTTATCTTTCAGGTCAGCTTCACCACATCCAGTTGGACAAGAGCTTCTACAGCGTGCCCTATCAATTGGCGCGGCAGACCGTGGAGGTCCGCGCTACGCCCACCACCGTTGAGATCTTCCATCAAGGCAAGCGCATCGTTACGCACGTGAGCACGCGCAAGGCGTATGCCGCTGTGGCCGCCGTACTCGCGGCCGATTTGAAGTTGGTCGTCGATCGAAGGGGCTTTGGAGATCGCTGTAAGAGCGGATAGGCTCGACCCTCAGTGGCACGAACCGGGCCCTTGTCCGCTTTAGATTATGACGAATGAGGCAGCACCATTGCACACCCAAAGAGGTTACTTCTTAGAATCAGTCCGTCTGAAGAAAAAGGAATCCAGCTGAAAAAGAATATATCGACGTTCTCGGCTGTGCTACTCAGAGCTGATTCAGAATTGGGCGGATTAAAAAGATTGGCCGGTTCTCTCCGCCGAGGTGCTTATCAACTATGCCTATCCAAGTTTGAAGTCTTCGCCCGCCCTTAAGTCACTACTTGCTGACTGCCCACAACGGTTCAGAGTGTTCTCTGATTGGTCGCTCTTCCCCCTCAACGTGACATTCCCGGAATAGCTGAATGATAAGTCGAGGCTGGGAGGCCGGTGTCAAGGCTCTGCAACCGCGAATGCGACGCGCGAAGCGCGGCCTTGACTCCGGCCGGGCCTCGGTTTCCCGCCGCCGGATTTCGGCTTCAGCTTTGCGTTCCGCCATCGGATCGACGCCGGCAGCCAGCACCTTCCGAGCTGCCGCGTGACGTTCGCGGGCTTCCCTGAGCGTGACGAGCATGTATTCCCCCAGCGCCATCATCTTCTCTGTGCCATCGAAGCGATAGCGCCAGCGCCAGAGTTTTGCGCCGGTTGGTGAGATGAGGAGGCACAGCCCGCCGCCATCTGCCAATTTGTACGGCTTGCTGCTTGGTTTTGCGTTTTCGATTTCCTTCGCCGTGAGCCCCATTCTATGAGCCTCCAGAGGGCGGATTTGCTCCGTACCCACACTTCGGAGCAACGATACCCACAATTATGCCCACGGAGAAAGCGGGCTAACAACGGACACCTACGGACCTCTACGAACGAGAATGCAGCGATAAGTTACTTAAAACAATTGCTTTAAAGTGCTTTCGAGGAGTTGGAGAAGGTTCGCGGAAGGTCGCAAAAGTATATATTTTGGCTGCCCACCAGGGATTCGAACCCCAATATGCTGCTCCAGAGGCAGCTGTCCTACCATTGAACGAGTGGGCAACAAGTCAGATTGGCTTGTATTGAAGCCTGCTGTAGCCAGGGTCCCGGCCGGGCGGCTGAAACCGAAGGCCAACTTTTCCATCATAAGACGATTCCCCTTCAGGGTCAAACCCCAACCGCTCGCCCGGAAGAAGGCCTGGAACCAGCTCAATCGCGTACACCCGGGGAGGATCAAATCAAGGTTTATCAAAAATTTAGGAATCCCCCACCCAATGCTCATTGACTTCTGTGCATCATGGAACACAGAGTGCCCTTACCACTGATATTCATCCCTGATGTAGAATCAGCTCTGAGAATGGAGTTGGTACTCAATCTCGCCTGGGTTCTGCTCGCCACCGTGATGGTTTCCCTGTGGTTGCGCTGCTCCCCGCGTGCCGGCGCAGACAAACGCATGCAGCTTGTGGCCCTCGCTGTGCTCCTCCTCATTCTGTTCCCTGTTATTTCGGTAACGGACGATCTGCAGGCGGTCCAGAACCCGGCTGAAACCGACAGTTGCCAGCGGCGTGTCCACGGCTATTCAGTTCCGCATTCCACCCTTGCTTCGGTCGCCTCTCTTCCCCTGCCCGCATTCTCAGAGCTATCCTTTGGGGATCAGCGCGCGGCTGCGCCTGGCACAATGCCCAAGCTGGTTTTTGACGATCCTGCGCTCCACCCTATCGAGAATCGCCCCCCTCCGGCAGCCTGATCTCTCGCCTTTCCTTCGTCATCTCTGAGCTACATCTTCCCTGTGTTGGCCGTGCAGACCACGGCCCAAAGGTTGTGTATGAAGACCGCCTTTCCTCCCCTGACTGCCTCGGTGGCTGCGGCGATGTTTCTTCTGTCGCCGTGCCTGGCCGCGGCGCAGCAAGGCCTTACCTGGGACCAGGTCAAGGCCAGGTTCGAAGTCGCAAACCCCGCGCTGCAGGCGGACGCCCTCAACGTGGACGAAATGCGCGCGGAAGAGATCACGGCATTCCTCCGCCCCAACCCGCAATACACATTGTTGACAGACGGAACGCAGTTGCTCCGCCACAAC
Source organism: uncultured Acidobacteriaceae bacterium (assembly GCA_963776535.1). Classification (GTDB taxonomy): domain Bacteria; phylum Acidobacteriota; class Terriglobia; order Terriglobales; family Acidobacteriaceae; genus Telmatobacter. The sequence continues at coordinate 190,033 of CAVZNB010000011.1, read as the reverse complement.
GGAATCTGGCAGCCGCTCGCCGGTACCGAGATTCAGAACGGTGTCAGCTACCTGCACGAGCGCGATCACAAGCGCGAGTTGCGCCAGGAAACTGCCAAAGAAGGCACCCTCATCGGCCAGTCCGAGCACGAAGACCTGAAGCGCAACATGATCTTTACCTTGCGCTCTGCCTTTGTCCAGACCCTCCAGGCCAAGTTCGTGCTCGATCTGGCCAAAGCCGATCTCGACTACTACGACAAGATCATCGACATCAGCAAGAGCCGCCTGAACGCGGGCGATATCGCGCAGGTGGATTTCGACCGCATCGAGTTGCAGCGCGTGCAGTACGAGTCGGAGATCGAAACTGCGATCGTCAACCTGCGCACTGCCAAGATCCAACTGCTGCAACTGCTGAATGACCGCACCCCGGTAGATCAGTTTGACGTCAATGGCCCCTTCGATTTCAGCGACCAACTCAAGCCGCTGGACGATTACCGGCAGGCCGCGCTGGACGCTCGTCCTGACTTGCAGGCCGCCATGCAATCCCTTTTGCAGGCGCAGACCAACCACAAGCTGGCCCAGGCAAACGGGTCTACCGACCCGACATGGAGCGTGTGGGAGACCCACAACCCCTCCTTCAGCAACACCAACGACTACGACACGCTGGGCGTAAGCGTCAGCATCCCTTTGCGCATCTTTGACAAGAACCAGGGCGAAAAGAAGCGCACGCTGATCGATATCAGCCGCAATCAACAGCTCACCGAGGCTGCCCGCGCGCAGGTCTTCAGCGATGTGGACTCGGCATACGAGATAGTGCGCAGCAACATCGCACTGCTCAAGCCATACAAGAGCAAGTACAACGACGAGGCCCTGCGCGTGCGCGACACCGTCACCTACGCCTATCAGCACGGCGGTGCTTCCCTGATGGACTTCTTAAATGCACAGAGCGATTTTCGCACTGTGCAGTTGGCCTATGCCCAGTTGCTCGGAGCCTATCTGACAGCCGCTGGACAACTGAATCTTGCTGTGGGACGCGAGGTAATCCAATGAAAAACAGATCTCTCTGCATCGCCGCTGTTTCGGTTGCTGCTCTCTCCTGCCTTACGGCCTGCAAAAAGGATTCCTCGCCTGCCGACGGTGCGCCCCCCACACCCCAAGTGATCACCACCGGCGACATGAGCCTGGTGTCAGTCGACAAGCCCGACCAGTTTCCGCTGGTAGCCGCGGAGCAGGTGGAAGGCGCATCCGAGTTGAACGTGACCGGCTCTGTATTCCCCGACATCTCCCGCGAAATCCCCGTCATCTCGCTGGCGAACGGCCGTGTCGTCGACATCAAGGCTCGCCTCGACGACTTTGTCAGGAAAGGTGATCTGCTTCTCAAAGTGCAAAGCCCGGATGTCTCCGGTGCTTACGATGTCTATCTGAAAGCGGCCAATGACGAGCGCATGAACAACATGGCTTATATGCGCGCCAAGAACCTCTTCGAACACGGCGCCATCTCCCAGGCCATGCTGGAGCAGGCAGAGGATGCCGAGAAAGATGCGCAGGCTGACCTGACCGCCGCTGAGGAGCAGTTGAAAGTCCTGGGCGTGGACAAGGAGCATCCCAGCAGCGTTGTCAACGTGTATGCGCCCACCTCCGGAGTCATCGTGGCGCAAAACGTTACTCAGGCTGCTGCCGCCGGCGTCAACCTGTCTGGATCGGCTACTGCCTTCACCATCGCTGATCTTTCCTACGTCTGGATCATCTGCGACGTATACGAGAACGACATTCCCCGCATCAAGCTCGGCCAGCTCGCGCAGGTACGTCTGAACGCCTATCCCGATAGAGTGCTGAGCGGACGCGTCAGCGACATCGGCCCGGTGCTCGACCCCAGTATCCGCACCGCCAAGGTGCGCATTGAAATCCCCAACCCCGGCATCCTGAAGTTGGGCATGTTTGTCACGGCAACATTCCAGAGCACAACCAAGGAAGCTCACGCCGTGGTGCCGGCGTCGGCAATTCTCCATCTGCATGACCGTGATTGGGTCTTCATTCCGGCTGGGGACAACAAGTTCAAGCGCATCGAAGTCCACGCAGGCAGAATGCTGCCTGGCGACAAACAGGAACTCCTCCCAGGTAAAGACAGCATCAACCCGGGCCAGCAAGTTGTCTCCAACGTTCTGCAGCTGGAAGCGACGCTGGAGGCGCAATGATTGAGAAACTTGTAGACTTTGCGCTCAAAAATCGATTCCTGGTACTGGGATCGGTTGTCATGTTGCTTGTCTGGGGCGGCATCTCTTTCCATAATCTTCCTGTCGATGCCTATCCGGACGTCGCGGATAACTATGTCAACATCATCACCCAGTGGCCGGGTCATTCGGCCGAGGACATCGAGAAGCAGATTACCGTGCCATGCGAGATAGCCATGGCCGGAATTCCCGACATGAAAAATCTGCGCTCCTTCAGCCTGGCCGGCATATCGAGCATCATGATGAACTTCAACGACTCCTCTGACAACAGCTGGAATCGTGAAAGAGTTCTGGAGAGGCTGTCCGGCATCACCCTGCCTGCAAACCTGGTGCCGCAGCTGCAGACAGACTGGAGCCCCGCCGGGCAGATTTACTGGTACACCATTGAAAGCAAGAATCCGAATATCGACGTCATGGAGCAGAAGTCTCTTGAAGACTGGGTTCTCCAAAAGCAATTCAAAAATGTTCCCGGTGTTGTCGACGTCGCCAGCTTTGGTGGAATCACAAAGGAATATCAGATCCGGCTCGATCCGGAGAAGCTGATTGGCTACGGCCTCAGCATTGCCCAGGTCGAGCAGCAGCTCCAGAACAACAACACCAATGCCGGTGGAAGCTTCATCGTCGCAGGCGCGCAACAGATCAATGTGCAGGCACAGGGCCTTTATGAAAATGTCCAGCAGATTGAGAATACCCTGATCAAGACATCCGGTGGAACACCAGTCCGCATCAAGGATATTGCGGAAGTCGACCAGGGAGCCAAGATAAGGCTGGGCCAGATCTCCAAGACCTACCGAGACGACAAAGGGAGGCTGATCGACAATCCGGATGTAGTGGAAGGCTCTGTTCTGCTCCGCAAAGGCGCAGACGCAGATCCCGTGCTCAAAGGGATCGAGGAAAAGGTCAGGCAGATCAACGACCACATCCTTCCCAAGGGAGTTACTGTTGTTCCCTTCCTCGATCGCAGCGACCTGGTGCACTTAACCACGCACACCGTGCTGCATAACCTGCTCGAAGGCATCGTTCTTGTATCCATCATCCTGTTCTTCTTTCTCGGCAATGTTCGTGGCGCCCTCATTGTCGCTATTACCATTCCCTTCGCATTGTTATTCGCTTCTATCTGTCTCGACCTGAGTCACATTCCGGCCAACCTTCTATCCCTCGGCGCTCTCGATTTCGGCATGGTCGTCGACGGCGCTGTTGTCATGGTGGAAAATATTGTCCGCCATCTCTCGTACAAAGATGAGACCCGCACGCCTCAACAGAAGATCCAGATGGCCGCGCATGAGGTACAGCGGCCCGTCTTCTACGCCATCGCCATCATCATTACGGCTTACTTGCCCATCTTTACCCTCGAGTCAGTAGAGGGCCGGCTCTTCAAGCCACTGGCCTGGACGGTTGCATTTGCCTTGTTGGGCGCGCTTGTCTTCTCCATTGTCGTTGCACCTGTGCTCTCAAGCGTGCTTTTCCGGAGAGGCGCCAAAGAGTGGCACAACCCGCTGATGGAGTTCCTCAAAGCGCGGTACCGTAGTGGCGTCGGCTGGGCTATTCACCATCGCTTCATTGTTGTCGCCGTCAGCGTTGCCGGCTTCGTGATGTCGCTCTACCTCCTGGCCAACGTCATCGGCTCCGAGTTCTTGCCTCACCTGGACGAGGGAGCAATGTGGGTCCGCGGCACGCTCGCTCCATCCACCGGGCCCGAGGAGAGTCTGGCAATCTCCAATAAGGCTCGCATCCTGCTGGCCAGCTACCCTGAAGTCACCGAGGTCGTCGATCAGATTGGCCGCCCCGATGACGGCACCGATTGGACCGGGTTCTTCGATACCGAATACTTTGTCAACCTGAAGCCGAAAGAGGAGTGGCGTCCGGTCTTTCACCAGAACAAGGACGAGCTGATCGCCTCCATGAATGAGCAATTGGAGAAGATTCCCGGCGTCATCTGGGGATTCTCGCAACCGATTGAAGACAACATGGAGGAGGCCGTCAGCGGCGTCAAAGGCGAGCTGTCGGTCAAAATCTACGGCGACGACTTCAAAACCCTGGAAGAAAAAGGCAACGACGTTGTCAACGTAATGAGCAAGATTCCGGGGATCGCCGATCTTGGACTGTTCCGCATCATTGGGCAGCCCAACCTCACCTTTACCGTGGATCGCCAGGCTGCCGCCCGCTTCGGCATCAACGTGGCGGATATTCAGGATGCGGTTCAGACGGCAGTGGGCGGAACGGTGCTCAGCGAAGTTCTCAAGGGCGAAGCGCAATACGATCTTGTATTGCGCTATCAGAAGCCCTATCGCGACACCAGGGAAGCCATCGAAAATGTGCGCCTTCTTTCCCCTACCGGCGAGCGTGTTTCCCTGGCCCAGCTCACCACCATCAGCACCACGGACGGCGCCGAAGAGATCTACCGCGAGGGCGAGCAGCGGTACATTGCCGTGAAGTATGGCGTGCGCGATCGCGACCTGGGGGGTGCGGTCGAAGAGGCAATTGCAACCGTCAACAAGCAGGTTCCACTGCCCAAGGGATACCACTATGAGTGGGCCGGCGAGTATGAGAGCAAGCAGCGCGCCGATAAGCGCCTGGCGATGATTGTGCCCATGACGGTTTTGCTCATCGGGGTCATTCTGTACTCGATGTTCAAGTCGTTCAAATGGGCGGGGCTTATCCTGGTGAACGTAGCGCTGGCCCCGGTGGGCGGGTCGCTGGCGCTGCTGGTCACGCATACCAACATCAGTGTGTCGTCCAGCGTTGGTTTCCTCGCATTGTTTGGCGTATCGGTGCAGACCGGCGTCATCATGCTGGAGTACATCAACCAGATGCGCGCGGCCGGGCACACGGTTGAAGGCGCCGCGATTGAGGGTGCTGTGCTGAGGCTGCGGCCCATCATGATGACCATGCTGGTGGCCACGCTGGGATTGCTCCCCGCATCGCTCTCGCACGGCATCGGCTCCGACTCGCAGCGGCCCTTTGCCATCGTCATCGTCGGCGGCCTTATGGTGGATCTGATCATGAGCATCTTCCTGCTGCCCACGCTGTATGTGTGGATCGCCAGGGAAGACGACCAGCTTCCTCCGCCTGACCTTTCCTTTGAAGGCTAACTTCAAATACCCTGTTACCCAAACCGAATTGAGGTCGAGTCAATGAATCGAGAAGCTGTCCGCGCTCACATCCAGGAGATTGGCATTCTGCCTTCCGCGCGGGTGAATGAACGGGAACTGGCGCGATTTGCCGGCGAGACGGTATACGCGGCGGGCATTCCCATCATCGAGATCACCATGACCGTGCCGGGGGCGCTGGACGTGATCGGTGACCTGGCAAAGCGATATCCGGATATGGCCGTGGGGGCCGGGACGGTGCTGGATGAGGATCTGGCGCGGCGCGCGATTGAGGCGGGCGCGCGGTTCATTACCAGTCCGGGATTTGTTCCGGAAGTCGTGGCCTATGCGAAGAAGGCGGAGATCGTGGTGTTTCCCGGAGCGTTGACGCCGACGGAGGTGATTGCTGCCTGGAAGGCCGGGTCGGATTTTGTGAAGATCTTTCCCGCGGCGCCGGTGGGCGGAGTGCAGTATGTGAAGGCGCTGAAGGTTCCATTCCCAAGGATTCCGCTGATTGTTTCGGGCGGGGTGAACCAGTTGACGGCGCTTGATTTCATCGTGGCCGGGGCGAGTGCGGTGGGCGTTGGCGCGGAGCTGCTGCCGATCGAAGCGCTGACTTATCGGCAGGAGAACCGCATTCACGAGCTGGCGCGGAGGTTCCTCAACATGGTGAAAGAGGGTCGAGTGTTGCGGGAGACCTACCACTGAAGAGTCTCTGGGATCTCTGATCTGTAGATTTTCTGCGAGTCGGGCAACCTATGAGTCTCTTGGAAAGTAGCCGATTTGCGAGGGATCGAGCGATTTTTTACTCCCTGATTCCCCATCCTCGCGCCTGACAGCAGTTCCCCGCTTTGTTCATTCTTCCCGCAGGACTTCCAGTGGCCTGAGGCCGAGGATGCGGTAGCTGGCGATCCAGCCGGTGGCCGTGGCCAGGATGGCTGTGCCGACGAGGGCTACCAGCGTTGCGGTCCACTCGATGTGGAAGGCAACTTCCAGGCGGTGCAGCAAAACGCGGGTAAGAATGTTGGCGAAGACCACGCCGACCGAGCCGGCTAGAAGGCCGAGCACGCTGAACTCCACGCTGAAGGTGCGCACGATGCGCATGCGCGTGGCGCCCAGCGTTTTAAGCACGACGGCCTCGCGCATGCGGCGGAAGCGGGTGCTGGCAATGCTGGAAGCCAGAATCATGAGGCCGGCAAAGATGGAGAAGCCGGCGAGGAAGCGGACGACAAACGTGATCTGGTTAACCACGCTCTCAATGCGGTCGAGAACATCGGCGAGGTTGATTACGGTGATGGTCGGATACGCCGCAAAGAGTCCCCGCTCAATGACGCCGATCTGGCGGGGATCGATGTGCGCCCCGCCGTACCAGGTGGCTGCCTGGTCCTTGAGCAGCGCGGAAGGCAGAAGGAACGAGACACGGGCGCCCAGGTGCTGCCCGTCCGCGCGATAGATTGCGGCCACGGTCAGCGTGCGGAGGGTTCCGCCGGTCTCCAGTTGAACCGCCGACCCGATGCCCAGGTGCAGCCGCTCGGCCACACCGCTGCCGACGGCGAGCTGGGTTGCGGCTGGGTCTGTCCACCACTTGCCCTGCGTCAGCTTGTCTCCCGGCGGCACCTGGTCGGCCCAGCTCAACTCCGCGTTCTCCAGCATGCGGCGGGGAAAATGCTCCTGCTTCAACTGGTCCAGGGTCTTGCCGTTGAGCGAGACAAAATGGCCGGTAACCACAGGCATAAGGTCCAATGCCTGGTTGACGCCCTTTTGGTGCTCAAAGAAGTTCTTCACACCGGCAACTTCGTCGCTGGTCACGTCGACCAGGAACACGTTGGGGAGCTTGGGCGAGGCGGTTTCTCGCAGGTCGCTGAGAAGGGCGGACTGCATGAGGAAGACGGCAAGGATGAGCATGACGCCCAGGCCGAGCGCGGCCAGCACGGCAGCCGACTGGTTTCCGGGACGGTAGAGATTGGCCAGACCATGACGCAGGAAAGAAGGCAGGTGCAGGCGGACGCGGTTCAAGAGAAAGCGCACAAACCAGAGCGCCACCGCCGCCATGACCAGCAGAACCACAAGCGCCAGGGTAAACAGGAAGGCAAACCAGGAGCCGACTTTGGCCGAGTCAGAGAGCGCCCAGGCGATGGCTCCGAGCGCCGCGACCACGACTGCGGAGATTCCAAGCTGCAAGCGCCGCGCCCACCAGCGGCCAAACCAACCGCCCACGCCTTGCGGCCCCTGCTCCACCAGCCGGCGCAGCACCAGGACGGGCCGGACGGCGCGGACATCGAACAGGGGCGGAAGGCAGAACAGAAGCGTGGTGAGCAGGCCCGTGCCCAGTCCGGCGGCAATCGACTTCCATGGAAACTCCAGAACCGCGTGCACGGGGAGCAGGTTGCCGAAGACGGCGGGCAAGGCTGCCATGACAGCGACTCCAGCGGCTACACCGAGCAGACCTCCGGCCAGCCCAAGGCCCAATGTCTGCAAGAGAAAGATGCGGAGCAGATCGGCCGAGCCCGCGCCAACAGCTTTCAAAATAGCCAGCATGTCCATGCGCTGTTCGAGATGGGCGTGCATGGCCATGGCCACGCCGATGGCTCCAAGCACCATGGCGACCAGACAGATGAGGCTGAGAATTGCGGTGGCGTTGTCGAGGCCCTGGCTGAGCGCGGGATTGCCTTCGCGGAAGTCCATGACCTGGGCGTCGGGCAGGGCCTGCTCCACGCTTTTCCGGAGCGCGACTGGGTCCACCCGGGCCGGGAGCTTGAGAAGGAGGCGCTGGCTGGCGCGGCTGCCGGGAGCGATCAGGCCGGTGCGATCCAGAGCTGCCTGGGAGATCATGACGCGGGGGCCCATGCCGGCGCCCGCAGTGAGCCGGTCCGGCTCCTGCCTGAGGACGGCGGCGATGGTGAAGCTGCGGCCGCCGAGACGGAGGGTCTGGCCCACATGAGCGTTGAGGCGGATGAGAAACTCGTCGGCCACGACAGCCGAGTCGCCCGTGAGGGCCTGCTGCAGGGTCATGGCCGGCTCAAGATCGGCGCTGCCGTAATACGGGTATTCGGCTGGATCCACGGCTTTGAGGGAGACCAGCAGCGGCACCGGGTCAGGCGGTACCGAGGCCATGGAGATGGTTTCCGTGACCCAGGTGGATCGGATCCCTGAGCCCTGCTTCTCAAGAACGGCGGCCACTTTGGTCTTGTCGTCCGGGGTTGGCGCGTGAAAAAATCGCGCGCTCAAGTCTCCCGCCATGAGCGACTTGGACTCTACACCTAAAGTTTTGCGGAAACTTTCGCTGAAGCCGCGGACGCCCACCAGCGCGGCGACACCCACGGCGACGGAGAGCACCACGAAGCCGAATTTTCCAGGGGCGGATTTGAGATCGCGCCAGCCAATGGCGGCTGCCCGGCTCCAACTCAAGGCTCTCTTAGCCATTCGCGCCCCGATCCAACGCGGCTTCCGGAAGGGGTGCGAACGGCAGGGTGTCTTCAACGACCATGCCGTCCTTGAGCACGATTTTGCGGTCGGCCATTCCAGCCACTTCGGGGTCGTGGGTCACCAGCACCAGGGTGGTTCCAGCCTTGCGGTTCCGCTGCAAAAGCAGGTCGAGCACCATGCGGCCGTTGGCGGAGTCGAGGTTCCCCGTGGGCTCGTCCGCCATCACGATAGGGGGCTCGACCACAAAAGCGCGGGCCAGCGCGACGCGCTGCTGCTCGCCGCCGGAGAGCTGCACGGGGTAGTGATCCATGCGCTCGGCAAGACCCACGCCGGCAAGCAGTTGGCGGGCTTGAGTTAAACCACTGCCTTCAATATTTAATTCGTAGGGGAGAAGCACGTTTTCCAGAGCGGTGAGGGTCTGGATGAGCTGGTACGACTGGAAGACGAAGCCGATTTTTTGGCCGCGCACGGCAGCCAGCTCCTCCTCCGCGAGGTTGTGGATAGGGACGCCGTCGAGCCAGATTTCGCCGGAGCTGGGGGTGTCAAGTCCGGCCAGCAATCCGAGGAGCGTGCTCTTACCGCTCCCGCTGGCCCCGACGATGGCCACAAACTGCCCGGCCGGAATGGTGAGCGTGATCCCCTTGAGGATTTCCACGCGGCGTGCGCCGTTCTGTATCCACTTCTTCGCATCGCGAACTTCGATCAACCCGGCCTCCTGAAGCTGCCAATCGTCCTTATTCCGTCAGTCACTGGTCCCTTAGTCCCCTTACTCGGGCATTTCGCTACACTATGCATGTGTACGTTTTTCGCAGGCTGGTTGTTTCAATCGGAGTGCTGCTTCTGGGCGGGGCGCTGGCCGCGGCGCCGGCACGGGCGGCCGAACGGCCTGTGCTGGTGTGCTTTGGAGACAGCATCACCGCAGGTTACGGCTTGCAGACCGGCCAGTCATACCCGGATGCCTTGCAGCGCGACCTGGACCGCGCGGGCTACCACTACAAGGTTGATAACCAGGGTACCAGCGGCGCAACCACCAAGGACGCCGTGGCGGAGTTGCGTTCGATTGTGCTGCTGCACCCGGATGTTGTGATTGTGGAGTTTGGCGGCAACGACGGGCTGCGCGGGCTGCCTCCTGACCAGACGCGGCGCAACCTGGACCAGGTGCTGACCGGTCTGGAAGCGGCGCACATCAAGGTTCTGCTGGCGGGGATTACGCTGCCGCCCAACTATGGGCAGGACTACATCGTTCAGTTTGAGCAGGTTTTCCGCGACCTGGCGGCCAGGCACCACGTGGCCTTTGTGCCCATGATCTACAAAGACCTGATCCACCAGTCCGGGGTGATCCAGGGAGATGGAATTCACCCGACGGCCAAGGGGTCGGAGATCATTGCCAACACGCTGCTGCCGGTGTTGAAGCCGCTGCTGCGCAAGTGAGGCGCGAGGGGAATTGAGCCGCACAGAGCCGCTGACGACGATCGTGATTCCGACCTACGGGCGGGCGGCGTTGCTCCATGAGACGGCGACCCGGCTGGAAGGCCAGACGACAGCGCCGCTGGAGATTCTGATCTGTCCGGGCGACGAGTCCTCCATCCTGCCGCAGACGCGTTCCCTCCCGACGGTGCGCGTGGTTCCCGCCCTGAAAAGAGGCTCCGCGGCGCAGCGCAATGCCTGCCTGGACCAGGTAACGACCCGCTACATTCTCTTCCTCGATGACGATGTGGAGCTGGCTGCGAATTACCTGGAGAGCATGCAGGTACTGCTGGACCAGCACCCGGAGACCGCCCTTGCCGACGGGGCGATGGCGGCTGACGGGGCGCACACCGATGGCGGATTCACGCACGACCAGGGCCGGAGCATTCTGTCGAGCTACAAGCCGGATGGGCGGGTTGATTCCGCTCCATCGGCTACGGGGTGCTGCTTTGTCAGAACTGAGACCGCGAAGGCGGTGCGGTTTGACGAACGGCTGCCGCTGTATGGATGGCTGGAGGATCTGGATTTTTCGACTCGGGCGAAGAGGTTTGGTGCAATTGTGAGGAACAGCGGAACGGCGCTGGTTCACCTGGGAGTTCCTTCGGGGCGCACATCGGGAGTCCGGCTCGGGTACTCCCAGGTGGCGAACCCCTTTTATCTTTGGAGGAAGTCGGGGGAGCCGGGGCTGGGTCGGGTGCTGACGCATTTCTGGGGGCGGCTGGTGATCTCGAACCTGTTGCACACGGTGTTGCGGCGGAAGGGTCGCGAGGACCGGCCCGGACGGCTGCGGGGGAACCTGCTGGCATTTGGAGATTTGCTGCGCGGGAGGGTTGATCCGGAGAGGATACTCTCCCTCTGATACTACAGTTGTACTTGGCTCCTGGGGCGCTGGTCCGGGCCTGAAGGCCGCATCTTTTGGGGCTTATTTTCAGGGGTTGAAACCCCATGCTCCCTCCGTAAAGGCTATCTGCAACTGTAGTACTACGGACCTGTTGAAAAACTGCTTCGAGGTATTCCGAAAGGTTCAGAAACCGATCCCTCAGGGGCTAAAGCCCTATTGAATTCGCGGCGCTTGCGGCACGGATAAATCCGCGCCCTTTCAGAACATAACCGGCTACGGCAGTTTTTCAACAGACTCTAAGATGGTTGTTAGTTCGTTGTTCGTGGCAAAGACTGAGGATGCGACCCTATTCATTCGTCAAGTATATCAGTTCTTAAATCACAAATTCTGCGCGTAACGGTTTTGTTATCATGTGTTTGCAAGGAAATCAGTAGTTTAAGTGCTACGCGCCTCGGCGGCGGGCGGTTTGGGGATATGTTTTCCGGTCCGATGAGGCGGTGGACTTTCATGATTCGACCCTTTCAAGCCCATTGTGCGCCAAAAGCTGGTAATTATGTGCAAATGCCGGAGGGGAGGGATTCCCTATTCCCTGTCTGTTGCTTCATCCCATGACGACGACAGGCTGGAAGAGGGTTCCGGCGATGCGCTTGGCGATGGCGACAAGGTCGCGCTGGCCGGCGAAGACCTTGACGAGCGGGGCGCGGGAGAACTCGGGCAGATTGGCCTGCGCGCCGTTGCGGAGGCGGCCGAGGGCCTGCGGATCGCCACTGACGGAGGGCATCTCCGGAAGCAGGTTGCGGGGATGGATGCAGAGAGCTTCCAGAGCCTCGGGGTCGCCGGCCAGGGCGTCGATCTCCACCAGGGTGTGCGCCTGGGCCAGGGAAAATGCACCGGCATGGGTACGGCGCAGGGCGCTGAGATGGCCGCCGCAGCCGAGATCCTGGCCGAGCTGATGTGCGACGGAACGGACATAGCCGCCAGCGCTGATGCTCATTTCAAAGCAGGCCCCTGCGCCGTCAAGGGCGGTGAGGTCGAAGCTGGCGATGGTGACCGATGCTGCCTTCAGGTCGACGGGCTTGCCTTCGCGGGCGAGTTTGTAGGCGGGGGTTCCGGCGATCTTCTTGGCGGAGTAGGGGGGCGGTATCTGCTCCATCTGTCCATGGAAGCGGGCGGCGGCGGAGCGGATGCGGTCCAGGGTAAGGGCGGAGGCGAACTCCGGCCAGCGGTCGGGGCCGTCGGGCTGGCCTTCGGCGTCGTAGGTGTCCGTGGAGAAGCCGAGGCGGATTTGGCCGGTATACGATTTTTCCGCGGAAGAGAAGTACTGGGCCAGGCGGGTGTATTTGCCCATCAGCAGCGGCAGAACGCCGGTGGCCATGGGGTCAAGGGTGCCCAGGTGGCCAATGGATTTTTCGCCGGCGATGCGGCGCAGCCGGCCAACCACGTCGTGGCTGGTCATTCCGCCCGGCTTGTCGACAACCAAGAGTCCGTTCACCGCTTGCGCCTGTTCGCCCCTATCCACTCTAGTGCATTCGGTCTGGAGGTGCTTGACGGCAGGCTGGGCCACCCGCGTCGCCTTTTGCCCAGCCCTTGTCAAACGCGGCTGGAGTGATTCAAGCTAGAGTGCTATGGAGATGGTCCTCAGCGCCGTGCAAAAACCGGTTCGCAGGTTGCGGAAGGCGTTGAAGTGCCTGCCTCCCGACCCATCCATCGAAGATGTCCACAACCTGCGCACCCGCATGCGGCGCGTGGAAGCGATCACCACCGTGTTGAGGATGGGCGATGAGAAGCCGGCGCAGAGGCTGCTGAAGACAATCAAGACGATTCACAAAGCGTTGGGTGCGGTCCGGGACATGGATGTGATGGCCGGCAATGTGCTCACGCTGGAAAGGAGCGGACACGACGAATCGGCGCTGCGTCTGCTCCAGCATCTGCACGGCCTGCGCATTGAGAGGGTACGGCACCTGGTCGATGCGGTTGGCAAACACCGCAAGGATGCGCGCCGGTCGCTGAAGCGCTTCTCCGGGCAGATTGAAAAGTGGTTCAAGGAAAGCAAACCCGGAGCAGCGAACGGACATGTGGCTGCACGGCTGCTGGGTGAGCTCAGACATTGGCCCGCGCTGGATGCCGGGAATCTCCATGCCTTCCGCATCAAGGTGAAAGAGTTGCGCTACGTGCTGCAACTGGCCAGGAGCGCGGATTCAGGATTGGTGGCCGCCCTGGACCAGGCGCGTGCGCAGATTGGCGACTGGCATGACTGGCAGCAACTGGCCAGTACCGCGGAAAAGACCCTGGCCCCTGAGACGGACAGCGCGGCGCTGAAGCAGATTGCGGAGATCGAAAAACGGAAGTTCAGCCACGCGCTGCGGGCTGCCGAGGAGATCAAGGCATTTCCCCCGGGGCTTCCCAAGCCGGTCAGGGCTGCAACCGGCTTTGCGGTGGCATCGCGTGTTGCGTAACCCCGCTCCCCCAACGCATATCAACAGAGACTGACGCGCAGCGTTGCGAGCGGAAATCAGGCCGCCAGGCTGCTTCCCTGCGCAAAATAAAAAACTCCTCTTGTAATCCGCCCTCCGCGTTTCCGCGTCAACCAATGAAAGCCAAAGCCACAGGCGTGTCAAAAACCTCTTCACTTTTCCGGGAGTCCCATATGCTAGACACCCGATTTGAGTAAAATGATCTGCGACGTCAGCAAACCAGTTTAAAGTGAGAAGAAAACAAAGCAGCGCTATGCTCCGGCATGTACGCCCTTTTTGTGTAAACCTCACCAAATCTCTCCGTACCCAGCACTCCGCGGAGCCGTGAACTGCCCTGGAGCAAAACCTGCGTTCGGGAGGCATTCATTCAGGGGTCAGCCACTTTCATCGTAAAAAGAGGAGCGCCAAAGTTGCCAGGGACATCGTTGAGAAACTCTCTTGGGGCCACATTCGCAGTCGTTTTGAGCTTAACCCTGTATGGATGCAGCGGAGGGGCGGCGAACACGTCCGAACCTCCGGACGTGAATCAGGCACAACGAAGCGACATCTCCGTCGCCGGTACTCAAGCCGGTCTTACCCCTTTTATCGCCTCCGTTCAGCTCTCCGGTCAAAGCGTCCCCCAGGTGACCTCGGTGGCCTTCACCATCACGCCCAAGCCGAACACGGTATCCGCGCCCGTGAACGTCAGTTGGAGTGGGACCGCCCTGTTCAGCCGCGGCTATCTGCTGGGCGATTCGATCAATCTCCCCGTCTTTGGCCTTTACGCGGACTATTCAAATCAGGTCGCCCTCCAACTCGCATTCGACGACGGCTCTGTTCAGCAACTGCAAACTCAAATCTCAACACCGCCCTACACGGACCCAACCGGGGTCTACATGAATCCGACCATCCTGCATCCCAGGGCGCCGGGCAGCACCCTGGGATTTAATTTCTTCATCATGAAGTCCCTGATCGGCTCTCCTGTCATCGCCGATACCGATGGCAACGTGCGCTGGGTGGTTACCGGGATGTCTGAGGCAGAATCCTCTTACTTTGCCAACGGGCAGTTCATGAATGGAAGCGTGAGTAGTCCAGCATTCACACTGATCCAATTTGACGGCACCCAGTCGCCACTGCCGGCTCAACTTCCGCAGCCGCTTCTGGGTTTGTTCACCCATAACATCGATCCAAGCCCCAACGGCGTTTTGGCTGAATTCAGCGGTACGGATTCTCTTGGCAACAGCGCCAACGATATTGTCGCGGACATTTCGCCCTTTTTGAGCGAGCCTCCGCTGCAGACGTTCGATATGGCCGAGATCTTGACGGCCTACATGCAGGCCAATGGAGACGACGCCAGCGCGTTTGTGCGTCCCGGGACCGATTGGTTTCATGTGAACTCCAGCACCTATGACCCCAGCGATAGCAGCGTGATCGTCTCCAGCCGCGAGAACTTCCTGATCAAGGTGGACTATTCGACGCACAATATCATCTGGATTCTGGGCGACCCGACAAAGTACTGGTATACCTTCCCCTCACTCAGAGCCAAGGCCCTCACCCTGGCCCCGGGAGGGCTCTATCCAGTCGGTCAGCATGCGGTTTCCATCACCTCAGACGGCTACGTCATGGTGATGAACGATGGATACTGGAGTGTCAATCAACCCGCCGGAGAGCCCTCCGGCATTGGCCGGAGCTACAGCGAAGTGTCGGCCTACTCCGTGGATACGGCTACTATGACCGCCCAGGAAGTGTGGGGCTTCGACGATGGGCAGACCATCCTTGCGCAGGTCTGTGGAAGCAGCTACGAGGCGCCTGAGAGTACCTACCTGGTCGATTTCGCAACCGCTGACCAAGACGCAAATGCGCGGCTGATCGGTCTGGATCCCAATCATAACGTCGTCTTCGACTTTCAATACGCATCGCCGACACCCTGCGGTACCGCCTGGAACGCGATACCCATACCGCTGGAAAGCCTGCAAATCAACTAGCGCCTGTGAAACCCGGATGGCGGAATCACCGCATGGCTTGATTTTCCGGAACAAGCCATCGGATTTCCTTTGTCCCGCCTCCGGGAATCCGGGCCCGCTCGCACCTCGGCGTATCTGCCCCAGGCTCGCCTGTTCCGTTCTCTCCCGGTTCCGTCTCACCACACCTCCCCGGGATTCCCGCTGAGCGCTCATCGCCATCCCGATCTGCGCCGGGAGAGTGCACCGATGCTATCGCGGGAACGCATGTGCTCCCTATAGAATCAAGGAGACCGCACTTTTCAGCCGCGGAACGGAGAACGCTTGAAGAAGAACCATTTGATCCTGGGCTTAGTGGTCATTGCAGCACTCGTCGCATTGGTTGTTTGGGGACGCGACCGCATTCATTTCGACTTTGCCATCTTCCGCTCCCAGCTGGCCATGGCCGACTGGGGCAAGATCGGCATCGCAACCGCCTGCATCTACATGGGCTACATCTTCCGTTCCGTGCGCTGGGCGTTGTTTATCCGCCACAGCCAGAAAGTCTCGCCGCTCACCCTGCTCGGCACCCAGGTCATCGGCTTCACCGCCGTGGCTCTCATCGGCCGCGTCGCAGACCCCGTCCGCCCCTACCTCGTCTCCAGGAAAACCGGACTGCCCCTGGCCGGCCAGGTCGCCGTTTACATCGTCGAGCGCATGTTCGATCTCGGCTCCATGGCGCTCATCTTCTCCGTCGTCCTGCTCACCACCCACGAAGCCCTGCCGCATCCCGAGTTGCTGCTCAAGGTAGCCAAGGGCGGACTGCTGGCTACCGTCGCCCTCGCCGTCTTCACCGTCACCGTGCGCCTCGCCGGCGGCGCTGTCGCCGCCTTCATTGAAAAGACCCTCGGCGTCCTCTCCCACAAGCTGGCCCACTCCATCGGCCACAAGATCCGCACCTTCCGCACCGGCCTTGACACCATGCGCTCCTTCGCCGACTTCGGCGGAGCCGCCCTGCTCTCCATCGCCATGTGGCTGGTCATCACCACCGCTTACCTTGAAACCACCCGCGCCTTCGTCGCCAGCCCCCAACTGGCCGCCATGACCCTGCCCAAGTGCATGGTCCTCATGGCCTCCAGCATGGTGGCCAGTGGTTTCCAGCTGCCCATCCTCGGATGGTTCACCCAGATCGGCATCATCGCCGCGGCCATGTCCAGCTTCTTCTCCGTCGCCGCCGAACCCGCCACCGCCTGCTCCGCTACGCTGCTGCTGGTCACCTTCCTCAGCATCGTCCCCGTCGGCCTCATCTGGGCCCAGTTTGAGCACGTCAGCCTGCGCAAAATCACCGTCGAAAGCGAGCACGCCGAAGAAGAACTCGCCGACGATGATCCGCAGCCGAAACCCTAGCGCAACCGCTCGCCTGCCGGCGGTTCACTCAGCACTTGCAGCGCAGGCGCCCGGTTGAACCGTATCGTCTCCGGCGAAACCGCCCCGCCCGTCATCAGCATGCTCATCGCCTGCTCCATCGTCAGGTCGGTTTCCGTCACCCGCTCCATCGGCAAAATCTGCAACAGCGCCGAAGTCGGATTGATGGCATTCGGCAGCAGCACCGCCGCCAGCAACTGGCCCGTCGACTCGTCGGCCAGCGTCCGCGTCAGGAAGCCAATGCTCTTCTGCCCCACAATCGGGAAATCCACCAGCACCACCCGCTGGCTCGACTCCTTCTTCACCATCATGCTGTCAATCAGTTGCCGCACCGACCCGTAGATCTTGGCCACAAACGGCAGCCGCTCCAGCGCTGCCTCAAACAGCCGCAGCGCCTGCCTGCCCACCACCAGCGACGTCACCCGACCCACCACGTACAACACGGCCAGCGTCAGCACCACAGACAGCACCGCCCGCAGCCACGGCGCATCCAGCCAGTCTCCGGGAAACAGGTACCCCAGCAGCCACAGCACCGGCTGACCCGCCGTGGCCAGCGCCCCCAGCAGGAAGCTGAAAATGAGGTAGGTCACAAACAGCGGTCCAATCGTGATCACGCCGGCGAGAATATTCCGCTGCAGGCTGCGCGAAGTGCGGGCAAGAACTGGATTCACAAGCCTCTCCTGCCTTCAGTATAGGGATTCCCGCGCCCCGCCCGCCCCTCATCGCCAAGGGAATCTCTCCAGCCCTTCCCCCTGTGCGCGCCGCCATTGACGTGGAGGCCAGTCGCGGTACACACTGCGGAAGTCGCTGATAGAGCGCGAATTCGTTCTATAGTGGAGGAAGAAGGAAGCGATGAACGACCCCCAGGGTTTTGGCTTGAATGGACCGAACGACGAAGGCCGCTGGACTCCCGCACCGGAGCAGCCTCAGCCGCGCGCCGTCGGTTCGCCCCTGCCCGTCGGTTCCGGCAGCCCGTCGTCTGCTTCCACCGCCCTCGGCGAGCCGCTGCATAACTTCGGCGCACCACCCCCCGGCCGCGCCCTCGCCAACTCCCCCTTCAATGAGTCCATTGAAATCCCATCCGGCGTGCAGCGCGCCATCAGCGCCATCCGCGCCGCTCTGCCCTTTGTGCAGAAAATCCTGCCCCTGCTCGACGGCAACATCGGCACCGCCGTATCCAACATCTTCGCCCCCCAGCACCACGCGCCGCCGCCGCCCCCCCAGGTCAACCTCGCGCCCCTCCAGGACAGCCTCTCCGAGCTGCAAACTCAGCATCGCGAGCTCCGTGACCAGGTCGTCGAGCAGAACTCCTCCCTCAAGCGCGTCGAAGATCAGCTCGAAATGGTCCGCGAAGCCACCGACCGCAACACCCTAGAGCAGCAGGAGCTGATGGAAGACCTCAAGGGCGTCGGCAGCAAGGTCAACGTCGTGGCCTTCATCGCCCTCGGCCTCCTCGCCGTCTCCGTCATCGTCAACATCGTGCTTTACCTTCACATCCTCCGCGTCCTGCCCTGATCGCCCCCAGCCCCACCCACCAGGACCAACCCCGG
This sequence comes from uncultured Acidobacteriaceae bacterium, assembly GCA_963776535.1. Classification (GTDB taxonomy): domain Bacteria; phylum Acidobacteriota; class Terriglobia; order Terriglobales; family Acidobacteriaceae; genus Telmatobacter. Next base: position 171,632 of record CAVZNB010000011.1, on the reverse strand, counting down.
CACCGCCCTTTCACCCAGCCCAGCCGGGCTTCCTCTTCAGTTCGCCTTTCCTCTAACCCGCCCCCAACCCGCCAAAATTTGCTCCGAAATCGACCTTTCTGCTCAATAGTGAACCATTTTTGGTGCTATCAACCGTCCTATTCGCCATGCCAATATGAGTTTCACCGTTCCTGCTTTCTTTTTCATCCAGTGTGATCTCCGTTCTTGCCAGTCGTATTTTCACAGGGCTACTATTCGGGATAGCTCAACCGGGCCCGCACGGATAGGTCCGGCCACTTGCCCACTATGCAGTTGTTCCCAAGTTCACAGAGCTTCACCAACGAGCGGCGCTTACCGGCGCACGCAGACGGAGTGTCTCGTCATGGCATGGTATGCCTACTGCATCGGTGAAAAACAAGCATTTCCTGAATTAGCCCGTCATCGCAAACCTGTTCCGCTGGAATCCGTCCTCGGAGTCAGCGGCAACCAGGTCTTCCTCTACCCCGCCAGCGACCTCGCCATCATCGTCAGCGAACACAACCCCGCGGAAACCCTCAACCAGAAATCCGGCGTGGACCACGCCCGGGTCATCGCCGACTGTTTCCAGCACTCCACCGTGCTGCCCTTCCGTTTCGGCACCGTCTTCAACGACGACGAAAGCCTGCGCAAGTCCATCCGCTCCAACCAGCGCCAGTTCCTGGGCAACATCGACAAGCTGCGCGGCAAGACCGAAATGCACCTCAAAATCTTCGTCGACGACTGCTGCACCCACACCGCTCGACAAGCATCTGCCCGCCGAGGGCGTCGGCCGCGAATATCTCACCAACCTGCGCGAGAACGCCGCCCGCACCCGCGAGCGCCAGACCCGCGCCCGCGCCGTCAGCTTCCAGATGCACCGGCTCTTCCTGCCCCTGGACGAGGAAGTCAGCTGCCGCCTGACCGAGAGCGGCAAAATGGTGCTCGACATCGCTCATCTCATCGACCGCAAGTACGTGGAGCGCTACCAGAACAAGTTCGCCACCACCAGCGCCATGATGCGCGAGTGCCAGATGCAGGTCTCCGGCCCCTGGCCGCCCTATCACTTTGTCCACCGCCTCACCCGCGGCGCCCACGCCCAGTCCGCCGCAGCCGCCCCGGCCCAGGCGACCGCGCCCGTCGCTTCCCCGCTGGTCGCCATTCCGGAAGCCATCCCCGCCATGGCCTGAACGCAAGCAGCCTCTTTCCAAACAGCAAAGCCCCGGCCATCGCCGGGGCTTTCTGCTGCAACCCAACGCCCATTACTGTGCCGTATACAGATAATCGGAATACGCCGTGACATCGCCATAAATGGTGTACAGGCGCGCGTAGATCGTTTCGCCGTTCGTGGGCAGCTTGCTGGCCGTCGTGGAAGTGCCCGTAATTTTGCCCGAGTTGTACACGTTGCTCAACCCTTTGCCCGTTCCCAGCGCAAGCGAATATCCGGTCGCTCCCGGAGCCGCGGACCACGCAAATGTCACACTGGCGCCGGCAAGCACCGTGCCCGGCACAGGCGTCGTCAGCCCCGCCGCAGTCGCTGCGGTGTAAATGGAGTCGCTATACATCACTACACTGCCAAAGAACGTATAGAGACGGGCGTAGATGGTCTCGCCGTTGGTGGGCAGGTTCCCGATCTCTTGTGAAGTTGCCTTCTGTTCTCCTGCATTCCACAGGTTGGTGGAGCCCAGCGCGGTTCCCAGCTTGAGTGTGTACCCCGTAGCCCCTGTTACCGGCGCCCAGGAGAACGTCACCTCCGGCCCTGCCAGCACGCTGCCCGGATTCGGAAGCGAAAGCGCGGCAGCCGCTGGCTGACTCTGGCCGGTCACTGCAATCGACTGCTTTGCGCCGGCTCCGCTCAGAGCGTTGTCCGTCAGCGTCACATCCTCGCTCAGCGGAGAGCCGAAATTCTCCGGAGTGAACTCAATGGGCACATCGCACTCGGCTCCCGGGCTCAGACTGGTCGAGCCGGTGCAGGCGTTTGCATCTCCGCCGGCCTTGGAAAAGTCCGCCGGGTAACTCAGCGCCGTCAAGTCCAGCGCCACATTGCCAATGTTGAAGATCTGAACCGTTTGCGTGCCGTCTTTGGTGTCGATCGATCCCACCGAAGTTACCGTTGGGAAGTTCACCGCCGGAGGTTGCGAGCGCTGAATCCTGACCACGCGGTTGTTGTTGCTGTCCGTGATAAACAGGTTGCCGGTTCCATCCACCGCGATGCCGGCGGGGCCATTGAGCCCCAGGCCATTCACCACCGGGGCAATGGCGATGGCTGCGCCGCCGCCTGCCGGCACCTCCACCACCCGGTTATTGTTGGTGTCGGCAATGAAAAGATCGCCCGCGGCATCCACCGCGATCCCCTCGGGGGCGTTGAACGCGATCCCACCCACCGTTGGTGCGATAGCAATCGCTCCTTCACCGCCGGCCGGAATCTCCACCACCCGGTTGTTCCCTGTGTCCACCACAAACAAGTCGCCTGCGCCGTCCACGGCAACACCGTAGGGGGTATTGAGCCCGAGCCCATTGACCGTGGGGGCAATCGTAGTCGCCGCGCCGCCGCCGGCCTGCACCTTTACCACGCGACTGTTTCCGGAGTCCGCGATGAACAGATCGCCCGCTCCGTTCACCGCTATGTCCGTGGGGAGGTAGAGGCCCGGCCTGATGGCCTTCGCAAGGCCGCCTCCGGCTGGAGCCTCAATCACCTGCACGCCCCATTCCTGGGCATAGCCGTCGCCGGCCCACCAGGTGCTCGCAATGAACAAATCGCCCGCTCCGTCCACCGCGAGGCCCCAGCTCGAGAGCAGCCCCATGCCATCCAACGCCGGGGAGATGGCGGTCGCCGCGCCTCCTCCTGCCGGCACCTTCACCACGCGAGGGTTAGGATAGCTGTCCGCAATAAACAAATCCCCCAAACCGTCCACCGCCACGCCCAGGGGATCACTCAGCGACGCGCCGTTCACCCCTGGGTCGATCGCCGTCGCTGTGCTTGGCCCGTAGGCCACCTGGGCCCCCGTTCCCGACCCAGAGACCGGCAAGCTGGCAAGCTGCATCCCTGTATTGCCGCCCTCCGAAAAGAACACCACCGCGCCCAGCCGCAGTCCGGCAGCCTTCGGCGTGAAGATCACATTCACCGTGCAACTGGTCGTCGAAGCGTAGACCGCCGCCGTGCAGGTCGAACCCGTGGCTTGCGTAAAGTCCATGTTTGGAGCACCCTGCGTCAACACGGCAATGCTCCCCACCGTCGTGCCTGCCGAGATCGAGAAGTTCAGCGTTTCCGCTCCACTCGCTGACCCGATCACCCGCGAGCCGAAATTCATACTGCCCTCGGATGCCGCCACGTGCGTCGCCGCCGTCACGTTGATCGAACCGGAAGTCCCGGTTATCGAATCCTCTTCGGTTGCTGTGATGGTCTGGATGCCCGGCGTCTGCAGCGTCACCTTGAACGTTCCCACCCCATTCGTCAATCCCTGATACTCCGGGGGAAGCACCGAGCTCGGATCCGTGCTGCTGTAGGTGATAAAGCCGTTGTAGTCGAGCACAACCCCGATAAAGTATGCCGTGACGGTTATGTCGAACGGCACGCCTGCGACCACGTTGGATGGTGCCGCCACCGTAAGGTAAAAAGCACACCCGCATCCCTCATCCCACCACCAACTTCCGTTCACCGCAACCGACTGCTGCGCTCCGCTCACATTCAGAGCGTTGTCGGTAATCGTCACGTCCTCGCTCAACTGCACGGTGTCCGGCAAGCCGTATTCTGCCCCAGGTGTGAAGTCGATGGGCAGGTCGCACTCCTGGTTCGCGCTCAAGCTTGTCGAAGTGGTGCATGCATTGGCATCGTCGTTCGCCTCAGGAAAATCCGGCGGATAGCTCAGCCCGGTAATCGCCAACACCTCGTTGCCGTAGTTGAGAACTTGCTCCGTCTTTGGGCTGTCGCTGCTGGTCGCACCAAAATACGTCAACGCGAAGCTCAGCTCCGGAGTTCCCGAGATATCCTCCTTCAACACCCTTTGATGTTCGGTATCAGCGATATAAACATTGCCGAGCTGGTCCACCGCGACCCCCAGGGGCTGATCCAGCGCGCTGCTGGTCACCGTGCTCTGTACATACCCGTTCGCTGTCAGCGCCAACTCCACGGCCCGGCTGTTCAGGGTATCCGCGACATACAGGTTTCCCAGCCCATCCACCACGATGGAAGAGGGGCCGTTCAGGCTGGCATCGATCGTGCTCTGTGTGTACCCGCCCAATGAAGGCGTCAGCTTCGTAATCTGGCTGCTGTTGTATGCCGCAACAAAAACATCTCCGCTCCCATCCACCGCCACGGACGAGGGGCAGCTCTGTTCTCCGGCGGTTCCGCAGGTGAGGATCACGGACTGGGTATAGGCGCCCGTTGCAAGCGTCTCCTTCACCACCCGCCCGTTGTAGACATCGGCAATATAGATGTTGCCGCCGCTGTCTACCGAAATACCATTGGGGCTGCTCAAACCGCTGCCGACCGTGCTCTGGACAAAGCTGCTCCCGTTCCAGCTCTCCTTCAAGATGTCGTTGGCGACCGCGATATACAGGTTGCCGCCGCCATCCACCGCCAGCCCGCCGATATCGCTCAGGCCGCTGAACGCCGTGCTCTCGGTATAGCCGCCCGCCGAATTGGTTTCTTTCACCACCCGGCCGTTGCCTGCGTCGACAAAATATAGACTGCCGCTTCCATCCACCACCAGGTTGGCAGGCTGATTCAGGCCGCTGGCCGCCACCTTGGACTCCCTGCGCGGCAGAAACATCGCCTGCGGCCCCGTGCCCACGCCCTCCAGAAGGTCTGTCGCAATCACATTGCTCGCGCTGTCCGTCAGCACCACCGCCCCATACCGCGTCCCCGCTGCTCTCGGCGCAAACCTTACGCCCACCATGCAGGTGGCGCCGGCTGCGTACGCCGTGCCCTCTTTGCACGTCCCGCCGTCGGATTTGGCAAAATCAAGATACGGGGCTCCCTGCGTGAGTTCGGCAATCCCGCCCAGCGTCGCGCTTGACGGAATCGTCAGCGTCAAAATCTCCGTCGACGACGAGCCAACCGCCACCAAGCCAAAGTTGAAGCTTGCCGTGCTCTCCTGTGCCCGCAACCCTGCGGCCGCCAGCAAGCTGCACCCAACCACTGCCGCCAGGCCTGCGGAAGAGAGTCTGTTTGAGAATGAGAGTCTGTTCCAGAAGAGAATATCTTTCCGCATCATGGCGCCCTCCGCAGCCGAACTCTGTCAGGAGCCTGTGCAAGTCGCGCATTCGACGCCCGGGCAGCGGGATAGGAGCCATCCGCCAAGGGCCGCTTGGGAGAAAGGGCTCGCTTGTCGTGCGCACAACGGGTCGTCTGGTAATTCCTGCACAGCGGCTGCCTGCAGAAATCCACCTATGTCCGCAGAAGGCTACGCCCCACCATCCCCGCTGTCAATGGCATTTGGCAGTTCCCCAGCCCAACCCCCTTCATCAACTCAAACGCTCCGCCAGCTTCCGAGCCACCAGCGGCAGGTAGCCCCAGTCTCGATGACGACGTCAACCTCAAAGGTGAGGCTACCCCGGTCCCTCGCTGTTCAGTTCCATGACATCCTTTACACATTGTCTCTGGAGATCCTTTACACTTCGGCGCGAGTTGGAGCGAGGGGTGGAGGTGGGGAGACGATGCCGTGGAAGAGGAGCCAGCGTGCCCCATTCATTTCACAGTCCCATCGTGAAATGGGTGGGAAACCACAAACCCCATGGCGCGCAAGCCCCGTCCGCCCACCCACGCGTCTGCCCAATCGGAGGGAGCCGGGGGTTTCAGCCCCCGCAAAACCCACCCAGCACAAAAAGAAAAATGGCCCTGCGCGGCGCAAGCCGCGCGGTCGGCGATTCTCGAACCAATCCCCGCACCCCACCGACACCCCGTAAACCCTCCTGTAGGGAGGAATCGAGAAAACCTAGGACCAAGCGGAGCGCAGCCCTGGGACCGCACCCAATCCGAACGCCGCCGTCCCGCCGTGCCGCCGCGAACACAGACCGCGCGTCAACCTCGCCCACTCCCCCGCCGAATTCAATCGCAAGGCACCACCCCCATCCAGCGACGCAAGCCGACATATCAGGACTAATCTCGAAATGTGCCCATCAAATTGATCGCTTCCCGAGCGATTCGGACGTGAGAGACCAGGCGCAACGCAGAATTGAAGGGCCCTGATAGGGTTTGATGACCGGACTGAAACCGTACGGATGTGCTTTAAACATTATGCAGAAGCGGGATTTACCGCGCCCTGCAGATTTAAGCAGCGGACGGCGAATCCGAGTATCCTGGATCCATTTCCGGCGCACGTAGTTTCGCCATTTCCAAGGCCTGAAGCACGAATGCGTTCCATGCGAAGACGCGGTGATATCCGGAGAATTGGTTTTTCGCATCGGTAGGCAGATACTCCTGACTCGTCGGATAGTCTTCGTCTATATGAATTTCTGCCCAGAGCCTGTTCGCAATCGCGTGTTCAGCCTTTTCCCATCCGTGGAGTTTTCCTGTGACATACCCGCAGATTTCAATCCTCATCCAACTACCGCCGTTGTAGTACACGCCGTCGGCGGCCTTGCCAGCATAGCTGGAAGCGTAAGAGTCGCTGACCATCGGATGCCACTTTTCGTTGAAGTAACTCCACTTTTTCCCTCCTTGCGGCAGGCCGATGAAGATCGGCCTAACTAAGCCACCTTCGCCGGCGTAGGGACAATCCTTGCGCGGCAACATGACTGGAATGCGATTGAGGTGACTGACAACCATTTCGTCCGTCAGAATCTTCCGGTTGAAAAGCCAGAGCGATAGAAATTCAGGAAAGATATCGGCAAAGCCAATAGCGTCGCGAATATTCCGCGCCGGGCAAAGAAATCCAAGGCTCGCGTCATAGTAGCTGCGATAGCCTTCCTCTGCCCGCGCAATGTAGTCCTCTGCGATCGTTGCGCTCAAGTCTGGAATCTGCAGCTCGCGGATCACTCTCAACAATACGGCCAAAATTCCCTGGTTTTCGCACAGAATGCTTGTGCCTTCGGGATAATGGATCACATCAAGCTGACCCATAACAAACTGGGCTGTACAAACTGCTTCGCGTTTCGGGTCGTAAGCGGCAAGACAGTATTCCGCCGCTCGGCGAACTTTATCCATTGGCAGTCTGGTACCGAATCTTCGTCGATTGAGGAGGGCCCACGTCAACCAGAGAGGCGTTGAGTCGTTGGACTTGCGTTCCAGGTTGGCGATATTCGGCTCCACCAGGGTGTTGATTGCACCGTCCGTTCCCTGGTTGTCCGCCCATAGGGCGAACACTTTCTCGTTCAGAGTGCGGTCGTGGATGCCGTTGAGAGCGTAAAAGCTATCGCGCAGGTACATCTCACCGGCAGCCGAATACCAGATGCTGGGTGCCAACATCGGACGTTGGCCCTCCTCGTCCGCAATCCAGCTCAACATCATGACATCTGCATATAGCACTTTCTCCGTCTCCCCTCCTTTGCAACCAAGGCCATGCGCGAGGTGAAGCTGGCTTGCAATACGATAGCCGCCGATCGTGTCGGGAACACTATCGCTGACGAAGATGAAGGTGGTCTTCGCTTGCGGGCGACCCATCTCCAGGCAGTGGTATGGCTCGCGTTGAGTCGCGATGCGCGAGACCTCCAGATCTCGCACTTCAAACGAAGGCAGTCTGCCACCTTCGGACTCCAGCTCTGGAGCTCTAAGGAAATCCGGAAGTGATAACACAATTGCAGCGCCAGTACCTTGCAGGGCGGGCACAACAAGAGACTGGCGAAATTCTCTGAAGGCCAAAGGGGACGCCGGCGCCGTGTCGTTGAACAAGGTGAGATCGCCAAGTTTCTGAAACTCGTCGTCCGTGTCCCATACGTGGATAGATATCGGAACCGCAGATCGATATTTGAGGGACACGGAATACACTTCTCCGTCCCTTGCTGGAAATGGCAGGAGAACCCAGTCTTTCAGAGCGCTGGGAGACAATTTCACGACGGCGCCTCGCTGTTCGACTTCGATCGTGCCGTGTCTTTTCCACATTAAAGCAGCGGTGAGATCGATTCGGGAGCGTGAGCCCTCTCCAGGCATTTGGACAGTGGTCTCTCCAAATGTCTGCTGGATAAATGAACCCTGTAACGCGCGATCTGCGGCTTTCGGAAGAAAGTAGAGGTTCAGATCAGGAATGCTGGCCGGAGCGGGTTTCACGGGCGTTCCATCCCGCCGTATGATTCGGCTCCATTGGTTGCGGAATCCGGCATCGGTGAGAAGGCCGACAGTCACACCATCTTGTGTGCGGAAGCCAGCAGCAGGGAAATTCTCATGGAGTGGTCCGCCTTTGCAATCCGCATGGTCAAAACTCCACAGCTTTGCCGGGGACGTCACCGGTTCCAAGCGGTTGGTTATCTGGTAAAGCAGCGCGAACATATCAGCCTGACGGAGCTGAATGGTCCTCTTGATCCCCTGCGTTGACACGATCTCGTACGTGACTTCGACAACAACCGTTGTTCGCAGATTGGGGAGTGCCATTTCGCCGAAGAGATTAAGCTTTCTCCCGCTTCCCTTCCATGATGTGGCCTTCCAATCATCGATCCGGTCTTCGAGACTGCGCTCGCTGTTTTGGAAGACGGCTGAGAATTCTCCTCCCTGATGGTGCCGGGCGATGGCCCGGCCACGATAGAGGATTGTGACTCCATATCCGCGTTGAGCATCGCCGGTCACCTCAAGAGAGACGAGATCGGTTTCGGTTGATTGGGCAGCGTATGCGGATTCCGGCAGTAGGATTGCCGTCGCAGTAAGTGCCGAAAGGGCAAGAAACTCGCGGCGGTCAAGGCTTGCGTGAAAGACCATGTCTGTCAATTCCTTTGATTGTTGAAGGCTTCCAACCGAAATGCTTGGCTGCTCGAGCGGACCGTATCGCTGTCAGTTCGCGGTCACGGCACCGGATTGCAGCAGGTGGCGGTTGGAAGCTCGTGGCACGCTTGCGCTGAATGTTGAGCGCTTCGTTGCATTGCGCATCCTCCAGCGCGGGTATTTGCTGCGCCTCTTGTTTGGCCTCGAAGTTCAGCCCCAGATGTGCATAGACGCGGCTCAACTGGTTAGGGGCGGGCGTTAATTTAGGACTCAACTGGATCACACGCTCGAGCGCCTGGCGAGCCTGCGACCAATCCTCACGCGATGCCAGACCACCCGGCCAACCCAATCGAGGTCAATCCAGCCAGGAACTCTCGACGGTTCGAAACCAAATGCCGCGGTCAGTCTCGCTTTCTTCCAAGCTCGTTCTTTCCCTCACCATCCATTCATCCTTTTGACCGGAAGATTGTGCCGGTCAGCACTCAAGAATTCTTGCAAACGGGCCAGTCAGGCCGCAAAGAAAACTAAGTCTCTCCCAGATTTCCAAATGCGCCAAGGGGTTAACGCAGATAACAAATCAAATCGGAGAAGACCACATGTGATTCTCATCTCCAACCTGGCCAGAGATTCTGTACCGAATGGCTCACTCTGCCCTCTGCAAAGATGATTTCGATTGAATTAGGTTCTTTCCGCCCTACGTAGACTTCGATGCATCCTTGTCCCAAACAGCCCGGGTGGGCGGGCCGCGCTCTGACGTTTCAGATAATCGGTACCGACAAACACCCCTCAGCACACACAAAAAACTAGCCCATCAAATCCCGAAGGCGAAAAGCGCTGAGGCCCTGACGAGAGGCCGGCCCCACCAGCCTCCGGCACGCGCCGCGCGCAAGCGCCCTCTGCCCCACCGCAGGTGCCCGCAAACCCCAAAAACTGAAGGCTGAAAGCTGGAAGCCGGCATGGTGTCTCAAGAAGCTTGCATCATCATTCGACCGCTCCCAATCCCCCCAACGGCCTGTCATCCCTGAGCGAACGGGGTTCCAGAAGCTCTTCAGTCTGGCGTGGTGAGTCGAAAGCCTGCCCTGAGCGTAGTCGAAGGGGATCTGCATTTGCCTTTCGCTGCTCTGTGCCCCATCCATTTCACAGTCCCATCGTGAAATGGGTGAAAACGGGGACATGATACCGATTCACCCAATCTTAGCTGCTCCGGACCTCCGGCTCCGCCTCTCGGTTTGCGACCCCAAACGATGGCACCACGCATGGGGAATAGGTATCATGTCCCCTATTTCCACAGCGACCGGAGCGCAGAGAGTCGAAAGCCTGCCCTGAGCGTAGTCGAAGGGGATCTGCATTTGCTTTTCGCTGCTCTGTGCCCCATCCATTTCACAGTCCCATCGTGAAATGGGTGAAAACGGGGACATGATACCGATTCACCCAGTCTTAGCTGCTCCGGACCTCCGGCTTCGCCTCTCGGTTTGCGTCCCCAAACGATGGCACCACGCAAGGGGGATAGGTATCATGTCCCCTATTTCCTTTCCGCTCCTAGGCGCACAATCATTATCAGGAGCGGCTCTACAGAGGGCCATTTCCGCTGTTAACCAGTCAGAACAATTATCCCTTTGATGTAGGAGGAGTAGTAGACTTTAAGCACCATTAATAGAGGGGTGCCACTATGCAGCGTGTACTAATCTCCTATGACTTGCTGGAACCGCGCCACACAAAAGCGAACCGCAAAGAACTCTACGCCGAATTGCAATCACTCGGAGCGGTGCAGATTCAAGGTTCAGTGTGGGTCGCCAGCACAGAGATGAGCGTTACATATTTAACAGCAAAATTGCGTGCATATTTCGGCCCAACTGATCTTTTTTTAGTCGCCAGCATTGATGAGATTAAGAGCCGTCAAGGGCTGAACAAGATTCCGCGACTCTAACGTGTCTTCATCATCGACGCGTGGACGAGTATCTGCTTGTCTTCCAAATGCCACCCAAACAGCGTCCAGCGCTTGGGGGAAAACGGGGGGAAAACGGGGGGGAAAACGGGGACATGATGCCGATTCACCCAGTCTTAGCTGCTCCGGACCTCCGGCTTCGCCTCTCGGTTTGCGTCCCCAAACGATGGCACCACGCATGGGGAATAGGTATCATGTCCCCTATTTCCCCTGCATTTGTGAAAACGGGGATATGATATCTATTCACCCAATCTTAGCTGCTCCGGACCTCCGGCTTCGCCTCTCGGTTTGCGTCCCCAAACGATGGCACCACGCAAGGGGGATAGGTATCATGTCCCCTATTTCCCCCTGTGAACAGCAAGCGGCAGAATTGCTTGAAGCAGCCCTCTATTCGCAAGTGGCCAGCGATTATTCAAACATAGCAGTTGGACGAAACGATCCCTGTCCATGTGGTAGCGGAAAGAAATACAAGCGCTGTCATGGCTGAATAATCCATACTGGTTACACTTGTCCGCGTAAGGCGGGAGAGGGGTGGAAATGGATTGGGATGATTATGGGCCGACAATCGAAGATGAGATCCGCTCGAATCCCGAACTAAATCCGGCAGAAAAAAAGCTGCTGATACAGAAATCGAAGATTGAGTTTTATCGCACCGCGCTGATCCTTGTGCTGTTATTTCTTCTCTTGGGAGCCATAGGGGTTATTGTCAGGGGATGGCTTCTCGCGGTTATAGACGGAGCAATATTCTGGGGAACTGCCATCACGTACACGTTGCTTGAGGACAAGAAAAACAGCGTAGAAGCAGCACTAGCGCAAGAATCTCAGAATCGACAGGAAATAGAATCGCGAAACAAAAAGAGGAAGAGATAGTCTCTGGCTTTCTGGTCCCCAACAGTTTCACTTTGGCAATACCTTCTTTATCGCGGTCTTCCTCCGACCTCCTTTCCCTGCTATCTTCCTCCTGTTGGGCTTCCCCTGACCAGCTACCACCCTCTTGGCATTTCCCCCTTTATCGCGGGTGGAGGAAGGGAGCATTGTGCCGCCTTTGCATTCAGGACATTGATAACCCAACGGCCCCACCTTTTCCAACTTCCGTCGTTTGCCACAACTGCGGCAGGTATAGAAAATCCTGTTATCCATTCGACTTCTCCTTTAGTGGTGGCACGTTCTACACAGCATCTCTCCAATCGTGGACTTTGTAAAGTGTAAGTCTATTATCCTAAATCACTTACGCTTATCGATGGGAAAAGTGGAGGTCAAGGCTTGAATCCCCAACTTGGCAACGAAACTGCTGGGGAACCAACCCGAGTTTTCCTCAAAGTAGGAGCCGATTCACAGACACGATGAGGCGAGTTGGAAGTAGAATCGGGCATTGAGGTGACAAATGCCAGAAGAGTATGACGATGGGAGAGTGATCGACATACGACACGGACGCACCATCCACTGGTACGGCAAAATGTTGAAATGCGTGGAGGGTCTACCTCCCGAAGAGCGTGCGGAATTCCTCAAATGGGACCACGAGCGACCCGAAGGTGTTCGTACATCCGACTGGCCTGGTTTCTCAAAGTACCTGTCAGTTCCCCCTTGGGAGACGGTCCATTGATTATGAAAACGGGGACATGGGGGAAAACGGGGACATGGGGGGAAAACGGGGACATGATACCAATTCACCCAAACTTAGCTGCTCCGGACCTGCGGCTTCGCCTCTCGGTTTGCGTCCCCAAACGATAGCACCACGCATGGGGAATAGGTATCATGTCCCCTATTTCCCTAACGCACACCTAAGCCCATGGGAGATTGCGCGTGTCGAAACCCCACACGATTTGCGGTTTCCCGTCCACGACACGAACACCGATAATGGAGGTTCCATTTGGAGACTCAACTAAACCTGAATCAGATAGACCTTCATCCGTCTGACTATCATGACACGCATCGTCTGTATGAATTCGAGATAGTGAAGGATCAGAAATTTGAGGGGAAACGGATAATTGTCGATAACCACCAGTTTGAGAATTGCGAATTCCTGAACTGTAATTTTGTCCACTCTGGCGGTCATTTCGCATTTGCGCAATGCACCGTAAAAGGAACCTGCTCATACTCTCCAACAGGCGCAGCATATAAGGCTCATCGGATGTTCCAAGCTCTACAGCCTCAACTTCGGTTTGGGAATCCACTCTGATTTGCATTGCGGCACACTCCATGCGATGATGTCGCTAGAGAGATTCGCCACACCCAGAGACCCGCCGCGCAAAGGCGGGTTTTCTATTTGGATTTCTTGCCCTTTTTCTGTTCAAGGGACGCAACGTAATTCTCGTACCATACCCTTCTCTTTTCCTCCGCCGCGCTATCCGCGCAGTCTAATGCGATTGATTTACGCAAGTTCTCTCGCGTATGGGTTAATGCCTGAAGCCAAGTCCCCTTTAGATTCTCCGAGAAATTCATAAACGATTCTTCTGCTAGGTCTTTCATTGGGGTATTGCGAAAAATAAAGCGCGACCTTGAGTAGCACGACCATGCAAGTAAATCGGCACACTGGAGTCCCGGAACGTCTTCCCGCTTTTTAAATATGTAATGACCGTCAAATTTGCCCGGATGCCCGCTCTCGAATTGCGCCATCACCATTTCGATTTCGTCCCTTTCTGGTTTTTCGGCCCAATCAAAAACGTACTCAAAAGGGGCAGTAACATTTCGCGCTTCCGCCCACTTCAGCGTATGGATTAAGGCATTTCGAAATGCCCATGTGTAATGATTCTGGCCGCCGACTTTACGCCATTCCAATGGGGCTTCAGCGTCGAAATCGTCCTTGTGAATCGTGAAGGCGATAGCATGAGAAACATGCCTCTTGGCAATTTGGCAGGCTCTGCCAAAGACCTTGCTAACAGTGTCGTCGTCCCATCCTGCAAAAGAAGAGCGAGGATTATGCGCAGCGCACTCAGATGCGTGAAGGTCGTTAAAACCAGATTGTGAGGCGAAGACCGACCAGTTTTTATCTAGCGCAGGGATTTGTATCGCTGGCACAATCAACGCTGCCGCGATAGCAACCGGCTGTTTTGGATCGCTCCCACTATCGTCGATATAAACAGTGAACATGACAACGATTCTATCGGCCCATCTCGAACCGTAGGCACTAAGTAGCGAATGTTTAATTATGGAGTACGACTCGGAGGCGATTTCGGGCAAACTATCCGCGATTGAAGGCGCTGCGCAGTCTATCATTCCCTTTGATTACATAGATCGACCAGCGCAGTCAATCCCTGTAAAAAGGCCACTTTGGTGTTTGTTCTACGTCACTTTTTATTCAATGACAGCGCGGCTTATGGTGTGTTAAGTATATTTATGCCCTTGCACGCCACGCATTTCCGGAAATCACGCCTCCCGCCCCTCAATCCACTCGCTGACCCGCAGCTTGACTGACTTGCTGACCCGTCGGCCCGCCGGCCGGTTGACTCGCCCACTCACAGACTTGCCCGCCCGGCTTCCGTTACAATCGCAACGATGAAGCTAGGCGAGTTGGCAACCCGGCTGGGCGCCGAACTCCGCGGAGACGCGGAGCTGGAAGTCACCGGCATCAAGGGCATTGAAGAGGCCGGCCCCACGGAGGTGACCTTCGTCGCCAACCCCCGCTACGCCGCCCTCGCCCGCAAAACCCACGCCGCAGCGGTCCTGGTTGATCCAGAATTTCAAGAAATCGCCACCGCAACCCTCCGCATCGCGAATCCCTATCTCGCCTTCTCCCGCGCCCTGGCCCTCTTCTACCAGCCTCCCGTCTACGCCCCCGGCGTCCACTGGACCGCCATCATTGATCCCAGCGCCCGCATCGGCGAGGGCGCGCACATCGGCGCCTACGTCGTCATCGGCCCCCACGTCCGCATCGGAGAAGACGCCACCCTCCTGCCCCACGTAGTCCTCTACCCCGGCGTCCAGATCGGCAATCATTTCTTTGCCCACGCCCACTCCGTCGTCCGTGAAAACTGCATCCTCGGCGATCACGTAACGCTTGAAAACGGCGCAATTGTCGGCTCCGACGGCTTCGGCTTCGCCAAGAACGAGCAGGGACACTGGGAGAAGATTCCGCAATCCGGCCCCGTCTATCTGGGCAGCCGCGTCGATGTCCAGGCCAACGCCACCATCGACCGCGCCACCGTCGGCGCCACCGAGATCGGCGACGGCACCAAGGTCGACAACCTGGTCCAGATCGGGCACGGATCCAGGGTCGGCCAGAACACTCTCATCTGCGCTCAGACCGGCCTCGCCGGCTCCTCCGTCATCGGCAACAACGTTATCCTCGCCGGCCAGACCGGCATCGCCGGCCACTGCTCCGTCGGCGACGGCGTCATCCTCACCGCCCAGTCCGCCGTCAGCCACGACGTGCCCCCCGGCAAGATGATCTCCGGCTCGCCCGGCTTCGACAACCGCGTCTGGCTGCGCGCCGTCACCATCTTCCAGCGCCTCCCCGAGTTGCTCAAACGCCTTGATCGCGTCGAGAAAAAGCTGGCCGCCCAGCCCGTAAACGATAGCCCGGACAAGAACGGGAGCCCAGAATGAAGGAGCGCCGCAGCAGGGCCTGCCTGGTTCACGGAACAATCCTCGCCCTCGCCGTTACAGCGCTGGCCGCTGCAACCGGCTGCCACTCCTACCACATCGATGCCACGGTGGAGAACCGCACCGGCTCGCCCATCCAGCTGCTGGAGGTCGACTATCCCAGCGCCAGCTTCGGCTCCAATACCCTGGCCGCCGGGGCAGACTTTCACTACCGCATCCAGCTGCGCGGCTCCGGCCAGATCAAGGTGCAATACACCACCCCCGATGAGCACCCGGTCCAGATCGACGGCCCCGCTGTAGCCGAGCGCCAGGAAGGCGCACTGCAGATCATCCTGCTACCCGGCGGCAAAGCCGAATTCCAGCCGCACCTCACCCCCGCGCCCTGACCAGCCGGAGCGCATTTTCCACTCTCGCGCTGCAATATCAGAACAACTTACGCATTTTCCGCTGTTCTCTGCCGCAATCCCTCCGATAGGAAATGCAGGAGGGCGGAGGTGCACGCGAACCCCATAGCCGGCGGCAGCGGCCCATGGACCCGCAGGTTGCGGCGATGCGGGTTACCCATGCGCCTGGCCGCGTGTTTCGCCTCCATTACTTTTGCGAGCGCGGTGGTTCCGTGGGTGGAACGATGGGAGCCGCAGAATAACCTGCTGTGGGTCGCAAACGGGCTGTTCCTGGCCTACCTCCTGCTTGCGCCGCGCTGGCGCTGGCCCGCCTACTTGATCACCGGCTTTCTTGCCCTTTCGCTGCGCATCCTCTTCATGCCCACGCAATGGAGTCTGATTCTCCTCTACAACCTTCTGGACATGATTGAAGTGGGTACCGCCGCCCTGTTATTACGTCCACACACACTTGAGCTTCCCCGGTTCACCGAGCGTGCTTACCTGTTCCGCTTTATCGCATACGGCGTCCTCGCCGGGCCTCTCATGGCCGGAGCAGTCTATGCGCTGGTCCTGCCAGTTTTGGGACTGCCCATCCCGCCGAGCCCGTTCCTCAACTGGGCGGCCTCAGATTCCCTCGGTATCGCCATCAGCACCCCGGCCTTTGTCGCAGTCTTCCGCACCCGGCTGCGAGACACCGTGGACTGGCGGCGCCAGTGGTTCTACCCAGCCATGCTGCTTGCTGTCACCCTGGCTGCCTTCACTCAGAACACCCTGCCGCTCGTCTATCTCATCTATCCGCTTCTGGTTGTGGTTCTGGTGCGTCTGGGACTTGGATACGCCTCACTCTGCACACTGTTTGTAACTGCCATCGCCGGCTGGCTGACCATCCACGGCAGCGGCCCATTTGCCAACCCCGACGCCACCCATCCCGCAATACGGGCACTCAATCTGCAGATCGCCATTGCCGCGGCAATGCTTCTCATCTCTATCGTCTCTGTGGTGCTCGAGAGTCGAAACTCCATCGAGCGTCGGCTCAAGAAGATTGCCTCCCTGCACACCCTGGTCACGGAAAACTCACGCGACATCATCCTGCTCGCCGACTTCGAAGGCCTCCCCCGCTACATCTCGCCGGCCGTGTTTTCCCTGACCGGATGGAAACCGGAGGAGACCATGAAGCGCTCGTTCGCCGATGTGGTCCACTCGGAAGATCTGCCACAAATCGAGGCGTTGATTGGCAAATTGCGTGGCGGCGCCGAGTCCGGCACAATCGAATACCGCGTCAGGAGACGAAACGGAGGATACGTCTGGGTCGAAGGCAGTTTCCGGTCCGTCTGCGACCTGGGAACCTCGGTCCGATCCGGTATTCTCCAAATCGTACGCGACATCACAGAGCGCAAACAGGCGGACCAGAAGCTCAAGGACGCCTACAATGCCGTGGAAGCTCTTGCCGCCTCCGATGCGCTGACCGGCCTGGCCAACCGCCGCCGCTTCGACCAGGTGCTCAGCAGCGAATGGAGGCGTGGTCTGCGCGACCATCACCCGCTCTCCTTACTTATGATCGACGCCGACCTCTTCAAGTCCTACAACGACGCATATGGGCACATGCGCGGAGACAGTTGCCTGAAACAGATTGCCGAGGCTGCGCAAGATGTGGTTGCCCGGCCGGGCGACCTGGTGGCGCGCTTCGGTGGAGAAGAGTTTGCCGTGATCTTGCCCAACACCGGGAGTGACGGCGCGCTACAGTTGGGGCTCGAAGTCTGCGAGGCGATGCGTGCGCGCCGCCTGCCTCACATAGGCAAGCCGTCAGGCATTGTCACCGTTTCAGTGGGTTGCGCCACGCTTCAACCCACTTTTGGGCTGCATGCGGTCAACCTGGTTGAGCTTGCCGACGAGGCGCTCTACGAAGCCAAGCATCGCGGCCGCGACCAGGTGGTTGATGCTGACGCAATCAAAGGGGGTTCCTGCGCATTTCCGCATGTCGGTCTTCAACAAGCCACTACAGACCACCCGGCAAACTCGCGAGCCTGAACTCCCCATTGCACTTCAGCTGCGTGGGGAGTTCAAGCTCTTGCAGCATCCAATGCGCAGAGGCTTAGTGAACCATGCTCTGGAACAGCGGCGAGTGGAGCAAGCTGCTGAAATCCGAGTCTGACGCAGCAAAGTGAATCGACATCTTCCCCGCATCCGAAGCGATGGCCGTCTCGCTGAGCGCCTGCTTCTCCGCGGCCGAACCGCTCATCTTGCGCACCATCACGGCCGCCGTCAACAACGAAGATATGGTGGCCGCGGCAAAGGTGTCGCCGGTGGCGATGGTCAGGTCGAACCTGACGCCGTGTTGGAAGTCCATCCCGTACCACGAAGACTGAAGGCGCTTCTGAACGGTGTCGAAATCGGTCACAGAACCGGCCTCGCCAAGCACCTGCTTCATCATCGTCTTGGTACCTTTATCGTCCAGAATGCTCCACAACGACGCGGTGTCGACCGTGTTCATCGCATCCATCATGCCGTTGTTGGTCAGAATGTTGGCTGAGATGCCGTCGCGTGCATCCAGGGCCTTGGTCACTGCGTCCTTGGCTCCAAAGACCATGGTGGACGCATCCACGAAGGAAAGCACCATGCCCGTCTTGGCCAGAGGATAGATCTTGTTGGTGCGCACCAAGGTAGGCTTCACATTGTTCTTGCGGAAGTTGGCCAGAATGTCCCGCTCAGGGAACTGTCCCTGGGCGATGCCCACAGTGACCAGCGCTTCGCTGGTGGGCGAGGGGCGGAACAAGGCAAAAGCCAGCTGCTCCACATCGTGATTGTCGTTCAGCCCCGACTTGGTAAGGGCCTCGTCAAACTGCTTCAGTTCGGGCGGCATCACGCGCGCCTTCAAATCCATGGCCGCCGAGGAGTTCTGCATGGCCCGGTAATCGATGACCACCAACTGCTGCGTGTCATGCGGAATGGCCGTGCGCGCATCGGTGGACAACTGCGCCGCCGGAGCCAGGGTAGCCGCTGCCAGCAGCAAAGGTGCGATCGAAACTTTCAAAGATGCCTTCAACAATTTATTTCCTCCGGAGAGCGGAAACCTTCGCGTCCATCTCATCGTTTTCAACGGAGCAGTCTGCGCTTCTGCCTGCCCGTCCCTTGCACGAAAAATCGCCGCTCGTACGTGATTATTTTACCTGCGGTGCACATTGCATGTCTTGATTGCGTCCTACAAACAAGGCCCCTCTACGCATCTCCCGGCCAGACCAGCGGTGCTCCCAGCCGGTCTTCCAGAATCTTGGTTTGCGCATCGAACCCTACTAATTGACGCATCCACTCGCTTTCCCGCTCACAGGCCGCACTCGGAATCAGGCCAATCACTTCGCCCTCCACCAGAGCCGCCTTGTGCCGCAATGCCAGGTTTGAAACCATCCGATACACCTGCGAGATGGGCGTTGCCTCAAAGTCAGTAATGGTCATCGAGAGTTGCGCGCGCCCATGCGCCAGAACTCCCATGGCCTTCACACCCTTCAAACCGCCGGATGCGGCGCGAACTTCGCGGGCAATCGCCCTCACCATGGCTACGTCTGTGGAATCGAAATAGATGTTGTAGTCCACAAGGAACTTTCTCGCACCCACGGCGCAGGCTCCCGCTGTCGGATGCAATCCGGGCCCTCCCAGGTCGGGACGGCGAGACGATTCCTTGCGCACTGCTTCTCTCAGCCCCTCAAACTGCCCCCGCCGCACCTCGTCCAGGTTGGCGCGATCGGGCCTCGCCGCCGCTGCCTCGTAGAAGAAAACCGGCACCCCGAAACGGCGCCAGATCTCCAGACCCGCCTGCCGTGCCAGCAGCGCGCACTGCTCCAGCTTGATACCGGAGATGGGCACAAAGGGAATTACGTCGGCCGCACCAATGCGAGGGTGAGCGCCCTGCTGGCGGGTCAGGTCGATCAGCTCAACCGCCTTGCCCGCGCCGCGCACCGCCGCTTCCACCACCGCACCCGGATCGCCGGCAATGGTCACCACCGATCGGTTGTGCGCAGCGTCCATCGACCAGTCCAGAAGGCGCACTCCCTCCACGCGCATTGCGGCCACAATGGCCTCAACCCGCCGGGCATCCCTGCCCTCGGAAAAGTTCGGTACGCATTCTACAACCGGCCCGCTCATTCTCTGGTCCCCGGTCCCTTCGTCCCTTAGTCCCTGGCCCCCGTCCGTCACTTCCAGAAGGTGTATCCCACCTGGATCTGGATGCTGGCATTCACCCCGGGGTTGCGGTCGCCCAGGGAAGCGGAGGAGATGTGCACCCCGTTCACGCCCAGATCTATCGACCGCTTGGGCTTGACGAAGTAATGAAATCCGCCCCCGCCTTGCGGGGAAAAGTTGAACACGGAAGTTCCGCCCGGCGTGCCATGCGGCACCAGCAGATCCGGAGGAAACTTGTGGGTGGTGTAAATCACCCCGCCCGCCGCCTGCAACCATGGTTGAAAACGCCTGGACTGGCTGAGAAAGTTCCAGCGAAAAATCACCGGGGTCAGGCTGACTCCGTAATACGTGCCGCCGCCGAAGGGGCCTACTGAATAGCCTGTTCCTCCCCCCGGAAGGGGATAAGTGAAGCTCTGCTCGCCTGGAGGAGGCGTATAAGCCTGCCAGAGCGGCATGATGTTGGCGCCATACTCGAACTGGCCGGTCAGGATGCCGGCGTGAATCACCGGAGTTAGCACCTTGCCGCCCTGAACACCAGCCGAAAGGAATCCAAAATTGTCGCGATTTCCCAGGCCGAACCCGCCGTTGACAAAGGGGCCAAACTCCCAACTCTGCTTCTGTCGAACCTCGGCGACCGGATTGTTCCCATCATCCCGGCCGCTTACGGCCGCAGCATTGGGGGTTTCGGCAAAGGCGAGCGAAGTTGCCGCCAGCAGAATCAAGAGAAAACACTTCAACACTCGCCTCAACGTTCTCTTCCCTTCCCTCGTTTAATTTGTTCATCCCGCAAAAAGGCCGCCACGTCCGGGCGGCCTTTGACCTGCCATCCCGGTAAAAAGATCAGCCAGCCGCGTGCTCCATCTGCTCGGCATCCATGTCGAAGTTCGAGTAGACATTCTGAGTGTCGTCGCAGTCTTCCAGGGCCTCGAGCAAGCGAATCATCTGGTTCGCCGTGTTGCCCTCAAGCTTGGTGTAGGTTGAGGCCACCATGGTGACTTCGCTCATAACGGTGGGAATACCGGCAGCCTTCACAGCCGCTGCAACGGCTTCATGGGCCGAAGGATCGGAGATGATCTCCCAGGTATCGCCTTCGTCATTGAGGTCTTCGCCGCCATGTTCGAGCACGATGTCCATCAACTGCTCTTCGGTGGCCGCATCTTTCTCGACCGCGATGAGGCCCTTCTTGTGGAACATGAACCGCACCGAGCCGCTCTCGCCCAGATTGCCGCCGTTCTTTGAGAAGGCGTGGCGAATCTCGCTGACCGCGCGATTCCGGTTGTCGGTGGTTACTTCAACAATGATGGCCACACCGCCGGGGCCGTAGCCCTCGAAGGTGATCTCCTCATAATTGACGCCTTCCAACTCGCCCGTGCCCCGCTGGATGGCCCGTTTGATGTTTTCCTGGGGCATGTTTTCGGCTTTGGCCGCGAGGATCGCGGTGCGTAGCCGGGGATTGCCATCAGGATCGCCTCCGCCCTTGGCGGCGATGGAGATTTCCTTGATGATCCGGGTGAATATCTTGCCGCGCTTGGCATCCAGCGCGCCCTTCTTGTGCTTGATTGTGGCCCATTTGGAATGGCCGGACATGAGAACCTCGGCAGTTGACGAAAATGCCGGCGCGGACACGCGCCTAACCCTGTGAGTATACCACCGGGAGGGGTCCTCAAGGGGGGCTGCACACGGTCATTTCAAGCACGAAATTGGGCGGCGCCCATCGCGTTCTGATTCCCGGACCGCTGACTCCGAGAGCCGGTCTATCGAGAAGCAGAGCCTGGCCAAAGACGAACGCGTTTCCCATCGCAGCTCGGGTGGATTATGCTTCTTGACGACCTACAAATTGGCTCCCATGAGGTGCTGAGTGCATAGGGCAGTACGTTTCCTGCTTGTTTTACCTGTTTTCCTGATTTCAGCCGCAACGTCACAAGCGATTACCAGCACCGATGCCCAACAGAAGTCCGGCTTCGTGCGTCTGGACCGGGTCACCGCTTCCCGGCCTATCTCCAATGGAATTGAGATCCGCTCAGGCGCAGCCCTGATGCAGATTACCGCTCTGCGCGACGACGTGCTGCGCGTGCGTGTCGGACCCGCCGGACAGCTGCCGGAAGACGCCTCCTGGGCCGTCCTTCCTGCATCGCGCACCGCGCAGGTCTCCGTAACTGCGGAGTCAAGCACGACCGCAGTCGGCTTCAAAACAGGCAAAGCTGCGCGTTTCCGTCCAGAAAGATCCGCTGGAGCTGACCGTCACCGACCTGGAAGGCCGCATCATCGCCCAGGATCTGCCTGGAAGGCCCATCGAATACCACGGCGCTTCCTTCCGCGTCTTTCGCAAGTCGCCCGAGGACGAGCACTATTTTGGCCTGGGCGACAAACCGGGCCCCCTCGACCGCCGCAACGAGTCCTTCGTCGACTGGAACACAGACGCCTTCGGCTGGCAGGAGTCGACCGATCCCATCTACAAGTCGATCCCCTTCTTCATTACCTACCGCAAAGGAATCGCCGCGGCAACCTTCCTCGACAACACCTGGCGCGCCAGCTTCGACTTCAACAAGGAGTACCGCGACGGCTACTCCTTCGGGTCCGAAGGCGGCCCGCTCGACTACTACATCCTCTACGGCCCGGACCCCAAGGCCGTGGTGGAAGACTGGGCGTGGCTTGTCGGCACCACGCCGCTGCCTCCCACTGTGGTCGCTCGGCTACCAGCAATCCCGCTACAGCTACTACCCCGAGGCCGAGGTACGCCGCATCGCCGCCCGTCTGCGCACGCGAGCGCATCCCCGCCGACGTCATCTGGCTGGATATCGACTACCAGTTGAAGAATCGCCCGTTTACCGTTGATCCGGAACGGTTTCCTCATTTCGAGCAGATGATCCAGGACCTGAAGGCTGAGCACCTGCATACCGTCGTCATCACCGATCTGCACATCGCCGACCTGCCCAATGCCGGCTACAAACCCTACGACGAGGGTACGGCCGGGGACCACTTCGTCAAGAATCCTGACGGGTCAACCTACGTAGGCATCGTGTGGCCCGGACAAGGCTGTCTTCCCTGACTTCACGCAAAAAGCCTCGCGCGACTGGTGGGGCACCCTCTACGCCGACTTCGTCTCCAAAGGCATCGCCGGCTTCTGGAACGACATGAACGAACCAGCCATCTTCGAGGTGCCCATCGAAGACCATGCCCGACGACGTGCAGCATCGCATCGAGGAACCCGGCTTCACAACCCGTACCGCGACCCACCTTGAAGTGCACAACATTTTCGGGATGCAGAACAGCCGCGGTACCTTCGAGGGGCTGCTGAAGATCGATCCCAACTCCCGGCCCTTTGTGATGACCCGCGCCAGCTATGCCGGCGGCCAGCGCTACGCAGCCACCTGGACCGGCGACAACTCCAGCACCTGGAACCACCTGCGCCAGACCACGCCGCAGCTCATCAACCTCGGCCTTAGCGGATTCGCCATGAGCGGCGCGGACGTGGGCGGCTTTGCCGGTTCACCCCAGGCGGAATTGCTGACCCGCTGGCTCGAGGTAGCGGCCTTCCATCCCATTGACCGCGACCACACCGCCATCGGGCACCAACCCCCAGGAGCCTTGGGAGAACGGTACCCAGCAGGATGTCAACCTGCGTCGGCGTTACATTGAGGAGCGCTATCGGCTCATGCCCTACCTCTACACGACTGCCGAAGAGATGAGCCGCACTGGGCTGCCCGATCATGCGGCCGCTGTTCCTCGAGTTCCCCGCCCCAGCCGCTGGATGGCGGCCCCATCGACCTGGCCAACGGAAATGTCTTCCTTCTCGGACCCGACCTGCTTGTCGCCCAGAGCCCTTACCCCGACGAAGTGGACGACTACTCCGTCGCTCTGCCCCCAGGTGGCTGGTACGACTATTGGACCGGCTCCCCCGTCGACGGCAGCCTGGGCAGAAAAGCCATCGACAACTCCCAGATTGCGCAGCCGGAGATCACCATTCACCGCAGCCTCGATACGCTCCCTGTCTTTGCCCGCGCCGGCTCCATCGTGCCTGAACAGCCCCTGGTTGAAAGCACCGGACGAGAAACCACAAGGGCCGCTCACCCTGCGTGTCTATCCCCCCGCAGGACCCGGCAGAGACTGCGCCGGCAGCCTTTACCTCGACGACGGCCAAAGCTATGCCTTCCGCAAAGGGGAATTCCTGCGCCTCGCCTTTAGCTGCCACACCACTGCCCAGGGGATCACGGTGAAAGTCGAACCGCACTCCGGAGCCTTCGCACCCTGGTGGACCATGATTTCGATTGAGGTGTATGGCGCATCCCGGCCTGTTTCCGCGGCCAAAGCCATCCTTGACGGAACCGCGCCCGCACCGGTGACCCCCGGCTTTGATCCCGAGCGCCATCGCATCACGGCCGTCTTGCCCGACGACGGCAAAGGCCTGGAACTGCAGCTGAAAAACTGAGGTCGCAACCTGCGGGAGTCCTTCCCGGCTCCCGTCGCACCACCTCTGTACAACAAAAGTACCGCCGCATCTAACCAAAAGGATACCCCCATCTCCACAGGAAACTGATACCCTGAATAAATGAAGTTTGGTGTCCTGGTCTTTCCTGGTTCCAACTGCGATCACGATACGTATCACGTAATTGCCGAAGTTGCTCACCAGCCTGTGACCTTTCTCTGGCACGATTCCGACAATCTTGCTGGAGTGGATGCGGTTCTTGTTCCCGGTGGGTTCGCCTATGGTGACTACCTGCGCACCGGCGCGATTGCGCGCTTTTCCCCGGTGATGCAGGCTGTGCAGCGCTTCGCCGCCGGAGGCGGCCTGGTGCTGGGCATCTGCAATGGATTCCAGATTCTCACGGAGGCTGGATTGCTGCCCGGCGCTCTCATGCGTAATGCGGGCCTTAAGTACATCTGCAAACAGGTTCATCTTCGCGTGGAAACTGCCGATAGTCCATTTACCAACCAACTCGCAAAAGGAGATGTACTTCAAATCCCGATAGGACACATGGAGGGCAACTACTTTTGCACGCAGGAAGACTTGCACCGCCTTGAGGCAGAGGACAGGATTGCTTTCCGTTATGCGACATCAAAGGGAAATGTGACACCAGAAGCCAATCCGAACGGTTCGTTGGGCAATATTGCCGGAATCCTCAATGCGGGGCGGAACGTGCTTGGGATGATGCCCCACCCAGACCGGTCCAGCGAGGAACTACTCGGATCGGCCGATGGTTGGAAGATCTTCGCCTCCATGATTGAAGCAATGGCGGCCCATTGAAGAAGTTGACACAGCAGTTGAAATGCCGGTTTGACGCATGATAGATATTCATCACCATTTGATATACGGCGTGGACGATGGGTCTCCTGACCTGACCACTTCCCTCGCCATGGCTCGCGAGGCCGCCTCGGAGGGCGTCACCCACATTGTGTGTACCCCGCACGCCAGCGATGCCTATCCCTATCAGACAGAGTTGAACCTGGAGCGGCTCGGCGAGTTGCAAAGACTGCTTCAGGACGAGATTCAACTATCACTGGGGTGCGACTTTAACCTCAATGCCGAGAATATTCTGGAGGCCATTGCCAACCCTCCTCGCTACTCCATCGCCGGCAAGGGCTACCTCCTCATTGAATTCCCCGACCTGGTCATTCCTCCCCAGATCTCCGAGTTCATGCACAAACTCCAGGATGGAGGCTACACCCTGATCATCACCCACCCGGAGCGCAATCGGGTCATGCAGCAGCGGCCTGAGATGCTGGCTGATTGGATGCGCGCAGGCTGCCTGGTGCAGGTCACCGCCGGCGCTCTCTATGGCCGCTTCGGATCCGTCGCGGCGGCCTTCTCCAACGAGTTGCTGGAACGAAACTGGATTCACTTCCTGGCCACCGACGCTCACAACCCCAAGTGGCGTCCGCCCCACCTGAAAAAGGGATTTGAATTCGTAAAGAATAAGTTCGGTGAGGAAACAGCCCGTCGCCTTTGCGTTACGAACCCGCAGGCTGCCGTGGAAGGCGCCGTGTTCGCTGACCAGCCCGAACCGATCGGCCTCTGGGAACGGGTGCCGCTGAAGTTCTCCCCCAACCGCTTCCGCTCCACCGCCGGGTCTTCGCCAGGCAAGAAGGTTGTCTCCAGCGACGAGCGGGAAGAGGCGCAGCCGAGCCCAAGGGGTTTCTGGGACCGGCTTTTTGCCCGCTAGCTGCGGGCGGTAGCGTACCTCTTCTCTAAACCAGCCCCAGTCCCCCGTCGACGGCCAGGATCTGCCCGGTAACGAAGCTGGGCCCTGTGGCAAAGAACAAGACTGCCTGCGCCACATCTTCCGCCGTCCCGTTGCGCTGCATCGGAGTCCTGGCCGCAAAACGTGCGCACGTTTCCGGCGCCGCATCCTCCATCTCAATCCATCCGGGAGCAACGCAGTTCACACTCACCTGCGGCGCGAAGGCTCGGGCCATGGCTTGGGTCAACATATGCAGCGCGGCCTTCGATCCGCAATAATGCGCGTGGCCTGGCCAGGCATGCATCCCTCCCAGAGATCCGATATTCACAATCCTTCCCTGCACCGCGCGCAAAGCAGGAAGGGCTTCACGCGCAACCAGAAACGGCCCCCGCGCATTGGTCGCAAACACGGTGTCCCAGGCCGCCACGCTGATGTCTTCCAGCGGAGCTGTGTCAAACACGGCGGCGTTGTTTACCAGGACATCCAGCCGGCCAAATTTGCTGAGAAACTTCCGGATCGCCTCTTGCACTGAGGCCTCCGAGCGCACATCGCACTCCACCGCCAGCGAACGGCGCCCCATCGCGGCAATCCCCGCCGCCGTTGCCTCAGCTTCGGGTTGGGAATTCCGCCACGTCACTCCCACATCCGCGCCCGCCTGCGCCAGCGCAAGGGCTATCTGCCGGCCGATGCGCCGTGCACCCCCGGTGACCATTGCCGATTTTCCGCTGAGAATCAGGTTGGGCATCACGGCTCGATCAGCACTCGCAATGAGCGTGGAAGAGATCGCCGGGCCCGATGTCCGGGCCCTAATTGGTCTGCGGCTGGGTAGGCGTCTGGCTCGGCGGCGTCGTTGTGGAATCGGGCTTGGGTGTGGTTTGGGGGGCGGCAGGGGACGTCACCGTGCTCTTGCCGTCATTCACCGTTGAAGGGTGGCTCTTGTAGATCGAGTACTGCTCGCCCGGCCGCCTCAGCCGGATTTCGATCCCCATCTCCGCCTTGTCGATCTTGTAGTCTTCGCCAAACGTCTGAAAGCCCCGCGCAATTACCTGCAGGCGAACTGTATCGCCAATCGGCAGAACGTCGATGATCGTCTTTCCATCCTCGTTCGTCTTCAGCTCCATGTTGCCCTTGTCCTTCTCGCCCTCCATCGGGTGAAAGACTACCGCGGCGTTTTCAATCGGCTTGCCATTCACGTCCTTCAAAATGGTCACCTCGATGCGCGCGGTCGGAGGCGGCGACTTGTACTTGCGGCCACGTTTGGTGCTGTCGTCCTGGCCATGGGCGGCAACTGAGCTGGCGGCCAGGCCAAACCCGGCCACGAAGACAATGAGCGTCATGAATGTGCGGCGAAACATAAAAATCATTGTAGCCGGTTTGCCCCTTGTCGAGGAATCTTCAGCCGCGTCCATCGCCCGTGACCTGGGCCGGGGACCGGTAGCACACTCTTGGACGATCACCATATTTCCTTCGGCATCGCCCGGGCAATCAGAACTAAGCTTTGATCGATGGATCGCCATCCGGACGGTTTCGGATAATGCAGCATAAAAGATGAGCGAAATACACTAAGATTATTGACGATTGGCACTTGACAACTTCACCTCATTTCCCTATCGTTAGCAATTGGAAGGCTCGACTGCTAGCACACTGCCGGCAGAACTGCTCAAACCACCCGCCGCAATCTTGACGCATGTGTTTTGAACAGCTTCCGAAGTCTGTTTCTTGAACACCACTCACATCCCGCGGCCGGGACTCAACCCTGCCGGGGCCTGAAGGAGAAGCAAGCAATGGCATCAACATCGGTAGCAACCACGTTCACTCCGCTCCATGACCGCATCCTCGTCCGCCGTCTGGAAGAGGGCGAAACCATCCGCGGTGGCATCATCATCCCCGACAGCGCCAAGGAAAAGCCCCAGGAAGGCGAAGTCATTTCCGTTGGCAAGGGCAAGTCCAACGACGAAGGCAAGGTCTTCCCTCTCGATGTAAAGGCGGGCGACAAGGTCCTCTTCGGCAAGTACTCCGGCACCGAGATCAAGATTGACGGCGAAGAGTTCCTCATCATGCGCGAAGAAGAAGTCCTCGGCATCGTCAAGAAGTAACTGCGATGAAGCTGCTAGCTGCTAGGCTCTAGCTTCTAGCTGAATGTCCGCATCAGATTTCAAAACAACAGCTTTGGCTGAAGGCTAGAAGCTAGCAGCTAGAAGCTGAATTCGGAGAATTCGAAATGGCAAAGCAAATTCTGCACGGTGAAGAATCCCGTCAGGCGATTCTGCGCGGTGTGAACATCCTGGCAGACGCCGTCAAGGCAACCCTCGGCCCCAAGGGCCGCAACGTAGTCATCGAGAAGAAGTTCGGCTCCCCAACCATCACCAAGGACGGCGTCACGGTCGCCAAGGAAATCGATCTCAAGGATCCGCTTGAGAACGTAGGCGCACAGCTCGTTCGCGAAGTCGCCTCCAAGACCTCTGACGTGGCCGGCGACGGCACCACCACCGCCACGGTTCTGGCCCAGTCCATCTTCAAGGAAGGCGTCAAGACCGTTGCCGCCGGCGCCAACCCCACCGCTCTCAAGCGCGGCATCGACAAGGCTGTCACTGTCATCATCGGCACCCGCGACAAGGACGGCAAGTGGACCGAGGGCGGCGCTCTCGGCAAGCTCTCCAAGCCCGTCGACGAAGGTTCGGTCGCCCAGGTGGGCGCCATCTCCGCCAACGGCGACCAGGAGATCGGTGACATCATCGCCCACGCCGTGAAGGTTGTCGGCAAGGACGGCGTTATCACCATCGAAGAGTCCAAGACCATGCACACCGGCCTTGAGACCGTCGACGGCATGCAGTTCGACCGCGGCTACCTCAGCCCGTACTTCGTCACCGACGCCGAGCGCCTCGAAGTGGTTCTCGAAGATCCCTACATCCTGATCTACGAAAAGAAGATCAGCGCCATGAAGGATCTGCTGCCCCTGCTCGAGCAGGTTGCCCGCGGCGGCAAGCCCCTCCTGATCATTGCAGAGGACGTGGAAGGCGAAGCACTGGCCACCCTCGTCGTCAACAAGCTGCGCGGCACCCTGAACGTGGCTGCTGTCAAGGCTCCCGGCTTCGGCGATCGTCGCAAGGCCATCCTGGGCGACATTGCCACCCTCACCGGCGGCAAGGCCATCACCGAGGACCTCGGCATCAAGCTGGAAGGCGTCAAGCTCGAGGATCTGGGCAAGGCCAAGCGCATCACCATCGACAAGGACAACACCACCATCGTGGACGGCGCAGGCAAGTCCTCTGATATTGAGGGCCGTGTGAGAGAGATCCGTGCACAGATTGAGAAGACCACCTCTGACTACGACAAGGAAAAGCTGCAGGAGCGGCTTGCCAAGCTTGTGGGCGGCGTGGCCATCATCAAGGTGGGCGCGGCAACCGAGACCGAGCTGAAAGAGAAGAAGGCTCGCGTTGAGGATGCTCTGCACGCTACCCGTGCGGCCGTCGAGGAAGGCATCGTTCCCGGAGGCGGCGTGGCTCTGGTTCGCGCTATCCCCGCAGTTGACGAGCTCATCAAGACCCTCGATGGCGATGAGAAGATCGGCGCACAGATTGTTCGCCGCTCGCTCGAAGAGCCTCTCCGCCAGATCGTCGCCAATGCCGGCGAAGAGGGTGCAGTGGTTGTCGCCAAGGTTCTTGAGTCCAAGGATCAGCACTTCGGCTACAACGCCGCCACCGCCAACTTCGAAGACCTGGTCAAGGCCGGCGTCATCGATCCCACCAAGGTGACCCGCACCGCGCTGCAGAACGCAGCTTCGATCGCCGGTCTCCTTCTCACCACGGAAGCCCTCGTCGTCGAGATCCCCGAGCAGAAGGCTGCTCCGGCGGCGGCGGCCACGGCGGCGGCATGGACGGCATGTACTAGGATTTGCCATCCAGGCGGACGCGCTTCGCGCAATCGCAATGATAGAAGGCCTCCAGCTTCGGCTGGGGGCCTTTTGCTGCCTGGACGTTGCGGTTTTGCCCGTCTATGCGCTCGCGGCGCCCGGGGATCCAGACTCAGCCCTCAAGGCCTCTGCACTCCTTGCCAAAACCAATCGGGGCCCCGCAGGGACCCCGATTGGCTCTCGCTCCGGAGCAGTTAGAACGTCACATGCAGCCCCATCGTAATGGCGCGTGCTCCGCCGATGAGACTGGTGACCGAACCGAAGGTCGCGCCGTTGTTCGGGCACCCAGCTGAAGAGGCGTAGCCATAGGACGTGCAGGTGCCTTGGCCGTTGGTCAGCGTGGTTGGAACCGAGATGCCCTTCCCCGAGCCGTTCACAACGGGCAGAACAAATTCATTGTTCAGCGCGGATTGCTGCGAGCTTTGGACGTTGCTGGAAACAATCTGCCCGTAATTGATGTAGCCGCCATTCTGCGGGCATTGGTTGTTATATCCATTCACTGGCACAGCCGAGTTGGCGCAGGCATCGCTCTGCGCAATCTGTGTCTGGTTCTGGGGAATGTCCAGGCTGGTGGTGTTGAACAGGTTGAAGATGTTGAAGGCATACAGCAGGTTGAACTTTTCAGTGATTCTGAACGTCTTCCGCAACGAGATATCCGCCCGCTTCTGGAAAGCCTGCCGGAAGAGGTTGCGTTGGTCGCTGGGAGCAAAGTCCGTCTCGTAGATGTCCTGCGGGTCGTTGCCGGTCGAGATTGGAATGCCCTTTTCTCCCGGCTGTAGGTAATTGATCGCGATCTGTGTCGGATCAATGGTCGGGATATAGCTGCCGCCCGCCCCGCGGAAGCTTCCCTTGTTGCCCGTGAACGCACTCTTTGGATTGCTCGGGTTCTTGATCGGCAGCACCGGGTTCATAAGGTTCGGGTAGTTGCCCACGTAAAGGCCGCCAACCGCGCCATAAAACTCATACAGTGAGTACGGCTCCCCGCTCTGTGCCACCACTAGGCCGGATGCGTTCCAGCCGTTGGTGAACTCGGAAAGCAGCGAGTGAGCCTTGGCTACGTCCGGAACCAGCACCTGGAAGTTAGCGCTGAACGTGTTGGTCCGGTCAAAGTCAGCCGGGCCCCACGAGTCGCGCAGATTGTCCGGGTTATCGCCGGTGAAGAAGATGCCTATGTCGCTCTGTTCATCGAGCGCGCGGCTCCATGTATAGCTCGCGCCCACCTGGAAGTGATTCGACATGCGCTTCTCCAGGTGCGTTTGCAATGCGTCGTACGCGGAAACGCCAACCGATTCGAAGAGCGCTGAGTTGAAGTTATAGCCAACGTATGGCACGCGGAAGTCGATGTTGCCGCCGCTGGCGGTATTCCAGGGTTCGACCGCAATCGAGTTGAAATCTGTGGTGTAATACGGTCCCCCCTCTTGCCATTGATTGTTCTGGTTGAGAACCTGCCACCCATAGCTGGCCGTCTCGCCCCACTTGCCCACCGGATAACCGTTTTGACCATTGCCTGCAATGGTCGGCTCATTGAACGGAATCGGGATCACCGAATGGCGGCCGCGGTTGCCCACGTAGCCGATATCGATAGCCACATCGGCACGCGGTTGCCACTGCATCTTCAGCGTGTAATTCACGGTGTACGGAAGCACGTTGTTCTTGGCATAGGCGCCAAAGTCAATGGTCGGAGTGCAGTCGGTATAGTTTTCCTGGTTGTCGAGCGCACTGCAATTTGGCACCGTTTCAGTGCCATTGACCCCATAAATGGTGTCGCTGCCAGTCATGTTGTTGAGCTGGGTCTGCAGTGCCGTGTTGATGTTGGCAGGGTTGGCGCTCGGCGGGATATACGACGGAGTCCCCAGCGGATTCGTAAGTGTCTTGCCCTTGCCAGTCACGAGAGCCGCGAGGGGAGCGGCCTGCGTAACTCCGAAAACGCCGCCGCCGCCCGAAGCGCCATACGGTTGGGACAGGTAACTGAACAGTTCGCCGCGATCGTAGTAGATCCCAGCGCCGCCGGAGAACACCACCCGTCCCTCATTCCATTTGGGAGACCAGGCAAAGCCCACGCGCGGGGAAATGCCCCATTGACGGCCGCTCAGGGTCGAGTCGCTCGAGGCCAGGTTGCCGGTAGGGACGTTGCTCGCGTAGTGGTTGTTCGGCGCCACAACAAAACCCGCATTGTTCACGGTGAAGCTTGTTGTGCTGGTTCCGGTCACATCGTAAAGCGAGGGATCGAAGTTGAACATGTTGCCGTACTTCTCGGTCAACCCTCCGTGGTAGTCGTAGCGCACACCTGCGGTAATGCTCAGATTGCTCGCCAGTTGCCACTTGTCCTGCAAGTAGCCTTCAAGCTCATTGGAACGGTAATAGCGATCCGCGGTGTTCTTGCCGCCCACGACGGTGTCAAGGGTGTTCGACTTATAAACAGACCCTTCGAGAAAATCCTCAAAGTTCTTCGTTTCAACGTTCAGCATTCCGCCGCGATTGTTCTCAATGTTCAACTGCGTGTAGCTGTAGCCGCCGCCGGCAACCAGCGTGTGCTTGCCCAGGGAGAAGATCAAGTTGGTTGAAGGATTAAGCCGGTTCTGGAAGTACCCGGTGTTGATCGTCGTGCTCTCTGAGCTATACGGCCCCGCATACACCGACGGCGAATCCACGGAGAAGCTCGAAGCGAAGTCCGACAGGTAAAGGCCAGGCATGATTCCGCCGGTAATCAGGCCGGTATTGTCGGCCGAGCCGATGCCGAAGGTCGGCCCGAGCGTGGCATCGGGCGTCACCGTCTGCCGGTCATAACTGTTCGAAAACATGCGGACATAGCCCAGGCGCTGCTCCCAGTTGAACCGGGAACCGATGGTCATGGTGTTGTCAATCGCTCCCACCTCGGAGCCGTTCTCCTGCGTCAACGGGAAGCCGGGCGCCTGCGAGAGTCCATAAGGCTTGTTCACCGGATCGTACTGGTAGTAGTACTTGAACCCCAGCCGGTCCTTCTTGCTCAGGTCGTAGTCCAGGGATGCCGCCGCCTGGTCGGTGGTGAGGATTGAAGTCCCGTTCAACGTCACGTTGGGAACGCCGTACGAATAGCCTGCACTCGTTTGCGCCGAGGGAATCATGTAGCAGGGTGGCGTGGCGCACGATCCGGGTACCGTTGCGTTCATGATTGCCGACGCAATGGGGCTGATGGTGATGGTTTTCGCTGTGCCTTGATTCCAGCTGGTAAGCGCGTTTTCCAGGCCGTTGTTCGAACGGTCGTTGGTAAGCCCTGAAGGCACGGTGAGCTGCGACAGCCCGGTAGCCTGGTCCGAGTTGTACCCGTGCTGATACGCGACAAAGAAGAACAGCTTATTCTTCAGCAGCGGCCCGCCCAGGGTTGCACCCGTGCTCCAGCGGTGCAGCGCCGGGTTGGCCAGGTTCTCCGGGAACGCGCCAACGCCCTGCTGCGCTGTCAGCAGATACTCCTGCTTGAAGAAGAACGGTGCGGCGTTCAAAGAGTTGTTGGCGAATGAGCCAAAGATCTGTCCGTGCCAGTTGTTGGTGCCCGTGCCCGTGTTTGCGTCAATCTGCGCACCGGCCGTTGCGCCCTGCTGCGCGTCATACATCGAGGTGTTCACACGCAGTTCCTGCATGAACTCTGGAGGAGGCGAAGGCAACGAGTTGCCGTTGGACTCGTAGACGGAGGTTCCCGTCCCAGATTCGCCGCCAACCGACGGAGTCTCGCCCACGCCGAAGTTATACCGCTGTGAGGCGTCGCCGCTGGAGGTCATGCCGTTGAAGATATTCGTGGCATCCACGCCATTCAGCTGAAAGGTATTCGACGTGGCGCGCTGTCCGTTGGCCCAGATGTTCTGGTTGCCCAGGCCCGCATTCGAGTCGAGATTCGCCAGCAATTCAGCGCTGACGCCCGGCGCCAGCACGGCCAGTTGCGTAAAGCTGCCCGTGGCCAGCGGTGTAAGTTCAATCTGCGCAGAGTCCAGCGTGTATCCGTTGGTGACGTCGGTTGCATTGAGAAGAGGGTTAGCCACAACCTCCACCGACTCACTTGCCTTGCCTACCTTCAGCATGGCATTCACCGTGGTGGTGCTCGCTTCCTGCACCACGATTCCCTTGGTTTCCGTGGCTTCAAACCCTTCGTGGGTCGCTGTCACCACGTAGCTGCCAATGGGAAGGTTGAAGATCTGGTAGAAGCCGTTGCCCTGTGTTGTCGTGCTCCGTGTCAGGTTGATGGCGGAATTGGTCACAGTCACGGTGGCCCCAGGCACCGCTGCGCCCGACGGATCCACCACGGTCCCGTTCAACGCACCCAATGTTTGCTGCGCCAGGCCAGGCACGGCACAAAGAAGCACGGCCAGACACACCAGTCCCAGCCGAGCGACACTCCTCCCAAAAGTTTGCTTCATAATCTCCTCACAGTCTGTACTTGATGTTCTGAGATTGAATTTCTCGTCTTGCGGAGCTCGTCCGGCTCCATCTCGAGCACGCGAATTGAGCACTATTTGTCTAAAGTGTAGCCAATAATACGCGTCTACCTATAAAGATATTATGAAGAATGGGACCCGTTTTCCACCGAATCGACGTTTATATTCACAAACTTGCGCCGCGCACCTTGTGGAAAGATTTGCGCAGATGCCCCTCCGGCCAGAGACGGAATGCAGACTTCCGCGGCCTCAGCAAGCCCGCACGATGATCAGCGCTGAAAGTTTCGCACGCGCCCATCTGCCCTCATCGAGCCCATGCTTGCTAGTAGCCGCCAATCCAGCTGCTCAAAACCGCCGGGAAGCACCCTGTCAACACCACCGCCGCTGCAATCGCCAGCAGCACCAGCATCGCAACTGGATGCACCTTGATAGGGCTCTCGTCCACCGCGGGCATCACGTACGCCCGCTTGAGCACCTGCAGGTAGTAATAGAGCGAAACCGCGCTCATGGCAATCGCCAGGCATACCAGCGCAAACGGGACCGTTCCCCCGTGCTGCCCAAGCACCGCAGCAAACAGGTTGAACTTGGCCCAGAACCCCACCAGCGGAGGAATGCCGGCAAGCGACAGGAAAAGCACCAGCAACACCCCAGCCAGCAGCGGGTTGCGCTTGTGCAGCCCCAGGAACGAATCCATCTTATCGCTGCCAGTAGCCCGCTCCACCACCGCCACCGCGCCGAATGCGCCAACCGTGGTCAGCCCGTAGGTCAGCACATAGAACAGAACCGCCTGCACGCTCCGCAACTGCATGAAGAAGCCGTTCGCCTGGAAGGCCACGGCGCTTCCCTGGCCCGCAAACACCGGGTGCGCCGCAAGCCCCAGCAGAATGTAACCCGCATGGGCAATCGCTGAGTAAGCCAGCAGCCGCCGCACGCTCGACTGCGCCAGCGCCGCCAGGTTGCCAACAACCATGGAAGCAGCCGAAGCAATCATCAGGATCTTGGCCAGTTGCGGCCACGTCCCGTAGTAAGCGCGCAGCAGTTGTTCCAGCGTGGCGCCGTCGGCGGCCAGGTTGCCGCCGGGCCTCAGCCACCAGTTGGTCGCCAGCGTAACCAGCAACGCAAAGCTCGCCACCTTTGACACGGAAGCAATAAACGCCGCGGCCGGAGCCGGTGCGCCTTCATAAGCGTCAGGAGCCCAAAGATGGAACGGAACCACGGCAATCTTGAAACCGAGCCCCGCAACCACCAGGATCCACGCCACATAGAACAAGGGACTCGGACCGCTGAGCGTGATCCGATACTGAATCAGCGCCACGTTCGTCGTTCCCGTCAGCCCATAGAAGTAGCTGAAACCAAACAGCAGAAATGCCGCAGACATCCCACCGAACAGGTAGTACTTCATGGCCGCTTCCGCGCTCTTGCCCGAGGACTTCGCGAATGCAGTAAGGATGTAAAGCCCCAGGCTCAGCAGTTCCAGCCCGACAAAGATCACCAGCAGGTCCTGCGCCGCGGCCACCAGTAATCCGCCTGCCGCCGCCATTAGAACGACGGCCACAAACTCGCCGATATGCTTGGTGAATACCGAGTCAAACAAGAGCAGCAGCGTCAGCGCAGTCAGAACCAGGATCCCGGTCTGCGCCACACCAATAAATCCGCCTGTGCCCAGCAGCGTATAGTCAGGATTCTTATCGAAGGTGAGCCAGGTAACGCCTTCCAGCGGCACGGCCATGATGGCCACCACGCACCCGCCCACCCCGATCGCAGCAGCCACGCCCAGGCGCAAGTTCAGCGCAGCCTTGCGCAGCATTCCAAGATCAACAACCAGCACCAGCAGCGCCGCAAGCTCCAGTATCGTCTCCGGTAGTGTGACGCGGAAGAGATCAGCGTAGTTCATCGTCCGCCTCCCGCAAGAAGCGCCTGCACCGCCGGTTGAATGGTGTCGAGCAGAATCCTTGGATACAGGCCCACCACCAGGCTCACTCCCGCCAGCAGCGCCACGCCCGTCACCTCGGGCCATGTGATCGCAGCAAATGGATGCGTTTGTTCCTGCTCCAACTCATGCGTTGTGGGCAGCTTGTCAGAGAAGAATGCCTTCTGCAGCGCGCGCCACGTGTATGCCACGCCCACCACAATCCCCACGCCCGCGGCCACCGTCCACCACGGCTTGGCAGTCCACGCCCCAACCAGCACCTGCAGCTCGGCCACAAATCCGGAAAAGCCCGGCAGCCCCATCGAAGCGACGCCTGCCAGCACAAACGACCACGCCGCGAACGGCAATCGCTTCGACAAGTGCATCGTCTCCAACTCCGCCAGTTGCCGCGTATGCGTTCGCTCGTAAACAATCCGGCCCACAATCGCGAAGAGCAGTCCTGCGATAATGCCGTGCGAAAACATCTGCAACACCGCGCCCGTCATGCCAATCTGGTTCAGCGTCACCAGACCCAGCAGCACAAAGCCCATGTGGCTCACACTGGAGTAGCCAATAACAAATTTGAAGTCCGTCTGCGCCAGCGCCACCAGCGCGCCATAGACAATCCCGATCACCGCGAGCAGCGCAAACACATCGCGCCACGAACCCAGCCCGACAACGGAAAATCCCCACGGATCAAGCCCGCGCGGAAACAACCCGATCGCCACACGCAGGCATCCGTACGCTCCCAGTTTCATCACCACGCCAGCCAGCAGCATGGATGCAGCCGTCGGCGCCGCCACATGGCCAGTGGGCGCCCATGTATGAAACGGCCACAAGCCCGCCAGGATGCCAAAGCCGACAAACACCAGCGGGAATGCCCACATCTGGAAGCTGACCGGGAAGTTCGCGTGGCCCAGCGCAATCAGCCCCGTGGAATGGCTCCCTGAAGCCGCGTAGGCAGCCAGCAGCCCGATCAGCACCATCGCCGAGCCCACAAACGAATACAGCGCCAGCTTCATCGCCGCGTATTCACGCCGCGTGGAACCCCAGATGGCGATCAGGAAGTACTTGGGAACAATTGCGATCTCGTAAAACACAAACAATAGGAACAGATCGAAGCTCAGGAAAACGCCGTACACGCCGCCAATCAACGCCAGGAAGAAGGCGAAAAACTCGTTCGTGCGCAGCTCAATGTTCCAGCTGAACAGCACCCCCGCCACGGCCGCCAAACCCGTCAGCAGCACAAGCACGCGGCTGATGCCGTCGGCAGCCAGCAGATAGTGGACACCCATCGTGGGAACCCACGGCAAATCGACAATCACCGAGCGCCCCTGGCCCATGCCGGCCGCGAAGCCCTGCACCGCCAGCGCCAATCCAGCCAAAGCCACAGCCAGCGCAAACCAGCGTGCAAGCGCATTTTTGCCTTTTGGCAAGAGCGCCTCAACAAGAGCCCCGGCAAACGAGAGATAGATCGTCCAGGCCAACATCTAAAATCTCCAGTGCGCCAGCAGGTATTGAACCGTCGGGTTCACGCTGTTCACAATCAGTTGCGGCAGAATTCCAATCAGCAGCATCAGGCCAATCACCGGAGCCAGCGCCAGCCGTTCCCCGGTATGCAAATCTGCAAAGCCCGTGCAACGCTCCGCCACCGGCCCTGCAAACACTTTTTGAATCACGGTAAGAATCACGGCTGCTGTCACCAGCAATCCAAGAATCGAAACCGTCGAAGCCACCCACGTCAGCGAAAACGTGCCGCGGAAGATCAAAAACTCGCCCACAAATCCATTCAGCCCCGGCAGCCCGAGCGAGCTGAACAGCGCAATCCCCATCAGCCCCGCGAACACCGGCGCAGGCTTGCGCAATCCGCCAAAGTCGTCGATGCCGCGATGCCCGCCGCTCCGCTGCTGCAGCAGTGCGATAAACCAGAACAGCGCCGCCGCCGTCACGCCGTGGTTGAACATCTGCAAGATCACGCCGTTAAGCGCGGCCGACTGGCTCGCCGCCTGCCCCGGGTCCCACGCGCCCATCGGAACCGCCAGCGCAAAAATCCCCAGCAGGCAATAGCCCAGGTGATTCACGGAGGAGTACGCAAACACCCGCTTCAAGTCCTTCTGCGCCGCCGCTGCCCACGCGCCCATCACCACTGTAGCCACGGCCAGCACCAGCAGCGGCGTCCGTATCTGCGCAATCTGCGGCCCAAAGATCGGCAGCGCAATCCGCAGTAACCCGTAGACGCCCATCTTCGACATCGCGCCCGTCAGCAGCATCGTCACCGGCGAAGGCGCTTCGGAGTACGCCGCGGGCAGCCAGGTGTGGAACGGGAACATCGGCACCTTCACCGCGAACCCCGCCAGCACGCCAATCGCCAGCCACAGCATCACCGGCCCCCCAAAAACCGAGCCCAGATGCGCCGTCACCATCTGTTCCAACTCACCCGTGAACGCCAGTTGCGTCAGCTGCGAAAAATCCATGCTCCCTGTCGAAAGGAAGATGGCCAGAAATGCCACCAGCAGCGCCACCGAACCGGCCATCGTGTACACAAAAAACTGTGTCGCCGCCGGTCCCCTCCGCGCCCCACCCCAAAGCTTGATCAGAAAAAACGCCGGAATCAGGCTCAGCTCCCAGAACAAGAACCAGTGGAAGAAATTCAGCGCCGTGAACGACCCGAACAGCCCCGACTCCAGCATCAGCACCAGACCGAAGTAGAGCCCCGGCTGGTGATGCACCCGGTGCGCCGCGTCCACGCTCATCAGCGTAACAATCGCCGAGAGCACCACCATCAGCGCGCCCAGCCCGTCCACGCCCAGGTGGTATTCGATGCCAAGAGTAGGCACCCACGGGTGCTGCTCCACCAATCCCATCGAACCGTTGCCCGGCAGTTGCGTCCACACAAAAAGAGCCAGCGCCAGGCTCGCTCCGGTGGTCAGGATCGCCACGCCGCGCGCGTGCTTGCCGGAGACAAGCGCAATCGCCGCGCCAATCAGCGGCAGCAGAGTCAACAGCGTCAGTACAGGAAGTCCGCTCATGCCCGGCTGCTCCAGATCAGAATGGCTGCGAGCGCCACCACGGCCAAAGCCAGCAAGCGCAGGTAAGTTTGCACACGGCCCGATTGCATGCGCGACAGCAGTCCGCCGCCCGACGAGAGCTCTTCGCAGCCTTTGTCGAAGGTGCCGTCCACCACGTTGGTATCCAGGAAGCGGTTCAGCTGCGCCCACAACCCAAAGGCCCACGCAACGCCTGCCACCACCCCACCCCACACGCGCCGGTCCAGCCAGTCGGAAACCCGTCCCCACCACCAATAGAACGCAATCACCGTCACGCCGTAAATTTCATCCACATAGAACCGATCCCGCAGCCATGCCCACGGTAAGGGTGCGGCCTTCTCCAGCACATCCGGCTCATCCGCCTGCGGCGACTTGGTGCCATACAACGACCAGCCAAGCCCAAGGCCAAGCAGCACAACCACGGTTGAAGTCGCCATCAGCGCCAGTAATCCAGGCTCGCTGAACCCGCTCCACTCGAAGTTCGCCGCCCTGCTTTCCAGGAACGCGTGGAACCACGGCCAGGTCGGCGTCCCAATCGCGCCGAGCGCAATGGCGAAGAACGCCAGAATCGCCAGCGGCACGGTCATCGACCTCGGACTCTCATGCGCGTGCCCATGTCCGCGATAGCTGCCGAAGAATACGTAGCTTACCTGCCGCGTCATGTAGAACGCCGTCAGCAGCGCGCCAAACACCAGCATGTAGAACGGCCCTTTGCTCAGGCTGAAGTGTTGCGCCGCTTCCAGAATCCCGTCCTTCGACCAGAACCCGGAGAACACCAGCGGGAAACCGCACAACGCCAGCATGCCAATCGCATACGTAATAAAGGTCGCGGGCATCGCGGACTTCAGCCCGCCCATCCGCCGCACATCCTGCTCCTCGTGGCACCCGTGAATCACACTGCCAGCGCCCATGAACAGCAACGCCTTGAAGAACGCATGCGTAATCAGGTGGAACATCCCAACCGCCACGCCGCCCATCCCGAGGCCGGCCATCATGTAGCCCAGTTGCGAAACCGTCGAGTACGCCAGAATCCGCTTGATATCGTTCTGCGCCACAGCAATCAGCGCCGCAAACACCGCGGTAAATGCACCCACCCACGTCACGACTGTTAGAGCGGTAGTAGTGCCGCCGGTCAGCGCTCCGGCCTGCATCAGCGGATAAACCCGCGCAATCAGATAAACGCCCGCAGCCACCATGGTCGCCGCATGAATCAACGCGGAAACAGGCGTCGGGCCCTCCATCGCATCCGGCAGCCACACATGCAGCGGAAACTGGCCGCTCTTCCCCGCCGCGCCTGCAAAGATCAGCAGCCCAATCGCCCCCGCGGCCGAGAGTCCCCAACCACCATGCTGCGCCAGCAGCCCGGTCAGCGCAGTTGGCTCCATCGAACCCGCGCCGGCGTTGTAGAAAAGCAGCGTCCCCGTCTGCCCGAACAGCCACACAATCCCCAGCAGGAAGAACACATCTCCCACGCGTGTTGTGAGAAAAGCCTTCTTCGCCGCCGCCGCCGCCGAAGGCTTCAGATACCAGAACCCGATTAACAGGTACGAGGTCAGTCCCACCAGTTCCCAGAACATAAACAGCAGCAGAATGCTGTTCGCAATCACCACGCCCAGCATCGCTCCCGCAAACAAACTCAGGAAGCAGAAGAAGCGCGTGTAGTTCTCGTCGTGCGCCATGTAGCCGGTTGAGTAAATGAAGATCAGCAGCCCGACCAAGCTCACCATCACCAGCATCACTGCCGCCAGCGGATCGAGCACCCAGCCCAGTTCCACGTGCGACGCGCCCACCTGAATCCAGGTGAAGTTCGCCGTCTCGCGCACCGCCTGGCCATGCGCCCATCCCGTCAGCACATGCCCAAACGCCACCAGCGCCAGCAGCAGCGAGAAGCCAAGCGACCCGATCGCCAGCGTCGCAGCCGTCTTCCGCTTCGGCTGCTTCAGCAGCGCAATCACGCCCGAAGCCACAATCGGCACGGCCGGAATCAGCCACAGCAATCTCGTAATCGCGGAAGCGGTAATTTGCGGAGTGAATGAAATTGTCTCTTGCATCAACCCTTCACCCCTTCATCCTGTTCATTGCATCCAGATCCGTCGTATGCGCGTGCCGGTGAATCTGAATCACCAGCCCCAGTCCCACCGCGGCCTCGGCCGCCGCCACCGCGATGGAGAAGATCGCAAACATCATCCCCGTCAGCGCCTCGGGATGCGGCCCGTAGCGCCAGAACGCAATCAGGTTCAGATTCGCCGCGTTCAGCATCAGCTCAATCCCAATCAGCACCAGGATCGCGTTGCGCCGCGTCAGCGCCCCAGCCAACCCAATCGCAAACAGCAGCGCGGCCACCAGCAGGTATCCCGTCAGCGGCGTCATCACGCGCTCTCTTTCTCGTGCATGGCCACAATCACCGCGCCAATCAGCGCCGCCGTCAACAGCAGCGCCACAATCTCCAGCGGCAGCACGTAGCGCCCCATCAGCGCATTGCCAATCTCCATCACCGTCACCGTCGGTTTCGCTGTCGGGGTG
This sequence comes from uncultured Acidobacteriaceae bacterium, assembly GCA_963776535.1. GTDB lineage: Bacteria > Acidobacteriota > Terriglobia > Terriglobales > Acidobacteriaceae > Telmatobacter. The sequence goes on along the minus strand of CAVZNB010000011.1, from coordinate 129,767 downwards.
CCCTCTGGGCCCGGAAGCGATGTGGTGCTGTGCAGCACCGCCCATCCCAGCGCCGCAAAAACCGCCGCCGCCGTCACCAGGCCCACGAGCGGATTACGGCTATAAACCCCGTCCTTCGGCGTCTCCGAGCCCCGCGTCAGCAGAATCGCAAACACCACCAGGATCGCAACCGCACCGATATAGATGAGGATCTGCGCAAACCCCGCAAACTGCGCATCCAATTCCAGAAACAGCAGCGCCAGCCCCGCAAAAGCCACCGTCAGCGCCAGCGCGCAGTGCACGGTGTTCTTCAGCAGCACCGCCGCCAGCGCCCCCGCAACCGACAAGCCCGCAATCGCATAAAACACAATGCTCATCGGCCGCCCATCCCTTCCCGGCCCAACCACAAACCTCGGGTGCCCCATCCCTGCGCCATCTCTTCGGCACATGGCTGGGACAGCACCAACCTCGAACCGCTCAACTTACTCCGCATAGCGGTAGCTCCTCGGCCCAAAGTGCTCTCTGCGCATCCCAATGCGGCCCATCAACGTATACGCCAGAATCAGGATCGCCGAGCACACCACCCAGCGCAGCAACCCCTCGCCCATGAAGCGCCACGTTGCCGCCACAAACAGATTCAGCAGCGTCAGCGGCAGCACAAACTTCCAGGCAAAATTCATCAGCTGATCCTGCCTCAGCCGCGGCAGCGTTCCTCGCACCCAGATGAACACGCACATCGACAGCATGATCTTCGCGATGAACCAGATCCACGACGGAACAAACCCCAGCACCTGCAGTGGCGCCGAGTACCCGCCCAGGAACAGCGTCGTCCCGAGTCCGGATATCCCCATCATGCCCACGTACTCACCCAGGAAGAACAGCGCAAACTTGAAACCCGAATACTCGGTAAAGTAGCCGGCCACCAGCTCCGACTCTCCTTCCGGCAAATCGAACGGCGAGCGGTTCGTCTCAGCTGTCGCCGCAATCGCAAACAGAATGAACCCCGCAAATCCCCACGGCGTGAAGATGTACCAGTGCGGCAGCCCATACGTGTACTGGTTCTGCACGTCCACAATCTTGTTCGGCGAGAGCGACCCCGTCATCATCACCACCGCCAGGCTCGACATCAGCAACGGCACTTCGTAGCTGATCATCTGCGCCACGGCGCGCATCGCCCCCAGCAGGGAATATTTATTGCGGCTTGACCAACCAGCCATGAAGACGCTCAGCTCCGTCGATGCGCCAATGGCGAAGAAAAACAGGATCCCGGCATCCATGGGCACCAGCGTCATGTTGCGGCCCATGGGCAGCACCGCATAGCCCATGAACACCACCACCACCAGGAACACCGGCGCCAGAAAATGCACCACCGCATCGGCGCTCAGCGGAACAATGTCTTCCTTGGTCAGAGATTTGATTCCATCGGCCACCGGCTGGAAAATCCCGTATGGCCCCACGCGGTTCGGCCCGTAGCGATTCTGCATGCGCCCCAGCCCCTTGCGCTCCAGCAAAACCGTCACCGCAAACAGCGCCGGAAAAGTGACAATAATAGCCACCACCGCCAGCAGCACAATCGCCGGCTGCTGCAACCACACAGGCAAAAAGCTCACCAGCCAGTGCGCAAGGATGACCCAGATCTGATCCGCTTTCTCGATCATGCCTGCTTCTCCCCTTCAGCCGTTTTCGCTGCCGGCACCGCAGCCGGAACAGCAGGCTTCGGCGCAGCTGGTGGCGCAGCCGCCTTCGCCGCAGCCGCAGCCGCGGCAGCCTTGGCCTTCGCTTCCGCCTTGGCCTTCTCTTCCGCCAGCCGCGCATCCACTTCCGCGGCCTCGGTGGGATGAATCTTGTGGAAATACTCGTTCGACTTCGCCAGTTGCTTGCGATCGTGCAGCAATCCGCCGAACCGGTCCGTCGTGCTCAGCTCAAATTCAGTGTCCATCTTGATGGCTTCAAACGGACAGACTTCCACGCAGATCTGGCAGCTCATGCAGACGGAAATATCAATGTCGAAGCGCGCCGGATAAATCTGCGGTTTGCCCAGCGCATCGGGCTTTTTGTCGGTGCTCTTGACAATGTAAATGCACTTCGGCGGGCACTCTTTTTCGCAGATCTGGCAGGCCACGCAGCGCAACCCGGCCTCCCAGTCGTCGCCGTCGTACACCAGGAAGGGAAAGTCCCGCGTCGCTTCAATGGGCGCAATGCGCTCTTCGGGATACTGAACGGTCGTAAGCCGCTCTGCGGACACATAGCTGCCCACAAAGTTTCTCGCCGTTTCACCCAGCCCCTTCAGTATGCCGTCACCCAGCAATGCACCCTCCAAGATCAGCTTCTAGCTCGCTCGCGCTCAACTTCGTTTCCCACTCTTGCCCGCCACTGCTGTCGCCACCCGCACAAAAAGCTGGAAGCCAAAAGCTAGCAGCTTAGAGCTGTCTCACCGGTCCACTTCCCCCAGCACAATATCCACGCTTCCAAAAATCAGCACCACGTCCGCCACATTCGCGCCCAGGCACATGTCCTCAAGAATCGTCAGGTTGATCAGGCTCGGCGGACGGACCCTATACCGGTACGGATTTGGGCTGCCATCGCTGATCAAATAGAATCCCAGCTCGCCCTTGGGCGCTTCAATCCGCCCGTACGCCTCACCCGGCTTCGGCCGGAACCCGCGTATCTTGGCCTTCGGGTCCATCACCGGACCCCCCGGAATATCTTTGAGCGCCTGCTCCAGAATCCCGAACGACTCGCGCATCTCCAGCAGCCGGATCATGAACCGGTCGTACACATCCCAGTGTTCGCCCAGCGGCACGCGGAACTTGAATCGGTTATAAATGCTGTACCCATCCACCTTGCGAATGTCGTAGTTGATGCCCGAAGCCCGCAGCATGGGCCCCGTCACGCCCGCGTTGACCGCCAGCTCCGGCCGCAGAATGCCCACGCCTTGCGTGCGCGCCATCAGAATCTCGTTGCCCGTCAGCAGCCGCTCATACTCATAGGCGAATTTGGGCAGGTCCGCCACCACCTTGCGCACGGCATCCAGCCAGGCCGGCGTCGCATCCACCCGGCAGCCGCCAAAGCGCATGTAGTTCACCATCATGCGCGCGCCGGTAATGGCTTCAAACAGATCGAGGATCTTTTCCCGCTCCTTGAATGCGTACATCAACGGCGTACCGCTGGCGCCCATCTCCTGGATCAGGAACCCGATCGCCGACGCATGATTCACCACCCGCGTCAGCTCGCCCAGAATCACGCGCAGATACTCCGCCCGCTCCGGAACCTCCTGCCCGGTCAGCTTCTCCACCGCCAGCGCGTACGCCCAGTTATTGGTCAGCGGACACATATAGTCCAACCGGTCCGTGAACGGCATCGACGCCAGGTAGCTCTGTCCTTCGCCAAGCTTTTCGTGGTTGCGGTGCAGGTAGCCAAACACCGGCTTCAGCCGGATCACCCGCTCCCCGTCCAGCGCCACGTCCATGCGGAACACGCCGTGCGTCGAAGGATGGTGCGGCCCCATGGCCACTTCCAGCAGCTCGCCTTCACCATCCGGCTCAATATGCGGCGGCCGGTTCCAGCCCGCGCGCTTATCCTTCTCCTGCACGAAGCCTGAAGTGCTCATGCGCTCGCACCTCCCTGGCCTGCGGACGCAGCCGCCAGCTTCGCTCGATGCTCCCCGGCTCGTTTCAGAACCTCGTCATGAGCCGTCGGCTCGTACTCAAAGTCGTCAGGCTCCACATAGTCTCGCCGCATTGGATGATCTTCAAACTCATCCCACATCAGAAGTCGCCGCAGGTCCGGATGCCCGGTAAACACAATTCCGAACAGGTCGAACATCTCCCGCTCCTGAAACTCCGCCGAGCGCCACACCGGCGTCAGCGACGGCAGCTGCACCTGGTCGCTGCGGTTCCCCGTCTTCATCCGGATCACCACCGGTCCGTGCCCCTTGGCCACGGAGAACAAGTGATAGACAGCCTCCAGGCAGCCCGGAACAACTGTCTTCCGGATCTCCTCCACCGTCTCTTCCACCTGCTGCTCCACGCCCTCCACCGTCTTCGTCACGGTGCGCGTAACCTTCACCTTCTCAGCAACTTCCTTGTCCGGCCAGTCCACGCCGGTCGCGTTCGAGAGAAAATCAAGCGAGAGTTCCGCGTCGTCGCGCAGGAACGTGACTACCGCAATCGCCTGGGCTGGGGCCAGCCGCAGCGAGTGCTGGCCGCTCACGCTGGGATTGGGAACAATCTCCACCCCCGCGCCGGGCACTGCCGCTTCAATCGCCGCCTTGATCTCTTCTACCGTCTTCAAACCTGATTACCTCAAACCTCTCAACCAGCTCTCAGTCCCCAGTCCCTTAGTCCCTAGCCCCTTAGTCCCCAGCAGTCCCTAGTCCCTGTCTTCGTCACTTGATCGTGATCGGTACCGGCCAAACGCCGTGATTGGAAGTCGGCTCCAGATCGTGCGCTCCCTGCACCGGAACCGGAAACTCGCTCTGCCCATCCACATCCAGGTGCCGCGGCCTTCCCTCGCCGGTCAAAGGCTGTCCGTCAATCTTCTTCTGCAGCGTGATAAAGGCGTGCAGCAGAGCCTCCGGCCGCGGTGGGCATCCCGGAATGTGCACGTCCACCGGAATGTACCGGTCAATCCCCTTCAGGACGTTGTATCCCTGCTTGAACGGTCCGCCGGAGATGGCGCATGCGCCCATCGCGATCACGTATTTCGGCTCGGCCATCTGGTTATAGAGCCGAACCACCTGCGGAGCCATCTTCTTGGTTACCGTGCCGGAGATGATCATCAGGTCGGCTTGCCGGGGCGACGGCCGGAAGACCTCGGCCCCAAACCGGGCCAGGTCGTAGCGCGCCATCGTCGTCGCAATCATCTCAATCGCGCAACAGGCCAGCCCAAACTGCATCGGCCAGATAGAATTGCGCCGCCCCCAGTTGTAGAGCTCCTCGATGCTGGTGACGAAGACCCCCTGTTTGCCCAGCTCGATCTTCAACCCATCCTCAACAGCCATCCGCCGCTCCGCTTCTCAGTCCCTAATTCCCTATTCCCTATTCCCTGGTCCCTTGCCTGTAACTGATCCCTGACCTCTGATCCCTGCCAACTGGCCGCCTCCGGCGGCCTTCACGCCCATGTCAGCACGCCCTTGGCCCACGCCCAGGCTAGCCCTTCAATCAGCATCAACACAAACACCAGCATCGATAGGCAGGCCGCGATCCCCAGTCCGGTAAACGCCACGGCAAAAGGCAGCAGGAACACTGCTTCCACATCGAATATAAGAAAAATGATGGCGTAGAGGTAGTAGGCCGAGCGGAACTGCACCCACGCATCGCCCCGGGATTCAAGCCCGCACTCGTAGATGGCGTTCTTCACCGCGTTAGGCTTGGCCGGGGAGTACACCTGCGCCCACAGCCACGCCAGCGCCAGCGGTGTCAGTCCAAAGCACAACGCCACCACAAAAAGAACGGCAAGAGAAAAATAAGGACTCGAGACCATCTTGGTAAATCAAACCTTCCAGACAACCGTACCAGTTTGAGGCCTCGTTTGGCTAAGAAGATGTGCGCATGCTCACACAGATCACCGCCATTTTTCTCCGCTCATACCACTCTATGAACCATTCGCTGCAAATCCCCGCCCAATGTGCGCCTGCCCACCTCCGAAAGCCCCGTAGCCCCGCCGACTCACTGGCTCGCTGACTCGCTTGCCTGCTGACGCGGCGACCCGCCAACCAACCCTCCACCTTTCGATGGAAGACAGCCCACACCTGACCCCTGCTACCGTTCTTGTGTCCCCGCGGAATGCATGCGCAGGCCGCGGGGTGGGTTTATCCATTCCCCTGGGAGATCACCTTACGATGTGCAAAATCGGGTTCAAGACCCTGCTGCGCCCCTGGCTCGCGACCACTCTGCTCGCCGTTCTGTTCCTCGCGTCGGCCTGGGGAGCTCGCGCCGCCACGGGTCCTGAGGATGCCGCGTCTCCCAAGCCCTCCACCACAACCCCCTCCTCCTCCACAACCACCCCGGGCTATGGCGCTCCCACCTCCATTACCGGCCCCACCACCGCATTCCACGACTCCGTCGCCTCCCGCTATAACTACGCCTTCGGCAAGGAATCCCCTTTCCTGCCTTCCAATGCCACCACCGTGAACGGCCAGTTCTGGAGCCCCAGGGCCTTCCCCACCGCCGAGTACTGCGGCCACTGCCACCAGGAGGCCTACCACCAGTGGCGCCAGTCGGCGCACTCCAACAGCTTCCGAGCCCCCTGGTATCTGAAGAACGTCAACAGCCTCATCGACGAGAAGGGCGTGCAGTACTCGCGCCACTGCGAGGGCTGCCACAACCCCGTCGCCCTGCTCTCCGGCGACCTCTCGCAGGGCATGCCCAAAAAGCGTCCCTTTGAGCAGGAAGGGATCACCTGCTCCACTTGCCACTCCATAGTCTCTACTGACACTACCGGAACCGGTTCCTATGTCATGGGCGTCCCCGCCGTCCTGGTCGATGAAGCCGGCGCACCCATCACCGGCCCCGTCTCAGACGCCGAAATCCTCGCCCACCTCGACCGCCATTCCAAAGCCGTCATGCGCCCGCTCTACAAGACCGCCGAGTTCTGCGTCGCATGCCACAAGGCCGCCATCCCCCGCTCTCTCGACAACTACAAGTGGCTTCGCGCTTTCTCCGTCTACGACGAGTGGCAGGGAGCCAGCTTCACCAAGCAGTCTCCGCTTCCCTTCTACCGCAAAGACGTGGCCTCCACCTGCCAATCCTGCCACATGCTCCGCGAGTCCCTCGCCACCGGCGCCATCGACCCCGGCGCCAAGGACGGCAAGCTTGTCTCCCACCGCTGGGCCGCCGGCAACACCCTCATCCCCCAGTTCTACAAGTTCGATGAACAGGCCCAGAGGGTCGCCGACTTCCTCAAGAACGGCTTCGACGGCAAGGGTGTTCTCAACGTCGACATCTTTGCCCTCGAAAAAGAGAGCGCCGAAGCCACCCCCAGCGACGTTGTTCTGGTCGCGCCCCTCGGCCTCACCAGCTACTCCATCGCTCCCGGCGAAACCCTCATCGCCGACGTCGTCATCCAGAACAAGGGCATCGGCCATTCCTTGATCCCCGAGCAGCGTGACTTCTACGAAGCCTGGGTCGATTTCACCGTTAAGGACAACGCCGGCAAAACCCTCACCGAGAGCGGCTACATCCAGCCCGATGGCAACCTCGACCCCAGCGCCCACTCCTTCACCAACCGCCTCGTCAATGTCAAAGGCGAGCTCAACGACCTGCACCAGATATGGCACAACCGCGTCCTCGCTTACAACAACGTGCTCCAGTCCGGCCGCTCCCAGCTCGTCCGCTACCGCTTCCGCCTGCCCAAAGAAATCACCGGACAGGTGTCCATCACCGCCACCGTCCGCTATCGCCGCTTCAACCAGCACTTCATCGACTACGCCATCACCCAGACCGGCCAGAAAGAACCGAAGCCCTACCCCATGCCCATCATCGACATGGCCACGGAAACCAAGACCTTCAAGATAGGCGAAAACTCCCCCGTCCCGCCGGATCCCTCGGAAAACAAGGAGTGGATGCGCTGGAACAACTACGGCATTGCCCTGCTTGACGCCCTCCAGTATCCCGCCGCGGTCCACGCCTTTGAGCGCGTAGCCGCCCTCCGGCCCGACTACGCCGACGCCTTCACCAACATGGCCGTCGTTGAAGTCTCCTGGGAAAAATACGACGACGCCAAGGCAAATCTCGCCAAGGCATTGGCCATCCTCCCCGGCGACCCGCGCGCGCTCTATTACAAGGCAATCGTCGAGCGCCAGGCAGGCCAGGTCCCCGCCGCCATCGCCGACCTCCAGACCGCTCTCGAAAAGTACCCCCGCTTCAAGGACGCCATTCGCGAACTCGGCTTCAGCTACTTCCAGCAGCATGACTACCCTGCCGCCCGCGAAGCCTACGAGCGCCTTCAGGCCATCGACCCCGACGACCTCGCCGCCCACTACCAGCTCGCCATCCTCTACCGCCGCCTCGGAGAAAAGCCAAAAGCCGCTATCGAGTCCGCCAAGTTCGCAGACCAGAAAGACGACCCCACTGCCTCTGAATACGCGCTGATCTTCCTCCGCAAGCACCCTGAAGTCGCCAGCGAGTCCGTCGTCTGGCACACCCACGACCTCACCGGCGACAAGCCCAAAGAGCCCCAGAAGATCGAGTACAAATATATCCCCGGCGCCGGCGACTAGGCAGGCGGCCCAGTCGTCCTCGTATCCGGGGACTGTGTATCCTGGCGCGGCTTTATCGCGATGAGCGGGTCGTCAGACAATGTGGCAGGGCGCAACAGGTCTCGCCTTTAGACTTGGGAATACCTAACCTTCAATCACAGATTGAAATAAAATACCGGCGCCATCGCCGCCAGAACCGCTCCGGCCTGCAGCGCCAGCACCTCCAGCGTGGGCTTCGGCGCGCGCGGCATCCACTTGATGGCAAAGAACGCCAGTACCGGCAGCTGCCCCGCCATGAGAATCTGCCATAAATGCGCGACGGCCCCCTCATCGGCCTCGCGCAGCGCACCGTAGATGGCGATATGGCCAAGCACCAGCGCCAGCGCCACGAGAGACATCGCTATGGGAACCAAGGCGCTCGGGTGCCTCACGATCGAGCTAAAACAACTGGGTCCGCGATCCATTTTGCCTCCTACCGCGGGAGTCATTCATCCGGGAAATGCCGCCAAGCCTCGTTCTCAGACCAAGAATACTCCAAACTCAACACTCTCCTAGTCGAATCCCGCAGGCCCCTCCATCGCCGAAGCCGCCCTCCCCGTCCCCACAATGCCATACTTCGCCTCCAGAAACTCCCGCAACCCCTCCGGCGCCATCCTCGCCAGTTCCTGCCACGTCATCACCTTGCACCGCGTCCGCATCCCCGCGCTCCGCACCGCTGCCATCACTTGAAACCACTGCTCCCGCAAGTCCGGCCGCCGCTCATCGTGCAGCACGCAGAAACTGCATCCCTCCGCGTATGCCGCCAGCAAATTGCGAATCAATTGATATCCCGCATACCCAGCTTCCGCCGGCTCCGCCTCGCGAGCCCGCGCCACAATCGCGGCTTGAAACTCCTGCGCGGCCTCCTCATCCGCTCCGGCGTCCTCCCACTCCTGCGTAAACTCCTCCGCAAACTCCGCCGCCGTCCTTCGCCGCGCAGTCCTCATCTCCACCCGCGGCAGCAACTCCCGGTCAAACACCGCATCGAAATCCCGATATCCCTCCACCACCCGCGCCGCCCGCGTCTGAAAATCCCCCTCCGTCAGCTTCGCCTCCACCAGCAGCCCGCCCCAGCGCATATCCACCTCCGTCCGGTCGAACTTGCCGGACGCCAGCGGCACCCGCGCCTTCCACCCAAACACCGGCTCCGCATCCCCATCCACCCCCAGAGTCCCCCTCACCTCCGCCGCACCTGTCACTCCAGCGCAGGAAAACACATTCATCAGCAGCGCGTCCGAGCTCATTGACGAATCGAGTTCCCGCCATCGCCGCCCGCTTTCGGCCTTCGGCAGCGCCCGCCCCTGTGCATGAATCTTGTCAAACCGCCGCATCCACTCCGGACGAGCCGTTATCGCCGCATACGAAGCATCGAAGAAGTTCCCATGCCGCCCATCCTCTTCCGGGGAGTAAACAATCACCGGCGGATCGCCATAGCTCTCCACATGCTTCCGTCCCCGCGCCCAAACCCGGTTCCGCGCCCCCAGCTCCCCGCGCAACTCGCCCGCGTACCACCCCGCTCGCTCCGCCATATCCAGCCAGCTTACTCCACGCTCCTCAACCTGGAATCCCTCTTGCAAACCACCTCGCACCCAAGGCAGAATCCAAAGGAGACTTCGCCCCTGAGCCCTTCCCGAGCCCAGCTCAACCGTTGGAGATTGCCAGAATGCCCAAATCCCAGGCCACCCCACTCAAGTTCAAGGCCCAACTCGCCGGCCGCGGCCCTAGCGGTGCCTGGACCTACCTCCAGGTCCCCTTCAGCGTCCCGGAAGTCTTCGGCCGCAAGGGCCAGGTCCCTGTTCGCGCCACCATCAACGGTTTCACCTACCGCAACTCGCTCATCCCCCGCGCCGGCGTTCACATCCTCGGAGTCGGCAAAGACATCCTCGCTGGGGCCTGCGCATCCACTGGCGATACCGTCGAAGTGGAGCTCGCCGTCGACGACGCGCCCCGCACCGTCGCCGTTCCCGCAGACCTCGAGTCCGCCCTTTCCAAAGCCCCCGTGCAGGCAAAAGCCTTCACCGCACTCTCTTACTCGCATAGGAAGGAATTCGTCGACTGGATTGAGAGCGCAAAGAAGCCCGAAACCCGCGCCAGCCGTATCGAAAAGGCAATCGCAATGATCGGCACACGGAAAACCCCCAAAGGCTGACCGCCAAAGCGCATACGCCCCAGCCGTGAGAAAATAACTTCTGTGATCCTTCGCCTCAAATGTTTTTATGGTGTGTTCATACTGCTTCTGGCCGCGGTTGCCGCAATCCCCATGCCGGCTCGCGCAGCATCGAAGACCAAAGCCGACCAGCTCGCCGGCGCTACCCTCTTTCGCAATCAGGATTGTGCCCACTGCCACACCATGAACGGTGTTGGAGGCAAGAAGGGTCCGGATCTTACCAAGATCAACAAAGACAAGCTCTGGACCTCCGACAAAATCGCTCACCAGATCCTCAACGGCGGTCAGAAAATGCCGCCCTTTTCCGACGCGCTCACCGATCAACAGATTGCCCAGATCGCAGCTTACCTCCGCGCCAAACACCGGCCCGTTCCGCCGCCCGCGCCCACTCCCGCACCTGCGCCGTCTGCCAACTGAGTCTTTGCTGCACGGACATCCCCTCTTCAGTCCGTCGGCCAACTGACCCCGGTCAGCTTCTCTGAGGCCTCCCAAAGCCTGCGCGCCACCGCATCATCGCAGGCGGGCTGCGATGCGCCCACCTTCGCCGGCGGTCCAGCCAGTTCCAGCACTCCCCCCGGTCCGTAGAACGCCCCAGGCTGCGCGCTCTCTGAGGTTGCCGCAAACAGGATTGGCTGCGCGCCTGCTGCCGCAGGCTGGCTCACCATCCTGCCCAACCACCGGCTCAAAAGCGTCAGCACGCTTCTCCGCCCCAGCCCGTTGGCAAACAGATTGGTCTGCGCATACCCCGGATGCGCAGCCATGCTCATCAATCCCCAGCCGTGCGCGTCGCTCCGCCTCTGCAACTCCCGCGCAAACAAGAGCACCGCCAGCTTCGATTGGGCGTACGCCCTCCACGGCTTGTATCTACGCTCTCCCTGCAGATCGTCAAACCGCATGGTTCCCACTCGATGCGCGAGGCTGCTCACTTGCACCACACGCGGAGAGCGGCTGGGGCGAAGCAGCGGCAATAGATTGCAGGTCAGCGCAAAGTGGCCCAGAAAATTGGTGCCCAACTGCATCTCAAATCCATCCGCGGTCACCTCGCGCCGGGGCAGCGCCATCACCCCCGCGTTGTTCACCAGCAAGTCCAGCGGACGTCCCACAGCCATCATCCGCGCGCTAAACCCAGCTATCGAGTCCAGGTCAGCCAGGTCCAGCTTCTCGAACCGAATCAGAGATCTCGGCGCCAGCGAGCGTATCCTCGCCGCAGTCTCCCGCCCTCTCGATTCCTTCCGTGCCGTAACTATCACGTCGGCGCATCCCTTGGCCAGAGCCAGGGCCGTCTCATAACCCAAACCACTTGTCGCGCCTGTAACAACAACCAGCTTTCCTGTTTGCAGCGGCATGCTGCCCGCGCGCCACTCCTGGAGTGACAAATACTCTTGAATGTTGATCGAACTACCCTCTTCAATCTTCTGCTTTCCATCCGCTGACTGACTACTCACTCATCGAGAAAGCAAAAAAACTATGTCGTTCTTAATCCGTTCCACAGCATCTCAAATCCCAGTTCCCGGCAAACTCCTGCCAACTCCGGGTGCGCGTTGATGTATTCCACCGTAATCTCCATCTGCGCCCGCACCATCAGCACCAGGTACTCCGGGGGAACGCTCCGCATCCTCGTGCCGTCTACCACTTCGCCCATCGCCTTCAGCAATTCCACCTGCGCAAAATTCGGCGATTCATTCTCCTTGAGCAGCTTGCCCGATGCGCGCAGCTGCCCCAGAACCTTCAACTGTTCGGGATGCGCCGCTCCCAACTCCAGAAACTTGTCCCAGATGTACCTCAGCCGCGTCTTCGCATTCTCCCCGAGAGGAAAACCGTCCAGATTCCGGCTGAACTCCATTCGCAACGACCGATAGAGTTCGTTCAGCAGCTCATCTTTCGTCTTGAAATAGGTAAACAACGACCCCTCAGCAATCCCCGCCGCTTTGGAAATCGCCGAAGTAGGAGCGCCGCCAATCCCTCGCTCCGCGCAGATGCGCAATGCCGCATCCAGAATTGCCCTCTGCTTGTTGCCGCTTCTCGGCCGAGCCACCCGGTATCCTCAAATCTGGAGATTGTTGACTGCGCAATCAGTAATACTCTAACTCACTTTTTCCTTCGATGCAATCCCTTGAGAAGACGTTTGCTCGCCCTGCTCCGTTTACACGAGCAGCGGAACATTCGCCACCCCCTCTGTTCCAAACACCCGCCGGTACCGCTCAATCTCCCGCGCCGGACCCATCGCCTTCAAATAGTTATCGGAGAGCTTCACCGCCGGACGTCCATCCACTTCCGTCAGCTTGCAAACCAGGCTCACCGGGTTGAACCCATGCCCTGCCCGCGGATCGCAATTCCGAAAATCGTTGGTCAGGAACGTTCCCCAACCGGCGCTGAACCGGATCCTTCGCTCCGCAACCCACTTCCGCTCATCGGCAAAGTCGCTCGCACTATTGAAATCCGCCGGCGCAGCTCCATTCAGTAGTCTGCCCCCAAAATACGCGTGCAGGCCCAGGATCTGCTCCACATCCAGCGCGTCGGAGGCAATCAGTCGCTTTCGCCGCGGATCGCGCCCCCGCCCCTTCAGCCACCCGATGTACTCATCTCCTGCCACATAAGGGTCCTTGCTGTCGATGCGCTGTCCCGTCCAGTCCGCCACCCAATCCGGTGCATCCGCAAGAAACTGCGTCGTCCCAAATGTGTCCGGCAGCATGATCAGAAGCTCGCCCTGGTAACTCTGCTGCCACAGCTCAAGAATCCTGTATTGAGCACTTCGCAGCTCTTCCTCGTCATCGGCCAACGCCGCCAGCGCCATCGGCAACTCGTGCGCATTGGTGCCAATCGCCTCCAGATCGTGCTTGTAAGCCAGGTACGTGTTCGAACTGCCGGCAAAGCTTGCCCCCAGCACGTCGCTCATCGCCTTCACCACGTACTCCTGCCACAAAAAGCTATGCCGCCGCCGCGTTCCAAAGTCGCTCACATTCAGCCACGGCACCCCGCGCAGCCGCTCCATCTTCTCCCACAGCCGCGTCTTGGCTCGCGCGTACAAAACATCGAGCTCGAACTCGGTCAACTCCTTCAGGCTGGCTCGCGTCTTCAGCTCGTCAATCGCTGAGAGCGCATAAATCTCCCACAGCGTCGTCTCCGTCCACAGCCCCTGAAACCGCAGAGAAATCTGCCCGTCCTCCACGGAAAGCTCGTATTCAGAAAGCCGGAAATCCCGCTCCAGCCACTCCAGAAACGCCGGCTCAAAGATGCCCCTGCGCCCGTAAAACGTGTTGCCCGCCAGCCAGATCAGCTCCGACTTGTGAAACTTGAGCCGCCGCGTCTCGTCCAGTTGCTCGCGCAGTTCATCGATCTTGATCAGTTCGCCCAGCCGCACCGACGTCGTCCGGTTCAGCAGCGTAAACGATGTCTTGGTCTGGGGAAAGTTCTTCCAGATAAACTGCAGCATCAGCAGCTTGTAAAAATCTGTATCCAGGAGCGACCGCGTAATCGGATCCAGCTCCCAGTTGTGGTCGTGTGCGCGCCTGGCAATATTAACAATCACAATGAATCTACTTTAATTGACCGCGCAGCCGAATCTTCCTTTCCCCGTCCATCCACGAGTGCCCCAGCCCCTGTTCGACGCGGCAAAACACCTGGCAGACTACTTCCCTGCACTGTCGCGGAATTTCCCCCTAACTGTTCAGCCCCGCCCCGCAGCTCTTCCGCACCACCAGGCTCGTCGGCACCGTCACATCCCGCACCGGCAGCTCGGGATGTTCCAGCCGCTCCAGCATCGTCGCCATCGCCACCATCCCAATCCCCGCGCAGTCCTGGTGAATCGTCGTCAGCGGCACCGGGAGCAGGCTGGCATACTTCACATCGTCCATCCCCACAATCCGCACCTCTTCCGGAATCCGCACCCCGAACCCGATCAGCGTCTGCATCAGCCGCGCCGCCGTCAGGTCGTTGGCGCACACAATCGCCTCCGGCCGCAACTCGTCCAGCAGGCGCCGCATCAGCGCCTCGTCCTGCGGACTCCCGCGCCACGCCGGATCCCGCTCCGGCACAACCCCAAACTTCCGCAGCGCCTCGTGAAACCCGGTTATGCGCGCATCCACCGTCGGCGCAGCATTGACCTCGCCCAGGAACGCCAGCCGCCGCACGCCCAGCCGCAGCAGGTGCGCCGCCGCCACATACCCGGCACGGCGATTGTCCACCCCCACCAGGTCGTGCGCCGAGCGCTCCGGATACGGCATGTAACACCGGTCCAGAAGCACCACCGGAATCTGTGCCCGCTCCAGGTCCCGCGCAATCCGCCGATTTGCCGTGTCCTTGTCCCCGCTCAACTCCAGCGGCGCAAAAAACACCCCCGCCACCTGTTGCCGGATAAACGAGTTCACCATCTGCTCGGCCTCTTTCGCCGTCTCCCCCACTGATGTCGAGGCATTCCCCCACAGCAGCGCGTCAGGCCGTGCAAAAGACGAGCGCATCATGCCATGACAGATCGGCTCAAAGATCTCTGTCAGTCCCAGCTCAGGAATCAGCAGCCCAAACGTCCGCCCCTCCGCCTGGTGCAGAGCCAGCACGTGAGTTCCCGCGCCTGGCCGCCGTGTAACCAGCCCCATCCGTTGCAGATCCAGCACAGCCTTCGCCACCGTGATGCGCGACGCGTCGAACAGCTTCCCCAGCTCCGCCTCGCTGGGCAGCCGGTCCCCCGCCTTCAAAACCCCTGACTGGATGTGGCCGTGCAGGTACTCGAACACCCGCCTGTACTTCGCCGTTGCCTGCGCCGGAACCGGCTCCGGCGGCGGCGCCAGCTTGATTGCCGTCTTGCGTGGACCTGCCATGCACTACCCTTTCCTCATCCGCGGCGCCCCAGCCCTCGGGTTAGCGTTGTGGTTTGTAGACATACATTACAACAGCGTGTAAAGATTTGTCGATGCATTTGGCGCGGATTGCCATGAATGCAGATGAAGAACCTCCCCTTGATCCCCTGATCGCTCCCGCATCTCAAAGAACATCCTCAGAATGACTATCTCCTCTTGCAACTCTATGTACAACTTCCACTTAACGTATCGAACCGCACGATTCTGTTCCTTCGTTCAGCCCCTCAGTGCATCGGTCCATGCATCGGCTCGGCAATCTTTGTCTTTCCAATTTCGAACGCCTTAACCGGGATCGGGTCCAGAACATCCCGCCCCTCAAGCACATGGAATGTCCGGTCAATTCCGACGTCCTTGAATCGCTGCCGCAATCCCGAAACCGGCCAGAAAATTTCAATCTCCTTGATCGAAG
Source organism: uncultured Acidobacteriaceae bacterium (assembly GCA_963776535.1). Lineage (GTDB taxonomy): Bacteria > Acidobacteriota > Terriglobia > Terriglobales > Acidobacteriaceae > Telmatobacter. Next base: position 114,120 of record CAVZNB010000011.1, on the reverse strand, counting down.
CAGCCTTGCCCAGCCCAATATGCTGCCGCATCGGGTTCCCGCCAAAGCTCGATACCGACCCCACTGCCCGGTAAATCGAACGCGTCCGCCCCTCCTCCACGACCGTCACCTTGATCCGCGCCCCGTAGGCCGCCCGATTCGTCTTCACACCCTCAAGCAGCAGCGTCACCCAGTGGTTCCCATGCCCCGGGTTGTGGTAGAGCGTCGGCATGAACCGGTCCCCCTGAAACGCCCCGCCCAGCTCCTCAAACACATCCTCGTTCCCGTTGTTCTCAATATCCGCAAATGCAATCCCGTGCCCCTTTTGCAGATTCCCGAAACCCCCGGACGTCGTCACATCCTCAAACCACTTGCCGCCGTCGTTGCGGAACATCCGCTTCGGCAACAGCGACTCATACGACGACTCGCCCAGTCCCAGGTACACGTCCAGCCAGCCGTCGTTGTCCAGGTCGCCAAAGTTCGCCGCCATGGTCGTAATCGCCCGGTCCAGCCCCGCGGCCTCCGGAACATCCGTAAACGTGCCGTCGTGGTTATTCCTGAACAGGTGCGAAACCGCCCCGTGGTTCGGCTGGTCAAACTCGAATGCGCCCACATCCTCCATGGAACTCGTCGAGTACCCACCCGCAAAAATGTCCAGCCAGCCGTCGTTGTCGTAGTCAAAGAACCAGGTCGGAAAGGTGTGCCGGTCGCTGCCCAGGCCAGCCTGCTGCGTCACATCGGTAAAAACCCATTCCCCGCTCTCCGGATGCTTCGCATCGCGCGGCCCGTCGTTGCGAAACAGATGGCTCCCGCCGAACATGGATGACACGTACAAATCCGGCCGCCCATCGTTGTTGTAGTCGCCCCACGCAACGCCCTTCACAAATCCCAAATCCGATCCCAGCTTCCCCGCCGCTGCGCCCGGCGCCTGCACCTCGGTAAACGTTCCGTCGTGGTTGTTGTGGAACAACTGGCAGGGATACACGCTCCCCGGCTTCGACTCGTGCCCCACAAACAGATCCAGCCACCCATCCCCGTCGTAATCCGCCCACGCCGCCGTCTGCGTCGGGCCAATCGTCAGCAGTCCCGCCTCTTCCGTCACATCGTCAAACGTCCCGTCCCCGTTGTTGCGCAGCAACGACAGCGGATACTCGCCAAATTTCCCCCACCACGCGCCGCGCAACACCAGCACGTCCGGATGACCATCGTTGTTGTAGTCCGTCAGCACCAGGTTCAGCCCGCCAATCTCGTCGCCCAGCCCAGCTTCTTTCGTGCGGTCGGTAAACGTCCCATCCCCGTTGTTGTGATAGAAGTGCATCGAATCCAGCGGCCCGGAAGACGACACCATCACATCCAGCAGTCCATCCCCGTCAAAGTCCTCCACAATCGCTCCGCCGGAAAGCTCCATCGCATTAATCCCCGCCAGCGAAGCTACCTCGGGGAAATAGCCAATGTCATAGTCCGACTGAAACAACTCCGGTTGGGCCAGCCATTGCTTCGGCACATCCTGCGGATAGCGCCCCAGTTGTTGGTAGGCAATATTCAGCAACCACTTGCACAGATAACTGTCCGGGTTCAGCTCCAGCGCCCGCGTATACTCCCGCACCGCGCCCTCCGCCCCGCGCGTCTTCTGGTGAATCCCGCCTCCATGCAGTGGAAAATTGCACGACTGCGCATTGTGCATCCCAATGCAGTTTTCCTGCTCGCCCAGTCGCAGGTAGGCCAGCGCCAGTTCCTGGTGCACCTGTGCCTGGATCCTCCGTGGAACCGCTCTGACATGCGCATCCATCAGCGTCACCAGCGCTTCCAGCGTCTCCACCGCCCGCGCGCTGAATCCGGCACGTAATTGCTCGTTGCCCAGCTCCATCCGCACTGCCATCTCATCGGCCAGCGCCAGATTCCGCGTCAGCAGCGCCTGGTAGTAGGGAATTCGCTCAAATGCTTTGCTCGGATCGGCCCGCCAGTCCGTCGCGTCGAAGATCGCCCGCAACCGCTGGCCCATCCTGCGTGCGCCCTCGCCGTGGGGCAAGGGAGCAGTCCGCACCGGAACCTGGTCCCGCACCTCGTCCTGGCTCACTTGTTTTGCTTGTGCCTGCGTAGGGACTTGGCTTCCCATCCCCTCCTGCGCCGCGGTCGGCAAAGGCTGCTGCGCCGCGCTCTGCCCCTCCTGCGCAATCGCCAACCGCCCCGCCGCCACAACCGCGCATAGCAGCCAAATATTCATCTTGCCGGAGAAGCCACGAACCCAATGCCGCGCACGCGACGTCTGCCCCACTGCAGGTGGTTCCCACCTGCCGGGCATCCTTGCAAAACCGCCAATCCCTGAAGCCTTCACGCTTCGATCGCCGCTTCGATCCTCGCACGCGTCTCATCAGGCAACGGCGGCATCGCGCCCGATTGCGAGGCAACCCATCCGCCCCATCGGTTCCCCGCCTCGTTCAGCGTGGCCAGGTCCGCCCCACGCAGCAGATAGTGCGTTAGCGCCGCGGTAAACGCATCTCCCGCCCCAATTGTGTCCGCCACCTTCACCGGCAGTCCCGGATGCACGTGCCACTCATCCCGCGTCACCAGCAGGCTCCCGTTTCCGCCGCGCGTCACCGCCACCATCTCGAGCGTCGGAAACTCACTCAGCAGCCGTTCCGCTCCGCTCCGCAGCGGATCCACCGCCAGGGCCTCACCTCCGTCGTCGCTGCCTGTCAGGCCCAGCAGCCCCAACACCTGCGCAACCTCCGCGTCATTCATCTTCATCACCGTCGCCAGTTCCAGCGACTCCTGAATCACTTCGCCGGAGTAGAACGGCGACCGCAGATTCACGTCGAACACCCGCACGCACTTTGAAGAAGTCTGTGCCGCCAGAGTCTGGATCGTCTGCCGCGACTCCAGGCTGCGCTGCGCCAGCGAGCCAAAGCAGAGCGCGTCAGCTCTTTCGGCTAACCTGACCCACTCATCCGAAAGCTCTAAAAAATCCCACGCCGCCGGTTGGTGAATGGTGTAGTGCGGCTGCCCGCCTTCGAAATACACCGTCACCCGGCCCGTCTCATGGATCGCATCGGTCTCCACAAACCCCGCGTCCACCGGCAGCGGATCCAGCCGTGCCACCGCCCTGCGTCCCAGGTCATCGCGCCCAATCCGGCTCAGCAACACGGCATGATTTCCCAGCCGCCCTGCCATCACAGAAAAATTCGCCGGCGCGCCGCCCAATCGCGGTCCCTCCGGCAAAATATCCCACAACAACTCGCCCAATCCCAATACCAGATGCGGTTCCTTCAAGCTCTTGCTCCGTGAGCTGCCCGTTCCTTGTTCCGTCTTCATCCCATGCGGTTGTAACCAACCTCGGAGAGAAAAACGCCGCTCCCTTTGTCAATGCAAAAGAATGCCCTGGGCTGCCCAGCTATCAGCTTTCTCCCTCGAACCCTGTCTCGTCAAATGATCTTGGAAATATCTGTGCATTTTCCCTCATAAACCGTATACACGTTGCCGCTCTCCCCGGTTTCTCCGCTCAACCTATATACCGCCAAATCGAACAATCCTCATAATTCGACGATGCATACTCCCCCTCCGGCTGATTGGCCATGATCCTGTGATCTGCAATCGCGTCGGCCTGCGATCGGCGCACCTTCCCCAGGTACAGCCGTCGCCATCCCGCCGCAACCTCCAGCACCCTCTCCTGCTCGTTGTTCACATACAAAAGGTCAAACGCTCCCGCCCGCCCTGCTGAGCCTTTGCGCCAGGCTTTCAACAACCGCCGCAGCACCGCCGCGCCAAACGGATTGAACAGGAATGCCACCACCGGACCCTCCGGAAGCGCAAACTCCACCACATCCCCTTCCACAATCCGCATCGGACCACGATCCATCCCTCCAGCCTGCCACAGTTCCACATTCCTGCGCGCCATCCCCGCCAGCGCCGGATGCAGTTCCACTCCCACCGCCTCTTTGAACCCCAACCTTGAGGCCAGCAGCACCGCGCGCCCCATCCCCGCACCCAGGTCCACAAACGTCGTCTCCGCCAATCGAGCCGCCGGTCCGCTCCTCTGCCATCGCTTCACCAGCGCCTCCAGCACCGACGGCGCAACCCCGTAGTACGCCGTCGCGTGACGGTCGTGCCGGTGCCCCGCCTTTAGATGCCGCCCCGCAATCAGCCCGCTCGTGCGCGCGCCGAACTCTGCGTCGAACGGATGCACCGTATACCCGTCCTTCAGCGCAAGCCCCGGCAGCAACCGCCGCCCAGGCTTCGCCGGCTTTTCATCCTTCATTTCAGCTTTCACGGTTTGAACCTTAGCACACACTCCACGAGCACTGCGCGAAACCGTCGTCCCGCCACTCCTCCCATCACGCCCCATCCAACCCCGCTGTTGTCTCTCCTTGTTCCCGCCCCAGCAACCACCCCAATTCCCGATTCATCTCTGCGCAGCTTATCGCCTATCCTGTTGAAGCGCACCGCCATCTTGCAGCCAACAACTGCCTCCTCTAAGGTCGTTCACCCATGGGTTGGTTTCTCTTCGTCATTCTCCAGATCACCGTCATTGCCGTCGGCATCCGCCGCGAAAAGCAAGCCGGGCTGTGGAGCTGGACCAAGTTCCTCTTCGCTCTCGCCTTTGGCGCTCTGGAATTCGTGATCGTAAGCGCGCCGCTCTTCTACTTCGGCCTCAGCAGCCCGCACTTCATGACCGCCTTTATCGCCGCCTGGACCGTCGCCGCACTCAACTTCATCTGGTTAATCGTCGTTGCCCGCCGCTGGCGCCTCCCCGACGGCCGCAGCAGCCTCAAAGTCGATCGCGACCAGCAGAAAAACTAACCGATCCGTTTTGCCACCATCCCCCGTTTGCCACCGCACCGCCCCACCGAATACCTTGGTTCTATGCAAAATGCAGCTTGCATAAAACTCCCTCTGGCCCTCATCGTCCTCAGCGCAATCTCACTCGGAATCGCCACAGCTCAGCAGCCCGCAGCCCCAGCGCCCGATGTCACCATTGCCCCGCGCTCCAGCGACGAGGTAGCCACTGAGATCATCAATCCCGCAACCGAGCCGGCCATCACCTCCGAAGAAAAGCTCGCCCTCATCCGCCGGCACATCAAGTACGTCTTCGTCCTCTTCCAGGAAAACCGCTCCTTCGACTTCTACTTTGCCAGCTATCCCGGCGCCGACGGCCTCTATGCCGGCCCTGAAGGCCCTCGCACCCCCGATCAGGTTCCCGGATTCACCCAGCAAATCGTCGATACCGACGGCTCCATCGGAACCATCACGCCCTTCCGCATCCCCGCCTCTGTCGTCACCGACTCCGGCAAATCCGTCCCCATCTATCCCGCTGACATCGCGTCCGTCAATCACTCCCACGTTGGCATCGCCCGCAAAATCGATCTCGACCCCAGCGGCGTCGCCCGCAACACCCAGTACGCCCTCACCGAAGAAGGCGTCACAATTAATGACGGCAAGCCATCGAAGGCCCCCACCCTTGAGCGCAAGCAATTCGGCGAACTGGTCATGGCCCATGTCGACTGCGACACCGCCCCCTTCCTCTGGCGCTATGCCGACCGCTTCGTCCTCTTTGACCACTTCATGGACACCATCGTCGGCCCATCCACCCCCAACGCCATCGCCATGATCTCCGGCCAGGGCGGCGAAACCCAGTGGATGCTCCACCCTGACGCCGCCTCCACCGGCGGCCAGGGCAAGGCAGCCGTCGTGCCCATGACCTCCGACCCCGCTCCCTACTGGGGTTCCCCGCTCGACACCGCCAACAAGCTCAGGCAGCCCCAGGCCGTCAAACCCTTCGGAGGCGTCGCCAAAAACCTCACTTTCGCCACCCTCCCGCTCTCCTTCATGGGCAGCGCCATCAGGCAAACCACCGCCGGCGACTACGACCCCGCCTTCGACCTGCCCGATGTCCAGGAAGATATTGACAAGATCGCCGGCCACGGCGTCAAAGCCGTCAACTGGGGCTGGTTCCAGCAGGGCTACGACCACGAGATCAACGATGCCGCCGGCCAGGCCTCCCACTTGGGCTACGTCGCCCACCACAACGCCACGCAATACTTCGGCTACATCGCCAATAACCCCCTCGCCAGCGCCCACCTCCATGGCCTCAGCGAGTTCTTCGACGCCGTCGAGCACAGGAAACTCCCCGATTCCGGCGTCTTCTACGTCCGCGGCGGCTACGGCAACATTCAGGGCTGGAAGCCCCAGGATCCCAACCCCAAACTCGCCACCGTGTACAGCGGCAACGACGACCACCCCGGCTACTCCGACTCCCAGATCAGCGAAGGCCTGCTCGCTGAAGAAATCAACGCCATCGCCGCCAGCCCCTACTGGCCGGAGAGCGCCATCATCATCACATACGACGAGTCAGACGGTCTCTACGACCACGCCCAGCCCCGCATCCGCTCCTGGGATGCCGACCACGTCCCCCTCGAGCAAGGCCCGCGCATTCCCGCCCTCCTCATCTCGCCCTACGCCGTCGCCCACGCCGTCTCACACGTACCCTCCGAGCACAGCTCCATCATCAAGTTCGTTGACGAGCTCTTCAACCTCGTCCCCCTCGCCGACCTCCCCGACGAAGAGCGCGCCCGCCAGATCGGCGTGGACAAATTCAACCAGCCCAGCCTCGGCCCCGCCGACGACAAAGTCCCCGGCGTTGGCGACATGACCTCCGCCTTTGACACCCTGCGCCTCCAGGGCAAGCGCCCGCCCCTCAGCGCCGCCTACGCTGCCATCCCCGCCGCGGAAATCAACACCTTTCCCCATGACGGCGCCGTAGGTTGCCGTCACCTCGAAATCACCCCCACTGACAGCAACCTCATCAACCCCGTCCCCCTCGACTTCAACCCCCGCCCCGACACCACCCCCGGCATCCCAACCTCCGGCAACTGGACACCGTAGCAATTTCCGTTCACGCTTGGAATAGCTCGCTTCGCCTGCGATCCGCGAGCGACGCCAATCGGCAGTCGAACAGCACCCCATTCCCTGAACGATCAGATCTGTCCTGGCCCATGCTCCAGCTAACTTGCCAACTCGCTATGCCCGCACAGCGGGCGCTAACTTGCTAAATTCACTGCAAAGAATTCCGACCCCGTCTCCATTTCGTTGCTCCAGGCTCCCACATATCCGAAACGACTCACGCCGAGGGAAGCTCGAAGGGTACGGGCTTCAGCCCGTGCATCCAATGCCACAATGGAAGTTGGGCTTCAGCCCCCGAGGGAATGCTTGCTCCATCGCAAAGACCATCTTGTTCCCTCAACCATGAGATCCTACGCGCCCATCCTCGCCCTGCTGTTTCTCCTCACCGCCCAGCCCCCTGCCCGCGCCGCCGATCCAACCCTCCCCCGCATCCGCGCCGCCGGCATCCTCCACTGCGGCATTGACGCCGAGCAAGCCGAGTACTCCACCACCGACGACCTCGGCAACCGCGCCGCCTTCGACGCAGACCTCTGCCGCGCCGTCTCCATCGCCGTCCTCGGCAACAACACTCCCCCGGCAATCACTGCGTATCCCGACGATGCCGCCGCCATGGCCGCCCTCACCGCCGGCCAAGTCGATCTGATCCCCTCCCTCACCCTCGACTTCACCCACTCCGCCGCAACCCACCTCGCCTTCACTCGGCCCATCCTCTGGGACGGTGTCGGCTTCCTCACTCCTGCCGCCAGCCCCGTCACCCGTGCACGCCAGCTCAGCGGCCGCAAAGTCTGCTTCCTCGCCGAAACCACCGTTGAAGAAACCGTCCGCGCCTGGTTCCACACACAGCACATCAGCTTCGTTCCTTTTCCCTTTCAGGAAGAGGGAGAGATGCAGGCTGCCTTCGCCACCGGCAACTGCGCAGCCCTCGCCGGCGACCGCACCCGTCTCGCTCAAACCCGCGCCGCCCTCGCCCAGCACGGCAAGCCCACCCGCCTGCTGCCGGAAACCATCTCCGCCGATCCCCTCGCCGCCGCCGTCCGCGACAACGATCCCCAATGGGCCACTCTCGTCAGCTGGGTCATGGAAGCCTTCGTCCAGGCCGAAGACCTCGGCGTCACCCAGGCCAATGTCCTTGAGCTCCAATCCCGCGCCGCGCAGGATCCCAATCCCCTCCGCCGCTTTCTCCTCGGCGGCTCACACCAGGTCGGCAGCGCCCTCGGTCTCTCCGACGACTGGGTCGTCCGCGTCATCCGGACCACCGGCAACTACGGCGAAATCTACCAGCGCACCCTCGGCGCAAAATCCCCTCTCAACCTTCCCCGCGCCGCCAACAACCTGCCCCGCAACGGCGGCCTCATGCAACCCCTCTCCGCCAGGTAATCCAGGGCAATCGAAGGAAGGGCCGACCGGGAGCCCGGAGTTCCCCTCAGCCGCTCACCTTGCCCTCAAAATACTCTGAAGTCCCAGAGGGACCGGTCGAAAATAGCCCAGGGCAAGCGCGGCGCTGCCCTGGGAAACAGACAATTTGACGCCCTCGCGCCCCGGCGGGGCGCTGTGAAGTGCGTCCGACCCAAGATACCTTCATGCAATCGCTCTGCCAGGTAAACCGCTGCCCCGCGCAGCCCATACCGTCAAGCCGTAGAATGATCCTGTCCATCGACCAGCCCCCTGCCAACCATCAACCACCTTCAACACAAACCGCTTGAGATGAGGATCAACTTGGCGCTCCTTCGAATCCTCGCGAATCGAATTCTTCACGCACCTCTCTTGAAGGCAGCACTCGTGGCAGCGCCAGTCCTGCTTGCGCTGCACGCCGCCGCGCAGGTGCAGTACGTCGATCCCACCATCGGCAATGTCGGCATCCTGCTTCAGCCCACACGCCCAACCGTCTACCTGCCCAACAGCATGGTCCGCGTGTACCCCATGCGCGCCGACGCAATGGACGATCGCATCGCATTCTTTCCCCTCACCATCAACTCCCATCGCATGGATGAGCTGTTCAGCATCATGCCCGGGAACACATCTCCCGCCGCATGGGACCAGGAAAAAACCACCCCCTACTACTACTACACCCGCTTCGACGACTCCCTCATCCAGACCGAATTCACCCCCACCGCACGCTGCGGCTACTTCCGCTTCACCTTTCCCAGTGGCCGCGCCTCCGTCACCCTGGCCAACCGCATGGCCGGCAATCTTGCCGCACAAGGCGGCAACGCCATCGCTGGCGAAGAACGCTTCAGCAACATGAAGGCCTTTGTCTACGGCGAGTTCAGCGCTCCCGTCTCCGTGAAGCTGGAGAGCGTCGCCGATGGGACCCGGATGACTGTCTCGGGAGAAAACACCAGGACCCTCGAGTTCCGCTATGGAATCTCCTTCATCGGCGTCGATCAGGCCAAGCGGAATCTGCGCCGCGAAATTCCCGCCTGGGGCTTTGACACGGTGAAGAACGCGGCCCGGTCACGCTGGAACCAGGTACTCGGGCAGATCGCCGTCGAGGGCGGAACCGACTCGCAGCGCAAGGTCTTTTACACCGCTCTCTACCGCTGCTACGAGCGCATGATCAACATCAGCGAAGACGGCCGCTACTTCAGCGGCTTCGATCACCAGGTCCATCAGGACCCGCGCCCCTTCTACGTCGATAACTGGCTCTGGGACACCTACCGCGCACTTGAGCCGCTCCAGACCCTCCTCAATCCTGACGTCGAAGCAGACAAGATCCAGTCTTATGTCCGCATGTACCAGCAAGCGGGCATCATGCCCACGTTCGCCCTTTTAACCGGCCCGTACGCCTGCATGAACGGCAATCACGCCGCACCGTGGTTTGCTGACGCCTGGTTCAAAGGCGTTCGCAACTTCGATCTTCCAACCGCCTTCGAAGGAGTCCGCAAGCGGTCTCTTGAAGACACGTTGCTTCCCTGGCGCCTCGGCCCCAAGGGTCCGCTCGACGACTTCTACGCCGCCCACGGTTACATGCCCGCGCTGCGCCCTGGCGAAGCCGAAACCGATCCCAACGTTCATCCTTTTGAAAAGCGCCAGCCCGTCCCTGTCACTCTGGAAAACAGCTTCGACGACTGGTCCATCGCACAGCTTGCGCGCGTTCTCCGCAAGCCCCAGGACCAGGCGCTCTTCCTTGAGCGCGCCGCCAACTACAAGAACCTCTTCCGCGCCGACAAGGCTCTCATGTGGCCCAAAGACTCCACCGGCCAATGGATTGAGCCCCTCGATCCCAAGTTCGGCGGCGGCATGGGTGGACGCGACTACTACGACGAGAACAACGGCTACACCTACACCTGGGATGTCCCGCACGACTTCAACGGCCTGGTCCAGTTGATGGGCGGAACCGCCCAGGCCCAGGCCAATCTGGACCAACTCTTCCGCGAGCCGCTCGGCCGTTCCAAGTATGAGTTCCAGGCAAAGTTTCCTGACTCCACCTCCATGGTCGGCCAGTTCTCCATGGGCAATGAGCCCAGCCTTGCCATCCCCTACCTCTACAACCGCCTCGGCGCTCCCTGGAAGACCCAGAAGCGCGTCCGCATGCTCCTCGAGTCGTTCTTCACAGACACCTTGCAGGGCATGCCCGGCGACGAAGACGGCGGCGGAATGAGCGCCTTTGTCGTCTTTTCCATGATGGGCTTCTATCCCGTAACCCCGGGCATTCCCACCTATGACATCGGCAGCCCGGTCTTCGAGAAAACAACCATCCATCTTCGCAACGGCAAAGACTTCGTCATCCTCGCCCACCACACATCGCAGGACAACAAATACATCCAGAGCATCCTTCTCAACGGGGAGCCGCTCAATCAGCTCTGGTTCCGCCACGCCGACATCGCCAACGGCGGCACGCTCGAGCTGATCATGGGCGACACTCCCAACACCACCCTCGGCGCATCACCCTCCACCTTCCCACCCGCGTCCCTCACCGTGCACCCTGAAGAATTCAGCCACTGATTCCAGCCGCTCTGCTACCCTGTCCGCATGTGTCCTAGCCTCCTCGCTGCCTCCACTCTCTTCCTCGCCGCCACCCTCCAACTCGCTTCCGCCCAGCCGCCCGCCTCTGTTGACGCGCGCCTCGCCGCCCAAAATGCCCTCTTCGACAGCTCCTGGCAAACGACCCTCAAGCTCAATCCCACTCTCGCCACTGCCGTTGGCGACTACCGATACAACGACCAGCTCGGCGACTACTCCCTTGCCGCCATCGCCGCCCGCCACCAGCGCGACCTCGACGACCTCGCCGCCATCAAGGCCATCGACGCCACCGGCTTTCCCGAGCAGGACCTCATCTCCCACGACCTCTTCCTCCGCCAGCTCCAGCAGCGCGTCGAGGACTACGACCTCAAAGAGTACGAGATGCCTCTCAGCTCCTCCGGCGGTGGCGGCGGCATCCACGCCAGCCTAGCCGACCTACCGCTCTCCATGCCCTTCGACTCTGTCAAGCACTACGACGACTACATCGCCCGCCTCCACAAGATCCCCAAAGCCTTCCTCCAGACTGAAGACGTCCTCCGCGCCGGCGTCACCGACCACCTCGTCCCCGTCCGCTTCATCGCCGAAAAAATTCCCGATCAGGCGCAGGGCGTCATCACTGCCAACCCGTTCTTCATCCCTCTCAAGAAGTTCCCCGCCAGCTTTTCTGACACTGACAAGAAGCGCCTCACCGACGAGATCACCGCCACCGTCAACAACGAAGTCTTCCCCGCCTACAGGCAATTCGCCGCCTTCGTCGCCGCCAGCTACATCCCTTACTGCCGCACCACGCTCTCCATCAACTCCCTCGGCGGCGGCACGCGCCGTTACCAGGCCACCCTCCGCCGCTTCACCACCACTGACCTCACCGCTGCCCAGATTCATGAGATCGGTCTCAAGGAAGTCGACCGCATCACCGCGGAAATGACCGCCCTCGCCAAAGCCAACGGCTACCCCACCCTCGCCGCCTTCCGCGACCACGTCGAGAGCGATCCCAAGTACCAGCCCGCCTCCGCCGAAGCCATCGTCGACGACTTCCGCAAGTACATCGCCCAGATGCAGCCCCATCTGCCAGAGCTCTTCGATCTCCTGCCCAAAACCGCCGTTACCGTCGAGCCCATCCCGCCCTTCCAGGCCGCCGCCGCCACCCACTACCAGGGCGGAACTCCCGACGGCAAACGTCCCGGCCGCGTCTCCGTCGCCGTCTCTGATCCCACCCACCGCAGCTTCATCAACGACGAGGCCGTCGCCTACCACGAGGGCGTTCCCGGCCACCATCTCCAGATCTCCATCCAGCAGTCCCTCACTGGCCTGCCCGAGTTCCGCAAGCACGGCGGCAACTCTGCCTACACTGAGGGCTGGGCTCTCTACGCCGAGGAGCTCGGCAAGGAGATCGGCTTCTACCAGGACCCCGGCTCCGACTACGGCCGCCTCCGTTCCGAGCTTTTCCGCGCCGTCCGCCTCGTCGTCGATACCGGCATTCACGACCAGGGCTGGAGCCGCGATCAGGTCGTCGACTACATGCGCAACTCCCATGCCATCGACGAGCCCACCATCCAGGCTGAAACCGATCGCTACATCTCCGGCCCCGGCCAGGCCTGCAGCTACAAGCTCGGTCAGCTCAAAATCCTCGAGCTCCGCGAGCGCGCCAAACAGGAGCTCGGCCCCAGGTTCGACCTCAAGACCTTCCACGACGAGATCCTCTCCGGCGGTGCGCTCCCCCTCGACATCCTCGACGCCCGCGTCACCCGCTGGATCAAAGCCCAGCAACCCGTCATGGCCAGCAACTAACCACTCTGAAGATAAAAAATCGAGTCCGCGGGATCTCCTTGCGAAAGGAGGACTTCCTTTGGCGCCAATTGGACGATTCTTCGCCCCAGGCCCGCATGGGCCAGGAAGGCGGTGGTGTCGAATCCGCTCTTTTCAAGCTCAACCATGGAAGGGCCTCGTTAAGGGGAGGCCTGCTCACGGTCGCATACTTTGCGGGAAGACCGCCTGCAGGTGTGCGCGACCGAAACGCCACCTGGTGATCAAGGCGGGTTCGCGATCGGCGTGGAATGGTCGCCTGTGCACGATGACCCTTGGTTCGTACACAAGCTATATACCCACTGGAAGCGTTTTGTTCAATTCTGCACAACTTGTTCGCAAGTATTTCAAGTATCTTGGTTTCGGTAACTCCAGGATGGTGCCTGAAGAGACGAGCCGGGAATCTTGCCATCAAAACAGCCGGCGCGGAAGTATCATTGGGATGAACGCCTCACGTCTGAAGCGAGGCGGAGAGCGCAGAGAAGGAACGGAACCGATGCATCCTCCTAACAAGACGCGTGATTTGGCCCGCAGCCTCATTGCCAGAGAGGCCGATGCAAGCACGACCTCCCTGCAAACCAAACCTGCAACTTTACGCGTCTATGAGAGGCTGCGCCAGCAACTCGGCGCGCCCGTGGGAGTTGACGGTTTTCAGTCGCTCGCTTCCCGTGCTTTGGTGCTGGCCAAGTCGCAATCACCCCGGCTCAGCGCGGTAGAGTTTACTGCGAATGGCGACTTGCGCGGTCTTGGCGAAGTTGAATTCCAGACGGGCGCGGATGAGGACGGCGAGGCCGGAATCACCCTCATTGCGCAGTTGCTTGGGCTGTTCCTTACCTTCCTGGGCGAGGCAACAACGCTGCGATTGATTGAAGATTTACGCCTTCAGGCTGAAGTCAGCCCGGTGTCGGCCACCACCACAGAGGGCTCCATCACCTCAGCGGCCGATGGACCCGTAATGGCTGCGGTTTTCGAGGACCTCCTGCGGGAAATTGATCGGCTGAGGAATGTGAGCGAACATATTGAAATCCTCGCAGGCAGGCATCCCGGCATGGAAGATGGACTTGTGAGTGTTGCGGGGAACATTCGCAGTATTGCCACAGTTCTCGACGTTTTCACGCTCATCCGAAGTAGGGCCGGCGGCCCGCAGGATGAGCTGCCTGACCTGCAAACCAATCGCTACATGAATTGAGTTCCGCCCGTCCTGCATCCAACGCGGCTCCGGATGCTGAATCCTCCAACTGCAAGGCTGCTTGCCAAAGGACAGAATCGACGCCCTCATCCTCATACATGGCGTATAACGGCAATGGAACTCTCCTACCTGAAACAATGCAGAGTTGGACATGACGGCTCCCTCACAAATGCGAGATTTGGCCCAGCGTCTTCTTGATTACGAAGCATTCGCGGACAAGCCCTCAGAACCTGACGAGCCCGCAACCCTTCGCGTATATGAGAAGTTGCGCCAGGGTCTGGGTGAGTTTGCGGGAGTTGCCGGTTTTCAGTCGCTCGCTTCTCGCGCGCTGGCGTTGGCCAGGAAAGAAGCACCGGGCCTTAACGCGGTGGGGGTCTCTGCGGATGGGTCTTTACGGGGCCTGGGCGGGATTGAACTTCAATTCGACATCGACAAGATTCGGGCTGGCGAGTTCCCGGCTGGCGAGGCGGAAATCATCCTCATCGCTCGCTTACTCGGCCTGCTTCTTATCTTCCTTGGCGAAGCTTTAACGTTAAGCCTGCTCCGGGCTACGTGGCCAGGGGCAGCCCTCGACGATTGCAAATCCGAGAACGGGAGAAAAACGTGAGCACCCAAGACAAAGTGAAGATCAACAAACTGCCCACCGGAGTTCCGGGCCTCGACGAAATTGTGGGTGGCGGTCTCCCCGAATTTTCATTCAACATCATCGCCGGTGCCCCCGGCAGCGGGAAAACGACGCTGGCGCACCAGTTCGTCTTTGCCAATGCCACCCCTGAGCACCCTGCGCTCTATTTCACCGTCCTGGGCGAATCAGCCCTCAAAATGCTGCGATACCAGCAGCAGTACACGTTCTTCGATCCGTCCATGCTGCCCGGCTCCATTCGCTTTATCAACTTGAGCCAGGTTGTCCTGGAGAGGGATCTGGGCGCGGTTTTGGAGCAGATTACCAGGGAAGTTGAAAGAGCCAACCCCGCCGTCGTGGTCGTCGACTCCTTCCGAACCATGGTGCGGAAGCCGGAAAGCGACATGGACCTGCAATCCTTCATTCAGCGGCTGGCCCTGTTTCTGGCTAGCTGGCAAGCGACAACTTTCCTCATTGGTGAGTATGCGGAGGAGGAGCTACGCGACAATCCCATTTTTACCGTCGCCGATGGGTTGCTCTGGCTACGCCAGACGACTGAGCGAAATTCGATTGTGCGGAAGTTGCAGATCATCAAACTGCGCGGTCAGGCCTCCGTGCCGGGGCTGCATACTTTCCGCATCACCGATGCCGGTCTGCAGGCCTTCTCGCGCACCTTTGGGTTGACCGGACAGAGGAAGCATCTGCCCAACGAGAGGCGCCTTTCCTTCGGCGTTCCAGAGTTGGACAAGATGCTGGACGGGGGAATTCGCGAAGGCGATAGCGTCCTGGTGGCAGGGTCTTCGGGAACGGGGAAATCGGTGCTCGCAACCCAGTTCATTGCCGAAGGCATACGCCAGGGAGAGGCGGGAATCGTGGCGGTCTTTGAAGAGCGCCCGCAAGCCTATGCGGAGCGGGCTGCCAGTTTGGGCCTGGACCTGGACACGCCGCAGAAAGACGGGAAACTTGCAATCCTCTATCTCCGTCCCCTCGATCTTTCCGTGGATGAAACCATGCACTCGATTCTCGACGCAGTGCAGAAGATTGGCGCCAAGCGCCTCGTCATCGATTCGTTGGCCGGCTTTGAAATGGCTCTGTCGCCCGGCTTTCGCGCCGACTTTCGCGAATCCCTCTACCGCATGATCTTCGCTCTCACGGGAATCGGAGTAACGATTCTAAGCACGGTTGAAGTCGATGAGTCTTTCACGGAATTCCCCTTCAGTACTTATTCGATTTCTTTCCTGACCGACGACATCCTCCGGCTGCGGTACGTATCCATCGATGGCCAGCTTCGCAAGATCATGGTGGTCATCAAGATGCGCGGCGGGAATCACGCCAAGGACATTCGCGAGTATGAGATTACCTCCAAGGGCGTGGTGATCCTCGGCAAACGCCTCGCAAACTATCAGGGCCTCATCAGCGGAATTCCCGTTCGTCTGGACCGATCCGGCCCGGCCGAAGAACCCTCGCAAGATACTGGAATCGAGCACGGAACTTAACGAAACATCTGCGAACTCGAAGCCTCGAACAGGAGCGGCCTCGATTCGGATCGGTCCTGTGAAGCACCGTTCTCGCCGGGAAGGCTTCCGGCATGATGCATCATTGCCAAGCCGCTTTTTCAGACGGACAGATCCTGGAAACGCGGTTTAGCCTGTTGGCATCAGTTGACGGCGAAAGTCCCGGATTGCCGGGGGACGGCCCGTCAGAGATTGGAGTTCCTCCTGTGTCCGGAGGTCTCGATGAGGGGCTTGTCGCTTGAGCGTTCATCGACCTCCGCAGTCCAGAGGTGAAGAGATTCGTGGAATTGGATAGCGTTTATTTCCAATCAAATTGAGCGATGCGATTCTTCTCTCGTTTTGGGCAGGATGCACCCTATCATCGAGTCCGTGTCGAGGCACCGGGCGCGTCGCGCGTATGGGGCGAGCGGTGCCTCCCGAGGCAAAATAGGCCGATCTAGGCGCAAAGGATGCTAAACTAGGCGGACCGAGATTGGGAATCTAAGATATGCGGTGTCCTACTGGATGTCGGCTCAGACCATTCGTCTTTGCTTTCCTTTTAATCTGCCTTGCCTTGAGTGCTGGCGTATCGGCGAGCCTCGCTCAGACTGTGAATAACAGCGCACAAATACACAATATCAATCCGACGCCAACCGCTGCACTTGCGCCCAATGCAGCTGAATACCCTTTCCTCAGGTTCGTCGCGGTTCTTCTGTCCGGATTCGCTATCAGCGCCGCCCGCTTAGCGCAGAGATTTCGCCGCTTTTGGGGGCTCGGCGTATTCACAAATTGGTACGCTGTTCTGTTCGTTGCGTTCGGAACTGGCGCGTGCGGGATACCAATTATCTCCGGAAACGCCCTGAGCTCCATCCCACATGTAGGAAGTCGTGGCCCGTGGATTGCTGACTTTTCAGGGATTGCATTGGCCTTGCTTCTACCTGTGGTTGGCATCAAGTCAAAGAAAAAGACATCTGGCGAGCAACCCGTGCGAGATCTTGATTATGCTTCAAGTTCGAATCCGATCCTGGGACTGATTGAAGGTGGCATTAGCAACAGGATCCAGGATCGGATGCAGTCAGAATTGATCGTGGCATCCCGGCAATATAGCTGGGAAACCATCAGGCTAGCAGGAAGTCAAGCATTAGAAGAAGAGATGACTATACGGCCCTTGGGGAACGACGAATATGAAAGAGCTCTCAAGTCGATTGAGGGTTTCCGTCCTGAATCGGATCGAATTCACGATGTAAGAAGTAGATACGGAGCCTTGCTTCATCTCCTGCGGTGGTGCTCATATGATCGGTTGCTTCGTGCGTTGGTCCTGGCAGAGCGTGAGACTCAGATATGAAGATTACTCAACTGCTCGGTATCAGCCCCGAAGACGCGGTCCAACTCGACAATGCTGGTGTGCGATCTATACGAGACCTAGCGCACTTGGGAAGTCTGGACGCTATGAGTTCGAGCACTCGGATCCCCTTAGAAGCGTTATCACATTGGCGAACGCTGGCCGCTGATAAGTTGGCCAATTATCAGCGTCGCCAGAAGGCATTGATTCTAGTTGCGTTGATTACGTTGCTGATGATGCTTATTCTTGCGGCCTGGGCGTACCACAGGCATTTGTCGCCAACGCTCGATCAGGCTGTCAAATTGTATAACTTGGGTAATACGCTAACTGATGGCGGGGACTACGAAAACGCCATAGAGGCCTACAAGAAGTCACTTGCGCTTAGGCCGAATGATCATGACACCCGCTTCAACCTCGGAAACGTGTACTTCCAAAAAGGGGATTACAACGCAGCTATCGTTGAGGACAGAAAGGCAATAGCCCTAGATCCTAACGACAGTCACGCGTACCAGAACCTTGGTTCTGCTTTAGCTCATAAAGGGGATAATACCGCGGCGATTGATGCTTATGAGACAGCGATTCGATTAGACCCGAAGTACGCGTTGGCATACTTCGGCCTCAGCGTTTCATTATCAAACTCAGGCAACCACGCTGCTGCCGTTGCCGCGTTGCAGAAATCACTAGAGTTAAACCCCAACTACGCCCCGGCGCTCTGTAACCTCGCTTACGAGTTAGATCTTAAGGGGGATTACAAAGGCGCAACCGATGCAATCCAGAGGGCTCTTGACCAATATAACTTCGCCGCTGCACGTGATACATATGGAAGGGTGTTGCTCCATGAAGGTGTTTGGGACCAAGCAATCGATGAATTTCGGCAAGCTATCGCGCTTTATCCAAATTACCCAGATGCCTACTATGGAACCTGTGTTGCACTTAATGCACAAAGGCGATACCAAGAGGCAATTTCTGAATGCAAGGAGGCAATTAAGCTTGATACAGGATATGCTTGGAGCCACAAGTCGCTGGGAGAAGCCTACGATGGAATGAAAGATTTCCAAGACGCGATCGCCGAGTACCGGGTGGCGATTGCCTTGCAGGGTGATTTGGTCGATGCTGATCTAGATCTCGGTTCGGCCCTCAACGCCAACGGGGAGTTCGACGATGCCATCGTCGAATACGGTATGGCTATAGATTCTAATTCAAATGACGCCGGTGCGTGGAATGGCAGATGCTGGAGCCGTGCGATTATCGGCGAACTGCGGTCGGCCTTGGCAGATTGTAATGAATCTCTTCGCCTTCGGAGAAATGATGGGGACACACTTGACAGCCGCGGCTTTGTCTTTCTTAAGATGAAGAAATCTGCCGCAGCAATTGCCGATTACACCGCAGCCATAGCGATCAACCCGAAGATGGCTACTTCTCTCTATGGGCGTGGGCTCGCGGAACGCATGATCAGCGATCAAGCAGCGTCCGACGCCGACATCGCCGCCGCAAAGGCAGTTGATAGCGGCGTCGCCGACCACTTTGCCCAATGGGGTGTGGCCACGCCTAGGCCCTAGCCGAGGGAGAGCCCAAAAACATTTCAAAGAGAGAAATCTCCACTTCATGCCCAAGACCCCGCGTCCCGGAATAAGGATTGAGCTGAGGTCCTCAGGATTTCTTAGGCCCCCAATCGCCAGGATTCTCTCAGCTACTACCTCTTAGACTGCGATAGAACTCTGCAGCACTGATATACAAACGCTCCGGCGGGTTCTAGTCTGGTTAGCCGCCAATGCGGAAATTGCGCTGTACCTCCTTCAATGAGCGCATCATCGCCAAACCATTCATCGAAGAACGGGCTCCAGAGACAACGGCGCAATCCTCCGAATTCCGGCCGGATCACGGGCAAACCATAAGCGGATCCATCGCCAGATCACCATGCCGCACCAGCCCTGTCCGCCATACCGCAGATGCCCGCAAAATCGTTGCACATAATTTCCCCTCTTGCGAGCACAATACTCATAGAGGAGATCAGCCATGGAGACACGCCACGCCGAAAGAGGCTCCAGGTTTCGTCGTTTCTTCTCCTCAAGAAGCGTCTTAACCCCACCCCTCCCCCCGGTTTCCTTCCAGCCCAATGAAAACAGTCGGGTTACACGCACAAAAGGCACAAATGGACACAATTCTAAAGGACTTACGTCAACTGACCTTTGCAGCGAGCCGCATTTGAAGCGTCCATTTGCACCTGACAAAAGCCCTTTTTCGCCCAGGAAGCCTCTGAATCCCGCTCGTGTTTACGGCCTGCCGCTCGCCTTCACCAGCAGTTCCACCGCCGGAACCACCTTGTCCACCAGCACCGCCTGCGGCTTTCCGGCAGCCTTCAGCACTTCCAGATTCTTCTCGTTCGCCTCTGCGCTCACCGTCCGATGATTCTTCAGGTCGTCCAGCGCTTCAAGACCAATACCGGCAACCTGCGCCAAACTCCGCGACAGCGGAATCAACTCCGCCGTCAGCTCTGAGCCGCCCAGCGACGGCGCAAGCTTCGCGTCGTTGTCCCGCCAGCGCACCAGCCAGTCATGCGCCTTCTGCCACTGCTCGGGCGTCGCCTTTCCCGCCGCAATCACCTTGGCCAGTTCGTTGAACTTCCTCGCCATCTCGCTCTCTGGAGGCACCGCATCCACCAGCCGGTTCAGCGGAGATAGCGTCGTGTACGGCCGCATGTCTTCCCGCGCATAGCCCACCGGGGGCTGCACCGCGCTGCCAAGAACGGCCAGCGCCTCCGGATTCGGATTCCCGCTCATCCGCTGCAGCATAGGCAGCTCAAACGACACGTGTTCCAGCCCGTAGTACTCCAGCTTCTGCGACACAACCGCCATCCGCCGGTACATGGAGTCCACGTCCCGCACATCCTCAGGCGACCACAGCCGCTCCGCGATTGCCGCCGTTCGTGGCCAGATGCGGCTGTCCACGTTCTCCGGCGTCACCAGCTCGCTCCACATCGTCGCCTCGCCCCCCAGCACCATCGCCTTCTGCGCCGCCGTCAGCCCGGCCGCATCACCCCCCAGCGGATCCACCAGGTAGTGCTCCGCCGCCGGCTGGCTCAGGTCGATGTAGTACCCGTTCGACAGCAGCGCGTGATTGCCCTGCCGCACCGCCGCCGCCAGCCCCGCCGGCCCACGCCACGACTGGATCACCACGTCCCGCGGCGTATCCGGCTGCAGCACCTCGTCCCAGCCCATCGTGATCTTGTGGTGGCCCGTCACCAGCTTCTGCACCCGGCCCGTGAAAGTACGATTGCAGCGCCGCATCGTCCTTCATCCCGTGCTGCCTTCATGAACGCCTGGATGCGCGGGTTCGCGTCCCATTCCTTGCCATCGCACTCATCCCCGCCAATGTGGAAGTAGGCATCCGGAAACAGCGCCGTCATCTCGCCCAGGAACCGGTCGATGAACTCATAGGTCGTCTCCCGCGTCGGATCCATCGCCGCATCCAGCACGCCCCACTTCGTTGGCAGCTCATAAGGGCCCGCTCCGCTCGCCAGTTGCGGATACCCGACCAGCCACGACGACGTATGGCAAGGCATGTCGAACTCCGGCACCACCCGGATGCCCCGCGCCCGCGCATACTCAATCACCTCGTGTATCTGGTCCTGCGTGTAGTACTGCCCCCCTGATCCCTTCTCCTGCAACAGCGGCGCCTGCCTGCTCTCCACGCGAAATCCCTGGTCGTCGGACAAGTGCCAGTGCATTACGTTCAGCTTGGTCGCCTCCATCCCGTCCAGATTCCGCTCGATGACGGCAACCGGCATAAAGTGCCGCCCGGCATCGATCATCAGGCCCCGCCAGGGAAACCGCGGCTTGTCATCAATGGTGACCACTGGAGCCGCGAACCCCTGCGGCGTCACATGCACAAGCTGTAGAAAAGTCTGCAACCCATGCAGCACGCCAAGCGAATTTGGCGCCGAGAGCTCGACCTTGGCACTCGTTACAACCAGGTGATAGGACTCGTCCTCACTCAGCCCCTGCACCGCTTCGCCGGGACCAGCAGTATGGATCAGGAAGGTTGCCTTGTCCAAAGACGGCTCGTCGGCAAAGGGGATGCCCGTCTCCCGCTGCAGGGTGTCCAGGAAACGCCGGCGTGCCTGCAACACTCGTGCATCAGAGTAGTCCTGCACCGCCACCGCAAAGCTGCCGTCAATCAGAAACTGCCCCTCCCCCGGAGCAAGGTGAGCCGGCTGCGGCATCAGTGCAAGCGCTCCCTGCTCCTGTGGAAACGCGATGGATGGTCGAGACAAAAGTGCGCAGGCAACGAGAAGCAGCAAGGCAGAGTAGAAGGGGCGTTTCGTCATCAAAGGGAATCTCCTGAACGAGGCGTCGGTTGGGTTGGGTGAAATGACGTTTTGTGGACAGTAAGGCCAGATCTCTTGAGGCCATCCGTCGGGAAGACTGCCACCTCGCCCGTAATCATACAACGCGATCCGCACCATTCCGGCGATCAAAACAGGCCGGTCTGCTCATCCTTCGAAAAACGAGGTCGAATATCGAAAGTCCAGCAGATTGCCGATGCGGTTTTCTTTGACCTTTGCCTGGAGTGTGTCGCTTGAGTAACCTCAGTCTGCCAAAAGAGCCAAACACTGCCGTGACAGGCTGCCTCGATTCGCGCTACCCTGAAGTGTATTCAAGCAGCTTCGCGGCCGAAGGAGCCTTTCACACCCCCATGCCTATTCAGACAACATCCAAAATCTGGCACAACGGCAACCTCATTCCCTGGGAAGATGCCAATATCCATGTCATGAGCCACGTCATTCACTACGGCTCCAGCGTTTTCGAGGGGATCCGCTGCTATGGGCAGCCAGTCGGCTCGGCCGTATTCCGCCTGCCTGAGCATATGCAGCGGCTCATCGACTCGGCCAAAATCTACCGCATGGAGCTTCGCTACACGCTCGACGAGCTTTGTGCCGCCGTGGTGGATGTGATTGAAGCCAATGGCGTTGCGCCCTGCTATATCCGCCCCATTGCCCTCCGCGGTTACGGCGAAATCGGCGTCAGCCCCAAAGGCTCGCCCATTGAGGTCTACATCGCCAACTTCCCCTGGGGCAAGTACATTGCCGGCCACGGCGGTGCGGATGTCTGCGTTTCCAGCTGGAACCGTCTGGCGCCCAACACCATGCCCGCTCTCGCCAAGGCCGGCGCCAACTACATGAACTCCCAGCTCATCCGCATGGAAGCCGAGATCAACGGCTACCAGGAGGGCATCGCTCTGGATGTGAACGGCCTGGTCAGCGAGGGTTCCGGTGAGAATATTTTTGTGGTTCGCAATGGCGTCATCTACACGCCGCCCTTATCCAATTCCGCTCTCTCTGGCATCACTCGCGACAGCGTCCTCACCTTGGCTCGTCACCTGGGCCTCACCGTGATCGAGCAGGCCTTCCCACGCGAGATGCTTTACATCGCAGACGAGGTCTTCTTCTCCGGCACCGCGGCGGAAGTATCACCCATCCGCAGCATCGACCGCATCGTGATTGGCGACGGCAAGGTGGGCGAAATCACCAAGACAATCGCCGACGAGTTCTTCGGCATCGCCAACGGCCTCAAGCCCGACCGCTTCGGCTGGCTCACGCCGGTCAGGGTCAACGCCAGCGAGCCGGTCGGCGCATAACAGTTCACCCTTGAGAAACGATGGGGACGGATGGGCCAACTCGCCCTTCCGTCCCCATTGTTTTTGCTTCCCTTCTCGCCGAGCTCTGCTTCTCTGAAGCATCGCTTATTGGACAATGAGGGTCAATGAGCCCGAACTCACGACCAGGTGGGTCTGAGGGGGTGGTGTGGAGCTGGACCCTCCACCGCATCCGACACAGGCAACCGCCGCGCAAGCAAGCAGAACCAACCCCAGGCAAGCAGAAACCCAAACGCCCCGCACCGCCAGTCTCCTCCTCAGAAACACCAGCGGAAGCAGAAGAATCGGAAGCAGAATCCACGAAGTCGCCCCGCCGGAGACAGTTTCAGTAAATACCACCGTCACCTGATAGGTTCCCGCCGGCGTAGCCGAGGTGGTTGCAATCGTGACCGTGCTGGTTGACGCCGAATAGCTGCACGTCCCTCCCGTGGGAAGATTCAGGCACGTCACCGTTGCGCTTTCGACGGTGGAAGGTAGCGTGACTGGATAGTTTGCCGAAGACCCGGCGGCTACGGTCTCCGTCACGGAAGAGAACAGCGGTGCGGTTGTTGCTCCCGATGCCGAATCCACTTCGAACTGGAATGGGTTGGATGTGCCCCCGCCGGGCGCCGGAGTAACCACCGTAATGGCGACGGCAATTCCCCCGTTGGCAATGTCTGCCGCTGTAACCTGGGCCGTGAGTTGGTTCGCAGTCCCGAAGGTCGTGGTAAGTGCGGTCGTGCCCCAGTAGACCGTCGAATTTGCAGCGAATCCCGATCCGGTGACAGTCAGCGTGAAGGCCGCGCCGCCCGCGCTGGCAAACCCAGGCGAAATCCCGCTGGCGACGGGCACGGGAGCCGAGGCGCCCGCGTTGACCACCTGGCTCACCGAATTCGATGTGCTGCCGGTGAAGTTCGTGTCGCCGCTGTAGACCGAGGTAATCGTGTCGGTGCCCACCGGCAAAGCCGTCGTTGTAATAGCAGCCTGGTTGGCGCTCAGAGAAGCGCTCCCCAGACTCGTGCTTCCATTGCTGAAGATCACCGTGCCGGTGGCAATGCCGCTGAACTGGCCGTTGACGGTAGCCGTCAGATTCACGGCCTGACCGAATGTGGAGGGATTCAGAGACGACGTCAAGGTGGTCGAAGTGCTGGCCGGGCCAACCACTTGGCTGGCCGCCGTCGAGGTGCTGCCGCCAAAATTCGCGTCGCCCGCGTAGACGGCCGTGATGGAGTCGGTGCCCGTCGGCAGCACCGTGGAGGTCAAGCTGGCCACGCCGCTGCTCAACTCCGCCGTTCCCAGCGATGTTGCGCCGCTCATGAAAGTGACGTTCTCACCGTTGGGGGGCGTGCCAGCAGTGGAAGAGACTGAAGCGGTCAACGTCACCGGCTGTCCAAATACAGACGGGTTCGGCGCGGCTGAGAGTGTCGTCGTTGTCGCCGTCAAAGTGGAACTGTCGAAGATGAAGCCGTGCAACACGGAGTTGGCATCCGCGTAGGTTCCGGCAATCACCCCCGAGGCATTGATCGCCAGACCGCTGGTCCCCTGCTCGGCAGCGGTGCCCGCGTCGGGATCGTCAAGAGTGGTGATGGTCCCATTGGCCGCGCGCAGGTAGCCGTGAAAAACGTAGTCGCCATCCGTGAAGAGACCGATGACCTCGCCTGCAGGATTGACACCGTTCAAAATCAGGTTGCCGTAGCTGGCCGTTCCGCTGGGATTAGGGCCGTTTCCGTTAAGAAGTCCGGTGCCTTCGGCTTTCACTGCGCCGACTTTGGAGAGCAGGCTCTTTAGTTTATTGAGTGGGCTATTTGCCCTTCTTGACTTGATGGAAAGGCCATAGCTCTTGCCGAGCTGCCTGAGCTTCCTATCGAGTCGAACGCCTGTGCCCCTGCGCTGCGCATCGGCCGCAGTTGAACCAGGAGCATCGTATGTCACGATGCTGCCATTGGCGGGCAGGACAAAGCCATGCACCACATTATTTGCATCCGTGAAGGATCCGGAGACGTCCCCAGCCGCATCGAATGCGTCAGGATATGTTCCCTGGTAGGTGGCCGTGCCCGCGCCTGGAGCGTCAATGACGGTATACGCTCCCGTCGATGCGTTGCGCACAAAGCCGTGAATCACATTGGTCGAATCCATGTAAGCGCCAATCACGTCCCCTGCCGCGTCAATGCCGGTGACAGCGGATCCCTGCTCGGCTGCCGTGCCGGCGTTCGGAGGGTTGATGAGGGTGATCCCGCCGCTCGCGTCGCGCAAAAATCCATGTTCCGCGCCAACTCCATCGATGTAAAGCCCCGCGACTTCTCCCGTCGCATTGATGCTAACAACGTAGGTTCCAGGATTTGTACTTCCGTAGCTTGTGGGTAGAGGAACTGCATCGAAGGTGGAGATTGCTCCTGCGGCGGAGCGCACAAACCCGTGCGAGAAGGAATTCGTACCCGACGCAGTCGTAATGGTAGTCGAGTAATTGCCGGCGATGGCCCCAGCACTATTGATGCAAATTGGAAAAGTTCCCTCATTCTTGCCCGTGTCTTCTCCGGCAACGTCAATGAGGGTGATTGCGCCGTTTGAAGCGGTTCGTAGAAAGCCATGCACATGGTGGCTCGTTTCAGATTGGCCACCGTTTGAGATCGTATAAGGTTCAAGATAAATTCCAGCTACGTCCCCCGCCGAATCGAAACCGATGGGAATGGTTTCGACATTTTTCCCGCCTGTGCCCGACGCGTCAAAGGGGGTAATCGCGCCGCCCATGGGCACCACAAAGGCGTGTTCATTACCACTGATATCGATGTAGATTCCCGTTACATCTCCCGCAGCGTCGATGGCGGTAGCCGCGGTCCCCTGATGCGTCCCCGTCCCCGCGCCGGTTACATCGATGGGGGTGAAGGGTGAGCTTTGAGCCGCAGCCCCTGACGACGATACAGCGATGAACCCAGCAACCAGCAGGGCCCTAATACGCAAAACTCGAGAGTTTACGTTCATCACCTGAACCCCCAATGGCCTGAGAAGCATGGCTTCGATCTAGCAACAGGGCTCATGCTTGCTCGGCGCCTTCCCCAGTGAATTCTGAACTACTCCGGGCCGGTCCTGGAATCTAGAAGCTGGCAATTGCGGCTTGCCGGAGAATCGCACGATGCTATGTCCTCATCCTCCCTCCCGTCAAGACTGATCGGGGCCAGGGTAGAGTTCTCCTTCGGGAGTAAGGGGATCGAGCCAGAAACGGAACTTGAAGTGATCGTTTCCCTTGCCGGCATTTCTCATAGGCCGCCGAGCTCCGCGCATTCGATCTTTTTCTTCCCGCCGTTGCATATAATTTCCGCCCTTTGGTGCAGGATTAAAGTTGAAGGGGATGAACAATGAAGATCTGTCGCACCTCCGGGACCATCGGAATACCACCCGCTCCACTTGGTCCAGGCTGAAAAAGAAGTCTTAACCCTATGTAGATCCACATCATCTTGAGAACAAAAAGAGTTAAGTTAACAATTGTCCGTTTTAGGACACTCGCCTCTCTCAAAACAAGGGACTTACGCTTTTTGGAATCCGGGAAGAACCTGCGGTTTTGGCGCCTTTCGTCTCACCCATGCAGGTCAGGGAGCAGTTCTCTTACACGGGACGAGTGCTTCCCGGCACTCGGCCACTTCGCCTTGAATCTGGGGTTGTCGCGCCGTCTGTGAGGAATGCGGCCGGAGGCGATCAGCGGATTCGTCACCAGGTGCAACGTTCCTCTTCCTATGCAGGAAAACCTGCGCCTCGCTACTCATACCTCAGCGCCACCACCGGCTCAACCTTCATAGCCGCACGCGCCGGAACCAGCGTAGCTGCAAGCGCAACGAGGGCCAGCAACAGGGTCACCGCCGCATACGTGATTGGATCGTGCGGTGCAATGTTGAACAGCAAGCTCTTGAGCAGTTGTGCGGCGGCCAGCGATGCGCCCAAGCCCAACACGCCACCAAGCGCGATCAGCCGCACCCCTTCTCCAGCAATCAACCGCAGAATGTCCACCCGCGTTGCCCCCAGCGCCATGCGCACGCCAATCTCCTGCGTGCGCTGCGTGGCGAGGAACGAGATAACTCCATAAAGCCCGATCACCGCCATCAGCAACCCACAGAACGCAAAGAACCCCAGCAGCGCGGTCTCGAAGCGCGGGCGATCCGCGAGTTTGCTCACAGCCTCGTCGAGCGTTTCTATCTTCACCGGAACGGTGGAGTCGAACCCGGCGATCTGCGATCGCACCCACGGCGCAACTGCCTTGGGAGACAAAACTGAGCTGATCACCATGACTGGTCTCTTTCCATCCCAGTCGCTATCTGAATTGCCCCTGAGAAAATAAATCTCCGGCGCGTCGGGTTGAACGAGTCCGCCATTCTTCACGTTCTCGGCCACGCCCACAACCGTGTGCCCGCTGACTTGTCTCCCAATCGGGTCTTCGCCGGGAAAAATGCGCGCCGCAAGCAGCCTGCTGATGATCACCACGGGCTGAGCAGATTGCGTATCCTCCTCTGTGAACCCGCGCCCGCGGATCATGGGGATATCCAACGCCGCAAAGTATTCCGACGTAACTTTTCGATCGGTGAGGGTATCGCTCGGCGCTGCGCCTTGATAAGGCTTTCCGTCGATTGTCAAGTCTGTCCAGCGCATCCCGCTCTGCCAGCCACCAGGTGGAACCGAATCGCTGAATGCAACGGCGCGAATGCCGGGCAGTCGCCGGATCGCCGCTTCCGCGTCCAGGTAGAACTGCATCAACTTGTGCGGTGTATCGTAGCGGAAGCCAGGCAGCGAAATCTGCGCAGTGAAGACGCCGCCGGTCTGCATGCCCAGGCTTTGCTCCTCCATGTTTCTAAAGCTCCTCAG
The DNA here is from genome assembly GCA_963776535.1 of uncultured Acidobacteriaceae bacterium. Lineage (GTDB taxonomy): Bacteria > Acidobacteriota > Terriglobia > Terriglobales > Acidobacteriaceae > Telmatobacter. The sequence continues at coordinate 86,350 of CAVZNB010000011.1, read as the reverse complement.
CAGCAGAGCCGCGCCGCAGAGCAGAACCATGCTGACTGCAATCTGGCCAACCACCAGGCTTCTGCGCAACACGGTGCGCGTGCGGAGCTTCGCTGCGCGCGCTGCCAATGCGACGACGCGCGGTGTTTGCAGGGCCGGCAGCGGGCCAAAAAGCCCTCCACAGACCAGCGACAGAAAAACAGTGCACAACGCAATGCGGAGATCGAGACCGGCCCTCTCGAGAAATGGAATTCCCGTGGGTGCAAGGCGAACAAAAACTCGCAGCAGCCCCTCCGCCAGCGCCATCCCTGCCGCAGCCCCGGCAAGCGCAAGCAGACCAGCCTCGGTCAGCGTTTGCCGCACCAGCCGTCCGCGGCTTGCCCCCAGCGCCGAACGCACCGCCAGTTCCCGTTCGCGGCCCTCGCCACGCACCATCATCAAGCTGGCCACGTTTGCGCACGCAATCAGCAGCACCGCGATCACCGATCCAAGCAGTATCCAGGCCATCGTTTGCGCATCCTGCGTTTCCCGGTCACGCAGAGAACGGATACTCAGGTGAACGTCCTTGCGAACATCCTTGGGTATGAAAGTATCCCTGGTGTGCTCGAAGAGAGGCTCCATCTCGGCCCTTGCCTGCTCAATACTCACTCCAGGTTTGAGCCGGGCAATGGTCCGCATTGGATTTCCAAAGCCTCCGTTCGCGGTCTTCTGGTCCGCCGGGTTCAGCGCCATCGGGAAGATCACGTCCGCCGGTTGCAACGTAGGAAACTGGAAGTCCCTCGGCAACACACCAACCACGCGGACCAGGCTGCCATCAACATTGATCTGGCGGTTCAGGATATTCGGATCGAGGTTGTAATGGTCCTGCCACAACCCGTAAGAGATGAGGACCACGGGCGGTCCGTTCGGCAGGGACTCCTCAGGCAGAAAGTTACGCCCCAATACCGGCGAAATTCCCAGCATCGGCAAATAACCAGCGTCGAAGTCAATGTAATCGAGTTGCGCCGGATTATTCTCGATCAGGTCGCAGGCATGCGGGCCCGTGCTCTGGATTGCCATGGCTTCAAATGGCTTTTGATGGTCGCGCCAGTCGAAGAAGAAGCCGCCCATCATGAATTCCTGCTGTTCAAGCGAGTGCACCAACCCCACAGACACCAGCCGGTCGCCCTGCGCATACGGCAGCGGCCGCAACAGGATTCGATCCACCACGCTGAAGACCGCAGTCGTTGCGCCGATGCCGACGGCAAGTGTGACGATCACGGCAATGGTAAACACCGGGTTGCGCCGGAACCCCCGCAGCGCGTACCGCACATCCTGCGCCACCGTGCCCATCCACCACCCCGGCCTCTGCTCATAGCATTGCTCGCGCGTCCGCTCCACAGCCCCGAATTCGATCATCGCCTGTCTACGCGCTTCTTGCGGCTGCATGCCGGCGGCAACGTTGCGCTCGATAGACTGCTCGACGTGAAAGCGCAGTTCGTCTTTCAGCTCGTCTTGGAAGTGGCGAGAGACCCAAAACTTCATTCGCGTCCACAGCTCCGTAACCATGCAGAAGTCTCCGCGCCAGAATCACCGGCTGCCAAAAGACGCCGACTACTCGTAGCGCAGCGCCACCACCGGCTCAACCTTCATAGCCACACGCGCCGGAACCAGCGTGGCTGCAAGCGCAACGAGGACCAGCAACAGTGTCACCGCCGCATAAGTGATTGGATCGTGAGGTGCAATGTTGAACAGCAAGCTCTTGAGCAGTTGTGCGGCGGCCAGCGATGCGCCCAAGCCCAACACGCCACCAAGCGCGATCAGCCGCACCCCTTCCCCCGCTATCAGCCGCAGGATATCCATCCGCGTTGCCCCCAGCGCCATGCGCACACCAATCTCCTGCGTCCGTTGCGTCGCCACAAAAGAGATCACACCGTAGAGCCCAATCACCGCCATCAGCAGCCCACAAATCGCGAAGAACCCCAGCAGCGCCGTCTCAAACCGCGGCCGGTCTGCCAGCTTGTTCACGCTCTCGCCGAGCGTTTCAATCTTCATCGGGACGGTAGGATCGATTTGAGCAATCTGCGCCCTCACCCATGGCACTACGGCCTTTGCCGGAAGCGACGTCCTGAGAGAAATCACCGACCAGGGATTCCAGTCGTCGGCAATGCTCCGCCGCAGCCGGTAGAACTCCGGCTCGTCCGCTCCGCTCAGCCCCGCGTTCTTGACGTTTCCGGCAACGCCCAGCACCGTGTACCACGGCCCATTTGGAACCGGCTGCACTTGCTGGCCAATCGGATTCTCTTCGCCGAACAACCGGGAAGCAAGCAAGCTGCTCAGGATCAGATATTGCTCGCGCGAGGTGCGCTGCTCTTCTGTAAACACCTGCCCGCGAACGATTGGAATCTCAAGAGCCTTGAAGTAGTCCGGAGTAACCCAGCGACACGCAACCATGCCTCCTGTTCCGTCTTTCGTGTGCGCCTTGCCGGCAATGGCAATGTTGGCAAAGATTTGCTGGTCATGATCCGCATCGGGCGGCAGGGTGTTGCTCATGCCCACCGCGGAAACACCGGGCAGTCGCCGCAGCGCAGCCTCGGCCTGCAGGTAAAACTCCATCTGCTGCTGCGCCGTCGTATAGCGATAGCCTGGCAGAGCGATATGAGTGGTCATCACGCCCTGGGTCTGCATGCCCATAGGCTGGCGCTCAAGGCTGCTGAAGCTCCGGATCAGGAGCGCCGCGCCCACCAGCAGAACCATGCAGATTGCGATTTGCCCCGCCACCAGACAGCGCCGCGTAAATGCGTGTGCGCCGGAATTCGCCGATCGCGCAACAAGCGCAGCGGGCCGCGGCCGTCGCAGCGCAGGCAACATCCCGAACGCTGCTGCGCAAATGACCGAGAGGAATGCCGTGAAGAGAACAATGCGCATGTCAAGGCGCGCATGCTCCAGAAACGGAATTCCCGCCGGAGCGATGGCGACGAACACTCGCAGGAGAATCTCCGCAAGCACCAGTCCGGCGCCAGTTCCAAAGATCGTTAGCAGAACAGTCTCGGTCAATCCTTGCCGCACCAGACGGGCTCGGCTGGCACCCAGAACCGAGCGCACTGCCAATTCGCGCTCACGCTGCGCGGCTCGCGCCATCAGCAGGCTTGCCACGTTGGCGCAGGCAATCAGCAGCACCGCAAGCACAGCTCCCAGAAGCACCCACGCAACTGTGTACACGTCCTGCATCTGACGGTCGCGAATCGAGCGCACCCGCAGATGAACCTCCTTGCGGAACTGCGGGGGCGCCAGGTTGAGCGAATAATTGAACACAGGCTCCAGCGCCGCCTGAGCCTGTGCAATCGTGAGCCCCGGTTTCAGCCGTGCAAACGCGTACATCACGCGCCCAGGGTCGGCCCTGCGCTGCTCGGCCTCATCCAGAGCCTGCGGCACAACAATGTCCGCAGCCTCCAGGGCCGGCATTTCAAAGTCCTTGGGCAGCACGCCAACCACGCGCACCTGCTTGCCATCGATGACAATCAGCCGGTTCAGTATGCCGGGATCGAGACCGTAATGCGAAAGCCACAATCCATACGAGATGAGAGCTACTTTGGGGCCGTTGGGCCGATCCTCTTCGGGTAGAAAATTGCGGCCCAGCATCGGCGCAATGCCCAGCGTCGGCAGAAAGTTCTGCTCCACGCTGGCGCAACTCAGCCGCGCAGGATTCCTCTCCGTCAGGTCGCATGCGTTCGCTCCCGTCTCTGATGTAAACGCCTCGAAGGCCTTCTGATTGTCGCGCCACTCGTAATACGACCCGCCCAGCATGAACTCCTGCGGAATAATCGGCGCCACCAACCCCACCGACACCAGCCGGTCGTCGTGCGCATACGGCAGCGCTCGAAACAGAATCCGATCCACCACGCTGAACACCGCGGTCGTTGCCCCAATGCCCACCGCCAGTGTCGCAATCACGGCAATGGTAAAAACCGGGTTGCGCCAGAACCCCCTCAGTGCATAACGCGCATCCTGCGCCACCGTCCCCATCCACCAGCCCGGGCGCTGCTCGTAGCATTGCTCCCGTGTCCGCTCCACACCGCCCAGTTCGATCAGCGCCAGTCTGCGCGCCTCCGATGGGGTTATTCCAGTTGCAATCCGGGCCTCGGTCGCCTGCTCCAGGTGGAAGCACAGTTCCTCATCCAGTTCTTCCGGTTTTCTGCGCCACAAGAAGAATCGAATATTCGTTAGCCACTCTCGCATCATGATGCTGCCTCCCGCATCCGGCCCAGCACCAGGCCAATTGCGGCGGAAAGCCGCTCCCAAGTCTCCAGTTCCGATTCCAGCTGCTTCCGGCCGGCAGCAGTCAGCGCGTAGAACTTCGCCTTGCGATTGTTTTCCGAGTTGCCCCAATCAGCTTTAATCCAGCCTTTGTACTCAAGCCGGTGCAGCGCTGGATACAGTGACCCCTGCCCAACCTGAAGCACCTCGTTCGAGATCTGCTGGATCCGTTGAGCAACTCCCCAACCGTGCATTGGCCCCGCAGCCAGAGTCTGCAAAATCAGCAAATCCAACGTGCCCTGCAAAAGATCGGTTGATTCCGGCATTGTTCTCCTCGACTATCGACAATAGCGTGATCCACCTTCCTGTCGATTGTCAAGGGGAACCTTTGGAAGCGTTCCTGAAGCGCGTATCATGAACACTGATACCTGAGGTCTGACAGCCACACGCTGTCAGCAAGGAAGATAGCCGCGCGTGAAACCCGACATGAAAGTTCGCCTGGCCGGCATCGAGTTCGTCAATCCGGTCATCGCCGCCAGCGGCACCTTCGGATACGGGATTGAATTTGAAGAAATCGTCTCTTTAGAGAGGGTCGGCGGATTCGTCACGAAGGGAATCTCCCTGCTCCCGATGGCAGGCCACTCGGCCCCGCGCATCGTACAAACCGCGTCCGGAATGCTCAATGCCATTGGCCTGCAAAATGTTGGGGTTGAAGACTTTATCCAACGAAAACTGCCACCCCTCGCGCGCTATCCTCTGTGCAAAGTCATTGTCAACGTCTTCGGCTACACGGTCACCGACTACATCGCGGTCATCGAACAGCTCAACCAGGCTGCGGGCATTGCCGCTTATGAGCTCAACGTCTCCTGTCCTAACGTTCATGCAGGCGGCATGGCGTTTGGTTCCGACCCGGGGTCGCTCGAATACCTCGTCAGCCGGGCCAGGAAGGCCAGCAAGCGCCCATTGATTGTGAAGCTCTCGCCCAACGTGACCTCAATCGCCCGAATGGCAAAGATCGCCGCCGATTCCGGCGCCGATGCGGTAAGCCTGACCAACACCTTCCTCGGCATGTCTATCGACGTGGAGACCCGTCGGCCGCGCCTGAGCAATATTACCGGCGGCCTTTCCGGGCCAGCCATCAAGCCCATCGCCCTGCGTATGGTCTACGAAACGGCACGCATGGTCAGCATCCCAGTGTTCGGCCTGGGCGGGATTGTCACGCCTGAGGATGCGGTCGAATTCCTCTTGGCCGGTGCGACAGCGATTCAGGTAGGCACCGCCAGCTATGCTGACCCGCGCGCCACGGAGCGTCTCGCTCACGCGCTTGAGTCCTGGTGCCGAAGCCATCAGGTGGAGCGTGTGACCAGCCTCACAGGAGCTCTTGAAGTACCCCACGATTGACCAGCGAAGGTCCGTTTTCTCTCAAGCAGCAGCCTTCCTTTGCCGACCGTTCTCGCGGACCTGCGTCACTATGCCGCGGTATCCGGGCGGAACAGCCAGAGCCATTCTTCCCCCGCCTGGTCCAGGCAGAAACCCATAGGTCTGGTCCATGAAATCCCCTCCGTGTGATGTTCCCTCTTTGAGGATCCTGTAAGAGATCATGCCAGTCTTCCTTGAGATGAGCACAAATCTCATTTCATTCATGGTGCAGTCCGTCAACCGGGAACCCGTTACTTTCTTTAATATCTGCGCTCTATCTGCAGCGACGTGGTCGTCGACCTTCACCTTTGGTCGGTTGTCATACCTCCAAATCGTTCCGCCTCTCCCGCTTTCAGTGCGTTTAGGCCTTCGCGCTCAGCATGGATAATTTGCTGTTCAGCGGCTCACAACTCGCCTCTAAGTGCTGTACTTCCGGATGGCTGAGCCGGAGCAAGGAAAGTCCATGGCTGTGCAGCATTTAAGGCACTCAAGACGGCAAAAGCGGCGACGGCATAGGCATATCCTGGTCTCAGTGTGCCCTGCTGATCCAATCCCTGAACTGATTCTCTTCAACGGAGACTCCTACGTCTGCGGCTCACACGCTGGAAAGTAGCTGAACACACACCTGTGATACAGCGCACAGCGATGTGTTATTTGGGATGCGTACCTTCGCTCAAGTCAGTCGGCAATACCGTTGGGGCTTAATTTCATCCTTTAATCTCCCTGGGCTTTGCCGGTACCTGCACACCGAGCGAGGTAGGTATGGGTCAGTCGATTTGGAGTTCCATGCAGCAAAAGGGCTACAGCCGCAGAGACTTTCTGCAATTCTGCGCTGCAGCCGCAACCGTGGCCGGCTTTGGTCAATCAGGCGTTGCCCAAGTCGTTTCCGCCTTTGAAAAGAAGGAAAAACCGGCCGTAGTGTGGATGCACTTTCAGGAGTGCACCTGCTGCAGCGAGTCGTTCATCCGCGCTTCCCACCCCATCGTGGTGGATGCGCTGCTCGATGTCCTGGATCTGAACTATACCGAAACGCTGATGGCCGCCTCAGGCTTTCAGGCGGAAAAGTGCCTGAGCGACACGATTGAGAAGAACAAGGGCAAGTACATCGTTTTGGTCGAGGGTGCTGTACCCACCGGTGATGACGGCGTCTATTGCATGATCGGCGGAAAGACCGCTGAGTCGATCCTGCAGACGGTCGCCAAGGATGCCGCCGCGATTGTCGCCTGGGGCAGTTGCGCCTCAAACGGCTGCGTGCAGGCCGCCAAGCCCAATCCGACCGGCGCTACGCCGATTTACAAGTTGGTAGACAAGCCAGTCATCAATGTGCCCGGTTGCCCGCCCATCGCCGACGTGATGATGGGCGTTGTCACCCACCTTCTGGTGCTTGGACAGGTTCCCGCACTCGACAGCCAGGGCCGCCCCAAGGAGTTTTACGGCCGCCGCGTTCACGATACCTGCTATCGCCGCCCCAACTACGATGCCGGCCTGTTCGTCGAATCATGGGACGACGACGGCGCGCGCAAGGGCTACTGCCTGTACAAGATGGGCTGCAAGGGTCCGGTCACGTACAACGCCTGCTCGGTGGTCAAGTGGAATGAAGGCACCAGCTATCCCATTCAGTCAGGCCACAACTGCATTGGCTGCAGCGAAGCCGGCTTCTGGGACAATGGGCCGTTCTATCAGCACCTGCCCTCGTTCCCGGGGTTCGGTATCGAGAGCACGGCTGACACGGTCGGCACCGTAGTGGGAGTTGCCACGCTCGCCGGCGTCGCCGCGCACGCCGTGGTGACCAACATTCGCAAGCGGCCCGTAATCGCGGAAGTGCACGCTGACGATCAAAAGGAGTTGTGAGGGGCTATGACACGCGTAGTCGTCGATCCGGTAACTCGTATAGAAGGCCACCTGCGGGTTGAAGCAGTGGTGGAAAACGGCGTCATTACAGACGCGTTCAGCTCTGGCACCATGGTGCGCGGCCTGGAGAAGATTCTCATCGGCCGTGATCCCCGTGACGCCTGGGCCATTACCGAGCGTGTTTGCGGCGTATGCACCACCGTGCATGCACTCACCAGCGTGCGCGCCGTGGAAAGTGCGCTTGGAATCACCGTTCCGCCCACCGCCGAGTTGATCCGCAACATCATGATGACCACGCAGTATGTGCAGGACCACGTGATTCACTTCTATCACCTGCATGCGTTGGACTGGGTAGACATCGTCAATGCACTGAAGGCCGACCCTAAAAAGGCTGCGGAACTGGCCAGTTCGTTCTCCAAGTGGGACAAGAACACGCCTGCATATTTCTCTGAGGTGCAGGACAAGATCAAGGCCTTCGCCGCCAGCGGCCTGGGCATCTTCGCCAACGGTTATTGGGGTCATCCGGCCTACAAGCTGCCGCCCGAGGTCAATCTGATCGCCGTGGCGCACTACCTTGATGCCCTCCAATGGCAAAAGGAAATCGTCAAGATCCATGCCGTCTTCGGCGGCAAGAATCCGCATCCGAACTACCTCGTGGGCGGAGTTCCCTGCTCCATCAACATGAATGAAGTGGCCGCCATCAACGGCGAAAGGCTCAATCTGGTCGCGAGGCTCATCAGCCAGGCGGATGAATTCATCAACCAGGTCTACATTCCCGACCTGCTGGCCGTGGCCTCCTTCTACAAGGACTGGGCGCAGTGGGGCGGCGGCTTGAAGAACTACCTCTGCTACGGAGAGTTTCCCACGCAGGGCTACAGCAAACCTGAGGCCTTCAAGTATCCCCGCGGCGTGGTGCTCAACCGCGACCTCTCCACCGTGCATCCTGTCAACGCGACCGACTCTCAGGAGATCAAGGAATATATCGCGAGTTCCTGGTACACCTACGACGGTGGCGATAATGTCGGCCTGCATCCCTGGGAGGGCGAAACAAAGCTCAACTACACGGGCCCCAAGCCGCCCTTTGAAACCCTCGAAGGCCACCAGAAATATTCCTTCCTGAAGACTCCGCGCTGGAAGGATCAAGCTATGGAGGTCGGTCCCCTTTCGAGGCTGATCGTCGCTTATGCTTCTGGCCGGACCGACGTGCAGGATCTGGTCAAGGACACGCTTGGTAAGCTCAACGTGCCGGTTGCGGCGCTGTTCTCCACGCTTGGCCGCACCGCGGCGCGCGGTCTGGATGCGGCGCTGGCCATGAACTGGCTCAAGGAGTACTTCGGCCAGTTAATGGACCGCGTGAAGATCAACGAGGTTTCCACCTTCAACGGCGAATTCTGGGAACCAAAGAGTTGGCCCAAGGATGCGGAAGGCGTTGGACTGACTGAAGCTCCTCGTGGCGCACTGGCGCACTACATCAAGATCCACGACGGCGCCATCGCCAACTACCAACTCGTGGTCCCAACCACCTGGAACGGCTCTCCGCGCGACGCTAAGGGGCAGCATTCCTCCTTCGAAGCGTCGTTGATCGGCACCCCGGTGGCGAAACTCGACCAACCTGTCGAGATTATCCGCACCATCCATTCCTTTGACCCGTGCCTGGCCTGCGCCGTACATCTGTACGATCCGCAGGGACGGCACCTCAGCCAGATTTCCTTCGAGTGACGCTATGAGTGCTCCAGTGATTGGTGCAGGCAAGTTGGTACCGGCGGCGCGCCCGCATCCGGTTGATTATCGGCGGATCTATGTCTGGGAACTGCCAGTTCGCGTCTACCATTGGATCAACGCGGTAGCCTTGGTGGCGCTGTGCGTCACCGGCTACATGATCGGAGCTCCCATACGCATGTTCTATGCTGCTGAGGCTTATCAGCAGTACTGGTTCGGCTGGGTCCGCTTCATTCATTTTCTGGCCGCGTTCATCTACGTGTTCAACTTCCTGGCGCGGCTCTACTGGGGCTTCGTCGGCAACAAGTATTCCAGCTGGGCCGCCTTCTTTCCACTCAAGCGCTCGCAACAGAAGGAAATTGTCGACGTGGTCATGGCCGATGTCCTCGAAACCAAGCTCCACGGCCCCATCTCCACCGGGCACAATGCGCTGGCTGGCCTCATCTACTTCGGCACGTTCCTCGCCTTTGTTGCGCAGACCATCACTGGCTTCGCTCTGTACTCCAGCATGAGCAACTCCTGGCTGCCAAGGATGTTCACTTGGATCGTTCCCATGCTCGGCGGCGAATTCGGCGTCCGCTTCTGGCATCACCTATTCCTGTGGTTCTTCGTCACGTTCGTCGTCATCCACGTCTACCTTGCCTTCTATCACGACTACATTGAAGGACGCGGCACGGTATCCTCGATCATCGGCGGATGGAAATTCGATCGCCAGAGGACTCCCGAGAATCACGACTAATCGCTTTTGCTCTTTTAAACTGAGCGGCTTGAACTTGTCAGGGCACGGCTTCGGTCGTGCCCTGCGTACAATAGGGAATAGAATTCTTTGAAAGGTGCCGCTTTGACTGAAGACTCAAAAAACAAGACGCTGGTGCTCGGCCTCGGCAACATCCTGATGGGCGATGAAGGCATTGGCGTTTACGTCGTGAATGCCCTGGAAAAGAAAACCCTCCCCGCCAATGTTGAGTGTCTCGACGGTGGTACCGGCGCCTTCACGTTGCTGGAGCCCTTGCAGAGCGCCGGCCGCATCCTCATTGTGGATGCAGCCGCGGACGAAAACCCGGAAGGGACCGTCTCCCGCACCACGCCGCGCTATTCGCTCGACTATCCCCCCACGCTGACCGCCCATGACGTATGCATGAAGGATCTGCTCGACGTCTTTTACATTCAGGGCGGGCATCATGAGATTATTCTCTACGCCATCACCATCGATCCGCATCAGCCCATCCGCATGAGCTTGTCTCCAGGCGCTGAAGAGGCTGCCGCAAAGGCCGTCGAACTGATCCTTGCCGAACTCCAGGTAAATGAACAGGTAGCAAGCCTGACTTCCGCTTCGGCATAACGCGGCTCAGCCCTGTTTTAAACGCCCTTTGGCTTCCACGCAAGATAATCCAGCAGCCATTTCCAGGTACCTTCTGCGCTGGCTCCCGCAGGAGGAGCTGGCAGAACGGTAGTTGGGAACCTCACCGCCTTGCCTCGATAAGCATCCGCCAGCCGCTTGAAGATGCGGCCTTGCTCCTTCACCCGCCCGTCGTTTGTCAGCACGCCCAAGCTGTACTCCAGCGAGTTGAACGCGAATTTCCTGTCCACATCGTGGCTATCCCAGTAAGTAAACCAGCTCACACCTTCGTCAATACCGGCCATCACTGCGGTCTCCAGCCAGATGGCCTGTTGACGCTCATCCAGTTGCTCGATGCAGGTGTTGAACTCTCCGGCCCACACCGGCTTCTTTGTACTACCTGCATACGATCGAACCAATGCCGCAAAAGACGCAATGATCCTGGTGCTTGGCGGATCCATCGGCCCACCATACTTCAGCGCACCCGACCAATACGGATACGCATGAATCACTGGAAACCGCGCTGACGCCAGCAACCGTGCCGAAAATGTATCGGCCGTGAACCATGGCTGCTCGTCCACCCCGTTTACGTGCAAGCCCTCCGGGCAGGCGGACTCCATGAGCGCAAACATCTTCTCCATCCACACATTGCCAACAGCCGTCTCGGACCGCCAGCAGGTATTCATCTCGTTGCCAAAGTCAAATCCGATGATGTTCTCGTGCCTGTTGATCGTCCGCGACAGTTCCCGAATCAGCAGTTCCTGCGCCTTCCAAATCTCGCCATCGGCATACATCGCCGGATCCGGCTTGTTAAACGGCGGAAGAAACATCCAGCCGCTCAGCTGGCCCGTAAACACCGTCACAAGCGCGTCCAGCCTGCGCTCTCCCATCAGCGTAAGCAACTCGCTCAATCGCTCCAGGTGCGCTCCGCTCACCCAGGTTAGGTTAGGCTGAAAAAAGGGCCAGATCAGCATAAGGCGCAAATGGTCCGCCCCAAGTTCTGCAATCGCGTCCAGATCCCGCTTGATCGGATCCGTGTTCCATTCGTTCCAGCAAAACCACCAGTTGTGCGAAGGCGTGTAATTGAGCCCGAAGCGATGCAGTCCCGGATCGTTGCGCGGATTGCCGCGCCTTGCCGTATTTGCCGGCATCTCAAGAGTGCTGTTTCTTCCCGCCAGCACCACACTCTGCCTTGAAACCCAGAGCGCTGCTCCAGCCGCGCTCGCCCCACCGGCCAGAAATTTTCGCCGATTCATCCCTCTCTCCTTGCCCTCATCCGTTGAAACGCAAGGATATACCGTCCTCCGTCTGGCGTCATGTGCCTTCCATCGCATCACTTGTATTTGTCTTTTACACGCACTGCCGGTATCATCCAGTTATGGAACTCATGACTTGTTGTCGCCTTTCGACGCGGCCTCGCGCGCGCAGGTGACCTGGGTCTGAAATTCCGATCGAGTTCCAAGGTTCCAGAAGCCCGCGATGCAGCCCAGCTGCCGCGGGCTTTCTGTTTATTGCGATAAAGGAGAATATGGCGGAAACCATTGTAGTAAAAGAGACAAAGGCGCAGCGCTCCGAACGTCTGAAACGCGAAAAGAACCCGTGGGAAGCGTTTGACGAAGTGCGCGCCTTTGCGCGTGCTGGCCGCTCCAGTGTGCTTCCTGAGTGGGCAGGCCTCTACTTCAAGTGGTGGGGCATCTATACCCAGGGTGACGGCGTGGGCGCCACCGGTGGTAAGGGCGGCGAGGGCATCACCTCCGATTACTTCATGATGCGCATCGGCATCCCCAACGGCATCCTTTCCGCCGGCCAGCTGCGCGTTATCGCCCAGCTCACAAAGAAGCACGCCCGCAACCTGGCCGACATCACCGTGCGCCAGGCTATCCAGCTCCACTGGCTCACCATCGAGTCATTGCCTGAGGTGGTTGACGCGCTCGATGCAGTCGGGCTCTCCCCAAAAGGCGCCTGCGGCGACGTTGTGCGCAACGTGACCGGCTGCCCTCTTGCCGGAGTCGCTCACGACGAGCTGATCGATGCCTCGCCGCTGGCTCGCGAGATCGCCCAACTCCTCACGGCCAATCCGGAATTCTACAACCTCCCTCGCAAATTCAAAATCTCTGTCACCGGCTGCCCGTCCTGGTGCAGCAATCCAGAGATCAATGACATCGGTCTCACCGCCGTGGAGTACAGTGGCCAGGTCGGCTATTCGCTGCGCGTGGGTGGCGGGCTCTCGCGAGAGCCGCACATCGCGGTCCGCATTGACGCCTTCATCCTTCCTGAGCAGGCCATTCCTGTCGTCCGTGCAGTCACCGAGATATTCCGTGAGCAGCAGGGGCTGCGCGAAAGCCGCGAACGCGCGCGTCTAAAGTACCTCTTCCTGCGTGAAGGCTGGACGGCCGAGAGCTTCCTGGCCGAACTCCAGTCGCGGCTCGACTTCACGCTTTTGCCCGGCGCGCCCGAACAGGCGCCCAGCGACATCTTTCGCGACCACGCCGGCGTTCATTTGCAGCGCCAGCCTGGTTTGAGCTCGGTGGGCGCTTCGGTTCTTCGCGGCCGTCTCTCCGGCGACCAGTTGCTGGCCGCTGCGGAGCTGGCGGAGCGCTTCGGCAGCGGAGAGTTGCGCACCACCGTCGCGCAAAACCTGCTCTTCATCGATATTCCTTACAAGAAGACCGCCGAACTGGTTCGCGAACTGGGGAGGATCGGCCTCAACGTCGAAGGTTCTTCTTTCTGGCGCGGCGCCATTGCCTGCACCGGCACGGAGTTCTGCAAGCTGGCTATCACCGAGACCAAGGGCTTTACCCGCTGGCTTGTCGATGAACTCGAAGAGCGTCTCCCCGGCTTCGATCAGGAGCTCAAGCTGAACGTGACAGGCTGCCCCAACGGCTGCGGCCAGCACTGGGTGGCCGACATCGGCATTGAAGGCAAGAAGATCAAACACGAGGGGCAGCTCACCGATGCGTACTACTTCTGTCTCGGCGGCGCGGTCGGCCAACATGCAGCCGTCGCTCGTCCAGTGGGCTACCGCTGCCCTGCGCCGCTCGTACCCGAGGCCATCGAGCGCCTGCTGCGTGAGTACCTGGCCGACCGCGCCCCCGGCGAGAACCTGCGCGCCTGGTTCAGCCGCCACTCCAACGACGAACTCCGCGCCTGCCTGGCCGGTGAGGTTCTAGCCGCCGTCGAGCGCGATCTGCCGGCCGGCCCCGTGCCTCACGGCGTCGCAGATTGAGGTCCAATTCATGAGCCTGCTACCCATCTTCCTCAAACTCGCTGGCCGCAACTGCCTCCTGGTAGGCGCGGGAAATGTCGCTCTGGACAAGATCGGCAGCCTGCTCAAAACCGGACTCAATTTGCGTGTTGTCGCCCCCGACGCGCTGCCCGAGGTGCGGCAATTAGCCTCCGAAGGCAAACTGCAGTGGATTCAGCGCCCCTTCAAACTCGAAGACCTCGAAGGCAACTTCCTGGTGATCGCCGCCACCAACGTACCTGCCGTGAACGCTGCCGTTTATCAGGGGTGCGTGCACCGCAACATCCCCTGCAACAGTGTCGACGACATCCCCAACTGCGATTTCTTCTTCGGCTCGGTGGTCAGTCGCGGCAACTTGCAAATCGCCATCTCCACCAGCGGTGAAAGCCCCGCCTTTGCCAAGCTCCTGCGCCGTGAGATCGATGCTCAGTTGCCCGGAGACCTCGGCGAATGGCTTCAGAATCTCGGACAGCTCCGCCGCGAGGTTCTTGATATTCATCCGCGCAGCGAGGCTCGCAAATCTCTCCTCCACCAACTCGCCCAGCGTCAGCTCTGCGAGTCCACATCCTGCCCGTCGCGCCGGATGGCTCTCACCCCAATCGCGGAAATCCGCGGAACAGTCTCCCTTGTTGGCGCCGGACCTGGCGACCCCGATCTGCTTACCGTCAAAGCCCTGCGTCTCATCCAGTCCGCCGATGTCATCCTCCACGACGACCTCGTGCCTCATGCGATTCTCCAGCTTGCCCCGCCCACCGCGGAAATCCTTAACGTCGGCAAGCGCTGCGGAATAAGGACCATCACGCAGGACCAGATCAACGCCCTCATGATCGGCTACGCGCGCGCCCATCGACACGTGCTGCGCCTCAAGAGCGGCGATCCGCTCATCTTCGGCCGCGCCGCGGAAGAGATGGCCGCGTTGAACGAGGCGCAAGTTCCATTCCAAGTCGTCCCCGGCATTACAGCAGCCTTTGTCGCCGCCGCCGCTATCGGCTGCTCTCTCACGGACCGCAACAGCGCTTCGAATGTCATCTTTTCCACCGGTCACCACGCGCAGTCGCACAACCATGCGCCATTGCCGGAACTCGAAGACGCCACGCGGGTCGTGTACATGCCCGGCCGCGACCTGCATTTGCTTGCCGAGGAATGGCTCCAGCAGGGTCTTCCACCCGACTTCCCCTGTGCCGTCATCTCGCACGCTGCACAGCACAGCCAGCAGGTGCGGCACACGACGCTCGGCCAACTAAGCGCCCTGGCAAGTGTTCCCGCGCCGAGCCTGTTAATCGCTGGATGGGCGATCCGCGAAACCGCCGCTGCAACCCAGGCAATTGCCGTCCCCGATTACGCTCTGGATTGAAGCCCGCTGCTATACTTCTCAAGCATGCAGCCCACTGCCTTCGGCGCCTGTCAACAAACAGGCACACTTCAGCTGCGTTGATCGAGGAGAGCGATTGTGAAGCACGCACAATCCCGCCAGCCAGTCCTCTTTTCGCAGCACCGCAAACTGCGCCTCGCCTATTTCGTCACCCATCCCATCCAATATCAGGCGCCCCTCTTGCGAAGAATTGCTGCTGAACCGGACATCGATCTGAATGTTCTCTTCAGCTCCGATATTTCGGTACGCGGTTATCGCGACCATGGTTTTGGTGTTCATGTGCAATGGGACACACCCTTACTCGATGCCTACAACTCCGAGTTTCTTCCTGTCCTCCACGGCGCAATGAGCGGTTGGCCTTTCGGGTCTTTGGGACCGCTCAACTACGGAATCAAAAAAAGGCTCCGCGATGGCTGGTTCGATGCGGTCTGGGTGCATGGCTATAACTACCTCACTAATCTGCAGGCAATCCGCGTCGCCAGTTCCTTCGGAGTTCCCGTCCTCCTTCGTGCTGAGTCCACCCTGCACGATCGTGTACGCTCCCGATTGAAGCTAGCCATCAAACGGCAGTTTTTTACCTGGTTGAAACCAAGAGTCTCTGCCGTTTTATCCATCGGCGACGAGAATACAGCGTACTGGAAGCACAACTTCGGCGAAGATCTACCCATCTTCCCTTGCTGTTACGCTGTCGACAACGCCTACTTCCAGCAGGAATGTGCAAACGCGGCAAAGACGCGAGAACAATTCCGCGCCTCGCTCGGACTCGACCCCGCTAGGCCCATCATTCTGTTTGCGGGAAAGCTCATTCCCCGCAAACGATGCGGCGATCTGTTGGAAGCCTGCCTGAAACTCTCAGAGACTTGGCACGGAGAACCCAAGCCCTACCTGCTGATTGTCGGCGATGGCGAAGAGCGCTCTACGCTCGAAACCCGCGCCAAAGAAGCCTCGGCTGGCAACATCCGTTTCCTCGGCTTCCGCAACCAGTCGGAACTTCCCCGCTTCTATGACCTCTGCAACGTCTTTGTTCTTGCCTCCGTGGATGAACCCTGGGGCCTGTCTGTCAACGAAGTCATGAATGCCGGAAGGCCGGTCGTCGTCAGCGACCAGGTCGGCTGCCAGAAGAATCTCGTGCATCCCGGCATCAATGGATTCGTCGTCCCCGCCGGCAATGTCGCCGCCCTGGCCGTGAGTCTGCGCACCGTCCTCACAGACCAGAACAAAGCCCTCGTCATGGGAGCAGAAAGTCTTCGCATCATTGCGGACCACAGCTTTGAGCAAGATGTGTCCGGGTTGCGCGCAGCTCTGCATGCCCTGCTGCCAGGCTTTCCCGGACAGCCGCAAGGCACGTGATCCGGTCACCTTCCCCAATATAATCTCTTCGGTTTGCGAGGAATTCACCCATCAAGCGCACAATCGTTGTGACGGCATTTGCGCTGACTCCGCCGGGATGCTATGTACCACTAAGCCACTCCCAAGGTGGCACCGCGCCTTTTCCTTCCAACCCCATGAAAACAATCACGTTGCATGCAAGATCGCGAAAATCGATGGCAAAGCAAAGGAGATGCGCGCATATGCGGCAGTTGGACGGTGGCAAAGAACATTTGTTCCCACAGGCACAATCCAGTTCCCTGCCCTCCCATTCTCTGGCACATCCGCATCCTGCTGCGCAATCGCGTTTGCTTGCACCAGCGTGGAACTCAACTCGGTCGTCCACGCAGGCACCGTGTCCAATTCAATTTGGCTGATCTTATCTCTGTTTGCAGGCTGCGCTTGCCGCTAGCCATCTCACCATTGACTAGTCCAAATCGGACGATGTCAGCAAAACACCTTCGCACATGCCTCCGAGTGTAACCTCTTCCAGTAAGCAAAAGCTCTGATATCTTTCTCATTCCGGCGCTGTCTCTTCTTCCATCAGGACAAACTCCATTGTCCGTTTTGGACTGTCCGGCGTACAATCGGCAGCCATGACCCTCTCCCTGACACTGCTGCGCAGACTCAACTCCGCACTTGTGGACAGAAACGTCAACGATGGCTTCCGAATGCTCGAACGCGCTGCAAAAGCGCTAGACTCCCTCACGCCTCAGGAACCCTACGCGGTGCCGTTTCTTCTCTCCCTCGCGCAATGGGTTGACCTGGGCTTCCGCGATCACCGTCTGCTTGAAGAACTGTTAGAACGCTTCACCTCCGTCCGCCGCTCAGAAATGAAATTGTCTGACTTCCTTCAACTCCGTATGGTTGAATCCTTTGTTGCCTTTGCAACCGAGGATGCAACTACTGCCATCGCCATTCTGGAACACGTCCTTGTTTTGCAACCTGAAATCCTGGAGCCGAGATTGATCCTGATGGCGCACTATTGGAAAGGGCGCGCACACCGGCAGAAGGGTGAGTATGAGTTGGCGATGCTCTACATTGTCGAGGCCAAGCGCATTGCGCAGGAAATGGCTGCCCCAAAGCTCATTGCGGTCATCAAAATTCACGAGAGTTGGCTGCAGTTTCAGAGAGGCCGTAGAAAAGACGCCGTTCGTCTTCTGGATGAGGCCGAGGTGGAGTTGGCGCCCACGGGCCACGCACTCTCTCTTGGCAACATCGAATCGGCCCGGGGAAGATTTGTTCGCCGATCTGGCGAATATGCCAAGGCTCTCGAGCACTTTCAGCGTGCGATCGCACTCTACTCCAGCGGTTTTCCCAATCATCCCAACCTGGCGCGCGCACTCGTCAACGCCGCCTATGTCAAACGTCTCATCGCCATCGACCTGAGCCATTTGGCAAAAGAAGGTCGCGCCCGCGGAATTCATCATGACCGTTATCTAAAGATTTGCTCTGAGGCAATCGATCTACTCGATCGCGCACGGGAGATTTACTCGCTCAATCACCACCAAAGCGGCACCGGCGCGGTCCTCGTAAATGCGGGTCATCTCCACCTCGACCGTGACGATATCGATCGTGCATCAGACGAAGCACTGAAAGCCTTTCATCTCGGTCAAAGAAAGCACGATCACATTCTCATGGCGCGCGCCAGGACCCTTCAAGTGGCCATCAAGAACAAGCAGGTGGAAGAGCAGGTTGGAGAGGCTGAGGACATTGCCAGCCACGCAAGCATGGCCGCGCAGTATGCCGATGAGGCTATCGCTTTAGCCCAGCAAACCCAGAACAAGAGGTTATTGGCGGGTGCCTACATTGCCCGTGCCTCAACTGCGGCCAACGAGTTCTTCCAGCAGTGGGAGGTGGCAAAGCAATTTGCTGCCCTGGCTGGCGAATTGCTCCGGCCCGACGATCGCGATCATCTCTCTAAGGAACTCCTCGTTCTAAAGTCGCGCATTCTTCGCACCATCGGCATTGACGAGACGTTGCGCTCCTGGTCTGACGGCCTGACCGGCGAAAAGACATTTCAGCAGGTTACCGAAGAATTCGCTGAAATTGTCATTCCAAAAGTATGGATGCGCGAAGAGCGCAAGGTATCCAGAGTGGCCCAGAAGCTATCGATTTCACCCAAGAAAGTGCGCAGAATTCTGCGCAATGCCCATCTTCTGAAATAGAACCACAAATGCTATCGACCAATGACCTCCGGCGCGTTCCCGGATTCTCGAATGATCGCATGAACATGCAAATACAAGAACATCTGACTCTCCAGCAAAGCGAAAAGAGCTGGGCAAGAATGCCTTCCTCAATTCGCCCTTTGGCGATTAGCTCTCAGTTATTGCTCAATGTGAGAGAGTTGCACAGCCAATCAGGCATTGAGGTGACACCCTGATGAGCGACGACCAGCTCAATGGGTAAGGCTCTTCGCAACTTGAGCCTGCACAGGAAACTGAGCGGCTGGTTGCTTGACCGGCCATAACCAGGGCGTTCACGTTGCAGCCCCAGTTCACGAATCTCAGGGCCAACCGTTCGACCATGCTAGCAGACCAGCTAGAGACCGAGTGGACGCGGTTCCGCTGTCTGGCGGAAGATTTGAGCGACCGCCGCAAGCAGGCTTGTGGCTGTTGTGCTTTAGAGAAGCGGCAGATTTTGGCACATCAGAGTCTCCGGCCAGCAGCCAAAGGGTCCGCCCCATGCAGCATACGATTTTAGAAAATGTACTCTACATACAAGTATCATTTTCGTGCTACCCGTGCAATAATTCTCTTCTAGATACACATTCAGCTTTTGTCTCGGAGCGCACTCAGGGAATAGACCCTGCGGCGCAGATTCTCGCTGGGGTGCCCTCTTATCGTCCTTTTCCTTGGGAGTTTCCGCGCATGTTCTTCAAGAATCTGCCTTTATTCATCCTCTTTCTCACGCCCTGCCTATTTCATGGCGAGGAGATATTCGTGAAAGGTCGTGTCGTCGATCCGCAAGGCATTGCTCTGCCCAATGCGGCAATCGAGATTGTGGCCTCGAACCGCATTGTGGTGAAGGCAGTTTCCAGTGCGGACGGGCAGTTTATGGCCGAACCAAATGTAACTGGACACGCTGTCATTCGCGTGCACGCAGAGGGCTTTCGCACGATGAGCCGCCCTATCCATCTTGTTGCGGGGTCCAACCCGATCATGGAAATCCATATGGATGCCCTGGCGACGCGCGAAGAATCCGTGACGGTCACAGCCGATCGCAACGGAGGCGACGTCCTCTCGCCGGACCCTGCCGTGAAGGTCCTTGCCACCGAGGACCTCCTCGATGCCAACCCCGGGCGTCCCGGGGCGCCCATTTCCATCCCAGGCTATCCGATTGAGACCGCTTCAAGTGGCATCAAGGCGCCCCAGTACTTCGCGCCCGGGGTCGCAGGAGACCACGGCGAACCGATTGCCATGTTCATTCAGGTCGGTAGCTATCTGGTGCCCAATAATCTTTCTGCCAACGCTCACGGGAACGGCTACACCGATCCCAACATCTTCGTCGCCGACTCGATTGAAAGCGTACAAGTCGATGGTGGCGCCTTCAACGTCCGTGAAGGGAACCACGCCCTCAACCTCGCTGCAATCTACGGCCTCCGCTCCCACCTGCCGCCGTTTCTCAGCTTGATCACCGACTTACGAGACGCCACCGTCACCGCCGGCATCAGCCCCTCCGAGAACTCCTGGATGGCGGTCGAAGGATCGTACGGAAACGGATTCATGGACCGCCTTGAGCACCGCAAACAATTCAAGTTCAACGGCGGGCGTACCTATCGGATCGGCAATAATACGCTTACTATCGTCAGCATCGCATACTACGGTCTTGGCAATGTCGCAGGCCTGCGGCCCATTTACGGATTCAACTCTGCCGATACCGCCGCTGGCTGGACGGTGCCAAACCCGGACACGATCGATATGCGCCAGAAAGACCAGACGCACACCGCACTGCTTGCTGCAAACGACTCCTGGAAGCTTCGCGAAAATCAAGACCTCTCCTTCTCCGGCTTCTTTCGCTCCTATAATCTCTCGCTATTTTCAGACTTCGGACTTGGCCTGATCCGGCAAAGTGAATTCCGCACCGTGAGCGGCGCCAGCATTGCTTACATCAACCACCTGAAAAAGACATTGACCCTTTTTGCGGGGACAGATTACGAGCGCGAGGCCCCGCGGAGGGACGATCTGGATCACTACAACTTCTACGATCCCACCAGCCCTTATGATTACGGACCTTTCATCAAGATCATCGCCGCGAACGTAACCATCGCTCCGGTCACGCCCTATATCGCCGTACAGGGCGATCTCGCCAAGCATGTGAGCTATTACCTCGGCTGGCGGCAAGACGAAGTCCGGATGAACGAGCAAAATCTGATCACACCGGAAAGTTCATGGAACAAATGGGTTCCTGTGGAAAGCCCGAAGGTCACAGTCACTTACCAACCGGGCGAGGTACACCTCGCGCCCGCCATCTCCGTCAGCTTCGGTAAGTCGTTCTTCACCGAGGATCCCAGAGCGGGAGCTCAATTCAACGGGCCGACATCCATGCTGCCCGTGGAGCGGGCACGCGAGTATCAGTTAGTGGCAACCAAGACCTTACACCGGACAGATGTGAAGCTGACCCTGGGGCATGAGACGCAAAACGCCGAGTACGGCAAGATCGATTCGGACCAGGGATTGGAATTCCCGCTGGGACCGGGGCGCATTCGCTATCTCGCGGCAACCGTGCGGCAGGGCTTTGCCAGCGGATCGGTGGAGGCAACCTTTGAGCAGGCTGATGCGCGGCTCACCAACACGTATCCAGACACCGGAGTTCCGGGAAGCAGCTTCTCCATCATCCCCGAGGCGCCGCGGCTGGTCGGAGATATCACTGCCGTCTATCGCAAACTGCCTCTGCATGTCGAGGTGAAGTCCGAATTCGAGTACGTGGGACGGAAGGTAGTGGGCAACGGCTGCAATGAACAGGGCTTCCTGAGCGGCGATCAAAACGCGCTCAATGACTATTGCACTGGCGTACCGAACAAAGAATTCCGGCTGGCTCTTGCGCGGCCCTTCCTCGATGGACGCCTTCAATTGGGGCTCAATATGATGGTCGCAAGTGGTTGGACAGGTCAGACAACGGAGAACTTTGCCTGCGGCTACTATCCAAGCCTTGAATGCCCGCAAATTGGAGGTGAACCGATCGTCACCACGCCGTTCAGAGTCTATACGCCCGGCGGCCTTGGAATGGACCCCAACTCCAAGTTGGTTTACGCCAATCCCGTCAACGAGGTCGTCGGAGTTCGCATCCCCTCCTACGCCAGCGTGACTTTGACATATCGGTTCGGAAAAACCGAAGGCCCTTGAGGTCAGCAGCGGCTCAATGTTTGTGCGGATGCTTGTGTCCTTTCACTGCAGGTGGCTCCAGCGCCTGCACCGGAACCGTCTTGACCAGGCGTCCATGTTGTACACCTTTCAGCGCGATGAGTTTGCTGCCAAACTCTTCCACCGCTGACGACTTCCCATGCACTATGAGCACTTCAAGGCAGGAGTCGTGATCCAGGTGGGCGTGGCTCGTGGAAACGACCAGACCGTGATGTTCGTGCTGTAACTGGGTCAGCTTCTCGCCCACTCCGTGAGCATGGTGGTCATAGATCAGAGTGACGGTTCCCACCACGATGGCATTGGGAGCCGACGTTCGCTCATCCACCAGGCGTTCGCGAATCAGATCGCGAAAGGCTTCAGAACGGTTCGTATAGCCGCTCTTTGCCATCCACTTGTCGAATTGCCCGAGAAGATCCGAATCCAGCGCCACGCCAATCCTGCTGAGAACGCCCATACACACCCCCTGTGACAACTCCTGATTGTAAGCCAGTGCGAACTGAGTAGAGCGGCTTCCAATGCGCGATGCGGATAGGAATGCCGGGCACCCGGGCACACCCCTTTTGGCGAGGTGAAGAATGGCGGCTGTCAGGGTTGAACTTCAATCTCGTCCAGGCGCTGCCATTTATAGATAATCAGAGAAACCACCCAGCTCAACGCGAACAACCCGACGATGCAGTAGCCAAGCACACCAAAGTTGTCATTCAGCATTTGCACCTGGGTCCAGATCATTCCCTTCAAATGGAACTGATCCGCAAGCAGCCCGAGAGCCTCAATGCCGCCCACCACAAGGGCCACCAGAACCGACACTGACGTAATGGTCAGGTTGTAGTAGAGCTTGCGCACAGGTTTGACGAAAGCCCACCCGTAGGCGCCAAGCATGAGAATGTTGTCAGTGGTGTCAATCAAAGACATACCGGCGGCGAAGAGCACTGGAAAAACCAGAATAGACCACAGCGACAGGCCCTTTGAGGCCTCTGCCGCCGAGATGCCAAGCAACCCGATCTCCGTTGCGGTATCGAAGCCCAAACCAAACAGAAAGCCCAGTGGATACATATGCCAACTGCGCGTAATCAGATCGAACATGGGCCGGAAGAGTCGGGAAAGGAAGCCTCGGTCCGCCAGCAAAAGATCAAAGTCCTCGTCAACGTAGGGCGCACCGCCGCGTACGCGCACGAAAGCACAATATATTGAGCGCAGCACGATCAGGTTGGCGATTGCAATGGCGAACAGAAACATCGCCGATACAAGGGTTCCGATCACCCCCCCAATGGCGCGGGCCGCATCCATGCGATGTTGCAGTGCCATGGCCGTTGCCGCAATGGCCACCGATCCCAACACGACGATTGTCGAATGACCGAGTGAAAAAAGGAGTCCTACGGCGACAGGGCGTTTGCCTTGCTGCATCAGCTTGCGTGTTACGTTGTCGATGGCTGCGATATGGTCGGCATCGACAGCATGGCGCAACCCAAAACTATAAGCGAGAAGTGCGGTACCCAGCAGCACCGGATAATGCCGGAAGGCAACTATAGCCCAAATCCACGCCAAAGCATTGAAAGTGAAAAGGATCCCGTAGATGCCGATAACCTTGCCGCGGAGATGGTTCGCCGAGTCGTCAAATATGCTGAGAAGCCCCTTGAGCGAGGAGTCCTGAGGGGACAGTCTCACTTCCGGTTTTGTTGACAAGGCTCCCATCCACGAACTCCAGTTTGTCGCAACACAATTATAGTCATCATACCATTTTGATAAACGTGCTACTCACTTTTTGGGGTCGAATCACACAAAAACGAAAAATCGCCCGTTTCACATGCCGAAGCCACCATCCCCCGGCAGAAGCAGGAGGGCCTAAAGCGACCAGCGCTCGGCTCCAGTTCCCTCTCGGTTTCCGGCCCCCCTTATTAGTGAGGCTTCTGCCCCTGGTTCAGGCCAGCGGATCGATACCGGACACTGGTGCGAATGGAGGGCGATGCGGCATGCCTTGATATGGGCGAAAATACATAAAGGGATGCCTGCACGGCACCATCGTGGACGCGACGATTATTCATGCGCCCAAATCAACGAAGAACTCCAGCGGCGAACGCAATCTGGAGATGCATCAGACCGCGCCGAAGGCACCGGCCATGACTTGCCGCCGGACCGAATACAAGGACGATGTGGCTGAGCAATCCAAATGCAAGAACACAGCCAGATCCCGTGTAAGACCAAAGTCAAGCATGCTTTCCGCATCCTGAAGCATGTCTTCGGATTTATCCCGGTTCGCTACCGGGGCATCCGGATTAGCCTCCAGTGGCTTTGTGCGACATTCGCGCTTGTGAACCTTTACCAACGCCGCAATCGGCTGACCCGCAAAAACCGAAGCATCTATTGGGGCCGAATGATGCCCTCGCAGAGATGAGAAGTTCAAGCAGGACCATGCATTTTCTGACTAACAACTGCTTCACAATCAAGCATCCGTCTGTTTTCGAGTTCTCGTTACAAAACCACGCACCTGCGCAGAGATTCCTTAGGACCTGTGAGATTACGGCGAATACAGATTTGAGGCCGCAACTTACATATTCCCCGTCACATAACTTCAGCGACCTAAATTCTTGCTATTGAAGCACCGTCGAGGTGCGGGAGTTCACTTTAAATCGCTGTCCCCTCCGATAGGCCGGACAGATGATGACTCCTAACAGGAAACTCTGTTACCAAGTCTTGTCCCGGCCAAGTTCCCATGACGCCAATCTAGGAATTCGCATTCATCACGAACGCTTGCGCACTTTAAACGCTTTCCTGGTATGGAATCCAAACCTGCATGGCTGCAGGGCCTCGGTTCGCCCATGCATAATACGGAATCAGTTTTACAGTGGTTGTGCGCTCTTCGGCAGACACGGCTTCAGACGCCGAATAATACAATCCTAGATTCTCCGGCGGGCGGCTGATCGATCCAGGATGATCCAGCACCACCACTCCACCGAGGAGCCCCGGCTCGAACCGCTCGGATGTGGTCGAATTCAGGTCGATGGCGTAATCGCTCAGGGCTGCTTCTTGCTCGTTGACCAACTGATCCGGGCGTTCCATGCAAAAGACGATGGGGCCGCGTTGGAATGCAACCCTGCCACGATCTTCGTTGACCGCGGGGTTCGCCTTCAGCAAATGGACCGCCATATCGAAGGACAACTCAATCGTATCTCCACTAGTCCAGCGACGGCGAATGGGCAGATACTGACCGGCCCGTCCACCACTTTCCTCCTTCCCGTTGACCTTGACCACGCTCTTTTCAGACCATCCAGGGATGCGTACATAAACCGCAAACTCACACGGAGACGCAGGACTTACTGTCAACTTCACATCGCCATTCCATGGATATCCGGTCTCCTGTCGCACACGCACTGCACTTCCATCCTCGAGCCGCCAATTCATTTCCGAGTTATCGTACAAATGGACATAGATTCCGTCGGCGGCGGTGCTATAGAAGTAGCCGGGCAGCGAAGCAAAGGTGCGCTCCAGGTTGGGAGGACAGCAAGTTGTGTCGTACCAGGGATTGCGAATATTGCCTTCCGGTGCGTGGCGATCGGCAGAGTTGCCGGAGGGATCGAACGCAAGCGGATTCCTGTAGCAATAGGTCCTGCCATCGAGCGACATACCGGAGTTGATGCCGTTGTAGAGCGCTCGTTCGATTACATCCGTAAACCGCGCCTCGCCCGAGGCAGCCAGCATACGCCAGTTCCACATCATGTTCCCGATCGCCGCACAGCTTTCGCCATAAGCGCGTGCGTTGGGCAGTTCGTATGGATCGCCGAATGCTTCGCCAGCCTCGCGCGCGCCCACGCCGCCGTTCACGTAAAGTTGATGCTCGGTCAGATCCTTCCACAGTACGTTGAGCGCCTTCCAGTAAGATGGGTCGCCGGTCTCAAGGTAATAGTCCGTTGCTCCGCAGCAGGCATACATGGCGCGGACGGCATGCCCTTCGAGTTTCGTGCGCGAAACAAAAGGGATTCCGCAGAACATATAACTGATCTGTTGCGGCCGGAGTGGAATTCTTTCGTCTCCTTGAAGGATGTAACCGGCCAGGTCTACATACGCGCGCTTCCCTGTGGTGCGATATAACTCCACCAGCGCCATCTCTATCTCCGGGTGTCCGGCGACTATCCCTTTCTGATCTTTTCCATGCCCATAATTCGGCAGCAGGAAAAGATCCACGAAGCGGATACCGGCATCGAGAAGCGTTCTATCTCCTGTGGCTCGATAATAGGCAATTGCACCTTGCAGCATGTGGCCGATGTTATATAACTCGTGCCCGGTCGTCTGGGTATCATATGCCATGCGCAAAGGCTTCCTGTCGCCCACATAGTAAGTATTGAGATAGCCTCCCGGCTCCTGGATCGCGACCACTTCGCGGATCATGGCCTCTGTTGTTTTGCGCAGCTCAGGCTGGTCGGCCGTTTGAAGGGCAAAGCCAACCGCCTCGGTCCACTTGTAGATATCTGAATCTGAAAACACCGGCCCTTTTTGCGGCGCAGACGATTCTCCCGTGAGGCGCAGGAAATTATCCATCCGTCCGTGAGCAATCAACTCATCGTGCATGCTGGGAATGCTCGCTGCTATGTTGGCAGTGCGGCGCTTCGACCAGAATCCCTCTTGAATTGTCACAGCTCGAACGGGAACTGTTTTCAGTTTGGCGTGCGGTGTATGCGACAGATCGATCACTCCGGCATCCGTCCACGAGCTCTGGCCGGCTGCGGCAGGCGAGGGCTCGTTCGCGAAGATCGATAACCAACCAGTTCGCGCAGGCTGCGCGCTAGCGATTGCGGGCGTAACAACAGATGCGGCCGCGGAAGCAAGAAAGGTGCGTCGTGACAGTCGGCTCTTCATTTTGATTCACCTCTGAAGGTTCTTAATCCGGTTTTCAACTTCGACAGCTCTGCGCAGTCAGCGCTGATCTGCAACCGCCAGGCTGCATTGGTCTTTGGTTCTTCGTGCTTCATCATCTCCAGGTTGTAGTGCCAGCAATTGGTTGGCGAAGGACAGAGCCTTCTGCCAGTCAGATGCGGCAAGCGCTGTACGCATTTGCTGACGAGCCTGACGCACTGCGCAACCGGTAAGGCTTTTGCTTACTTCAGTATCGTCAGGTACCACGCCGAGAATCTCCTTGCCATACGATGCGGCGCTATCGCAATCAGAACTGTCGATTGCATTGTTGAACTGCTCGCGATAGGTCAACTCCATTCCCACATCGATCTCGGTCCGCGAAGCGTTCGGATCAAGTTCGCGGCCGCGCTGCAAATACCGGTTTGCTGCAGAGGTGTTTCCTTGCCACATCAGCAGTTCGCCGGTGTAAAGGAGTGCCTTGACATTGTCCGGGTCGAGTTCAAGCACTTTCTTCCATTCCGCAATCGCCTCCTCTGTCCGCCCTTTGGCGGTCAGTTCAGAGGCCACGTCGACAAGGCGATACGACTCGGCCGCAGGCACATCGATCTTCACCATCCCGCCGGCAGGAATGTTGACGAACTCGGGAAGATTGACCGCGCGATTGGCCGCGGTGGCGTTGTCGATCAGGATCGCAGGGCTCGAGTTACCATCCGCATCAATATGGGTGAGGAACATTTGCGTGTATGGGGAACGGCTCTTGGAGGAAAAGACGAGCCAGTGGCCGTTGGGCGAGAAGCTGTACCATGAGTTCATCAGCGGCGTGTTGCAGCGAAGACGTCGTGCCACACCGCCCGTCGTCGGCACAATGTAGAGCTGACTGTCAGGGCGCATTAACAGACCGTTACGCGCCTTCACAAACACGATCCAGCGGCCATCGGGAGAGACCTTGGGAAAGCTGTTGCTCATGCCGTTGTTGGAAGCGCCCTCAATGGGAACCGCTTCCCCGCCCTTGCCGTTGTTGAAGGGTATCCGGTACAGGTCGAACCTGATCTGTGTTTCATCAGGCGAATTGGCATGATCGGGCAGTCTCTGGCCCGGGCTTAACGGGTCCCTCGCTGCAGCACGGGCATACACGACGGTCTTTCCGTCGGGACTCCATACTGGATCCGTGTGCACATAGCGCGGATCATCCGCGCCTGGAAGCTGTTGCTTCTGGCCCGTATCGCGGTTGTACCAGGCAAGGGTTCCGCGGGTAGGATAGAAGACCTGTAAGAAACGATAGTCCGTGAAGTTGACGACGAAATAGCTGTTGGGGAGCTCTGCCTTCTGTCCGCGCAGCATGGTCAGGACATACTTCCCGTCCGGCGATACTTGCGACATGAAGCCAATTCTCGACGGGGAGGAGCTGCGATCCTTGATAGAACTCCAGGAGATGACGTCCTGGTTTCGAATGCTCATCTCGGGCTTCACGGCGGTAAGCGCGTAGAGGCCCTTATCGTTGCTCGGCCCGTCCAGATCCATGCCGAGCGTCTTGCCGTCGGCTGAAAAGGAGTGGCAATTGGCGCAGGTGTGCATTCCGGTCAGCACCAGGCGGCCGCTGGGCTGCGCAATGTCGCGCAGGCGCCAGGCAAGCAGGGGCAGATCCTGTGTGGCCAAGGGCTGAATGATTCCAGTCTGCGATTTGGAGGGGATCAAAGGCACATCGCGGTAGAAGATGGGCGCGCCCACGGGATCTTTTGAGGTGGTCAGGGTAACCGTTCCGCGGGAGAGCGGGCCATCGGCGTGGCCGCTTGGGAATCCAGAGATAGTGATCGTTACAGGATGCTCTTTGGAGTGAAGCTTGATCGCATCCCAGGTGGCCGCATCCGGGATCCATGTATGGGCGGAGCCTTGTTCAGGGGTGAGAGAAGGCGGCTGGTTGCTGGGTGAGACACAGCGCGGATCGATCTCACCGATCTTCAAACGTTCCCCCGCCGACGTTGCATGCAAACCGGCCGAGCCGTCGCTGAAGGCAATGTCGAGGTTCCAGTGAGTGGCAGCGGCTGAAACGTCATGCCACAGGAAGGTTGGAGGCGTAATTTCCGGAGGGAAGATTGAACCGTCTTCAGGGTAGTCAACAGTAATTGAAACCGGTTGAGGCGCAGTCTGACTCTGGGGCGAGGAAATGGGAGTCGGTACACTTGCCACCGACTGGGCGAACACCAGGACTGTTGCGGCGGCTGGCCTGCTGGGGTCCCTCCAGCAGAAAACCGCCACCATTACCACTGCCACAACCATAACGCATAGTTGGAAGGTTTGCCGGTGCAACATTCTTCTCTTCCTCGCTCGAATCGGGATCCTCTCAGCCCGCGCAGTCAATGATCTGAGCTCGCATTCTTGCCGTGGTCTTTCTGCGTGATCCTGCTGAGCATCAAATCGTACGAACGGCGCTCAGCAAACGTGGGAAACCCTTCTCAGGGAGCCTCCACCAGTTGGCCGTAGCGTTCCTTGCGGTTGTTTTCGGAGTTGTCGGCCTTGCGTAGTTCGGTGAGCTTCGCGACCAGGCTCTTGAGCTCATCCTTTGCGCCGGTCTTGCGAAGCGCCAGGATGAGCGAGTACACCGCCTGTTGATCTTTGGGGTTGATTGCCAGCGCCGCGCGGCAGGCTTTGGCAGCCAGTTCCGGCTGATCGGCTTGTAGTTCTAGGGATGCGAGCAGGTCCTGCGCTTCAACCAGTTTCGAGTCCAGCGCGATCGATTTCTTTACCGTGGCAATCGCCTCGTTCACTGCGTTTGAAGCGGCGCTTTGTTTTGCGTCCGGGGGAGCCCATGAGAGCGCCTCAGCCAGAAGGTACCATGCAAGTGCGTCCTGGGGATGCTCGCGCACCTGGCGGCGAAAATCCTGAAGTGCCGCCTCGTGATTGTGCCGCTGCGATTGCGCAATCCCTTCCGCGCTGGCGGCCATGGAAGAATTCGGATCGAGCTTGTGGGCGTGCTCAAAGTCGGCCATGGCTTTGTCGAAATCGTCGTTCTGCCCGTAGAGCACGCCGCGCGCCATGTAGAGCGCGGCAGAGTTGGGAAGCCGTGTGAGCCCCACGTTTACCATGTCCACGCCAACTGCATAAGAGCCATGTGTGAAGGACAGGGTTGCAAAATCAACGTAGTTATCCGCATCGTCAGGATTGGCAACGATGGCCGCGCGCAAAAGCTCCACGGCTTGCGGAGTCTCGTTGTTCGCTTCATGAAGGGCGGCCGCGAGCCGCAGAACGCGTGAGTTGGTGGTGTGTGAGTCCAGCAACGGCTGCAGCGTAGCAAGCGCGTCGGGTGCAGTATTTGAACGCCACTGGACCAGCGCGAGATCGTAGCGTGCCCGTGTGTCGTCCGGGCGCACGGCAAGCAGTTGTTGGAAGCGCGCAATGGCTTCGGGAGCGCGGCCCAAATGCGCAAGGCAGAGCGCGTAATCCATCAGCGCATCCGGTTGTGCGCGAAGGGCCTCGTCCGCGGCGGCGAATTCGTCAGCGGCAGCAGCGTAATCCGTATGGCTGTATTCCAGCGAGCCGAGCATCGCGTGGGCGGTTGGATTCGCGGGCTGCACAGCAACGATGCGCCGAAGCAACGGAAGGGCCTCAGCGGAGTTCGCCTTGTAACTCAGTTGCGCGGCCCCTTCCAGCGCGGGCAGATAGTCCGGCGCGAGAGTCAGAGCGTGCTGGTACGCTGCCAGCGCATCCTTGCCCCGGTCCGATCGCTCCAGCGCAACGGCTCGAACGGTCCACGCCTTCTCTGATGTCGGCTCAGTGCGCAGCAACTCTGCCGAAAGGCGAAGTGCCTCCTCATTCTGGCCGCTTCGCAAAGCATCGACGACTCCGGAAAGCGTCACCGCAGACGCCTGCCCCGAGAGGAAGCAAGGCAGCACATGCACGAGGCAAGCCGCGAGAATCACGGTGATAGCTTGCCGGTGAACACTGCCCATGTGTCACTGCCTCCTATGCCGCCTCTCAGAGAAGAAGCAAGCGAGTTCGCTTAACCCGCGTGCCGTCCCCGGCGGCGGTTCTAGGCTATCACTTCCTGATAGAGCCGGTATTCTTCCTCCTGAATGGCCTGGAATGGCTTGAAAGCCATCTTCCCGGTCGGGGTCGTCGTTTCCCAGTCGAGCGATCCAACCGACAATTGTTGCGCGTTGAGCAGGCTGGCGCGCGTCACCGGTGCCTCGGCAGGTGCAATCGCGAAAAGCGCCAGCGAGCCATGCTGCAGTGCGACAAGGTTCGGATGCTGCGGATCCACCGTTTGCAGCATGAGTGGAATATCGAACTCCAGAGCAATGCGATCGCCATTCCTCCAGGTGCGCTTAACCGCAGCAAAACGCCCAGGCGACAGTTCCGCATCGGCGCGCTTGCCATTGATGGTGATGGTTGTCTTTGCACCGGCCCAGGCAGGAATGCGCAACCGCATCGCAAACGTGGTTTCCCGGTCGCAGCTCAGTTCCAACTCGGTGTGCGCGCTGTGCGGATAGCTGGTCCGCTGCGTCAGGGTCATGTTAGCGCCGTGCTGCTGCCACTTCAGGCGGGACGGAACATAGAGGTTCACATAGATCCCGTCTGCGTCGCGAAAATACGAACTGATCCCATAGTCGGCCGTGATCTGCGGGAAGGTGCCCGAGCAGCAAGGCCACTTATCCGGATGGTAGCCCTTCGTTGCATGCATGTTGTAGTCAGAATAATAGAAGCTCGTTCCATCTTCCTTCAGCGGCTTTGCGCCCAGAATGGTGTTGTAGAGAACGCTCTCCATACTGTCGCCGTAACGGCTGTCCCCGGTAACACCAAGCAGGTAGCGCCCAATCTTGAAGTGCGCGTAAGCCCCGCACGGCGTCTCAAATGCAGCATGCGATTTCGTGAGACTGGCGCCGATTTCTCCGCTGCCCGGAACACGAAACAACTCATCCGGACCCCATCCCCCGGTTGCGAAACTCTGCGTGGAACGTAGGAACTCAAAGCCGTTTTGCGCTGCACGCAAATACTTCTGATTCCCCAGCACCAGGTAAGCCTGCATCGCCGAACTGAAAGCGTTCACATGACTATAGGCATGTTCCCCCGGCAAAACATTCTCTCCGCGCGAGAGAGGATCGAAGTAGAAATCGTCCTCAGTAAATCGCGCCGCCAGTTCGCGATAGCGCTGCTTCCCGCTGAGCCGGTAAGCAAGATAAAGATTCTCCGGCAGCGTGTAGGTCTCGTCCCAGCAGTAAGCTTCGTCCTTGTGCGGCCGCGCATATTGCTCCCTGCGCGACAGAGCCTTCTCCGGCAGATGCGGCACCACTGCTTCGGTCGCTGCCGCGTGTACCGCCAGTGCCGCGTCGTCGCCCGCGTAGCGATACGCATCGATCAACCCGCAGCTTGCCTTGTCGTACGTATAGGCGGGCAGGTGGTAGTTATCGTAGAACGCCGAGCAGACAGTGGGCGCGAACCCTTTCACCAGCCGCTGAACCTTTTCCTGCGTCGGTTTCGAGCCAGTGACCGCATAGGCGCGCGCCAGCCCCGAGACGTATTGGCCGAAGCTATGTCCGGGTATGAATCCGTGCAGATTGGGAGGGCCATGGAAGTTGGGGTCCACGCTGTACCACCCCCCCATGTCCTCTCCCGGCGCTTTCATTCCCGCAAGTTGGCGAAAGGGTTTGAGCAGTTTGTCATCGTCCAGATGCAGATAGAACTCATGATTGGTGTCGAACTGCTGGCGCATGGGGCCCTCCAGAAGTTCAACCTGGTTGTACTTGAAGAGGCCGATGGCGGGAGTTACAGCGATCTTGGAAACCTCCGATTGGCTGAGAGCCGAAGAAAATGCCGAAAGAGAGTTGTGAGCGAGCGCAGCTCCGGTTGCCGCCGCACTTTGGGAGAGGAATCGTCTCCGAGAGAATTTCTTCATGAGGGGTCTCATCAGTGTCCGGAAGGAATCGTATGAATGCGAAGTGAACAAAAAACAGTGGAGCGACTGTTTGAAGAGGCGCTCCACTGCTCAGGAAGAAGCATCAAGAGTCCCTGAGGGGATTCTCGGTTCCCTTAAAATTTCAGGTTTGCGCCGATTTGAATCCAGCGCGGTTCGTATTGCGAAGTGGACCTGGCGAAGTTTCCGTCCGTCATGTTTACGTCAGGGAGTTGAAGGTTTGTATTGTGGAAGAGGTTGAAGAAGTCAAAGCGGAACTGCAGCTTCACACTCTCACGGATGGTGGTGTCCTTGAGCAGGCTGGCGTTTGTCTCGAAGAAGCTCGGCCCACGGAATCCATTGTAATTCTCGTTGCCTTCCGCTCCTGTCCCGAAGGTTGGGGCGCTCACCGTGACCGAGCTCGTTGAGGTGCTGCTGTTGTCCGGGCCAAGAATCACGCCTTTCAGCCAGTCCTTCCTGCCATGAGGAATGTTGTATCCCGAAACGTTGGGGTAGTCGTACGCATTGCCGTCACCATTGTAGTCACCGCCGCTATTGCCCACCAACGTGCTGGTTGCAGTGCAGGGCGAAGGCGAGCACACCGGAACGAACGGATTGTAATTGGCAACCGTAAACGGATAGCCGGATTGAGAAATAATCGTGCCGCTCAATCCCCATCCGCCGGTGACATTGCCAACCAGGCCCGCGCCGTGGTTGAGTCCCTTGAACTGATAGTTGCCGGTCGCCGATATGCGGTTGGGTGCATCCCAGTTCGAAGGTCCAAAATACTGGCTTGGATTTTGCCACGTTGGATAGACCTGCGTGTCGTCCTTCGACGCAGATCGCGTGTACGAGAGGTCTACAAACCCTGTTCCGGCAAAGCGCCCGCGCACATCGGCGATAAAGGCATCAAAGCTGGAGCGGCGATCGTTCTGCGTGTAGTAGATGCTCCCGAAGCTCTGGTTCAGCCGCGTTTGATTGAGATTCACTCCATTCGAGTTCAAGTCGCCGGGGAAGTTCGCAATCAGTGCGCCCGGATAGGTGTTGATGTCAACACCGTAGCTCACGTTGTAAACCTGCCCGCCGCCGGAGAGCTGGCGCTGCGAGTGCGCCCCGGAATATCCAACACTGGCCACAAATGTGTGCGTGAGCGGATGCTCCAGTTGCGCCGAAAAATATCTCGGTGACCGGCGTCCTGAGATTGGGATCAATTCCGCCAATGCCAAATTGCAACCCGGTGAGTCCGCCCTGCGCATCAAGTGGAGTTGCGGCTAGCGTCGGATAGGTAAAGCCAAACGGAGGCGTGTTGGTTGTGCCCAGGCCCCACACCGGCGCGTGTGCCGTGCCCGCGTAAAACGTTGGTGCAATCGGTCCGGGCGGGTTGCCGCGGTACTCTTCCTGCTCGTTGGCCTGGGTAGGCCAGTTATGGAAGATCCCGAACCTCCGTGAAGGACCCATTGACTGTTGGACGCCATGTCCCAGGCAAACCCAATGCGCGGGCTGAAGATGTCTGTGATGGAGCGGCTCAACGCGTGTTCTGTTTGATGCACGGCGCCGTTGGCGACCTGCTGGTCGATCGTCTGCCCGGAGCCCATGTAGAAGTTTCCGAATACGGTTAGCGGGCTGCGCGAGTATGGATTGCCGAAATCGTCCCAGCGCACGCCATAGTTCACGGTCAGGTTCTTGCGCGCCTTCCAGTTGTCTTCGAGGAAAAGCCCATATGTCCGGTCGGCCGCATTCCAGTTCCACTCCACGTGCTGGCCGCTTACTGGGTTATACATCACGCCGCCCTCGGTATAGGGCTGGTCCTGCACCAGGTCGAGCATAGTGGTGAATTGGAACGTCGGCAGATCGTAAGGACCCGCAAACAGCTCCACATCATCGCCCATCCAGCCCTCATAACCGGCCTTCAGCGTGTGGGAGCCTTGAATGTGCGTCAGCACATCCCGCCAGTGATAGTTGTGCTGGATGAAGTCGCCCAGAGCGAAGCCATCGCCGAAGCCCGTGCCCAATCCATTTACGTTCACCACCGGTACCTTAAAGTCGCCGGATGCGGGCTGAATACCTTCCACGCGCATACCGCCGGCAATGGCCTCGTTGATGGTGTTGGGCGAGAAGGTGTGCGCCTCGTTCGCCTGCCAGGCCCATGTGTAGTAGTTGGAGGTGGTGGTAAAGGCCGACCGCAGGGCCGGTCCACCCGTGTGTAGAACCGTGCGATAAATGTTCCCGTAGGCGCGGTCTTTGCTGAAGTTCTTGTCGATGCGCGCGTTCCACTGGGTACCGTTACGGAAGCTGGTGGCGTTGAACAGGCCGTTGTCGAAGATAGGCAACGTGCAGGGCACTCCGTTCCCGGTCTGTGTTCCGCCGGTGGCCGTGTTGTCGCAGTTCGTTGCGCCAAAATACTGCGAAGCGGTTTCGGAGAGGGTCGGGTTGGTCGCATTAGCAGGGTACGTGGTCAACAGGCTGGTGCCGATCGTACTCGGATAGTTCGTCTTCGCCCAGCTCGTAAACTGCGGATCCTCGAAGGATACGAGCTGGTTGCCCGTCGAACTCGATTCTCGTAGCGGTTCGATGGCGAAGAAGAAAAATGCTTGGTGATGGGGAATGATCGGCCCGCCTACGGTGCCGGACATGTTGTTGCTGTGGAATGGCGCAAATGCCACGCCGCCGTTGAACTGCGAGTGCGTCCATAGCATCTGGTTATTGAAGTAGTCGCTCAGGTTGCCGTGGAACTTGTCGCCGCCAGCCTTGGTGGTCATCGCCATCTGGGTTGAGCTGGCGCGCCCGAATTCCACGTTGTACGTGTTCACCTGGATGCTGGTTTCCTGAATCGAATCAGGATTCGGCGTCAAGTTCAGCACGCCCGCGCGAATGGCGCTCGTTACATCCAGATCATCCACAATGTACATATTGCCGACGGCGCCCTGGCCGTTGGCGCTGGAGTCGACCTGCGTCTCCGTCGAGAAGTTATCTGCGGCCGAGCCCGGAGATCCTCCGGCCACCAGGCCAAGCCCGGTTACGCCAGGTGCCATGGTGACCAGAGAAATCATACTGCGGCCGGCAAGCGGTAGTTCCGCAACTGCATCGGATTCGATCGTCAGTTCGTTACGGCTTTCCGCCGTGTCCAACACCGGAGGCTGGCCCGTGACGGCAACAGTGGTAGCGGTCGAAGCGATGGTCAACGTAATCGGTACCGCCATTGTCTGGTTTGTTTCCAGGGTGATCGCAACTTTTGTGTTCGCAAATCCCGACGCATGCACTTCCAACTCGTACTGCCCGGGAGCCAGGCTCAGAAATCTGTAGCCACCCGTTGCATTCGAGACCGTGCTCACGTTCTGACCGGTGCTCGCGTTGATCAGGTTTATCTGTGCGTTGTTGACGCCGGCGCCGCTCGGATCCAGAACGGTTCCCTGGATATTGGCGCTGTATTGTGCGAAGCAGGAAATGGGCAGGAACACCAATGCAACCGCCAAAAGGCCGAAAAGAACTGGTCGCATACCTCCCCTTTTCATGTTGCGACAAACCCAGCGAAATGCTGGGGCTGCGAATTCTAAGAACTTGTCCACTGTCTCCTCCTAGCCTTGGTCTTCAGGTGCTCCGGCAAACACTTACCATCTCGTCCGGCAGCCTCGGTAGCCTGATCTTGTTTTTCAGCAATCGTTTTCCCATCTGGTCGTAGTCATCCCGCCGAGGCCACACATTACGAGTTCTCCTCGTTGCTTCAGGGGGAGTTTCGCGTGTGTCTGGGAGTACCCTCGAAAGACATGCGAATACTAAAGGAGTTTAAGTACGGGTGAATATGGTACAGGTGTACCATGTTCTGAAGCCGTTCTTCGAGCGCTCGTTGTGCCGGTTGCCGGGGTTTCAAAGACTGCGACAAAATCATGGAAATGAATCTCTTAATTCGGAGACTACTCAAGCCGCGACCCCTCGCATGGATCGGTGCGGTAGTTGCTCTGCCCGCTGTGGTTGCAGCTTTGATGCTCCATCACAGGCTGCCTCCAACTGTCGCTGTTATCCCCCGCACCTGCGGCACCTGGCTCTGGGAGGCCGAACACACTGGTGTGGCCCGCACCGCCCCTGACTACGGGTTAAACGTATACTGGAACGCACCGATGCGCGAAGACGACGTGCAGGGCCAAATCGACATCCTTACCCGCGCGCTCAAAAACGGCGTCAAGGGGGTAATTGTCTCCCCCGTCGAAGCGTTGCCTCTGCGCACCAGTATCCACAAAGCTCTGGACGATGGAACTCCGGTCGTCGTCGTCGGAACAGATCTTGGCCTCGAGCCCGGCAAGGATCTGGCATATGTACTGAGCGATGAACGCGCGGGCAGCGCAATGGCGGCCAGCCGTATCAGTGCCCTCCTTCATGGCCAGGGGTCCATTGCGATTCTGGGAATTAGCAACCAGCTTACGAGCACGTCGGAGCGGGCGCGCTATCTGGAGACAATTCTGGCCACACAGAGCCCCGGAATTCACGTCGCCTTTCGCAGCTTGGCATTGCCCACCGTGTCGCAGGAGCAGGAGGGCGCGGAGAAGCTGCTTGCCGAGGGCCCGCATGTGGATGCGATCGTTGCTCTCACCGAAGGATCCACGCGCGGAGCTTTCTATGCCCTTACCGAGTTCCATAGGACCGGATCCACGCCGCTGATCGGTTTTGACCAGAATATTCTCGCACCCATCCGCTCCGGCGCCATAGATTCGGTGGTCATGCAAAATACCTACCAGATGGGGCGCGCAGCCATGAAGCTCATGTCGGAAGAAATCAGAGGAGGTGCCTCGCAGCCTTATGTGATGGTGCCACCGCAGATAGTCACCCGCGAGAATATTGACTCCTCTGCCGTGCGAGAGACCCTGGACCTGGCCTGGTATCAGCAATGAGGTTGTACACTGATGCGCAAGCGTAACGCTCGATGGGTTCTGTGGATCGGGATCGCAGCCGTGGCCTTGCTGGCGGCAGGCTCCGCAGCTCGCTTCGTTTATCTGCGCTGGAGCGATGCCAACCCCAACTTCCATGACTAACTTCGACACAAGCTCGGCCAACCAGGCCCACGGCGGCGGTTGGCAGGCCTTTGGCGGCACTTGGCAGGTTGTGAACGGAACCATGCAGAACATTGCCGACGACCGCGGCGCAAAGCTGATGAATGGCAATCCTCGCTGGCACAACTACATGGTCGAGGCAGACGTTCAACTGCTCAGCGAGACCGGAGACGCGGGCTTTGTGGTTCGTGCCACGCAGGAAGAAGTCGGCGTAGATTCCTATCACGGCTACTTTGCCGGCCTGCGCGATTTGGACGACACCCTTATCCTCGGTCGCGCCGATTATGGCTGGCACGAGTTTCGCGCCATTCCCGTGCACCCCGGTGTGTACAAAAGCACCTGGTACCACTTGAAGTTCATCGCCTACGAATGCACTCTGGCCGCCAGTGCCACAACCGATGCCGGCGAGACAACCATCGCATCGGTACGCGACCCCCACTGTATCGAGGAAGGCCGTTTCGGTTTGCAGTCCTACTCCACCGGCGCGGTATGGCGCCGCGTAAATCTGCGCCCTGCCAACGCACAGGACCTCCATGCGCTGCTCGGCAACCAGGTTCCAGGAGAGCCCGAAGAGCCTCCTGCAGTGCCCGACATTACCAACCTTGCCGGATTTCAAAGAGACATCGCGCCCATGCAGCGCGAGCTTCTCGATCACCAGGCCGACCTGCACCCATCGCCGATTGCCAATCTCCGGCTCCTTGCCCCGGATCATGCTTCGCATGTCACCGTGCATGGAGTGGTCACGCTGGTTTCGCCCATCCTTTACGTGCAGGACTCCTCCGGCGGCGTCGCCATTCCTCAGGCCCACACCATCAAGCCCGTCCAGATCGGCGATGCCGTCGAAGTCACCGGCGAAGCGGACCTGCACGACTTCAGTTCCGTGTTGCGCGGCGCAAATGTTCGCCTGCTCTGGTCGCACACGCCGGTACCCCCTGTCGCTGTCACCGCATCGCAGGCCGCCACCGGCGCATTCGACGCACAGTTTGTCGAGACCGAAGGCAGGCTGGTCTCCGAACAGCATGAAAACGGACAATCGGAAGAGCTCTGGCTCGAGGAAGGCAATCAGTCGTTCGTGGCCATTGCCACGAACCCCGGCCTGGCCGAAGCGGTGCACCGCTTCAAAATCGGCAGCCGCCTGCGCCTGCGTGGAATCTGTGTCACCGACCGCTTATTCACCCAGAATGAAATACCCTTTGCCCTCCTCATGCGCTCTCTCGAAGATGCAGAAATGGTTGAGTCGCCGCCGTGGTGGAACGCACAGCATGTCATTGAACTCATCTTTGGCATTCTCACCCTGTCGTTCGGCTTTCAGCTCGTCTACATGTCCGTCAAGCGATCACGCTTGCGCGCAGTCATCGAAGAGCGCGAGCGGCTGGCCCTCGAGATGCACGACACCCTGGCGCAGAGCTTTGCCGGGCTGGGCTTCCAGTTGGAGGCGCTCTGCGGCGAAGTAGCCCCTGGAACCACCATGCGCGCGCAACTGGAGGCGACCGTAGACATGGTGCGCTCCGGCCACATGGAAGCCCGGCGCAACATTGCCGCCATGCGTCCCGGCGCTCTGGAGCAGTCCGGCCTCGCTATAGCGCTCGAGCAGGCCGCACACACCATCGTGCAAGGCGGCGCCATTGCCATCACCATGTCGGTCCGCGGCGAGCCGAAGCAAATCCCCCTGCGCGTTGCCGACACGCTGTTTCGCATTGGGCAGGAAGCCATCGCCAACGCCGTCCGCCACGCCCAGCCCCATTCCATCCATCTCCGCTTGATCTACGGAAGAAGATCCGTCAAGCTAACCGTTCGCGACGACGGCCATGGCTTCTCTGCCAGCGGCGAAGCCGCAGGCTTCGGCATTCGTGGCATGAAACGGCGCGCCGACGGAGTCAACGCCAGCCTGCGCATTCGCAGTTCTCCCGGAAACGGCACATTCGTCGCGGTCCGTGCCATGTCGCAACAATCCATGCTCGCCTCCTGGTGGTGGCGGCTCACACGTATCGCAAGAATGAGGTCATGGCGTCATGGAAAGGCAGCCTGAGCTAAGCCGAATTCGCGTCCTCATCGTGGACGATCACCCCATAGTGCGTGCCGGACTGGCAACGCTTCTCGGCAAGGAGAGCGGCATTCGCCTCGCCGGGGGCGTTGATGGCGCGCGCGAAGCGCTCGCCTTCCTCAAGAACCACCCGGTCGACGTCGTGCTGCTCGATCTGCGCATGCCCGGCATCAGCGGACTCGATGTCCTGCCCTCGATCCTGGCATTGCCATCGCCTCCGCGAGTCATCATTCTCTCCAGCTTCGACTACGAAGAAGAGATCTATCGCACCGCCAAAGCCGGCGCGCGCGGATACCTAATTAAAGACTCCACCCGCGCGCAGATTGTGGAAGCGATCAACGCCGTAGCCAGCGGAAAGATGCACTTCCCAAAAGGCATCGCAGCCCGCATTGCCGACCGCGAAGGCCGCGCCGGTCTCAGCCCCCGCGAGCAGGACGTTCTCATCATGATCTCAAAGGGCCTTACCAACAAGGAGATCGCGCGCGCTCTCCTCATCAGCCAGTTCACCGTGCGCAACCACATCAACCATATCCTCGAGAAACTCCAGGCTACCGATCGCACCGAGGCCCTCGCCGTCGCCATACAGCAGGGAGTCATCACCGTCTCCTGACCATGCGCCCTGTTCTCGTCAATCGAGAAATCCTTGGTACATGATCCGGGAAACGCAGCAAGAGTGGGTGCCGGGAGTTGAATCTAAGTACGGAAGTCTCTCGCCATCGCATAAGAATTCATCCGCCAAACACGCTGTCTGCCCGCTCAATCTGCTCGATTGTGGCGGCCTGATTTCTAATCATGCAGAACTCTGCAGGGTGTTGTTCTTCAGTGGGCGATGCGAATTTGGCGGCTTGCTTAAAGATGTCAGTCTCAACACCGCTTCACCGCATCTCCAATATCACGTCCTCGACCTTGGCCTCGGTGGAAGCGGTTCAATGAGCACGTCCACGATGTTTAGCCGCCACTTTGCAGCCCTGACTTCGCTGTCGGTTTACAGATGGGAGGTCCGATTTTCCGACTCAAGTCGGGGACATCGGTCCGTGCAGGAATACTACCCCTAAACGCTGTTGCGTTCGCCATTCGGGTCGGCAAGACATCGACTTGTACCAATCCTAGAAACAGCAAAGGCCCCCGCCCTCGGGAGCCTCGTTCCGTCCTTGAACATGTCGCCTTATCCAGCCAATTAAGGGGTGAGATTTCTAGCTCGCACCTTCTTATGCTTTGATGTCACATGCGAGTTTGGACATAAAATCGAAGGCAGCTAACTTATTGGAATCAGGGGGGAACGGATGAGGCTCCTTTCAGCGCCCTGAGGAGCGGTTGGCAATCCTTGTTGCATCCTCATCGCACCCACGATCTTTGTCCCGCAAACCTCTTCCCGTGATCGGAAATCAACCGGTGATCCCACTGGCTGCGTCTGTTGATCTAGTTTTGGTTTCGTTCCGCTTCGACCAGTTGGCGCGCTTTGATGTCGCGCATGGGCGGCAGACCGAAAAGCCTGCGGTACTCGCGGTTGAACTGGCTGGCGCTCTCATAGCCGACCTCGAAGGCGGCGCTGGCTGCATCCAGGCCCTCGGTCACCATGCGTACGCGCGCCATGTGGAGGCGCATCCGCTTCTGATATTGCAGCGGGCTCATCTGGGTAAGCGTCCGGAAATGCTGATGAAATGTAGATACGCTCATCTTGGCCACGGCGGCCAGGTCCTCCACGCGGAGCGGATTCGAGAAGTTCTCTTTGAGCCAAACAACGGCTCGGGCTGTGCGATTGCTCTGCTCGCCCAGTGTGGCGATGGCACGTAGATGTTTACCCAGCGACGATCTCAGCAGCCGATAGACGATCTCTCGTTGCATCAGACCAGCGAGGAAAGGTATGTCGCGCGGAGTGTCAAGCAAGTCCAGAAGCCTTATGCAGGAGCTGAGCAACTCCGGCGTGGACTTACCAATAGCCATGCCGCGTGTACCGGCGCAAACGTCCACGGACAGAAACTCCTCTTGGCTCAGGACTTCGCGGACCGAGGCCATATCGAGCTTGAGGATCAGGGCCAGGATCGGCCTCGCCTGGCTCGCCTGCGTCACCTGGCTGATGACCGGCATGTCGATAGAGGTGAGCTGCAGCGTGGACTCATCACACACATACATCGCGCCGCCGATATTGACATGCTTCTGGCCCTGCCCATAGACGATCATCGAGGGCTCGTAGGTGGCCGAGTAGCAGCTGGTCAGAGCGGTCCGGCGAAACAGGACCAAACCCGGTACTGGAGTGACCTGATCACCCTCGATTTGGATATGGGCGGCGATCTTGCGGGCCAGCTCGGACCGTAGGGCAATCACCTGGCCCCCTTCACCGCTTGGGCCGATATTTCCCTCGTGGGGCTTTTCTGCCCTATTTTCCTCTTCTACCGGCATTTTGATTCTCCATATTCAGCGTATCGCCGGGTCGGCCTTGCGTGTACAAAAAAAGGGTAATTCGGAGGAATAGGCAATAACTTCGCAGGATCGAGATACCGCTCGAAACGCGCTTCTCTTAGTATCGAAATGTCGGTAGAGGCGAGTGGCCACACAAAACGCGCCGCTATCTGGCATGAATTGTGGACGTCCGCTAAGTGCGATGAATCCCAAGCAGGCCGCATTCCATTGAGGAGAAGCGTAAATGAAGCAGGAAGGAGTCGTGGTCATCGGCGCAGGCGGTATTGGAATGGCGATCGCTCGCCGTCAGGGCTTCGGCAAGCACGTCTTATTGGCAGACTTCAATGAGATGCTGCTGGAGTCTGCTGTGAAGGAGCTTGAGTTAGCTAGCTACAAAGTCACATCGCTCAAGGTCGACGTATCGTCGCGTGCATCCGTTCGCGCCTTGGCCGATGCGGCGGCCGCGCTTGGAAGCGTGGTCAATGTAGTCAATACCGCTGGGGTCTCGCCCAACATGGCTCCGCCGGATCGAGTGCTTGCCGTCGACTTGTATGGCAGTGCTGTCGTCTTCGAGGAGTTTGAACGCGTCATTGCTCCGGGAGGCGCCGGGCTGATCATTTCGAGTATGGCGGGGCATATGTCGGCGGGTCTTCCTGCGGAGCAGGAGCATGATTTGGCTTTCGCGCCTGCGGATGAACTCCTGGCTAAGCCTTTCCTCGGCCCGGAAGCTATTCCGAATTCCATGGTGGCGTACATCGTCTCGAAGCGCGCAAACTATCTGCGTGTGCAGGCGTCAGCAATCAGTTGGGGCAAGCGTGGGGCGCGTGTGAACTCCATCAGTCCTGGCATCATCGCTACGCCCCTCGCACAGCACGAGCTAAACTCGCCAATTGGCGACATCTACCGTGCGATGATCGATGCCTCGCCAGCCAAGCGGATGGCATTGCCGGACGAGATTGCTGTAGCTGCCTCATACTTGCTTGGGCCGGACGCGGGCTTTGTAACCGGCAGCGACCTTCTGATCGATGGTGGAGTAATTGCAGCAATGCGTGCCGGGCTTTTGCCGAACCCCGCATAAGCAACAACTTGACGAGCGCCAGCAAGAAATCCTCTAAGACCACAGAAATGCATTGAGGCTAGAAAGTTCATGAGAACACTCTTTGTGACATACCGCGGCACAGCGTCGGACCGCTTTGACCGCGAATACTTTGTTAACACCCATCTCCCCCTTGCCCGAGAGATTGCCGAGCCGCTCGGCATGTTGGCGATTGAGGCATTTTTCCCAACCAGCACAGCTTCAAACATCGTTGCTGCCAGC
Organism: uncultured Acidobacteriaceae bacterium; assembly: GCA_963776535.1. GTDB lineage: Bacteria > Acidobacteriota > Terriglobia > Terriglobales > Acidobacteriaceae > Telmatobacter. The sequence continues at coordinate 42,921 of CAVZNB010000011.1, read as the reverse complement.
GTGATTGTGCTTCGGGATGAGCAGGCGGTGAGCGACCTTTTCTCGTCTCCCAGATTCGGCGAACTGGTGAACGATCTGCCGAACTACACAAACCTCATGCCTGAACAGAGTCTCGTGGCTCACCTCTCGGCTTGATTGGAAGAACTCGACACACTAGCAGGCTTGCAAAAGGAGAAGCAATGCAAAAGCGCACATTGGGAAAGAGCGGCCTTGAGGTTTCGGCTCTGGGCCTGGGTTGCATGGGACTGAGCTACGGCTATGGTCCGGCAATGGAGAAGGAACAGGCAATCCAACTCATCCGAACAGCATACAACAGCGGGGTAACCTTCTTCGACACAGCAGAAGCGTACGGCCCCAATCTCAACGAAGAACTCCTTGGCGAGGCGCTCGCACCCTTTCGGGACAAGGTCGTTATCGCCACCAAGTTCGGCTTTGTTGAGGGCAAGCCCGCTATGGGGATGGACAGCCGTCCGGAGCGCATCCGCGAGGTGACGGAGGCAGCACTGAAGCGCCTGCGCACCGACGTAATCGATCTGCTCTATCAGCATCGCATTGATCCAAATGTCCCCATCGAAGAAGTCGCCGGCACCGTAAAAGATCTCATTGCCCAGGGTAAGGTGAAACATTTCGGCATGTCGGAGGCCGGAGCGAAGAGCATCCGCCAGGCTCATGTGGTGCAACCGGTCGCCGCTCTGCAAAGCGAGTATTCACTCTGGTGGCGCGAGCCGGAGAAAGAGATCTTGCCCACGCTTGAAGAGTTGGGGATCGGCTTCGTCCCCTTCAGCCCGCTCGGTAAAGGTTTTTTGACTGGAGCCATCAACTCAAATACCACCTTTGACAAGACCGATTTCCGCAACGTGGTGCCGCGTTTTGATGAAGATAACCGCAAGGCCAACCAAGCGCTGGTCGATGTGCTCAGCAAGATCGCCGGACAAAAGGGCGTAACAAACGCACAGATTGCTCTCGCCTGGTTGCTCGCGCAGAAACCCTGGATCGTTCCCATCCCTGGAACCACCAAGCTGCATCGGCTGCACGAGAACCTCGGCGCAGCTGCGGTGGAACTGACCGCTGGCGATCTTGCGGAGATTGAGAGTGCAGTTTCCGGGATTGTGGTGCAGGGTGCCCGCTATCCCGCGCAACTCGCAAGCCGTGTCGGCCGCTAGAGCCGGAAGCTATCGGCAAGAAAGCCCAACAGGCACGAGCGTATGCTCGTGGGCGCTCGAAATGCAAGGAGAATCGCAATGGCAATCAGCGAACAGGCACGAAAGAACCACGATGAGCTCTTCCCCGGTCACACGTCGACGCTGGCTGTGACCGACCCGGAACTTATCGAGATCTTCGACAACTTCGCATTCGACGAGGTGCTGCAGCACGGCAGCCTGGAACCGCGCATCCGCCTGATGGTACAGTTGGCGTCAATGATCGCCTGCCAGGCTTTGCGCGAATACCGCATCATGCTCGGCGCTGCGCTCATTGTCGGCGTCACTCCGGTTGAGGCAAAGGAGATCGTCTACCAGGCCGTGCCCTATGTGGGCATGGCCAAGGTCTATGACTTTATCCACGCCACCAACGAGTTGTTTAGTGAGCGCGGCATCCAGCTACTGCTTCCTGGCCAATCCACAACGACCTCCGAGACTCGTGCAGGCAAAGGCCGCGAGGTCCAGGGACAGATCATAGGCGCGGATCGAGTGGAGAAGCTTTACGCCTCCGCCCCACGAGATCAAATGCACATTCAACGCTATCTATCGTCCAACTGCTTCGGCGATCACGTCGCGCGCGGCGGCATCGATATCCCAACACGCGAACTGCTCACGTTGAGCATGCTGGTTTCGCTCGGCGGATGTGATGCGCAGGTCAAAGGGCATGTCTCCGCGAATCTTCACGTAGGAAATGACCGCGCACGGATGATCGATGTCATCACGCAGTTGCTACCATTTATCGGATATCCCCGCGCGCTGAATGGACTGCGTGCAATCGATGAGGTAACAACATCATGAGCAATCAATCCATGACTGTATTGGTGATTGGCGCCACAGGCAGCATTGGAAGCCTGGTTGTTGAAGAGGCGCTTCGCCGGGGGTATTCGGTTCGCGCGTCCGTCCGCAGCGCCGAGAAGGCTCGCCGGCTTCCCGCAAAAGCGGAAGCGGCGATCGGCGACTTGACTCGCCTCAACACTCTTGAAGCTGCTGTCAAAGACATTGACGCTATCGTTTTCACTCACGGGTCAGATGGCGCGGGGAGAGTCGGTTCGGAGACAGTCGATTACGGCGGCGTCCGGAACGTCCTCGCAGCGCTCGGTTCGCGGAAAGCGCGCATCGCGCTGATGACTGCAATCGGAGTCACGAACCGGACCGGCTCCTATAACCGCTCCACCGAGTCTCACGACTGGAAGAGGCGGGCTGAAAGGCTGGTACGCGCGAGCGGATGTCCGTACACCATCGTTCGTCCCGGATGGTTCGACTACAACAAAGCCGACGAGCATAAGCTCGTCTTCCTGCAAGGCGATACGCGCCAGGCCGGCAACTCCAGCGATGGCGTGATCGCTCGTCGCCAAATTTCGGAAGTTCTGGTCGGCAGTTTGACTGCAGAACACGCGTTGCGGAAAACCTTTGAGCTGGTTGCAACCAAGGGTCCGGCGCAGGAAGATCTCGATGCCGTGTTCGCTGCCCTCGATCCGGACTCCAAGGATGGTCTCGACGGCGTACGTGACATCCCGAATCAACCGCTGGAAGATGAACCGCAACGCGTAAAGGACGATTTACATGCCTTGTCAGCCAAGAATCGTTAGTCACAACCCGCTGTGGGAAGAAAGGCATACGCAATGAAGAAGCGGCGGTCGCAACTCTTAATCGCGGGTCTGATCGTATTCGTTCAATTAGTTCTGGCGCAGAACGTGAAGCTGGCGAATATAGCACTTGGCATGAACGAGACCGAGGTTAAGGCAGCACTGGTATCGAACGCTCCGTTCTACATTAATCAGGCTACCTCCTATCCCGACATGCACTATCTTGTCGCCGAAACTGAGGCAGAGTCATACGTGTTCACGTTCATCGATGGCAAAGCCGCAGCCTTTTCCGTCGTGCATGCCCTGCCTCCCGGACAACTGCCTTTCTTGGCCCCAGGCCAGCAACCAACCGTCTCTATTCTGCGCGGCCTCATCACGAAGCAAACCTGGACGCCCGCCGAAATCAACAAGGGCGATACCTGATGGTTCAGCGACGCATCCGGCGTGCCTCTCTCCAATGCCGAGCAATGCAGGCCAGAGTCAGGCGTAGCATGGTTGCCCTTTGGACTGGTGCCAGGAACAAAGCCGGGCGAGCACACTGCAAAATTGACAGCGGGCCTCATGAAGCCCTCGTCCGCCATGTATCCATCGAATTGCGGCGTGAGCATTCATCTGAATCTGACGCCGGCGGAGAGTGAAGACTCCGTAGTCACTTCCGTTCGGTACCAGGTGCTCGACATCAAGGCGATGAATGCGTTTCTTACAAGACATCGACAACACTAAAGTCTCCTGGCGACATAAAGGGCAATCGAAGAGACAGAGCGAGGATTGAAATGACAAATGTGATCGTAGTCATCGGAGCAGGATCGATCGGCCAGGCAATTGTGCGGCGGGTCAGTGCAGGTAAACATGTCTTGTTGGCCGATATACGGCAAGAGAACGCCGATGCGGCGGCAAAAGTTCTTTTCGATGCCGGCTTCAACGTGAGCACGGCTACGGTCGATGTTTCCTCGCGCCCCTCGGTTCATGCCCTCGTCGAGTCGGCCACCAAGCTCGGCGAAGTCTCGGGAGTCATCCATGCAGCGGGTGTTTCGCCTTCCCAGGCCTCGCCGGAGACGATCCTCAAGGTTGATCTTTACGGCACCGCACTTGTGCTTGAGGAGTTCGGCAATGTCATCGCACGCGGTGGCTCCGGGATCGTAATCGCATCCCAATCCGGGCATCGCCTGGGGCCGCTTTCAGTCGAACAGAACGCCGCCCTCGCAACCACGCCCGTTGATGAGCTACTCAGGCTTCCCATGCTTCAGCAAGATCAAATCAAGGATTCCCTGCACGCCTATCAGATATCGAAGCGCGGCAACTCCCTGCGTGTGATGGCCGAGGCAGTCCGTTGGGGAAAGCGTGGTGCGCGGGTGAACACGATCAGCCCCGGCATCATCATCACGCCGCTCGCGAACGACGAGTTGAAGGGGCCCCGCGGCCCAGGCTATCGCCGCATGCTCGAGATCTCTGCTGCCGGGCGTGCCGGCACCCCGGATGAGGTAGGGACTGTTGGGGCACTCCTCATGGGTCCTGACGGCTCCTTTATCACCGGCAGCGACTTCCTCATGGATGGAGGAGTGACGGCAGCTTATTGGTACGGCGACCTTGCCCCGAAGTAACAAAGTGACACCCCGCGGAGGGGTGCCACGCGGCCCCGAAAAACGCCGATGCACCCGGTAGTAATTCTGGTTTCGTCCTAAAGAGGATTCAGGACCGACACCCATTTCTCATTGAATATTCTGTGATCGGAGCTTCAGCAGTTTCTCAGAGACTTTCCGTTCCGGCCTGCTTGCTCTGATCCGGGGAGGCCAGGCTGTTCAGAGTGAACCTGGCCCAGGAGTTCAATGGACAACGATGTCGCCACCGGCGCCAGGTGTGTTGCGCTTCAAAAAGAATGACAAGAAGAACATCAGCGCCGTACCGAGCCCGATGATCCAGTAGATGTCGATGTACGACAGCACTGCAGCCTGCGCCTGAATCATGTGCGAAAACCGCGCGACTGCATTAACGTGGGCGTCGGCTTGCCCATCCGCAACGCAAACGTGCCGGTTTGCATCGTTGGCCCCGATGTGGTCGCCAGCACCTACCGCGACTCCGAAAATCGCAACATCCTCTGTGACGTCAGCACGGAGGAGGGCCGCCGGGTGGTGGCAAGCTTTGGCGCGGAACTAGCCGCCGAGCAACACGCGATACTGATCCTGCAAGAAATTATTCGTCCCCAAGAGAAAGACAACATCTTGGCCGATCGCACAATCGGCCAGATTGAGGCCGAACTGCCATCCCTCGTTCCAGTTGAGCTAAAGGGCAACATTAACGTGCGAACAAAGGTAGCCCTCGGCGATCCCACGGAGGAGTTGCTCTATGGGGCCCGAGCTCAGAATGCCAGCTTCATCGTACTGGGTGCGCAGGGGGCGTCTCATTTTGCCGCCATTTCGCGCGCGGGCATCGTGTATAAATTGCTGGCCTTCGCGCGCTGTCCAGTGATCACGCTGTCGCCCCAGATGCTGAACGCGTGCGAGACGAAGAAAGAGAGATTTCGCTCTTCTGAAGTTAATTATATTGCCGGTGTGATTTAAGCCAGTATCCCGTTGAACGGCGCGCCGAGCAGTATAAAGTGCGATGTTCAACCTACTCAAAAGAACCGCTCCAACTCCAAGAGTCGCCGTAATCTTAAGAAACCACAGATGGGAGATGCTATCCCATTCGTGCGACCGCTTTACCGCGCCCACAGGCGCGATCAGTGCGCTTTCTTAACAGACACGCCTTCCAGGCATGTCGCGTTGGCATCATACGTGCTCTGTGACATACCGATCTCCCATACTTTATCATCCGAACTCAGGGGGCTATCCGTCGTCGCGACTGGAACGCTGTCCTTTGAATCGATGATGATCGTTACATTCGCCAGTACCGGGGTATTGCTCATCGTCTTCCCGGCCTTGTCGACATAATTAAAACTGATCCTCTGCTCGGGAGTGAAATCCTTTGACCAAAAGAAAAAAGGACAAGAACGTTCACCCGGCATGAGCGAAGCAGGTTTCGGGAACGGTGTCAGCGTGAACTGCTTTTGGAGCACCACCTTTGGCGCGGCTTGCCCGTGGGCAAGAATTATCGGAAGGGCGCCCGCAAGGATCGCGAGAACCAGGGCATATGCGAACGACAATCGGGGCTTCATTTTTCTCTCCTTCCACTTTCAACAAACCGGAATTTTCATTCGGCACTCTCGGCAACCCACCAATATACTCCCAGTTGCGTGCGTTCGGCATCTTCTTGAATTCGTTCCAGCGCCAGAAACCTGGCGTGCCCAACTGGGCCGCATTGAGGACCAAAGAGCCATCGTTTCGCCCAATTTCGAAACACCCTTTCGGACGCCTCCCCGTCACCTCGCCTCGATTGTCCAGATTGGCTTCCCCTGGGTGCCGCGCCTATCGGGCCGGCAGCGGCAAGGCTTCCATCCGGCGCAGCACGCTTCTAAGCAGGCTCTGCGTTAGATAGCTCTCCGCCGCGCACCGCTCTTGGGTAATGCGTGGCAAGCGAGCATTACCCCCAAAGAGAGATCGTGATCGCGCCGAAGAAGCCTGCTCGTGCGGGATGGCAGTCAAACAATCTAACCCGTACACTGCTGTCTTTTGCGCGGTGTTCCGGCCTCAGGTCTTTCTCGCCAGACTACGCGCTCTGTATGCTGCCAGCGTTGCTGCCAAGAGAAAAATCCATCATGCCTTCCAGCGATCGAACTAGCTCCGCACCACAGACCGACGCGTCGGGGATTGTAAGAACGGGGCATGACGCCTTTGCGAGCAATTGATAAGCGAAGCTGGTATGAAGGCGTCGCCTCAACTGCGACTGTTTTCGGACCCCTAGGACAATCAGTGCGGCGAGCTGTGTCTGGGCGCGCTTCACAATCTCGTCGATCGCCATGCCATGATCCAAATGGAATGCCGGAAAACACCAGTCAGAGTGTGATTCAGGGATTACACGACGCATCATCTCGCAATATTCATCCGCTAGCTTCCGACGGAGATTGGGATTCCCTTCAGCGATTTCCGGTATCAGCTGACAGACATCCACAGGGACCTGGTACGCCCTACCAAGGAAAAGTGCGTAGGGCGCCGCCGCAGCAGCCTCAGGAGTGAAATCTGAGAAGTACAGGATCTCTTTGGGATGCAGGACAAGGCCTACTCCAGCCAAGGTGTGCGGTCCAACAGTGAGCGTTGGACATGGCGCCGACAGAAGAATCCTCTCTGTGTTCGATCCGACAAGAAAGTGGCCTATGCCGCGATGCACTCCTTGAACGCCCAGCACAATCATATCCGCCTGATGGGTGGTCGCGGCCAGCAGTATCCCATCACTCGGAAACCCATCTTTCACGTAAGTCTCAATGTTCACTCTGGTCTCGCGAACGCTCGAGGCAAACGTCTCCAACCGCTCCTCAGCGTCAAGGCGCGTCATGCAGGGCCGCAACGTGGTCAACTCTGCCTCAATCCCGGCGTCGGATAGCTCCACCACATGCAGCATGATGATGGTCGCTTCGAAGTGGCGCGCAAACGCCACGGCATAGTCCAGAGCGAGGCGGGAGCTCTGGAGAAAATCGGTCGCAAACAGAATTCTCTTGAATTTGAGTTCAGTGATCATCTCCCATTTCCTTTTCTGCTGCTTCTTGGCCGCGTTTTTTGTCCGAATTTAGGCTGATGTGCGCATTTGCAGTTTACGCCCGATTCGGCACCAGCGTTGAGGATCGGGGACTGATTGCGAGAGGCTGGTGCCTTCGAACCCGTCCGGCCCACCTTGGCATCGGTTTTGAAGCAATTCGTGCTCGAGAACCACAAATCCGCCGAGCAGGCGAAATCTGTCCGCTGTAGGCCTGCGGAGGCACACTGCCGATCAAACGCGGACAATGCGGGACTGCATTTCGGCCACCCGTAACGGGGGATTTCAGCCGAACGCAGAGCGGCCATCAGCCCTTCTCAATGCCATAGGGTCGGCAATACTGAGGCTGTTGGCCCCAAGAAAGCCATTGCCCAACGAGGGGTGGACTCACCCCACCGGGACTGTTGGGCCGATCTGCCTACAAATGTCAATCCGGATTGCTGTAGAATGGGGCCGCAAGAAACTTCCAGGGAAAGATGGGAAGAGGTTGGACAACTGTGATCCTTGGACGCTCACGGAAGGAGGAGTATGCTGCACGACCTGAAAGAAATGATAGGGGCATCCGTTCTCGCAACAGACGGCGAAATGGGCATCATTCGTAATTTTCTCTTTGACGACCGTTCCTGGACAGTCCGCTATCTGGTTGTTCAGGTGGGAACCTGGTATAAGCGCCGGGACGTTGTTCTCCCGATCGAGGCTGTTGAGCGGTCCGATTGGACGAAAGGGTCTTTCCAGGTCCGCTGGACGAAAGAACAAGTGCGTGATAGCCCCGATGTCGATACTGAAAAGCCGGTTTCTCGCCAGCAGGAAATCGCCATGGAAGAGTACTGGGGGAAGATGGCCTATTGGGTATACACCCAGTTCGACATTGGCGCACCAATGCCGACCGGCAGAAAGTATCCCGTACGCACTAAGGAAGATCCCGATCTCCGAGGTGTTGTGAATTTGATTGACTATCAGGTTTGGGCCACGGACGGCGAGATTGGGCACCTGGAAGGGTTCATCCTCGACGAGGCATCCTGGCATCTCGGTTATCTGGACGTCAAAACTGGGGAGTGGCTTCTCGGCCGTTCCGTATTAATTCCCACTCGCTGGATAAAGTCAGTTTCATGGGCTACCTGCCGGGTGAACTTACATCACAGCAAGGATGGGATTTAGGGTCGCTTCGGTGGCCTCGCAAACGCTCTGTACGAGGGGTTCGGACCCGTTTCACTTTGCCCAATGGCATTCGGCGGAGGAAGGCGCAGGAACTGCTTTCGATCAAGTTCTTCGCCGGAGTTTCCGGTAGACAACCCGGTCCCGAAGAAGCGCAGCATGGGAGAAACTTCACCATCCGGCTTTCGCCCCAAGGAGGAACATGCTACACGTCCTGAAAGATTTGCTTGGAGCTCGTGTTCACGCAACAGACGGTGAGATAGGAACCGTCCGGAACTTTCTCTTTGACGATCAATCCTGGACGCTCCGCTATCTGGTCGTAGATGTTGGACATTTTCTCAACCGGCAGGAAGTAGTTCTGTCGATTTCGGCGGTTGAGCAACCGGATTGGGCGAACCGGTCCTTTCAAGTGAACTATACGAAAGAGCAAGTGCGCAAGAGTCCGGACGTCGACACTGAAAAGCCGGTGACCCGCCAACAGGAGATTGCGATGGAGGAATACTATCATTGGCTGGCTTATTGGATTGACAGTGGATTAGGCACCGGATCGACTTTGCCGCCCGGATCGGACTATCCAGTGAACACCGAAGAAGATCCCCATCTCCGCAGCGCCCTCGACGTAACTGGGTACGAGGTGTGGGCAACGGATGGCAAAGTTGGAGACCTGCATGGCTTCGTCATGGACGAGATCTCCTGGCATCTCGGCTACTTGGATGTCAAATCCGGAGACTGGCTCCGCAGCCGCTCTGTGCTGATCCCGACTCGCTGTGTGAAGTCCGTTTCATGGGCTAGTCGTAGAGTTGATTTGCAGCACACCCGTGAAGGGATTTAAGGTCATGCTTCACAGAAAAGCTGAGCTGAAGGATACCTATTATGATGGCAGCCCAAAATGGCAGCCCGGACCCGAAGCAGACCCGCCTGCAGCAGTGGCTGAGGATCGATCCTCAGCAAAAGCCGAAGGTTTACGCTCAGATATTCGATACTGCTGAGATTTCCAGCCTTAACTATTGGTTGGAGATCGTGTTCTCGGCGGGCATTGCCGCTTTGGGGCTTGTCTTGAACAGCCCGGCCGTCATCATAGGCGCGATGCTCATTTCGCCCTTGATGGGACCCATCATGGCCGCAGGACTGGCCCTGGCCGCGGGCGATCTTTATCTCGCCGTTAAAGCCATAGCGAATCTTGCCGCCAGCGTATCCCTGGCGATCGGTTTTTCTGCTCTGATCGTCTGGCTCCTGCCTTTTCACTCTGTGACCGGCGAGATATTGGCCAGAACCAACCCCACCCTGCTCGACCTGGGCGTCGCTCTGTTCTCCGGGTTGGCCGGCTCCGTTGCGGTATGCCGTTTTGGCGGAGGGGAGGCCGTTACCACTTTGCCAGGGGTGGCGATCGCAGTCGCATTAATGCCTCCGCTGTGCACCATCGGCTTCGGGCTGGGAAGCGGCGCCAACACACGCATCATGGGAGGGGCCGGTCTGCTTTTCTTGACCAATCTGGTCGCCATCGTGGCCAGCGCGTTTCTTGTGTTTCTGCTTACGGGTATGAACGCGCCCGAGGTTCGCGCGGAGATGGAACATTCCCGAAAGACCGAAGCTCTCGCCCAGACGCTATCGCGTGGGCGGTTTTCGCGAGCGTTGATCAACAGCGGCCAGCTCCGGTGGCGAATCCTCATGCTGGTCGTCTTGCTTGGAGCCATAGCACTTCCTTTGAGAACGGCATTCATGCAGGTTGCCGGTGAAGCGGTTGCAAGGAACGCGGTCCAGGAAGTCGTCAAGGGCCTGCTGCCGCCAGGAGCGCTGGTTTCCCAGCAAGTCGAAGTGGGCCGGGACAGTGTTGCGGTCCGGCTGATCTCAACTCGAGTGGTCCCGGAAGACAAGATACAAAAAGCGGAGCGCGAGATCGAACGACGCTGCGGGCGAAAGGTTGTCCTCTCGGTCGCGAGCATTGCGAGCCAGAGCGAACTGGCCGAGTTGATGCAGAGATTCTCCACGCCATCGCAACCGGCCCCCGTTGCTCCTGAGTCACTGGAAGACTTTCGCCGCGAGGTGATGACCCGCATTCAGCCGATTCTTGCCGGCGTCTGGCCCGCTGAAGCGCCTCTCCAGGATTTCGACTTGGAGCTAAGTTCAACCGGCACGGTGTTGACTGTTCGATACCAGAGCGACCATGAGCTCGGAAAGATTTCTGAAGACATTCTCGCCAGAGAGCTGCAGGACAAACTTGGAGCGCCGTCTATTTCCCTGGTTGCGCGGCGCGTTGTTCCACCCCGAAAACCGGCCAGGAAAGCAAATCGGAAACGGAAATGACCGGATGATCCGCCGGGGATAGAGACCATGTCAGTCGCTCGTAGAGCGGAGCGCCTCACGAGGGATCTCTCCCATCCTTCGAAGAAGCGGCACCATAGTCAGGCCTTGCACGAATACTGAAAAGGCGACAACCGCAAAACTTATCGTAATGATCGCTTCGCGGAGCGGAACCTCATTTGGAAGCCCAAGGGCCAGGGCGAGCGCCAATGCTCCTCGCAATCCGCCCCAGAAAAGGATGTGCTGATGCTTCGCTGTGACCCGAAGCGATGAGCGCGAGAAGAGAAGGCAGCAGGGATAGATTGCAACCGCGCGACCCAGTGTGACCAACACAATCGCAATCACTGCGGGAAGCCATATCGCCACGAACTTCTGGTGGGCTTCGTGCATTCCAATCAGCAGAAATACCAGCGAGTTTGCAACAAAGGCAGCGTACTCCCAGAATGCTTGAACCGCTACTCTTCCAGGCTCGGTGATGGCGTTGAACAACTTTAGATTGCCCATGACGAGTCCTGCTGTGATGGTCGCAAGGACGCCAGAGAGGCCAAAATGGTCCGCGAAAAGAAAGGAACCATAGGCGGCGACGGTCGTGAACGTGATTTCCACCAGATGATCCTCCGTTCGCCCCGAAAGCAATAGCGCTACGAGTGCGACCGCTGCACCGCAAAGAACGCCGCCCACGATTGTGCGTAGAATCGTAAAGGTGATTCCCATCGAGGTGAGGTGCTGTCCTGAGGCCACGGCAATAGCCACACCAAAGAGAACCGCCGCCGTGCCATCGTTTAGCAGACTCTCCGTCTCGATAAGAACTCCTAATCGGCCGCGAACTCTTGCTTCCTTGAGCGTTGCGATGACTGAAACCGGGTCGGTCGCGGCGATGAGAGCGCCGAACACGAGTGCGTCGATCCATGGCCAATTCGCCAGAAAGTGCATCCCGGTCGCGGTTACGCACGCAGTGAGCAGGACGCCGAGAGTCGCCAGCACGACGGCGACGGGAAGGTTCCGGCGCAACTGAACCCAATCGAGAGAGAAAGCGGCTTCAAAAAGGAGCGGAGGGAGAAGAGCTGTGAAGATGAGTTCCTTGGTAAGAACGACGTGCGGTGCAAATGGCAAGAAGGCGAGAATAATGCCTGCTGCAACAAGTCCGACACTGTAAGGGAGACGAAGTCGCCTAGTCAGCATGGCGACGACAGCGGCGATCAGAAGCAGAAGTGTTCCGGATTGAAAATCAATTTCCATGCTTTTTCTCTCTCGCCTCCGGCTGTTTCGCATGAATCTGGCGGCAGATGACTGCAACGGCTCCACAACGGTAAGCAGAATATATTATGCGGGAACAATAGGCTCACGCAGACGCACCAGCAATTCCAGGAGTACGTCAATTTCCATCTGTGTGCGCAGATAGTAGCGGGCGAGGGAGCCTCGTTTCCTTCCAATGCGAACTGGTACGATGTTTCCGCCAAGGGCGAAGGCATCCTCATCATTCTCATCATCCCCCAGAAAAAGGACCCAAGAGCACTTCAGACGATCGCGTTCTGCGGCCAAATCGTCTCCTTTATTAGGCGCCACGTCTGGCACGAGGTTCACGACCTGCTTGCCTCCGAAGACCTTGACATGCTTCAGCTTTCCAGTCGCTGCGAGGATTTGTCGGCGCGTCTCTGCCTTGTGAGGGGATTCGCGGTAATGTGCGGCCTGGGAGAACCCCTTATCCTCTATCCATATTTCAGGTATGAGACGAAGTTCACTTTCTAATATGGCCTTCCATTCTTCTATCCGTTGGCGCGAGACGGGCGCTGTTTCTGATTCCGCACAATGATTGCCTAACACCCGGGCAACCTTCACACCGCTCAGTTTACCGAGAACGTCCGCGCGGCCTCGCCCAGAGACGACAATGCATGGATAGAGCAATGACAGGCGGCGCAGGAGGCTTCGGGCCCTATTGCGCATGTCGGCCTGATCCGGGTGCTTGACAATTGGAGACAACGTTCCATCGAAATCAAAGGCGCAGAGGGTTTGCTCGTGGGCCAAATGCGTAACGACTGGGAGCGAGGCTCTTGAAAGAAGGTATTTCATCATCAAAGCGCTGTCCCTGTGCCTGTGCGCTCGGTCAGGCGCCCTAACAATCGCTCCTGGTTGCGTAACCGCGCAGCATCCACCAACATCTTTCCGGCCCAGCGGTAAACATTGAATTGGACCAAGAGAGACCGCATCGATCTCATGCGATCCTGTTGTTCGTCGGCTGGCATATTCAGCGCTGCGGCCAGAGCTTCACTGCTGCTCTCCAGATCGTAGGGATTTACGATGAGCGCTTCGGTCAATTCCCGCGCTGCCCCGGTGAACTCGCTAAGCACCAGCACACCCTTCAGGTCTGTACGCGCAGCCACAAACTCTTTCGCTACCAGATTCATGCCATCATGCAGGCTGCTTACGTAGCAAAGATCCGCGGCACGATAGAAGCGGAATACTTCCGGGGGCTCGTGGTGGGAGCGAAGCAGGATGATGGGCTTGTAGTCTTTCGTTCCGAACCGCAGGTTGATGCGTTCGGCCAGGCGTTCCACCGTTTCATTGAGTTCCCGGTATCGCTCGATCTTCGTCCGGCTCGGCGCAGCAAGTTGCGCGAAGCTAAAGCGTCCGCGAAATTCCGAATGCCGTTCGAGCAACTTCTCTACAGCCAGGAGTCGCTCCTCGACGCCCTTGGTGTAGTCCAGGCGATCGACGCCAATGCCGAGAAGCGCATTCGGCCTCAATTCTAGATCTCGCCAAACCTGCGTACGGCATTCCTCGATGCTGGGTGCCGTCTCTACCCAGCGCACCGGCCATTCAATTGAAATCGGATACGGGCGAACGAGCGTACGGTGACCCTTCATTACCACGGCGTTGTGCTCTCGGTCTCTGCGCGTTTCGAGGTAGCGATCCACAGAATCCAGAAAATTATTGCAGTGAAGTTGAGTATGAAAGCCGAGAATACTGCTTCCCAACAACCCCTCCAGAATCTCGTTGCGCCAGGGGCAGATGCCCATGCGCTCGGCGTTGGGCCAGGGAATGTGCCAGAAGACAATCACGGTTGCGGCAGGCAGGCGTTTGCGAATCATGGCAGGAGCCAGAGCGAAGTGATAGTCCTGCACCAGGATGATCGGATCCTTGGAGTCGACTTCTCCGCACACTGTGTCAGCGAACTTCTGGTTTACTGCGCGGTACTGCCGCCAGTCCTCGGCACGGAAGACAGGCCGTGTGTGCGCCACATGGCAGAGGGGCCACAGTCCTTCGTTTGAAAAGCCGTAGTAGTGGCCCTGCTGCTCTTCCTCGGAAAGCCAAACACGGCGAATGTGATACGACTCTTCGTCGGGCGGTACCCGCACATGATCGTTGCGGTCCACTGTTTCGCGATCTGCGCTACCGCTTCCGTGAGCGACCCATACGCCGGAGCAGGCGCGCATGATAGGTTCGAGGGCAGTTACCAGACCGCTTGCCGGATGCTGGACCTCAATGCGGCCGTCCGCCGCAAAGATGTGAATGTATGGCTCACGGTTTGCCAGAATGACAATCTTCTCTCCATGCAAGTGCCGGTTCAGAGTTTGTTTCAGCCTTTCCGCTGTCCAAAGCCCTGGAGCATCTTCGCGTTCATTGGCCATGTGCCCGACCAGTTCACGCAGATCGCTCAGAATCGGTTGAAATTCCCGGCTCTGTTTTCCTCTTCCGTGCAGAAGGTTGCGTAATTCCAAACTCCAGTCAGAACGCGCCCTTTTTGCTGCCAGCAGAGGTATGCCGAAGGCCAACACAGCAAGGATGCCAAATACTACGAGCAGAAAAGTCTGCGCGGCGGCTTCCCGCCGGTCTATATAACTCAGATCATGAACTAGGATCGCAAATCCCAATTGCTGCCCCTGCGCTGTGACCGGCATCGCCGTCACTTGCACACGACCGGTGGGCAGCGTCGCTTCGGTGCTCCACTCGTGAAACTCCTGATTGGCATTCTCTCTGGTCGGCTCTGTGGCGCGGACTCTCGGCCCCACAGCTAGGCAACTGAATTCCTCCGGAAACCCCGGTGTGCTTGATTGCGTCTTCAAGTTAGCGTCACAGGCCGCTGCGCCCATCACGCGCTCGTCGCGAGCGAGTGCAACCAGTTGCCGATCAAGGCCTGCCTGGTTGTACCATGCATCCGCCAAAGACTGCCTGGCGCCAGTCAGCACCAACTTGGCGCGCGAGTTGACGTCGCGTTCAAACCACTCCCGCGCAGTCGTCTGCACCACGCCTGACACTGCCCACGTCAGTAGCGCCAGGCCCACGATCAAAGCGAGTATGAATCGTGCCATGCGCGTCATACTTTTATTGGAACATAGCGGTCGCGATCTCAGATGCAAAAAATGCGGCTCGAAGAATCGGGATTGATCAGGACCTGCCAGTACTCTGCGCTGGTCCACAGCAGAGGGGAGATCGTTTGGTGCTGCCTTCCCCGATTCGATTCCGCGCCAGTGTTTTCGACACTCCTCGACAGTCAGGAAGGCGGCCGCTATCGAATAGGTCCGGCGGGAGGCGAATCTGGCTCCCAGCGCTACGTGCCAAATACGAACACCCGCGAATCAACATTTAACGCCGCGACCGGCTCCTTCAAAGTCACCGACTCCGCGCACCGGTTTCTACAGTTCGGAAGGAGTTTCCGTCCAACACAGTTGATTCGCATTGTTGAGCCGATCGAAGGCACTCCTTGCATTGATGTGACCTGCGAGCCACGGCTGGGTTGCTCCATGGTTCGCCCTTCGCACATGCAGGGTTCGCACCATCTCTGGTTTGAAGGATTTGCCAGCCAATTGCGGCTCACTACCGACATACCGTTTTCCTATCTGGGCGGCAAGCGTAGCGTGGCTTGCGGTGCCGCTCCTTCGGTCATTTTGACTCATTGCCGCCTGTAGCTTTGTCTGAAGAATTGTCCAATCCAACGCGGAACGAAGGCGCCTTGTAATCCTTGGGTAAATAGTTGTCCGGAATAGTGGTGCGATTTCCATCTCGAACATTCGAATAGTGAGAGGACATGATCTCAACCCCTGCCTCGTTGAATCTATCCTGAATCAATTGATGCAGATCGGCATACGTCTTTGCCATCCGGCTGGGCTTATCCGTATAGGCGTTTATTTCGTAATGAACGTAGAAATCGTCGAGAACCGTTTGAAACACAAACGGGCTGGGCTTTTGGAGAATGTTCTCGCAGGCCAGCGCCGCATCGATGAGAAGTTGGTGAACGGTCCGCCAAGGCGCGTCGTAGCCGATCGTGACGGTGGTATGCAGAATCAACCCCTCCTGCTGTGCCGAAGCGCTGAAGTTAATGATGTGGCTGTTCAGCACCATTGCGTTTGCGATGGTGATTTCAACATTCTTGATGGTGCGAATGCGCGTCACCAGCAGCGTCTTCTCCAGGACATCTCCGATGGTATCGGCAATTTTGACGCGGTCGCCAATCTTGAAGGCGCGCATGTAGGTCAGGATAACTCCAGCCACGACGTTCGCAACCGCCGAGGTGGATCCGAGCGAGACAAGGACACCAAGAAAAATGGAGATGCCCTGGAAGGCTGGCGACTTGGATCCCGGCAGATACGGAAAGACGACGATGGCGGTCAGGGCTAGGATTAGCACCCGAACGATCTTATAGGTTGGCTCCGCCCATTCCGCATAGAAATCCGGCAGCGTAATCGTTCCTTTCCCGATCTCGGTGAAGATGATACGCACGGCCTTAATGATGTAATACGAGACCAGCGCAATCACAGCGATAAAGAATACGTTGGGAAGATAGGCTATTGCCGCATTACCGACGAGTTTCAAGGGAGAGAGCATATAGCCAAAGAGGATTTGCGCGTAGCCCTGTGTCCATGGGAAGAATCCCAGGACCAGTGACACGTAAAAGTACAAGGAGACAAGGACGATCGCCAGCCGCAAGGCTTTCCCAAGGCCGATGGCAAAATCAGCGATTCTGTCGGCGGGGAGGAGTTCAAACTGTTGAATGCGCAACGAAGGAATACGCGTGGCTCGCCAGGTGTCAAGCCGGCGGTAGAACTTGGGAAAGAGCATGCTTAGGAGCCGGAAGACTAAGACCAGAGCAGCCGTAGTGAGAAAGGCATAGACTCCTCCGAAAATGAGGCTCTTGGCACTATATTCCTTGCGAAGTGCGGTCAGCACGGTGGCGATGCGTAGTGCGTCTTCGCGTGCCAGCACCTGGCGAGTCTTCCCAGAAGCCTTCGCGTCCTGGTCGGTCACGCTCATGACCACCAGATCCGCGGCCAGGATGTCGGAAGAACCCTCTGCATCGGAGACGGAAATAGACTGAGGATTGAACATTACATCTTTTGATATTTTCTCTATTCTTGTGCTGATAGCGGCAGCCCTGGCCTGCGCGGTGAATGAAAGAACGCCCTGCACTGTGAACAGTGTTTTGCCCTTCACCGTCACCGCGGCTTGGGGCGTGCTTGCAATCGTCTCTGGCTGTGCTTGCGACTGGCTCGGGAGTTGCGGGGTCAAGATCAGGCAGCCAAGAATAAGGGCGCTGAGATTAGCGGTCAATGAGCATTTCAAACGCATGGGCAATCTCCATTGAACACGGTCCAAAGTTTAGGGGAACCAAGGCTCTATCAATGTCTTGATCCGCGTTCGGCCAACTGCACGCGACTGAGCGAGTCGAAAGGCTTGGGTTCCTCGACCCTTGGGAACTTTCTACCCGAAGGTTCATCACACGCTGAGCACCGGACACGGCGACTCGCGGATTATCCTGTACAAATGAGACCAGGCTTGTGAGAATGTCCCCTTTACGTGACCCCGGCCAACTACTACCAGGTCTGCTCCCTCTTTAATTGCGATTTGTCGGATTCCTTCCGGGATCGATGATCCTAGAGCACATAGACAGAGCTCATGGCCACCCCCCCTAGGTTCCTTGCCAGCGTTTAGCGCCTTGTCAAACGCTCCCCTGAGTTCCAGGGCTATCGGGGACTGACCATTCTCGTTGGATGACGGATCGATGTGCAATAAGCAGATCTTTGCACCGTAAGTTTGAGCCAGAAAGGCAGCCGTCCTGAAAATCGAGTCCGCTTCCGAATTCAAATCGACGGCACAAAGAATAGAACGGTAAGACCCGTGCGACGTCAATGTCGAATCTAGCTGGTGTGCGCTTGTCAATACCGGGCAAGTAACGTCATGGAGCACTTTTGCGGTCACCGATCCCAAGAGCAATCTGCGGAATCTTCCCAAGCCTTTGGTTGGCATCATGATCAGGTCTGTATTCTCGCGTTGCACTACCCAACGAATTACCAACGCGGGGTCGCCGTCTTCGATTGTTGTCGAATGTCGAACGGTTGAGAATTGCGTGCGGGCAAACTCATCCAGAGACCGCTCACGTTGATAGCGAAGTTCCTGGAGTGCTGGGGAATACAGGATCGGGGCCGGTTCAGAATTCCCCGTGCCCTCGATGCTTGGCGCAAGGCTGTATTCGCGCACGAGATTGAAAGCGTTCACTACGGTGACGGTAGCGTTGAACCGTTCGGCCATCTCTCTCACAGATGGAACCATGGCGGTCGTTGCTTCAGAAAAGTCGATCGGAAAGAGGATCTTGCGAAAGGGCTTCATAGGCCACGCTTCCTTGTTTTTTTATTGAAGACTACAACTCCATCCATACCGAAGCCGGCATTCCGACAGATCAGGCAGCGGAGCCGAGCATGCATTCGCTGCCCCTTCCATCGTATCGCTGAAAGGCTGGAGCACATCAGTGCGGAGAATCTGCATAAATGCGTTGATCCACCTTCTGGTCCCTTCTTAGCGATTCCGCTCCCAGCTGCTGTTCACTTGAAACGCGTATCAGGAAAGTGGCCTTTCTGGATCGCCGGCTTGATTGAGTGAATAGCGGCAATTCTGTCAGAGCCAGGGAATTGCACCGAAATGACACGTGCGCATGTCGATCCGGGTTGAGCGCTGCCGAAAGAAAGTTCGTGACAATAGCAACTAAATGATTAGTTGAACGTCTGATTGAACAGGGAGAATCAACGAACGGGTTCCTGAGACCTTAGATTTCCATGCCTCCAAAGAGATCCATCACGCTGACCCAGGCCGAGCTCCGGCTGATGAAAGTCCTTTGGGACCGGGGGGATTCGACAGTTGCCGACATGGTGACCGCAACCTCAGCCGAAACGGAACTGGCCTACACATCCGTCCTCACCACGATCCGGATTCTTGAGACGAAGGGCTACGTCAGCCACCGGCAGGAGGGCAGAGCATTCCTGTACAGTGCCATGTATCGGCGAGCTTGAGGCGAGCCGGTCGGAGGTTCGCCATGTGCTGCAGCGGTTCTTCGGCAACTCCCGCGAGCGGCTTCTGCTCTCGCTGCTGGGCGACGATGGAATCAGCCCCGAAGAGTTGAGGCGTCTGAAAGAGGCGATTGCGAATTTGCCGGACGAAGCCCCATCCGAAGCTACGGGAGGATTCTAGATGAACCCGCTCCTTCACGCGATTTCACTTGTATCCGCTGCAACGGCGGGAGTTCTGTTCTCCGCGATTTGGGAAGGCGCCGTTCTGGCCGCGTGCGTGGCTCTCTGCCTGCGATTGCTTCCTGGCCTGAGCGCAGCCGCCCGTTCGGTTGTCTGGACGAACGTCTTTCGTGCTGCTGGTCCTGCTGCATGTTCTGCCTTCTCTCGCGGAGCATTGGGTCCCGAGAGAACGGCATTTCATCATCCGCCTTTCCACTTGGACCCGGTCTGGAGTGTTGCTATCGCCAGCATCTGGGCGATGCTCTCTCTGTGGAGGGGCGTGCAACTGATCTTGAGCGCCATTCGAATTCGCGGATTGGCAAGACGGGCTACCCCAATTCACCTTGACGCAACCTTGCAAACATTCCTCGATGGCAAGGCTGGAGATGGACAAAGCGGGCGTTCGGCGGAGCTTTGCACCTCAACGGAGGTCGAGCGGCCCAGTGTTTTCGGGTTCTTTCAGCCACGCATCCTTCTTCCTCAGGGCCTCGTCGAGAAGCTCTCTACCCTGGAGCTGCGGCAGGTGGTGCTTCATGAGATGGAGCATCTGCGCCGCGGCGACGATTGGACCAATCTGCTTCAGAAGGTCGGCCTTGTGCTTTTTCCCCTGAATCCGGTGCTGCTTTGGGTGGAGCGCCGGCTCTGCGCGGAGCGGGAGCTTGCCTGCGACGACCGCGTCCTGCACTCCACCGGCGCCCGCAAGACCTATGCCATTTGCCTGACCCGCCTGGCAGAATTCTCAATGCTTCGGCGCAGTCTCTCGCTCGTGCTTGGCGCCTGGGAGCGGCAGTCGGAGCTGGTGCGCCGCGTGCATCGCATTCTGCGACAGCCGCATGAGCCAATGAACGGGCGGCAAGCGACCATCCTGACAGGCAGCCTGATCGTCAGCTTCTTAGCCGGCGCAATTGCTCTGGCGCGCAGCCCACAGGTTGTGAGCTTCGCTCCGGTCGCGCCATCCACGGCGCTGGCTCGCTCGATCCCGGCCATGAGCCCTAACCAGATGTACCTCCAGGAATTTGATGGCTCTCCCAGCCTGGTCAAGGCGGTCATGCCAGAGGGACATCCCCAAATTCCATATGCTACGAACCATCGGCGCATTACCGCTGCTAAGCAGAATGTGAAGCGCGACCAGGTTCTCCGCAACCAACAGGCGTGGGTCGTGCTGACTGACTGGGAAGGTGCCGAGCCGCCTCCGCGCCTGGTCATCGCCGTCTCCCAAGATCATCGCTCTTCGTATGCCGCCGTTGCGATTGCAAACGGCTGGCTGATCGTTCAAATCTAACCGCAACTTCAACCAGGAAAGGAATGTCCATGTCCCCAACAACTAATCAATTAGTAGCAACCGCAAAGAAGTTCGCAGCTCCCGCAGCGGTTGTGGGCGCGTTCGCATTGGGAGCCGCAATCTTCGTCGGCCACGGCAGCGTTCACGCCGCATCGGCGATGGACGACAACAGCGTCTCGCCGCTCACTTCGCTCGATCATGCCATGGAGGCGGTTGCCTCGCGGGTAACCCCGGCCGTCGTCAACGTCGCCGTCACCTCGAGAGGGTCCAGCGAGCATGACACTTCCGACGGCCAGATGCAGGGGCTTCCGCCCGGCCTGCAACAGTTCTTCGGGCCGATGCTGCAGCAGCCCGCTCAGCCGCAGATTGAGCATGGCGTGGGAAGCGGCATCATCATCTCGCCGGACGGATACATTGTCACCAACGATCACGTGGTGGATGGCGCCACGCAGATCAAGGTGACGCTGAACGATCGCCGCATCCTGAACGCGAAGGTCATCGGCGTCGACAAGCTGACCGATATTGCCGTGCTCAAGGTGAACGCAACCGACCTTCCCTCGCATTGCCTGGGGAGACTCCACCAAACTGGAACCCGGACAGACCGTGCTTGCCTTCGGCAGCCCATTCGGCTACTTCCAGTTTTCGGTTACGCGCGGCATCGTCAGCGCCGTCAACCGGCCGAATCCCTACTCGGATGACGCGCGCAAGCCGGGCGGCTACATCCAGACCGACGCCGCCATCAATCCCGGCAACTCCGGCGGTCCGCTGGTGAATGCGCATGGCGAACTGGTCGGCATCAACACCTTCATCATCTCCAACAGCGGTTCGTTTGCCGGCGCGGGCTTCGCGATTCCTTCGCAGATTGTGCGTGCCACAGCCGAACAACTGATCAAGAACGGCAAGGTCGAGCACGGCTATCTCGGCATCGAGATGAATGACGTAACGCCCGACAATGCGCACTTCTTCAATCTTCAGGATGCGACCGGGGCAATCGTTGCCCAGGTCACGCCAGACTCGCCGGCGAGCCGCGGCGGCCTCAAGACCGGCGACGTAATCTCACAGCTCAACGGACAAAAGATCGTGAACGGAAGCGCCCTGCAGGTTGCGGTAAGTGAAATGGCCCCCGGAACGAAGATCACCATGGGCGTGATCCGCGACGGCAAGCCGGAGACACTGGACCTCACAGTGGGCCAGTTCCACGGCAATGGCGAAGTGGCGAGCAACGACAGTCCTGACGGCCCGCAAAGCGGAAAGCTTGGTCTTGCGGTGAGCAATCTTACACCCGAATCCCGGCAGCAGTTCAACGTGCCCGACCAGGTTCACGGCGTTGTCGTCCAGAATGTTCGCCCTGCCAGCCCCGCTGACGACGCCGGCATCCAGCCGGGCGACATCATCCTCGAGGTCGACCGCAAGCCGGCCGACTCCGCAAGTCAATTTGCAAACGAAGTGCACCAGAACAAGGACGGAAAGGACCTGTTGATGCTCGTCTGGTCGAAAGGCAATTCGAGCTATCGAACGATCCATCCCGATCAGAACAACCAAAACGGCTAGAAGGTTCAAGGTGAGGTCGTCGTGGATCAAATCGGCGGCCTCACCGAATTCCCAGCTCTCGTTCCACAGTTTTGCCACCCCATCCAACACGACACGGTTGAATTGGATCCGCGATGCTGCAAAAGGGGCTCGGGTATATCAGAACTTGACCACGAATGAATCCGTGCAGGCCACTCAAGAGTCTCTCTTCCGCTTTTGATTCCTCTGACTTACAAAAAACAAAAGAGCAATACCACAAATCAGCGACAGCCCTCCGAGAATTGGGGGCAACCAATTGATTCTATTTGGCCCGATGGTCTCTCTAACCATGAGACGTATTGGCGACGCAAAGTATGCGAGCGAAAAAATTCCCGCAGCGACCAAAATGAATCCGACAATCGATGCCACTCTGCCGGGCTGTTCTTGTTCCATTGGCAAACTCCCTGACGCTGCCCTTGATGCCATCTTCTTCCGGCCCCAAGCAGATCGTTTGATCGAGCGAATCTAGCCGAGATAGTAGCCTGCTACTACCTTCTCCAACGGCTCGGTCGAATAGAGGTAGCTGGACTGGAATCTCCGGCATCCTGGGGCCTTCCTAAGGCGCAGAATCCCATTTGGTATCCCATATGGGCCTGTACAACTCAACTGGAGAGAAACTGATTTGCATTGTTTTGCGATCGACCCACAGAAAGATCGGCTTCTTGCCGCCGTTGATGTCCACTCCCATAAGAACTCCGTTGCCCCAGGTCCGGGAAAGGACGGTCCTATAGCTGCGTATCTGGCCGTTTGGGCCGCCGGTGCCCCAGTCCTGCTGGAACCGGTCAAAACCATAAGTCCTGAAACGTTCCGGATGTTGCTGCCAATCGGGGTCGTTGTTCCAAATGCCATAGGCCTTCGACTGGTCCCCGGACTCGACCGTGGCAAGAAAAGTATTCACCCGGTGCTCCTCCGGCCAGTTCCAGAACCACCAGGTTCCAAAGGCGCCCAGCACCACCGCCACGAACACCGTGATCTTGATATTTCGTATCCGCCTCGCACGGGCGGAGTCGTACCTCGGTGCATCCAACAGTGTCATTGCTTCAATGTTCTCCTTTGAGCGCCTCCAGTGTAGCTCGGTTTCCTCACGGTATCCTCCGCTATAAATGACATCGCGACCCTTTGTCCCATTTCGCGCAGGAGCATTTCCGGCCGACACTCTCGGAGACGACAATCGTTAAGAATCTCACCGGAGAATCCACAAAACTGTCCTGTTTTATACACTCTTCCGGAATAGCTGAGCCTCCGAATATGGCTTATCCAGCAATCATTGACATCTTCTCCAAGACCTAGAATTCTCGCCTCCCTTCAGGCGTATACTTGCTCCGAAAAGTGAGTGGACACTGGGGATGGCGATGTCCATTCCCTCCTGTTCGAAGCACCTCGCCATGAATTGGCAACGCCTTGCTGGTTACGCTGGGCCTCCTCTGGACTGAGGTCGCACCAGGGCGAACAACCAGCGGAGGATGGGCATTATGAAAGCAGAACAAGCGAAGCCCGAGCGTAAAGACGACCTCAAATCCCTTCCCATGGCAGACTTACTGGTCAAACTGGCTTCATCAGCCGGTGGCCTCACCCAAGTCGAGGCTGAGAAACGGCTGACACAGTACGGCCTCAATGAGATCGCGGAGAAGAAGGTCAACGCCTTCCTGCAGTTCCTCAGCTATTTCTGGGGGCCTATTCCGTGGATGATTGAAGCGGCCGTCATTCTGTCGGCGCTTGTCCGGCACTGGGCGGATTTTTTCATCATCCTCGTTCTCCTTTGTTCAAACGCAGTGGTCGGGTTTTGGGAAGAGCATCAGGCAGGTAACGCCATCGCCGCGCTGAAGGCCAAACTGGCCATCAACGCCCGCGCACTGCGCGACGGAAAGTGGACCAATCCGAAGGCCAGCGAGCTGGTGCCTGGAGACGTCATCCGCGTCCGCATCGGCGACATCATACCGGCCGACGCGCGCCTCTTGGCAGGCGACCCGGTGGAGGTCGATCAGTCTGCGTTGACAGGCGAGTCTCTGCCCGTCACGCGGAATCCCGGCGATCCGCTTTACTCTGGATCGATCCTGCGCCAGGGCGAAGCTGACGCAATCGTCTATGGCACCGGCCCAAACACATATTTCGGCCGAACGGCCCAACTGGTTCAGGAGGCGCAGACCGTCAGCCATTTCCAGCGCGCTGTACTGAAGATCGGCGACTACCTGATCATTCTCGCAGTCGCGCTGGTTGCCTTGATCCTGATGGTGGCGCTCTTCCGCCGCGATCCGATCCTCAATACCTTGGAGTTCGCGCTGGTGCTTCTGGTTGCTGCGATCCCGGTGGCGATGCCCACAGTATTGTCTGTGACGATGGCCGTTGGCGCGCGTCTGCTGGCGAAGAAAGAAGCAATCGTTACCCGCCTGTCGGCCATCGAGGAACTGGCGGGCGTCGATGTCTTGTGTTCGGACAAGACCGGAACCCTGACTCAAAACAAGCTCACGTTGGGCGATCCATTCAGCGTGGACGGTATCTCCGCCGACGAAGTCATTTTCTGCGCCGCGCTCGCGTCGCGTGCGGAAAACAAAGACACCATCGATCTGGCCGTGATCGGAGGCCTGAAGAGCGATCAGGCTTTGACGGGCTATTCAGTAATCCATTTCCAACCATTTGACCCAGTGCACAAACGAACCGAAGCCACCGTCAAGGCCGCGGATGGGAAACTTTTCAAGGTTGCCAAGGGAGCGCCGCAAGTCATCATGGGAATGTCGGCCAATGCCGGCGAGGTAAAGGAGGCCGTCGCAAAAGCGACGGATGAATTCGCGGCCCGTGGCTTCCGCTCCTTAGGCGTAGCCCGATCAGACGACGAAAGCCAGTGGAAGTTTGTCGGAGTCTTGCCTTTGTTCGATCCGCCGCGCGAGCAGGCCAAGGCAACCATCGCGAGCGCACGCGAAATGGGCGTAGACGTGAAGATGGTTACGGGCGACCAGGTAGCCATCGCCCGGGAGACAGCCAAACAACTTGGGCTAGGCGCGAATATCCTGGACGCCAGCGGCTTGGGCGATACAAAGCATCACGAGTCGGCACAGTCGGCTCAGGCCATTGAAGATGCGGAAGGGTTCGCCCAGGTATTCCCCGAACACAAGTTCCATATTGTCGATGTGCTCCAGCAGCGGGGCCATATCGTGGGAATGACCGGCAATGGGGTGAACGATGCGCCCGCGCTGAAAAAGGCAGACTGTGGCATCGCAGTCTCCGGTGCCACAGACGCGGCGCGGGCGGCAGCCGACATCGTGCTGCTCACCTCCGGATTGTCGATCATCATCGATGCGATCAAGGAGAGCCGTCGCATCTTCCAGCGGATGAATAGCTACGCCATCTACCGTATCGCGGAGACGTTGCGTGTGCTGTTCTTAATGACGCTGTCGATTCTGGTCTTTAATTTCTATCCAGTGACCGCGGTGATGATCGTGATGCTCGCTCTGCTCAATGACGGAGCGATCTTATCCATCGCCTATGATAACGTTCGCTATCAACATAAGCCCGAGGCCTGGAATATGCGCCTTGTGCTGGGAATATCTACTGTGCTGGGTGCAATTGGGGTCGTAGCTTCTTTCGGGCTGTTCTTTCTAGGCGAACGGGTATTCCACCTCGACCGAGCGCTCATTCAGACCTTCATTTACTTGAAGCTCTCGGTAGCAGGACATCTGACCATTTTCGTAACTCGTACCCGTGGCCCGTTCTGGTCCATTCGACCCGCGCGTGTTCTTTGGATAGCGGTGCTCGGCACGCAGATTCTTGCGACTCTGATTGCCGTTTATGGGGTATTCATGACACCCCTCGGTTGGGGATGGGCTCTCTTCGTTTGGGGCTACGCTCTGGCATGGTTCCTCGTCAACGATCGCATCAAGCTGCTCGCCTATCGGATCTTCGATCCGACCAAGGCTTCATTGTTGGGCAGGAAGCCGCTCGATCCAACGTCGCCGCTTGTCAGACCCGCGGCATGAGAACCATCTGCGGCGAGTTCTGAGCGATCGCTCGCCCGGCACGGCTCGAAATTCGGCCTGAGTTCCGAAAGCAAGCGATACGCCGCGTACGTCGCTTACAGAAGTAAGTCTCGGAGGATATAGTCATGCATCTCTCAACGAAGGCTCTTGCACTGGCGTCTGGGCTGATTTGGGGGGGAGGGGTCGCGTTTGCCTCGCTGGCTCACCTCCTCTTCCCTTCCTACGGCTCAGGCTTTCTGGAGTTTGTCAGCTCCATCTACCCCGGCTTTCATGCGGCTCGCAGCTTCGGCGACACCCTGGTTGGAACGGGCTACGCTTTGGTTGACGGCGCATTGGGAGGATTCTTTCTGGCCTGGCTGTACAACAAATTTGCCGGCGAGAAGTCCTGAACAGGCCGGCGTCCTTTGTTGAGGAAAGACCGCAGCAGGCCGTTTAGCGGTACTTCCCTCAGGTTCAACTCAGCACATGAGCAGGGGAACTGTCCGTCTGCCTGTCACAGATTGGCGCGATGAGAAACTCGACACCGCGGGAAGTAACGGATGGTAAAAGATGAGAATCGATCCAAAGGACTTTAGAGTCCCTTCGGGAAAGAAAATCGATTTGAAGGAGTGGCCGACGGCTGTGAAGCCATTCTTCAGGTCGAAGAAGCAATACAAGAAACTGCTCGAGGAGCACGTTGCTGAGTTGAGTTCTCTGCAACGCCTGCATTACGCCTCGAACCGCCATGCGTTGCTGATGATCTTCCAGGGCATGGACGCTGCCGGGAAGGATGGGGCCATCCGGCATGTCATGTCCGGAGTCAATCCCCAGGGCTGCCAGGTCTGGTGCTTCAAGCAGCCAAGCGCCGAGGAACTGGAACATGACTTCCTGTGGCGCACGACGCGCAGGCTCCCCGAGCGCGGCCAGATCGGCATCTTCAATCGATCCTACTACGAGGAAGTGCTGGTCGTTCGCGTGCATCCGGAGATTCTCCGCAGCCAGGGACTTCCAGAAGATTTGCGCGACGAACAGAAAACCTGGGAGGACCGCTACCGCTCCATCGTCGAATTCGAGAGTCATCTCTATCCGGAATGGCACGCGGACGGTCAAGTTCTTTCTCCACCTCTCGCATCGAGGAACAACGCAAGCGATTCCTTGAGAGAATTGACGAGCCGGAAAACAACTGGAAATTCAGCCTGGCGGACATCCATGAGAGAAAGTACTGGAAGCAGTACCAGGAGGCATATGAAGATTGCCTAGGGGCGACGAGCACGCACCACGCACCCTGGTACGTCGTTCCAGCCGACGACAAGGAAAATGCCCGCTTGATAGTTTCGGGAATTCTCCTGCATACGCTCAAGGATCTCAAGATGGCTTATCCCCGAACGACCGCGGAGCGCCGCGCGGAGTTGCAATCTATCCGCAAGCTACTGGCGCAGTAACGCACTGGGACAGGTGGCGTTCAGTCAAATCAGGTGATGAGATCAAGAGGCAGAATTATCTAGTCATCAGGGAGTAATCAATTTCGGTTATCCTCGCGGAAGCCTGTTCAGCGACCGTTCAATGATTGAGAATCCTTGCGCAATGGAGCATGAAATGAAAATCAACCCGAGAGCCGGACAACCGGCGAACAATTCTGATCTGGTCGACCTGCCGACTCTGATCAACGCTTACTATCAAGAGCGGCCTGACTCTCATGTTCCTAGAGAACGCGTTGCGTTCGGCACGTCAGGTCACAGGGGCGTATCCTTCGACCGATCCTTCAATGAGTGGCATATTCTAGCGATTGCCCAAGCCATCTGCATGTACCGGCT
Organism: uncultured Acidobacteriaceae bacterium; assembly: GCA_963776535.1. Classification (GTDB taxonomy): domain Bacteria; phylum Acidobacteriota; class Terriglobia; order Terriglobales; family Acidobacteriaceae; genus Telmatobacter. The sequence continues at coordinate 14,944 of CAVZNB010000011.1, read as the reverse complement.
CGAGCACGGGATCAGCGGCCCGCTTTTTCTTGGGATCGATACGCACGGGCTTTCGCGACCAGCCGAGAAAAGCGCACTTGAAGTCCTGGCTGCCAACGGTGTTGACGTCATGCTGGCGCAGAAGGACAATTACACACCTACGCCCGTCATTTCCCATGCCATTCTCACTTACAACCGCGGCCGCAGGACGGGCCTGAGCGACGGCATCGTTGTCACACCGTCCCATAATCCCCCGGATTGCGGAGGCTTCAAGTACAATCCCCCTCACGGAGGGCCAGCTGAGAAGGCCATCACGACCTGGATCGAGTCGAAGGCAAACGAGTTCCTCGCGTCAAACCTCGATGGCGTCCAGCGAATGACCTTCGGTTCAGCTCTTTCATCTCCCACCACGCACAGGCATGACTATTTGACGGCTTATGTGGAAGATCTGGGCAACGTCATTGACATGGAGGCGATCCGTGGGTCCGGAATCGCCTTGGGAGTTGATCCCCTCGGTGGTGCCGGCGTGCACTATTGGGAACCGATTGCAGAGCGCTACGGGCTGAACCTGAAGGTTGTGAACGACGTTGTCGATCCTACGTTCCGGTTCATGACGCTCGATTGGGATGGCAAAATCCGGATGGACCCATCTTCGCCATATGCGATGCAGTCGCTCATCGTGTTGAAGGACCAGTTTGATATAGCCTTCGCCTGCGATACAGATCACGATCGGCACGGCATTGTGACCAAGAGCAAGGGATTACTACCTCCAAATCACTATTTGGCCGCCTGCATTCACTATCTGTTTTCCAATCGCCCTCAGTGGCGAGCAGATGCGGCGGTTGGCAAGACAGTGGTCAGTAGCGGCATGATCGATCGTGTCTCAGCAAAGCTCGGCAGAAAGCTCTTCGAAGTTCCAGTGGGCTTCAAGTATTTCGTGAACGGTCTTTTGCATGGAGACTTGGGCTTTGGGGGCGAGGAAAGCGCCGGGGCCTCATTTCTCCGCCGTGACGGTACCGTATGGACAACGGACAAGGATGGCATTATCGCCGCGCTGTTGGCAGCGGAGATCACGGCCACAATGAAGAAGGACCCAGGGGAGATATACCAGGAACTGACAGAAGAGTTCGGCGACCCGCTTTATGATCGAACGGATGCACCGGCGAACAGCGAGCAGAAGGCGACGCTTGAAAGGCTGACCAAAGAGAACATTCAGGCATCCAATCTGGCAGGCGAAAAGATCCTGGCCATTCTGACCAACGCGCCCGGAGATGGAAACTCAATCGGTGGTGTCAAGGTGATTGCCGAGAACGGGTGGTTCGCTGCGCGCCCTTCCGGCACTGAGGAAATCTACAAGATCTACGCAGAAAGCTTCAACGGCAATGAACATCTGAAGCAAATTGAGGCAGAGGCTCAGGCTATCGTCAGCATGGCGTTCGCGGCGACGCACTCTGCTCCCTAGCTATCAGCATGAAGGAGGACCCATTGAGCGATCCCAACGCGGGTACCACGCGATCTAACGCTGAAGGAACGGACTCCCTGAACGAGCTGGCGCTTAACTTGCACTGGTCTTGGAACCATGCAACGGATGAATTGTGGGAAGTTCTCGACTCCGAACTGTGGGAGGCCACGCAGAATCCGTGGGTCGTCCTGCAAACTGTATCTCAAGAGAAGATCAATGCTGCATCGGCAGATCCGGCATTCCGTCACCGTCTTGACGATCTGCTTCGTCAACATCGGAAGGCATACAACTCGGACGGATGGTTCCAAAAGAAGTACCCTAGCGCGCCGCTCAACGTGATCGCCTACTTCAGCATGGAGTTCATGCTGAGCGAAGCGCTGCCCATCTATTCAGGCGGGCTTGGCAATGTGGCGGGGGACCAGTTGAAGGCGGCCAGCGACCTGGGTGCTCCTGTGATCGGGGTCGGCCTGCTTTACGGTCAGGGATATTTCCGCCAGGACTTCGATTCGGAAGGCCGGCAGCAGGCTCTTTATCCGGTCAATGATCCGGGCCAGTTGCCCATCAGGCCGCTACGACAGCCGAATGGCGAGTGGCTGCGGTTGCAGATTCAACTGCCAGGATCGAATATATGGCTCCGCTGCTGGGAAGTTTCGGTTGGAAGGACGAGACTCTACCTGCTCGATACCAACGACTTTGCCAATAGCCCCGCGCATCGCGGCATCACGAGTGAACTCTATGGCGGCGATGCGGAAATGCGGTTGAAACAAGAGATCGTTCTTGGTATCGGCGGCTGGCGCTTGCTGCGGGCTTTAGGATTGCGGCCGGATGTTTGCCATCTTAACGAAGGCCATGCAGCGTTTGCCGTACTTGAACGGGCGCGATGCTTCATGGAGGATCATTCGAAGGCCTTCGATCTTGCCCTGAATGTTACACGCGCGGGCAACTTATTCACGACTCATACAGCGGTCGAAGCAGGATTTGACCGCTTCAATCCTGACCTCGTCTGCAAGTATCTCGGTCAATACGCACAGGAACAGCTCGCTATTCCGATTGACGATCTCCTTGCCTTAGGAAGAGCCGACCCACGGAATGCTCTGGAGCCGTTCAACATGGCCTACCTTGCGGTCCGCGGAAGCGGTCAGATCAATGGCGTCAGCAAACTACACGGGCAAGTGAGCCGCCAAATATTCCAACCGATCTTTCCGCGATGGCCGCAGGAAGAGGTACCGATTGGGTATGTGACCAATGGCATTCATGCACCTACCTGGGACTCGTCAAAGGCAGATGCACTCTGGACCACAGCTTGTGGTAAGAAGCGTTGGCGCGAGGAAAGCGTTCCCGAGGACGAAATCCGCCACCTCACTGATGCGCAATTATGGCAAATGAGAACCGAAGGGCGACAATCGCTCATTGGTCACATCCGCAAGCGGTATGCGCGTCAACTTGCCGCACAGGGAATGAAAGAGTCCGATGTCCGTAGCACCTTCGATGAAAATGTTTTGACTCTTGGATTCGCGCGCCGTTTTGCTACCTACAAGCGCCCAAATCTCTTGTTGCACGATCCCGTGCGGCTTGTTCGTCTCCTATCCGATCCGCGGCGTCCGGTGCAATTGGTTCTCGCCGGGAAGGCCCATCCTCAGGACCTTCCGGGACAGGCACTGATTAAACAGTGGAACGATTTCATCAGACGTCCTGAAGTCAGCGGCCGGGTTGTCTTTCTATGCGATTACGACATGCTGCTCACGCAGGAATTGGTTGCGGGTGTCGATCTTTGGATTAACACGCCACGCCGGCCATGGGAAGCATGCGGGACGAGTGGTATGAAAGTGCTGGTGAATGGCGGCCTGAACCTCTCTGAATTGGACGGCTGGTGGGCGGAAGCCTACTCCCCCGCAGTCGGATGGGCGATCGGTGACGGCAAAGAACATGGCGACGACCCACGGTGGGACGCCGCAGAGGCAGAAGCCCTTTATACGGTACTGGAAGCTGAAGTGGTGCCCGAGTTTTATGAGCGAGACGGACAGGGGTTCCCAACCGCGTGGTTGGGCCGTATCCGCGAAAGCATGGCGCAGCTCACTCCTGAATTCTCGGCCAGCCGTGCCATTCGCGATTACACGGTGAAGCACTATCTTCCCGCCGCTATTGGGTATCGTGAGCGCGCCGACAGCGACTGTGTGGTTGGCGCCAGTCTGCTTGAATGGAAACACGGCATAGCCCAGCATTGGAGCACCGTGCGCTTTGGCGCCCTGGAAGTCGAGACACGCGACGATCGACATTTCTTCCGGGCGCACGTTCTTCCGTGTGGGCTCGATCCGGGTCAATTCAAAGTCGAGCTCTACGCTGACTCAGTACAGGGAGGGGAGCCTGTTCTTGAAGTCATGACTGCATCCGGCCCATGCGCGGATTCTACTGGCTCGCTCATCTATTCGGCTCAGATGCCCACAATTCGCTCGGCGAACGACTATACGGCGCGCATCATTCCTTACCATCTCAACGCTCACGTGCCGCTCGAAGCGGAAGAGATTTTGTGGCAACGACGATGACGATTTGCTACGCGCATTTGGACAGTTCGCGCCCTGGTTACTGAAGGATTGAGAAACCGATTTTGAGTCTCCGAACTGAGGCAGCCGCGTGAAGACGATGGAGGTGCAGAAATGTTTCGACATGCAATTCCGATAGGGCGAATCTTTGGAATTTCAATCGACCTCGACTACTCCTGGTTCCTGATCGTCGGCCTCATGAGCTGGATGTTGGCTGTCAGCTATTATCCGGTCGAGTTCCCGAATTGGAGCACCACTGAATATTGGCTGATGGGCTGCGTGACGGCAGTGATGCTGTTCGTGAGCGTACTGATTCATGAACTGGGCCATGCCGTGGTTGCCAAGCGCTACGGGATCCCTGTTCCGCGCATTACTCTGTTTCTGTTCGGCGGCGTATCGCAGATTGCCACCGAGCCCACAAGCGCAACTTCTGAGTTCTGGATCGCGATTATCGGCCCTCTCGTCAGCCTTGCGCTTGCTGCAATGTTTTGGGAACTCGGGCCATCGCTGGCTTTCTCACCTCAATTATTCGCATTGGTGAAGTATCTGGCATTGCTGAATCTGCTGCTTGCGGTTTTCAACCTTATCCCGGGTTTTCCCCTGGATGGAGGGCGAGTCCTGCGTGCCATCGTGTGGCGCATCACCGGCAAGCAGCAGCGTGCGACGGTCATTGCTGCGGCCACCGGCCGGTTCTTCGGCTTTCTTTTGATCTTCATCGGAGTATGGCAAGCGTTGAAAGGATCTGTTATTTCCGGCATGTGGACTGCATTTGTCGGCTGGTATCTGGAGAGTGCCGCCGGCAGCCAGCTTGAGCTGGGTTCGATGAAAGGCCTGATCGGCGACCACAAGGTGGTGGACGCGATGAGCCGCGACTTTCCTCGAATCTCCGGCGACATGACTGTTGAGGAGATCGTCGACAATCTGATCCTGCGGGAAGGCAGGCGCGTCTTTGTGGTGGGCGGCCCCGGCGATGCCGCGGGAATCGTTACTCTCAAGGAGATTCAAACCGTTCCCCGCGCCGCATGGCTGGTGACAAAGGCATCGCAAATCATGATTCCATTCCAACGGCTTGCGGCGACATCTCCGGATTCCCCGCTATGGGCGGCTCTCGAAAAGATGGGGCGCGATGGGGTAAACCAACTTCCTGTAACCGATGGAAATGGAGTTGTCGGAATGCTTTCACGCGAAGACATTGTTCACTATCTTGGCTTGTTGCGGACGTTCGCGCCTTAGGCTGAATTTCATGGCGGACGCGCTGTTACGCGGTGGACCATTCCGTTTCGCTCGATCTTGCCATGAGCGTCAACGACCATACTTGGTCTAGAATTCTGATTGAAATTAGCAGTGGACCGTCAGGGGCTAGAGGTTATTCAGCGAATGGAACAAGCGCAAGGGATCAAAGTCACTCGGGATCAGATCCGAGCCAACATCGAGTCGAATTCGCAGTTCGACACTGCCTACATCGTCATGAATGGTCTCGCAACCGTTGTTGCGTGCTATGGACTGTTCGAAGATAGCGCAGCGGTTGTGATTGGCGCCATGATCATCGCGATGCTGCTCGGCCCCATTGCCGGAGTCTCACTAGGGCTTGTTGACCGGAACAATGGGCTGCTCTGGAAGGCGCTTCCAGCCCTTCTTGGAGGTTTCCTGGTCGTTTTCGGAACAGCGTTTCTGCTGGGGCTCATCCATCGCGATATTCCGCTGACCGATCAAATCTACGCACGGACAGCACCCAATCTCCTGGATCTTTTAATCGCGCTCGGCGGTGGAGCGGCGGGAGCTTATTCCATGATATCTCCCCGCCTCAGCGTGGCCTTTGTTGGCGTTGCAATTGCGACAGCGCTGGTTCCGCCTGTCTCGGCGAGCGCGATTTGTCTTGCCCGCGGGGAATACGCATTGGCGTTTGGCGCATTCTTGTTAGCGTTCACCAACATTGTCGGAATTCAGGTGGCGGGCTCTTTGGTGATGTGGCTCTCTGGCTACCGAGGCAGCCCTCAAACGAGTCTACTCACTCCGTTGGAACGAAACCTGGTGAGCGTGTTGGTGTTGTGCGCGCTCGCCATATTTCTGAGTGAGCAATTGCAGAGCCTGGTATCCAAGCAGATGTATCACGAGTCCGTGCGAAAGCTTCTGGCGTCGGCAGCCACCGGTCACAATGGCGCATATCTCGTTGATGTCCGGTTTCGCGAACAAGGGAAGCAAACGGTTGTGGTGGCGGTGTATCGCACGCCATCTGCGTTTACGCCCGAGGAAGTCCGCGCGCTTGAACCGAAATTACCTCGGCGCCCAGGGGCGGACAACGTGGAGTTGTTGGTTCGTTCTGTGCCAATCACCGTTGCATCCAAATCCGGCTACTTGTATTCCGATGAGGACTTGGTCCACTGAAATAGCAAATCCACGAATCGTTGGCCGGGATGTCGTTGCCAAGCCTGATTCTGGTTGTACTTGAGCCCACTTGCCTGGATTTCTCGGGGAATATCGCTCTGCGCCTACCTGGTTCAATTCAACTTGGGAATCGGTGGCATGACATGCAGAGGGACATGGTGTTCTTGAATTTTGGCAGGATGAGATTGGAGATGGTGGAGTGATGGGGCTCGTGGCAGCTAAGGCAACTGATGGGAGGGGCGTCCTTGCCAAGAGCAACATTGGGGCCAGAGACCGGATGGCCTTCGACAGGGTGATTCAGCTTGTGAGTCTCGTCGAGGTTCAGGTAGAACCAGGAATCCATTTCCTTGAACGGAATTGTGGTCCCCCAAGGAAGAGCGAGTGTGTTGGCCTTGCGGTCAACCTTCATGGGACCGCGGACATGGCAAGCCATGCAGATATCCTGCGCTGAGGCACGCAGTTGAGCTGGGAAATCACTCGAGTGCGGAGAATGGCAGAAGACGCAGTTGCCCTCCTTGTAGGGAGGATGCTGGACGGGGTCCGTCGACAGGGTGTGGCACGTTACGCAGAGTTGATTGGAGGGAGAAACAAGAGTGATGTAGGTAGCGCCTTTGACGTTGGCGACCGTGTGGCAAACGGTGCAACCCATGGAGATTGCCGTGTGCACATGCTTCCCCGTGGCCTTGTCGTTGTGGCATTCGAGACACTTAGAAGGGTCAGGGTTTGCGGGGAGAAGAACGGGATGCTTTTGAATGTCGGCGCGAGAAGGAGAAGCGAAAACCAGCAAGATCAGAGCAATCAGGAGGATGCTTCGGGGACCGAATAAGTGGCGCGAGTGAGAGACACGCATGAGTCACCACCTGAAGAAAGCGAAGATTCTTACATACCACGAGGCGCCCAATTACAAAAGTAGACTAACTCAGGAAGCGGAACCTGCTCGCTTTTTGAAACGTTCTGGCGCATCTCAGAACGCGTCATACAGCACAATTGCCTTAAACCCGAAGCTGAGAGCCGAGTTCACCCGCTCAATCGCGTTCTCCTTACCCAACACGGCCTTACCCGGTATCTCGCCGATTTTGCCATCTTGCCGATTTTGCCATCTTGAACATCCTGCAGGCTGTGATCCAAAACACAAATCCCGACCAGGAGCACATGCGTGAGTAAAGAGCCCACTTCCGCGTCAAGTTACGGCATGGGCAAAAAATGCGTGTGACAGAGCTCATCGATGTCGAAAAAAGAGCTGCGGTGGCCTAATATCGTGGCATGAAGCAGGAGCACGACGGCTCGCGGATGTAGGCGGGCCTTTGATTTGATCGTGCGGAGAGCGAAGGGGCCATTGTTGCAAAGATTCCGTGAAGGTTGGGTGCGGCCGGCTCTGTTCTTCGGCAACAACCCAACAAGTCTTGCAGGCGGCGCCATCACCACCGCCTCCGGCGTGACAATGATCGCCTATTGGCTCGTGCAGTTCCTTGGCCGGCCCAATGCGAACCCATACCTTGGCATCATTTTCTTCCTGCTCCTTCCGGCTCTGTTCATCGCCGGCTTGCTGCTCATTCCAATAGGCGTCGTTCTTCGCCGCAGTAGGCTCCGGAGAACTGGTCAGATTCCGGCAGAATTTCCCAAGATTGATCTTAACGACCGCATCTTTCGCCATGGCTTGGATATCGTGCTGGTGGCCACCGTCGTCAACCTTCTGGTTGTCTCTATTTCCACCTATCGCGGCGCGGCCTACATGGATTCGCCCCAGTTTTGCGGACAGTCCTGCCACGTGATGCATCCAGAGTACACGGCCTACAAAATCTCCCCGCACTCTCATGTGGCGTGCGTGGACTGCCACATCGGTTCGGGTGCCGAAGCCTACTTTAGCGCCAAGGTGAACGGCACCAAGCAGCTAATTGAAGTCACGTTCCATCCATTGGCGCATTTCGCTCCAAAGCTCATACCCAACTATCCCACTCCCATCCCATCACCGGTAGAGAATCTGCGCCCGGCGCGAGTGATCTGCGAGGGCTGCCACACACCGGCCATGTACGTTGGTGAAAAGCTTCTGGTCAAGTCCACTTTTGGTGACGACGAGAAGAACAGCGAGACGCAGACAGTGCTCGTGCTGCACCTGGGTGGTCTTGATGGTCTCTCCCACCTTACCGGCATTCACGGAGTTCACCTTGGACACATCGAATACATCGCCACCGATCCAAGTCGGACCACCATTCCCTGGGTTCAGAAACGCAATCCCGATGGTTCAGAAACAGTTTTCTCCACCGCCGCACCGGGCAGTTCCATTCCTCAGGGCGAGCGCCGGCTGATGGACTGCGTCGATTGCCACAATCGTGCAGCGCATACTTTTCTTACTGCCGAGGAGGCTCTGGACCGGGCTATGGAAGAAGGCGGCATCAGTCCCGAGCTCCCCTGGGTCCACAAGGAGGGCCTGAAACTCCTCAATGCGACCTACGCCACCGAAACCGAAGCGAGCACTCAAATTCCGATGCAGCTTGCCGCCTTCTATCAAGCTCAGCATCCCGATGTGATGGCCTCGAAATCCGCACTGGTCAAGTCCGCGGGCGAGGAATTGGTTACCCTCTACAGCCAAAACGTGTTTCCCTTTATGAAGGTTACCTGGGGAACACACCCGAACCACATCGGCCACATGAGCTATCCGGGCTGCTTCCGCTGCCATGACGGAAGCCACACAGCCAAGAACGGCGCAACTGTCCCTCAGGATTGCTCGGTCTGCCACAATCTGCTGGCCGTGGACGAAGCCAAGCCCCAAGTGCTGTCCGATCTTGGCATCCGGTAAATCGCAGCTCAGTCGCAAGATGCAAGGGGAGGCACTAACGCGCAGCGCTTTAGTCTCATCCGCAAGCACCGGGAAGCTAATGAGCCAAACTGACAGGTCTTTTCTTAAATGACGCCGGAGTCGCAGCTTATCGCGCCGGCGCGTTTTGGCAGTGGCGACGCTAGCTCACGTGGACGACGGGACGAAGCGAAGGATCCTTGACCGCGCGACGGAGGACTTCCTGGGTTAAAGGAGCTGTATCGCCTTCGCCAAGGAAGATGAAGCGTATCACGTTGGCCACAGGATTCACGTCCGTCCAGTGAAAATATACATGAGGGATGCATCCCGTTGCGCGTTCGATGTAAATGAGCAGTGCGGCAATGGAATTGGCAACCACTGCACTCTTTGCGTGCAGAACACGGCTGGAACCTTCCCATTGCCCTTCGACGTGAAGAAGGTCGGCAAAGTCGGAAGTGTCTCCTCGTTCTACCTCAAAGAAGAAGATGAGATCTTCGGGCGAGATGCCGTGGAGACGCCGAAGTTCGAGTCCTGCTTCGTCGCAGTTCTTACTTGAAGAGTTGCGCGGATTCCACGCAATGATGCGAACGGTGTGATTGCAGGCATCGGCGATCAGGGCCTTTGCCCGATCGTCAAGTTCGATGCCGGTGATGCGCAGTTCGGTCGAGCGCACCGCGCGCGAGACCAGCGACATGAAGATGATCGTGAAGATAAAAATGCACGAGATCTTCAAGCCTTCTGGACGTTCCCAGATATTGATCAGGGTAGTGTAGATGAAAATGAGAGAAAGGAAGCCAAGGATGAAGCGAGGAAAACCCTTCCGAGCCGCAATCGTAACGGCGCAGGAAGCGGAAGTAATCAGAACAAGGACGCCTGTGGCATACGCCCCGCCCTGGGCATCGACATCCGCGTGAAAGAGCAGCGTCACTGAAAACGCGACAGCCACAAAAACGAGGACGAGCGGCCGGGATGCGCGGGCCCATTCAGGCGCCATCCCGAAGCCTGGCAGATAGCGCGGAATGATGTTGAGAAGGCCCGCCATGGCAGAGGCCCCGGCGAATGCAAGAATGAGAATCGTGCTGAGGTCGTAGACGGAACCAAAACCGGCGCCGAGATATTGATGAGCGAGGTAGGCCATCGCCCGGCCATTGGCGATGCCCCCTTGTTGGAAGTAGGGCGCCGGGATAAGCAAGGTTGTAATGATGCTGGTGACCATCAGAAAAATACTCATGATGATGGCAGCAGTCACCAGAAGGCGCTTGGTGTTTTTGATTCTTGCGTCAATGTCCGTGGACTGAATCAGCGGCATAACGACAACGCCGGTTTCAAACCCCGAAAGGCCCAGTGCCAGGCGCGGAAACAACAGGAGTGACAATCCGAATATGGAAAGGACGTTGGAGTGCTGTGTGAAGAGCGCTTGTTTCCACGCGGGAAGGACTTCCTGGTGCTGCAGAATCTGTAAGACACCGGCTACGCTGACCACCGCGTTGAGCGCCAGATAGACTGCTACCAGCCAGACGGCCAAATTGATCGCCTCCTTAAAGCCTTTGAGGAAGATGCCGCCGAGGATAGCAAGCAGGAACAGCGTGACAGCCATCTGATTCCGCAGAAGTTGGGGCGTGTAAGGATTATGGATGAAGTGAGCCGTTGCGTCGGCGGCCGAAAGAGTCATCGTGATGACGAAATCGGTGCTGGCGAAACCAAGAAGCACAAGAACAAAGACTTTCCCACCCCAACCAGGGAAAAGCCTTTCTAGCATAGCAATGCTCCCCTGACCGTTGGGGCTGGCGACTGCGACTCGTCTGTAGACTGGCAGGGCCGCAAAGAGGGTTACGAGAACAAGGACCATAGTTGCAATGGGAGAAAGAACTCCTGCTGCGAGAAATGCGATACCGGACTGATACCCCAACGTCGAGAAATAGTCGACGCCAGTGAGACACATCACTCGCCACCAGGGATGCTCCGCTTCCGGGTCAAGTTTCTTAATGCCCTTCGGAAGTTCGAGGTCGGCGAGTAGCCAATTTGTGAAGGACACTTTGACCTCATCTCCTGAATCGCAGGACTCATTGTATCGGGAACGCCTGAGAGAACCCTTCTTTGGATGCAAGGCGTTTGGTGCAGGTCAAATTCACTCCCTGTGCCTCGATTACGACAAATCCCCGAGAACTGGGTATCGATTTGACTCAGGTACGGTCTTGTTCTGCCGTTGATGATCGCCAACATGACCGCGTTTGCGTTGGCCCGGCATTCGCGGCACACGGCGGATTTCCATTCTGTGCGCCGCGCTACCATCGCCTCATGCGCTCTCTCATGACGAACTCACCCCTTCCCACTCAGCTTCTATACTGGTGTTGTGATTCTCCCGACCAGTCAGGAAGTGCCGAGACCCAGTTATTGGGCGGGTCTCCAGGGGCTGTACGCACGCTTCTACTCCTGGCTGTTGCGACGCATGCCCAGCCAGCGGCAGCGCCTGCTGGCCGTGACCATTTTAGCCGGCGGGGTCTGCGGACTTGCTGCCGTAGCCTTCCACCTGAGCATCATGGGGCTTGAGGCTCTGCTGATTGATCGTGCCAACGCCGCCTCGGGGCATAGCTGGATATGGTGGACCATCGTTTCCCCCACCATCGGTGGCCTGGTTGCCGGCGTTGGTCTTACCTACTTTGCCCCTTCCGCAGCGGGTAGCGGCATTCCCCAAGTGAAGGTGGCGTACACTTTGCGGAACGGTGATGGTCACTATCCGCGAAACAATCGGCAAGTTTGTGCTGTGCGCACTTCAAATCGGCTCGGGTGCCTCGCTGGGCCTGGAAGGACCCACCGTGCAGGTCTGCGCGGGTGTCAGCAGCATGCTGGCCCGCCTGGCCCGGCTTGGCCCCAAGAACTCCCGCCGCCTGGCTTCCGTGGGTATGGCGGCGGGCATCGCCGCTGCCTTTAACGCGCCCATTGCCGCCGTCACCTTCACCCTTGAGGAACTGATCGGCGACCTCGACCAGACCATGCTCTCCGGCGTCATTGTTGCCGCCGCGCTGGCAGCCGTTGTCGAACATTCGATTCTGGGCTCCAACCCCGTCTTTCATGTCCAGGGCAACTACACGCTTAACCAATTCTTCCTCGCTGGTGTGGTATGCGCTGCTTGGCCTGCTGGCGGCCATTGTCTCTGTCGCCTTCACCGATTCTCTGCTGGGCCTTCGCGCCTGGTTCAGACGGCTCACCGGCGTACCTCGCTGGGTGCATCCAGCCATCGGCGGCGCAGCCACGGGCGGCATGGCGGTCGCCGCCCTGGCGCTCTTCCACCTCAACGGCATCGCCGGCGACCCATATAAGACCCTGACCCTTGCGCTCACAGGCAAAATGACGGTGACTGCCATGGCCGTCTTCTGTGTCCTCAAACTTGCTGCCACTGTCAGTTCTTACTCCAGTGGCGGATCGGGCGGCATCTTTGCGCCGGCGCTCTTCATGGGCGCCATGCTGGGCGGCGCGGTGGGCTACCTGGATGTGACGGTCTTTCACCACTCGGCAGATGCCATTGGCGCATTCGCAGTGGTCGGCATGGGAGCGGTGTTTGCTGGCATCGTTCGCGCCCCCATGACCTCGGTGCTTATCATTTTTGAAATGACGGGTGGCTATGGCCTGATCCTGCCCCTGATGATCGCCAACATGAGTGCCTTCGCCCTTGCCCGCCACTGGCGATACACCCCGGTCTACGAAGCTCTGTTGGCCCAGGATGATATCTATCTTCCCCACGGAAGCGGCCCGTCTGACCCAGGCGACAGCGAATCCCTGCCGGGCCTAGATGGCGACACAGCCCACTGAATATCTGGTTGGACTGTCGAATGCGAGATTGGCCAAGTCGTAGAGTCTTGCGCCTCGAGTCGGGGCACACCGAGGATCACGATTGAACCAACCTTGCTAGGCCTGCAAAATAACAGTAGGCAATAGAAGTCAGGATTACGGCTTTCTCGCTGCGATAACAATGTACCGAAGAGTACCTGAAAGCCTTGGTGGCGTTGGGCTCAAGAGGTCACGCACTGTGGCGTCCGCCACCTGCTCTCTGAAGATCCTTTGCGATATGAGCTAGCGGCGGACAGGCAGAGATGGCTTGGTGCGTGTGGGCATCGCGCCATATACGCGCAAATCGCGTCACATTTATGGCGCGATCCTCTGTAAAATGGCGCGATAATCTTGCAATTGGCGCGATTTCATGCTTTAATTGGCGTAATGTTTGCAATCGCGCAACTAAAAGGGGTCGGATAATGGCAAATCGCCGCGTGGGCGACATAGCAGAAGACCTGGCAGCGGTCGTGGACTTCGTGCGGCAAAGTGCAAACGGCGCACGGAGCGGTGAAATTGCTGAGGCTCTAAAGGAGATCCCGCAGCGAACCCTTCAACGTTGGCTGAAAAGCCTTGTGGAGAGTGGGCGGCTCGTGCAAAGAGGCAAAGGGCCGGCGGCGCGATATCGCCTTCCGGCGATAGTAGAAGAGCAGAAAGAAACGCCTGAACGGAAGAGGGGACCAGAAGAGGAAAAGCCGGAAGAGGTAGTGACGCCTCTCTCCGTCGAAAGCGCCCAGATACGCGCGTATCTCCGGCAACCGTTCGGGGCAAGAAAAGCCGTTGGCTACAACCGCCAGTTTCTCGACGGCTATCGACCCAACACGAATTTCTATCTCTCGCCGAACGAGCGGACACACCTGGCGGAAGTGGGCATGACGAAGACCGGGGTCGAAGCGGCCGGAACCTATGCTAAGCAGATTCTCAACCGCCTGCTCATCGACCTGTCCTGGAATTCAAGCCGGCTCGAAGGCAATACATACTCGTTGCTTGATACCCGTCGCCTGATCGAATTCGGCGAAGAGGCGCAGGGCGGGAACAGGCTGGAAGCCCAGATGATTCTCAATCACAAGGATGCCATCGCGTTTCTTGTGAGCGCGGCGGATGAGATCGGCTTCAACCGCTATACGATTCTGAACCTCCACGGAATTCTGGCGCAGAACCTCCTGCCGGATGAGGCGGCGGCCGGGCGCTTGCGGCGCATTGCGGTCGGCATTGAAAGCTCCGCCTTCCATCCTCTCGAAGTCCCGCAGTTGATCGAGGAGTGCTTCAATCAGGTGCTGGCAACGGCGCAGGCAATCCATGACCCGTTCGAGCAATCGTTTTTCGCCATGGTGCATCTGCCGTACCTTCAACCCTTCGACGATGTGAACAAACGGGTATCGCGCCTGGCGGCGAACATTCCCTTCATCAAGGCAAACCTTTCGCCGCTGTCGTTCACCAGCGTTCCGCGTTCGACCTACACGGACGCCATTCTGGGCGTCTATGAGTTGAACGGGGTTGACTTGCTCAAGGATGTTTACATCTGGGCCTATGAGCGGTCGGCCGAGCGTTACGCGGCCGTGAGGCAATCCCTCGGCGATCCCGATCCATTCAAACAGCTGCATCGGGAGGCGCTGCGTCAGCTCGTGGGGGACGTAGTGCGGCGGCGCATGGATAGGAAAGAGGCAGGCGCGCATATCGCCGAATGGGTGAAGAGCAACATTGCAGCGGATGAGCAAGGGAGATTCAGGGAAATGGCCGAGTCCGACCTTCTGAGCCTTCATGAAGGAAATTTCGCGCGTCTGCAAGTTCGGCCGAGCGAATTCGCGGCGTGGCAGATTGCGTGGGAAAACAAGGAATTGATCTTCCCTGCTCCGGAAGAACGGCATGACACCAGTCGTGACGCAATCGTGTTCTGGGGTCAGGACAGGGCGCAGCGGATACGATGCGCCATCAGCAGAGAAGCGCTCGATGACC
>CAVZNB010000010.1:0-99530 GCA_963776535.1 uncultured Acidobacteriaceae bacterium | reverse complement strand
GCTTTCCGGCATTTCACCCTTTAACCACCCGTCTTTTCGTTCCAAACCAGATTTCCGCCTCCATATCCGCTCAACACAAATATACAATAGAACGTCTCTATCGACTTTGACTGATGTATTATCTAGTGTATATTGATAAAGTACGATTATGAGGAGGAAAAGCGATGGGAACAGCCGGGCATCGTAAAGTGCAGGTGTTTTCTTCGGAGATTGTTGAGGAGGCTCGTTTGTTGTTGACTCAGAAAACGTCAGAACCCGTGCCGCAACCCGCTTCGTTCATGATGGGGGCGGTGATACGGACGCTGTTGCCTCTTCTCGTGGAGTTGCGGAGAAAAGGCTATTCGCTGACCATGCTGACTCATCTGCTGGCGGAGAAGGGGATAAAGATCAGTCCAACTGCTCTCTCGGGGTACATGGCGAAATTGAGTGGGCCAGTTGAGGAGGCTTCGGTAAGGGCACGGAGAGAGAGGCCGCAAACATCTACAAGTTCCTCGCAGACACGTGGGACTTTTGTGATGAAGCGGGACGTTACGCTGTGAGAAGGGTGCGATGTATGGAGCGAATACTCTTTGTGACGGGCGGTGCTGGTGGAGTAGGGCTTGAGACTCTGCAACACCAGGATGACCTGAGGAAATCGAATGGTGGTTCCCGGGATGTGCTTAACTCGTCGCTGATGAGGTCTGCAACGATGTTCCCGCCGAGTGACAAACTGCACAACATCCTTCTTGCGAACAGGACTGATGTTATTCCAGGCGAGAACAGCATAACCGTGCAGGGCATTTCGGGGAAAAGTCAGACAGTGGGTTCAAGCGGAGCAAAGTTTCCACGGCTGGTTTGGAGGCAAATTCGGCAGCGACTCTGCTCTGTGGATTTGGTAAACCGTGCGAAATTCAAATTCAACTCAACCAATGAGGGAATCGTATGCCGAGAAAGATTTTGAGACTGCCGATTGTATTGGATCGCACTGGCCTTTCACGCAGCACGGTCTATCAGCGAGTCACCGAAGGGAAGTTCCCAAGGCCGGTGTCGCTTGGAGCCAGGGCTGTCGGCTGGATTGAAACCGAGGTCGAGGAGTGGATTGCAGGCCAGATAGAGGCCAGCCGGGAACTCTGCGGCCAGAGAGCTGGAGTGAATCGTTCGTCGGCGAGATGATGTCCGGCGCGGGATTTGAGATTGGCCCCCATCCGGGATTGGATTGCAGCGCGTCCCTGGTTCTCTGTCGGCCGAATTGACTGGATGCCTATGCCGCTGTTCCGCAAAACGGCAATACCTTGCCGCCGCGCTGTGTGCGTTCCAGAAAATCCGCCCATTCCTGCATCATCCTGGCGCGTGGCTCCAAATATAGAGCGTGATTGTAGGCGGCACTCACCTCGTTGCGCGGCGCGTGGGCAAGTTGCAACTCGATATGCTCATGGTTGTATCCCTGCTCATGCAGGATGGTGGACGCCAGACCCCGGAAGCCGTGGCCGGTCATGCGGCCCTTGTAGCCCATGCGCTCCAGCGCCTTCAAGATCGTCATGTTTGACATGGGCTTTTTCCGGTCTTGCTCGCCGGGAAAAAGCAGTTCTTCGGAACCGGACAGGTCGCGCAAAAGCTCAAGAACCTCCATCGTCTGCCGGGAAAGCGCGACGATGTGCGGCGTCTTCATCTTCATCCGCTCCGCCGGAATCGTCCAGCGATTCGCCTCCAGGTCAAACTCATCCCATCGCGCGCAAATCAGTTCGCTTGTCCGAACGAAGGTCTGCGCCATCATTTTCATGGCCAGCCGGGTCAGATGCGTCCCTTGGTACAGTTCAATTGACCGCAAAAGGGTAGGCAACTCCTTGGCGTCGATGCGGGCCATGTTCTTTTTGCGGGTCGGCTTGAGAATGTCCGAGGGACGAATTTCTGATGCTGGGTTCCGTTTGCTGTAACCGTGCGCGACGGCGTAGCGCAGCACCATGCCGACAATCTGGAGAATCCGCTTGGCCATGTCGGAGGCCCCTCGGGTTTCAATTCCCTTGGCCAGCTCGACCAGCTCCGTCGGCTCAATCTCGGCAATGGGGCGCGACCCAAGAACGGGGTAGACGTTCGCCCGGAGCCGATTCCTGGTCGTCGCCGCGTGACGGGCGCTCTTGTTCCCCCGCCAGTGTTCCAACCAGTGCTCGGCAATCTTCTCGAAGGTGTATTCCGTGGCGACTATGACGGCGGTCTTTTCGGCCTTCCGCTCGGCCATCGGATCGATGCCTTTGGCCAGCTGCTTCCGGGCCGCGTCTCGGCGTTCGCGGGCGTCGGCCAGCGTGATTTCGGGATAGCGCCCCAGCGCCATCAGCTTTTCCGCGCCTTCAAAGCGGTACTTCCAGCGCCAGAGCTTGCCGCCTGACGGAGTGACCATCAGGTGAAGGCCGCCGCCGTCTGACAGTTTGTAGGGCTTGTCTCCGGGCTTGGAGCGCCGGATTTCGGTATCAGTGAGCGCCATCGGGAATCCCTCCCAAATATCCGAAAGTAGAAATACCCCCACCTCCGGAAAATCTACCCCCATCTATACCCCCACGGGAGCATGGCTTCTACCATACACCTCTGGACGTAAAAACACAATAAACCGCTTATTTATCAGCGGTTTATTGTTCCTTACTGGATGTCTTCGGATGTCTCTAAATCTAATCTTGGTAGGCACGACTGGATTCGAACCAGCGACCTCTTCCGTGTCAAGGAAGCGCTCTAACCAACTGAGCTACGCGCCTGCGCAGTAACTCCAGATAGTCTATCAGGATCGGAGCAGCGGGAAAAGGCGGGGTGAATCCGGCCCGGTGCATGCTGTACCATCATTCACGAAAGAAGAGAGCTTCATTGCCTGCAATGTACGTTTCGCGCTTGAGTCAGACCCCGGGCTCCTGCCGAGAACCAGCCGCGAGTTTGAAACAGAAGCGGGGGTGCTGCGTTCAGGTTGGTTCCTGGTTAAGTCTTTCATGTCAGACGTTTCGAATACACGATTGAATCCGCTCCGCACCGCGCCGAACCTGCTCACGCTGGGGCGCATCTGCCTGGCGCCGTTCCTGGTGGCGGCCATCCTCGACGGCCAGTATGGGCTGAGCTTTGGGTTGTTTGTGGCTGCGGGGCTGACCGATGCCCTGGACGGCACTCTGGCCCGCATGCTCAAGCAGCGCACCATGCTGGGCCAATACCTTGATCCGGTGGCCGACAAACTGCTGCTGAGCACCCTTTTCCTGGTGCTCATGCATCAGGGTTGATTCCAGCCAGGGTCACGGTGATGGTGTTTGGCCGGGATGTGGGCATCCTGCTGGTGGCGGCGCTTCTCTACGCGGCTGTGGGCCGGCGGGAGTTCAGCCCCAAGCATCTTCGGCAAGGCCAATACCCTGGCCCAGGTTGCAGCCGTGGCCGCCGTGCTGCTGCATCAGCTCACGGCCGCTCACTGGGTGGCCGTGGTGCAGAATGGTGGCGCTGGATGCCACCATGGTTCTCACCGTGGTCTCGGGGCTGCATTACGCATGGATAGCGTCGCGCCGGGTTGGCGATTCCGGCCGGCGGCGCACCTGGGCGCCCGATAAGCGCACGATCTTTGCAGGCGGGTCAGTCTTCGTCCGCGACGTCCTCGGTTTCAGCGGTTTCTTCAATCTCCATGTCGCGGAACTCTTCGGAGTCAAAGACCTCGCCACACTCCAGGCACTCGACAAACTCGGTGTCTTCGTGCCGGGAAACGATTCGTACCCTGGGGTGTTTGCAGACGGTTGCCATCGCTCGGGATTCGGTTGGAATGAACTTCTCTTTCCGCCAGATTGTAGCGGGCTTTTCGCATAATTTGAAACGGGTTTTTGTTGAATCTTTGCATCACGCTTGCAGATTCCTTTTCCGTGACGGATGAAAGGATTCCGGATGGGGACTTGAAATCCCGACAGAAACGGTCGTATACTGAATACGGACCGAAGAAGTCGGATATTCGAATGCTCAAGCTGACCAAAAAGGCGGATTACGGGCTGATGGCGCTCAAGTACCTTGCCGAGCACCCGGAGACGCCTGCGTTGAGCGCCAAGGATGTGGCCGACGCCTACGGGATTCCGGCGCAGCTGCTGGCCAAGATTCTGCAACTGCTCACCAAGACACGGCCTGCTGCGTCGCATGCCGGCATGAACGGCGGCTACGCGCTGGCGCGGGATGCGCGCGAGATTTCGGCCTACGAAGTGATTCATGCCATCGACGGGCCGTTTTTCATTACCTCCTGCACCAAGGGCGCAAAGAGCTGCGAGCTGACGCCGAGCTGCACCATCAAAGAGCCGTTGGCGCGGGTGAACGAGACCATTGCCGGAGTTCTGAAGAGCATCAGCATTCAGGATCTGGCGGAGCACGAACAGCCCGCGGCACCGCGCACACGAGGCGCAAGGGCTGGTTGCACTGACGCTGTAATGAGCAAGTATTTTCCCTCCGCGATGACGCGGAGAAGAGCACTGATAAGGATGGAGAGCAGAGATGAGTACAGTTGCCAGCAATGTTGAAGTGCCGGCGGGCGTGAGCTTGCCGATTTATATGGATAATCACGCCACCAGCCCGCTGGATCCGCGGGTTCTGGAGGCGATGCTGCCCTACTTCACCACCAAGTTCGGCAATGCGGCCAGCCGCAACCACTCCTTTGGATGGGAGGCCGAGCAGGCCGTGGAGACGGCGCGCGAGCAGATTGCCAAGCTGATCGGCGCAACCGCCAAGGAGATCATCTTTACCTCCGGCGCCACCGAGAGCAACAACCTGGCCATCAAGGGCATTGCGGAGATGTACCGCGAACGCGGCAACCACATCATCACCCAGGTGACCGAGCACAAGGCGGTGCTGGACACCTGCAAGCGGCTGGAGAAGTACGGCTACCGCGTGACCTATCTGCCGGTGAAGGCCGATGGACTGATCGATCTCGAAGACCTGAAGCGGGCCATGGACGACAAGACGATTCTGGTCACCATCATGGCGGCCAACAACGAGATTGGCGTGCTGCAGCCCATCCGCGAGATCGGCAAGCTCTGTCATGAGAAGGGCGTCATCTTCCACACCGACGCGGTGCAGGCCGTGGGCAAGGTTCCGGTGAACGTGATCGCCGACAACATCGACGTGCTGTCGCTTTCCGGCGCACAAGATTTACGGCCCCAAGGGCGTGGGCGCGCTGTATGTTCGCCGGCGCAACCCGCGCGTGCAGATTGCAGCGCAGATCGACGGCGGCGGCCACGAGCGCGGCATGCGGTCCGGCACGCTGAATGTGCCGGGCATCGTGGGCCTGGGCAAGGCCTGCGAGATTGCCTGCGAGGAGATGGACACCGAGGCGGCCTATCTGCGCGGACTGCGCGACCGGCTGAAGGCGAAGCTCGAGTCGGAGCTCGACTACATCCATGTGAACGGGTCGTGGGAGCATCGTCTGCCCGGCAACCTGAACATGAGCTTTGTGTATGTCGAGGGCGAGTCGCTGCTGATGGGCATCAACGACGTTGCGGTCTCCAGCGGTTCGGCCTGCACCTCGGCGACGCTTGAGCCATCTTATGTGCTGAAGGCGCTGGGACTGGGCGACGATGTGGCGCACAGTTCGATTCGGTTTGGACTGGGCCGCTTCAATACCCAGGCCGAAGTGGACTACGTGGCCGCCAAGGTCATCGACATCGTGAAGCACCTGCGCCAGCTTTCGCCGCTTTACGAGATGGTGAAGGAAGGCATCGACCTGACCAAGATTCAATGGGCAGCGCACTAGAAGCAGCCTTTAGCTGCTAGTTCTAGCCCTCTAGCTTGAGTTTGGACCGGCAGGTATCCGGCCGCAAGCTGAGGGGCAGGAGCTAAAGGCTAGAAGCTAGGAGCTAAAAGCTAACAAACGCGGCTTCCCCCGCAGAGGAGATGACACATGGCATACAGCGACAAGGTAATCGACCACTACAACAACCCGCGCAACGTGGGCCAAGCTGGACAAGAGCTCGACGGAAGTGGGCACGGGCCTGGTGGGCGCGCCGGAGTGCGGCGACGTGATGCGGCTGCAGATCCGCGTGAACCCTGAGACGCAGGTGATTGAAGAGGCCAAGTTCAAGACCTTCGGCTGCGGCTCGGCGATTGCCAGTTCTTCGCTGGCCACCGAGTGGATCAAGGGCCGGACGGTTGACGACGCGCTGGCGATCAAGAACACCGACATCGTGAAGGAACTGTCGCTTGCCGCCGGTGAAGATTCACTGTTCGGTGCTGGCCGAGGATGCGATTCGCGCGGCCATCGGCGACTGGAAGAAGAAGAACGGCGTTGCGGAGACGGCGGATGCCGCGGCTGCAGCGCACTAAGAGGCTTCCCTTTTCCTGCTGGGTGGCGCGGTTCAGGCCGCGCCACGTTGAAAGCGGAAGATGGGAAACGAAAAGGCAAGTATGTCGAACATGGTGACAATCGAATCGAAGCCCGCGGAGGGCGCCTTTGCGGCGCAGCCACCATCCCCTGTGCAGCAGGCGGCCGCAGCAAGCGGAGCCAGCCCCGCCGCAGGTGGCTTGCAGGTGACGGAGCGCGCCATCAAGCGCATCCGCGCGGCCATGGCCAAGGAAGGCGTCTCGCCGGAAGAGGGCGGACTGCGCCTGGGCGTGATGGGCGGCGGCTGCTCGGGGCTTTCCTACTCGATCAAGTTCGACACGCAGCCACGCGAGCGCGACCGCATCTACGAGTTCGACGGCGTGCGCGTCTTTGTCGATCCCAAGTCGTTCCTCTATCTGCACGGCATGACGCTGGACTACGAAGAGACGCTGATGCGGCAGGGCTTCAACTTCATCAATCCGAACTCCTCGCGCTCCTGCGGCTGCGGTTCGTCGTTCTCGTCGTAGATTTCCGCTTCGCACGAGTTCAACTATGTTCAAAGTTATCGATTCCGCGGTTCCGATTGCATGTTGGTCGTGCTCGATCGGGCACAACGATTCCACGCTGTTTTGCCCGCATTGCAGCAAGATTCAGCCTCCGCCGGGCGGCGATTATTTTCAGGTCTTCGGTTTGGAGCGCAGATTCGACGGTCGATCTTTCCGCGCTGGAGCATGAGTTTCATCGCCTCAGCCGCAAGCTGCATCCCGATCGCTTTGCGCGCGCCGGCGAGAACGAGAAGCAGTGGAGCCTGGCCGACACGGCGCTGCTCAACGACGCCTATCGCACCCTGAAAGATCCGCTGCGCCGCACCGAATATCTGCTCAAGCTGGAAGGCGCGGAGATTGGCGAAGAGCATGCCGGGCAAGGATCGCAAAGATCCGTCAAGCGTTCCCGCCGATCTGCTGGAAGAGGTCTTCGAGCTGAACATGCAGCTGGAAGAGATGCGCATGGCCCGCAAGATGGGCGAAGAAGATCCGGAACTTCACAGCGAGCCTGGAACGAGGCAAAGAAGAAATTCGACGGCCTGCTTGACGCGGTGGACCGACGACCTGCGCAGCGCAGTGGCAGGCGTGGGACGCGGGCGACGCGGCTGCGCGCAGGCACTGCGCAGAAGACAGATGGTGGCCCTGCTCGACCGGCGGCGCTACCTGAGCAATCTGGTCCGCGACGTGACCGAAACCCTGGGAGCTGAACAGAAAAGCATGGCGGAAGGACGCGTAGTCGGAATCGATCTGGGAACCACCAACTCCCTGGTCGCATATATGGAGGGCGACGCGCCGGTGGTGATTCCCGGCGTGGACGGCTCGAATCTTGTGCCGTCGGTGGTGGCGCTCGATCCCGTTCCGCCGGAAGGCGGCCGGCCCACGGTCACCGTGGGCAACAGCGCGCGCAAGGCGCTGATCGAGACGCCGGAGCGGGTCATCTATTCCGTCAAGCGGCTGATGGGCCGCGGCCTCGAAGAGATTCAGGACGAGCTGAAGCTCTTTCCCTTTCGCCTGGCCGACGACGTGGAAGCAGGTGAAGTCCCGCGCATTCAGCTGGGCGAACTGCGCTTTACGCCGCCGGAGATTTCGGCCTACATTCTGCGCCAGCTCAAGCGCAACGCCGAGCGGTTCTTTGGCGCGCCGGTCACGCAGGCGGTCATCACCGTGCCCGCCTACTTCAACGATGCGCAGCGCCAGGCCACCAAAGACGCGGGGCGCATGGCCGGCCTGGAAGTGCTGCGGCTGGTGAACGAGCCGACCGCGGCCGCGCTGGCCTATGGGCTCGATCGCGCCAAGGTGGGCACGATCGCTGTTTACGATCTGGGCGGCGGAACATTCGACATTTCCATTCTCAAGCTGCGCGACGGCATCTTCGAGGTGCAGTCCACCAACGGCGACACGCACCTGGGCGGCGACGACATCGACAACCTGCTGCTGGCCATCGCGCTCGACGAGATTCACGCCGAGCACGGCGTCGATCTGCGCGCCATCCGGGCGCGGTGCAGGCGGTGCGCAAGGCCGCCATCGAGGCCAAGATTCAGCTTTCCACCGAGCCAGTCGGCGCACTTCGACATCGAGCTGCCCAACGGCGATCGCTATCAGCGGGAGATTCCGCGCGACGGTCTTCGAGCTGTTGATTGAGCCGGTGCTCGAGCGCACGGCGGGCCCGTGCAAGCAGGCGCTGACCGACGCCGGCATCACGCCGGAGCAGATTGACGAAGTGGTGCTGGTGGGCGGGTCCACGCGCATCCCCGCGGTGCGCGCAGCTGGTGGACGATCTCTTTCACCTCGCGGCGCGCGGCAAGAAGCCGCACATCGAATTGAATCCCGATGAAGTGGTGGCGCTGGGCGCGGCGGTGCAGGCCGACATTCTGGCCGGCGCATCGAAGACCACCGAAGAGATGCTGCTGCTGGACGTGACGCCGCTTTCGCTGGGCATCGAGGCCCTGGGCGGGACGGTGGCGCGCATCATTCAGCGCAACTCGACGATTCCCGCCTCGGCCACCGAGCACTTCACCACCGGCGTGGACGGCCAGACCAACGTCGCCATTCACGTGGTGCAGGGCGAGCGGGAACTGGCCGCCGATTGCCGGTCGCTGGCGCGCTTTGACCTGAAAGGCATTCCGCCGATGAGCGCCGGGCTGCCGCGCATCGAAGTCAAGTTTCTCATCGACGCCGACGGCATTCTGCAAGGTGACGGCGCGCGAGCAGCGCAGCGGACAGGCCGCGCAGATTGAAGTGAAGCCGACCTATGGACTGACGGACGAGCAGGTCGAGAGCATGATTCTGGATTCCTTCGACCACGCCGAAGAAGATTTTGCCAAGCGCTTGCTGATCGAGGCGCGCAACGAGGCGGAGACGATTCTTGCCGCGGTCGAGCGCGCGCCGCGAAGCCCGGCGTGGGCGCTGCTGACCGGCGAAGAGCAGGCGGCAGATTGCAGCTGCGCGCGACCGGTTGGCAGGCGTGAAGCTGGGCGAGGATTCAGCCGCGATTCGCGAGGCGACGCTGGCACTGGACCAGGCCACGCGCCGCTTTGCCGAGTTGATGATGGAGGCCGCGGTGACCAGCGCCATGCGCGGCAAGACGATGGACGCTGCCGGCGAGGAGCTGGGCGAGGCCGTGACCGCGCCGCATCCGATGGCCGCGGCGGAGTTCAAGTGAGAGCGGAGTTTGCGGAGCGAGCGGAGTTAGCAATTCAGCAGGCGTGCTGGAAAGGACGGATTGTATGAGCGAAGCAAACGAGAAAAACATTCCCGCCGATAAGCTGGTGCGCGTCACCTTTCAGCCCGAAGGCCGCACGGTCGAGTTCGAGTTCGGCACGTTGCCTTACGAGCATCACGGCAAGCCGATGTCGTTTCTCGACGTGGCGGAGAACTTCGACGTCTTTCTCGACCACGCCTGCGGCGGCGTCTGCGCCTGCACCACCTGCCACCTGTGGATCAAGGACCAGGAGGGCATCAGCGAGGCCGACGACGATGAGCTGGACCGCATGGACATGGCCGCCGATCAGCAGTTGAATTCGCGGCTGGGCTGCCAGGCCGTCATCACCAGCCCCGGCGACTATGTAGTCGAGATTCCCAAGTGGAATCGCAACTACGTCTCCGAGGGCAAGCCGCTGACGCTGGCGGAAGAGCAAGTAAGGAGCAAAAACGTGCCGCGCGAGATTCTGTGGACCGACGCCGAAGAGATCGGCATTCAGTTGCAGGAAAAGTTTCCCGACCTGGACCCGCTGACGGTGCGCTTCACCGACCTGCACCGCTACGTGACGGAGTTGGATGGATTCGCCGACGACCCGGCGAAGTCGAACGAGCCGAAGCTCGAGGCTATTCAGATGGCCTGGCACGAGGAGTTCCAGGACGCGCAGCGTTAGGGAACCACTGATCAGGTGCCAGCCTGCAAGAGGCATTCCCTCAGGGGCCAAAGCCTTCAATTGTTTTGTTGCAGTTACAGCCCGGCTGAAGCCGTGCCCTTGTCACAAGACCTGCGGGAATCGTGGTTTGAATGAGTTTTTCACCAAGTTGTGAAGTCGTGCCCGTTTAAAACATCGACTTAATCCGGGGTTCCTCAGCGGATCCCGCCGCTGTTCCTGGGATTCAGATTCAGGCCCAGTCATCCCGTCGATCCCATCCTGTCCGCTCGCGCAAGCCGAATGCTGCTTCAAAGTGGACGAATTCCTTTTGCTTGCCGGGCACCAGGTACACGCTCAGAATGTCGAACCGGACGGGCGGCAGGGTCTTCATGGGCAGTTGCCGCACGTAATGGCGCGCCAGCTTGCGCAGGGTATTGCGCTTATGGTCGTCGACAGTGGCCTCGGCGGGAGCCATGTCGTGGGCGGTGCGGGTTTTGACTTCGATAAAGCACAACATGGGTCCGTGCCAGGCGATCAGATCGAGGTCTCCACGCTGGTGGTTCGATGTCCAGCGCCGCGCCACAACGATGTAGCCCTTGCGGCGCAGGTAAAAGAAGGCAGCATCTTCGCCGTCGATTCCGGTAACCAGGTGGGCAGGCTGGCCGGCAACGGCGCCGCCGCGGCGCGCTGTTTTCTTCAACCTTGATAGTGTGCTCTCCATCCAGGAGATCCGCGTCCGCTCGAGCCATCCCATGCCAGACCATTGTCTTCCTGGTGGGCCGAGCGGTGCAACCCTGGACCTTCAGAGGAAGGCTGCGCCGGAGACAAAGGGAGTTTGTTGCACAGCGGGAGCGAGGTCGATACCCCCGGGCAAGCGAGGTTCACAGTTTCACATTTTCACTGTCTCACGGGATTGTAGGGGGGTGGGGTCGCCTGGGGAGAGATTGCGTTCGATACGGTTGAGAGAGCTTTTGGAGTCCAGTGGCAACACATGCAATGATTGTGCGCGCAAACGGCGAAATTATATGCAAAAAAGACAGGGGTCAGAGGTCAGGGATCAAGCGCTTGGGGGTTTCGGTGTCCTCGGCGGCGGCCACCGGGATGGGCTCAGTCCCCTAGTGTGGTGTCCCCGAAGTTCGCAGCATAAGTCGAAGCCCCGAAATGCAGGTCCTTCGACTCCACTTGGCCCAAAATCGGGCCAAGCTTCGCTCTGGATGACAGCGTTATTAATGTTGCGAACTTTAGACTCAGGACACTAGGCGCTTTTGGATTGGCCTGCACAGTTCAGGCATATTCCCGAATTGAATCGTGCCTGTCTCGATCAGGGAATGTCCACAGATTGCAGATTCTTGCTGTCTCTTTTCCCGGACGCCGACAGGCAAGCTGAAGGAGACTGGACACCTGGGGAGGAATGAAAAGAGCTATGTCGCACGGTGTGTTGGGAGGCCTGTTTTCTCGTCGCGGCGCGTCCACGCCGGCTGTCTCCATGGTTGACCAGCCGACGGAAGTGCCGCTTGCAGCAGGGGCTGAAGATCGCACGTTCGAGTATGCGCTGGATGCGCTGCCGTGCAACGCGATGTTCTGTGACCGGGAGTTGATTCTGCGTTATCTGAACCGGTCTTCGCGCAAGACGCTGCAGACACTTCAGCAGTACATGCCGGTTCACGTGGACAAGATTGTGGGCAACTCGATCCACATTTTTCACAAATCGCCGCCCAACGTAGAAAGGATTCTGGGCGCCAACCATCTCCAGGGCATGCACAAGCTGCCGCACAGAGCGACCATCAGCCTGGGGCCGGTGAAGCTTGACCTGAATGTGGAGCCGATGACCGACGCGCGCGGCGAATATATTGGCGCGGTGGTGATGTGGGGAGTAAGCACCCAGCAGACGATTGAAGCGCTCCGGCAGGCGCAGGAAACGCAGCGCACCGATATCGAGCACCTGAACGGCAACTTGCAGATGGTGGCGACGGCCACGCATGAGATTGAGTCAAGCATCGCGGAGATAGCCAGGAACGCCGTTGACGTTGCCAAGGCAGCGGAGAAGACGCGCAACGCAAGCGTGGACAGCAGACGATCGATCGAGAGCCTGCGCGCGTCGAGCAGCGGCGTTGCCAAAGTAGCGGAGCTGATTGCTTCCATTGCCACGCAGACCAGTGTGCTGGCCTTGAACGCCAATATTGAGGCGGCGCGCGCGGGGGTGCATGGAAAGGGATTTGCCGTTGTGGCCAGCGAGGTGAGGAAGCTGGCGGAGCAGACGGCCGCGGCCACGGCCGAAATCCAGGCCAAGGTTGCCGCGATTGGTGGAGACCTTGGCAGGGCAATGGCGGCGAACGACCAGATATCAAGCCAGACGGAAGACCTGTCAGGACTCTCGCACCAGATGGCAGCAGCGGCGGAAGAACAGCATCTGGCCACGCAGGAGATGGCACACAACCTGGAGCGGGCCGCTCACCGAACTTCAGAGATTGCGAACATGCGCATCGACGAGAAGCTTTCGTAAGCTGGATGAGCGCGGAGCAGAAGAGTGGACGGAAAAGGAAAGAGCTTGCGGGGCGGAGTTGAAACTCCAGCTTGCAAGCTCTCTTTCTGAGGAAGTTCCGATTAAGTTCGCCGGCCTGCGCCGGGACTCCGTGATAAGAAACAGGAATGCAAGTTCAACAAAATAAGCGATGATTGCGCGAACCCACCCATCGGACAAAAACAAAGACGTCCGATGGATGGGGTCAGTATTATTGGCGGATGGGCAATGCCGGCGGAGAACGCAGGGGCTGAAGCCCAACGTTGATTCAATTGGCTTTATCGGCATGACTGAAGTCATGCCCTGTTACAAAGCCTTCAGAATCGACCGAAAAGCGAGTTCTTCGCCAAGCTGTAAAGTCGTGCCCTTTCAAGCCTGTGACTTGTTCAGCGGTTCCCTAACCGGCAACAACAGTCCTTCTCGTTTCGGGATCAGGCGGTTGCAACCTGAAGCGTGGTGGCGGCTTCGTGCTCCTTTTCCACAAGCGTCAGTGCCTCTTCCAGAATGTCGAGGGCAACGGTCGCTTCGTGCTCGTTGACGATGAGCGGAGGGCAGAGCCGCAGCGAGGTTTCGCCGCAGCCGAGGATCATCAGGCCGCGCTCGAAGGCCAGCGTCTCCACGCGATTGCGCAGCGCCGTGGCCGGCTCGCGGGTGGCCTTGTCCTTCACCAGCTCGATGCCGATCATCAGGCCGCGTCCGCGCACGTCGCCCACCAGCGGATGGGTGTGCTTCCAGCCGCGCAGGCGCTCCAGCATGAACTCGCCCACGCGGGCGGCGTTGGCGATGCCCTCGCGCTCCAGCATGTCCATGGTGGCCAGCGCCGCGGCGATGGAGACCGGGTTGCCGCCGAAGGTGGAGGCGTGGGAGCCGGGAACCCAGTCCATGATTTCGGCGCGGCTCATGCAGATGCCCAGCGGCATGCCGCTGGCGATGCCCTTGGCCATGCAGACGATATCCGGCTCCACGCCGGAGTGTTCGATGGCCCACCACTTGCCGGTGCGGCCCGCGCCCGATTGCACCTCGTCCACCACCAGCAGAATGCCGTGCCGGTTGCAGATGGCGCGCAGCTCGCGCAGGAAGTTGTCGGGCGCCACCACGTAGCCGCCCTCGCCCTGGATGGGCTCGACGAAGATGGCGGCCACTTCTTCCGGCGGCAGGATGGTCTTGAAGAGCTTCTCTTCGATGTAGCGCGCGCAGCCCAGGCTGAAGGCTTCTTCTTCCTGCGCGTCCGCCGGTGCAGCCGCGATAGGCGTAGGGGATAGCGGACGTGCGTGACGCCGGGAACCAGCGGGCGCGAAGCGGCGCTTCTGCTGCGGCTTGGAGCCGGTGAGCGACAGCGCGCCCATGGTGCGGCCGTGGAAGGCGCCCAGGAACGAGATCACGTGCTGGCGGCCGGTGTGGTAGCGGGCCAGCTTGAGCGCGCACTCGATGGCCTCGGCGCCGGAGTTGCCGTAGAAGAACTTGTGCGGGCCGGGCATGGGCGCAACGGCGGAGAGCCGGTCGGCCAGATCGGTGAGCGGCTCGTTGTAGAAGTCGGTTCCGGAGATGTGGATCAGCTCGGCGGCCTGCTTCTGGATGGCGGCGACGACTTCAGGATGGCAGTGGCCGGTGGAAGCGACGGCGATGCCGGCGGCGAAGTCGAGAAACTCGTTGCCGTCCACGTCTTCGACGCGGATGCCGCGCCCGCGCTTGGCCACCAGGGGATAGGAGCGGGTATAGCTGGGCGAGATGAGCCGGTCGTCGGCTTCGACGGCTGCCCTGGCCTTTGGGCCGGGCAGGGGACCGTCGAGCTTTGGGCCATATTGTGCGTGCAGTTCCTGGCTTGGTCATCGTTTTGTCTCCTCGACAGATTCGGTTGTGTGGCCGTGCGCTGATGAATGCGCCACTACGCCGACCCCAAATGGTTTGGGATCATCTATTTCCGCGGACCCAGCGACGGGGTCCGAAAAGGCGAGAGAGGATCTTCGACGGACCGGTACTAGTCGCCGCCGAAGAGGCTAGGTCGAGTGCGGGTGGGCAGCACGCGCAGGTGTCGCCGGGGGCAGATGCTCCGCTCGCGCGACCGCGACCAGCGTCTTTCGGCTGGTGCAAGCAGTGTCGCGTTGGAAGCACGCCTGTGCATGGGAGACCCGCTGGTCTGAGGATAGACCATTTTTACATCTTCTGTATAGATTCACTCTCTTCAGGAGTGGGTAGTGTCCTAATTTGAACGATGTCTTGCGAAGGGTGAAAGGTGAGAGTGAGTTAGAGCGGTTCTCCAATTTACGAGGAGTGTCAAGGGTCGTGCAAGGTGGCTTTTTCTTCCACCCCAGCGACGAAGGCCCGTCGCCGGGGGCCCCGGTTGACGAAAAAGCCACTTGAGGTCAGTGGTTTTCCTCTACACCAATGGGAGAACCGCTGTAGTTGCCCTTTCAATCGGTCAAAGGCTATATGCCAGCGGATGCCTGGGCTCGTAAAGCATGATGTCGTCCGCGCCGGGTACGGCCATCATAACCACGAGCCCGTACCCGTGATCCTGAACTTCGCCGTGGAACTCCGCTCCTTTGCCCTTCAGTTCAGCGACCGTGTGTGAGATGTCGTCGCACATCAGGGAGATCAGATGGTGCCGCGGCGATTCGTACGTCTTGCCATCGTAGACGCTGTGGGTCGGGTGCACGCCCATCTCACTCCGCCCGGTCTTGAAGATCAGCCAACCCGCACCTCCGCCCTGCACATCCTCGACGTAGGGCCAGCCGAGGACGTCGCGAAGGAATGCGCGCGTTGCGGGGGCATCGTCGGAATAAATCAGGGTATGGATGCTGGTGATCATCAGACTGACCTACTGAAATCGCCTGGAGTGTACTATTTCGGTCTATCGCCAATCAAGAGGCTGTTCATCGCACTTGAGATCGAAATCAGGGCACTACCCAGGAGTGCCGCGGCGGAGAGCGGCGCGGAGAAGGACGCAAGAAGCGGGAGGCAGCTGACCCCAACTCAAGCTACGATGGAAGCATCTCCATGGCGAAGCTGGCGGCGCAATCGACTCATCCGGAAAAGAAAACGGTCACGACGGCCTCCATCGTGCTGGCTTTTGCCAGCGTTTACTTCTTCTGGGGCTCGACGTATACGGCCATCCGGATTGGGGCGGCGGAGATGCCGGCGCTGCTGCTGGCGGGCACACGGTTCCTGATTGCCGGCTCGATTCTGCTTGCCTGGTGCCGTTGGCGTGGGCTGCGCCTGTGGTGGCCGGCCGGCGATATGCTGCGGCTGGGGCTGATTGGGCTGCTGCTGCTGGGCGGCGGCAACGTGGGCCTGGTTTACGCCGAGCGCACGGTACCCAGCGGGCTGGCGTCGCTGGTACTGGCTGTGATTCCGCTCTATGTGGCGCTGATTGAGATGTTTCTGCCGGGCGGAGAACCGCTGCCCGCGCGCGGCTGGCTGGGCATGGCGCTGGGTTTTGCGGGTCTCGGGGCACTGGTTTGGCCTTCGCTGCGCACCGGGCTGGCCGGGGACCGCACCCTGCTGGTGGCGCTGGGAGTGCTGCTGGCCGGAGCGCTGAGCTGGACCATCGGCAGCATTGTTTCCCGGCGAGCGAAGCTGCCAGTGAACAGCTTTGTGGCCGCGGCGTGGCAGATGCTGGCGGCGGGAGCGTTCAACACCGTGGTGGGAACCTTGCTGGGGCAGTGGCCGCAGTTTCACGTGAATGCGGCGGCGATCGGGTCGCTTGCATGGCTGATCACCGGCGGCTCGCTGCTGGGCTATACAGGGTTCATCTACCTGCTGGAGCACGTGCCGGTGGCCAAGGTCTCGTCCTACGCTTATGTGAATCCGGTGGTTGCGGTGCTGCTGGGAATCTTGCTGCTGCACGAGCGGCCGGCTCCGGCCGAGTTTGTGGGGATGATCGGCATTGTGGTGGCCGTCTTTTTGCTTACCACGGCGCAGGTGAAGGCCAAGCCCCAGGCAATCGAGGAGCTTGAGCAAGTGCCGGTGGAGTGAGGCGCCTTAGAGCAGGAATCCCCAAACCACGGAGGCCACTCCAACGATGGATGCGGCTATGCCCAGATACCAATAGATGCGGCTGCGGGTGAGGAGCGTGACCGAGCTGACCACCAAGCCAATCTCCAGGAGCGCTTCTCCGAAGTCAAAGAAGTTTGCTCGAATCTCGGCCTGCTTGACTTCTCCCTCAAATTCCCGGGCCACCTTCTCTTCTTCTTTCAGGTCGTCGTCCCACTTTTCCTTATGGCTGGCCCAATCCTTGGCATCCTTCTGCGCGGAATCCTTGTCGGCGACGGAAAGGTCATTGAGCAGTTTGCTGGCCAGGTCAGTATCGTAGGCGCGATTCTTCTTGGACTGGTATTCGTTCCAGGTATCGCTGGCCTTGGCCTGGTTGAGCACAGCCTCGGTGTGGGTGCGATGGCCGAGCACGGTGGTGACGGCCACCAGCACGGCGAGCACGCTCATGGTGAAGGCGACGGGGCGCATTGCCGACTCGCCGCCCTTTTCCGCCTGTTCTTTCAACTCTGAACTTCGTTGGCTTCCATGGGATCGATCTCCTTGCAAGTGCTTCTTCGGGGAATTACTTTCGCTTCCAGCGAACGCCGTCTTTGGAGTCTTCGATGATAACGCCCTTTTCGGCCAGCTCGTTGCGAATCTGGTCGGCGCGGGCAAAGTTGCGCTGGCTTCTTGGCCTGGGTGCGCTCGGCGACAAGCGCGTCGATCTCCTCGTCGGTGAGGGATTGGCGGGCAAGCAGCTCCGGCGCCACGTCGGCCAGTCGGCCGGCTTCGCGCGGCCCACTCCAGCGCTCGGCGCGTGGGCTCGGCGTCATTGTCGTCGATCACGTCGAAGACGGCGTCGAAGCTGGCAAGGACGGCGAGAATCGCGTCGCGATCACCGGCGAGGAGCTGGCCCTGGTCGATGGCCGTGTTGGCGGCGCGGATGAGGTCGAAGATGGGGGCGCGGGCTTCGGCGGTATTCAGGTCGTTGGCCAGCGCAGCCAGGTAGTCGGCCTGCGCCTTGCCGGCGGCGGCCTGCAGCGCGGGGTTGGCGCCGGCGGCGAGATTGGCCTGCTTCAGCCGCTGATGAGAATGTGCGCAGGCGCTCGATGGCGTTGGTGGCCTCGATGAGGCCGTCGAAGGTGAAGTTGAGCTGGTGGCGGTAGGGAACGGAAATCAGCGCCAGGCGGATGGCCGAGGCCTTGTAGCCCTTCAGCAGCAGATCGCGCAGGGTATAGAAGTTGCCCTCGCTCTTGGACATCTTGCGCCCGTCGACCAGCAGGAAGCGCACGTGCATCCAGTGGCGGGCGAAGGGCTTGTGGGTGACCGCTCTCGCTCTGGGCGATCTCGTTTTCGTGGTGCGGGAACATGAGGTCTTCGCCGCCGGCGTGCAGGTCGAAGCTGTCGCCGAGGTACTCCATGGCCATGGCGGAGCACTCGATGTGCCAGCCGGGCCGGCCGCGGCCGATGGCGGTGTCCCACGAGGTCTCGCCGGGCTTGGCGGCCTTCCAAAGGGCAAAGTCGCGGGCGGAGTCCTTCTCGTACTCGTCCACGTCGACGCGGGCGCCGTCTTCCATGCCGCTGAGATCTTTCTTGCTCAGCTTGCCGTACTCGGGGAACGCAGCCAGGCGGAAGTACCAGGAGCCGTCCTCGGTCTGGTAGGCTGCGCCGGCGGCGGCGAGCTGCTGGACCAGCTCGACCATGCGGGGAATGTGCTCGGTGGCGCGGGCGATCATCTCCGGGCGCTCGACGCGCAGGGAGTCCAGATCTTCAAAGAAGGCCTGCTCGAAGCGGGCCGTGTACTCGCCGATGGAGATGCCGGCGTGCGGCCGCGTTGCGGATGATCTTGTCGTCCACGTCGGTGATGTTCATGACGTGGCGGACCTTGGTTCCAGTCAGCAGCAGGAAGCGGCGCAGGACGTCGATCTGCAGGAAGGTGCGGAAGTTGCCGATGTGGCCGTAGTCGTAGACCGTAGGCCCGCAGGCGTACATGCGCAGCGCCAGTCCATCGGCGGGAGCGAGTTCGTCCAGTTGTCCCGTCAGGGTATTGAAGAGGCGGAGGGTCATTGGTTCTGGGTCGTCCTGCGTACGCGTGCTTCGTGCAAAATGGGGCGTCTTCTCGGCCCCTTCGATTGTAGCAAGGCCAGAATGGGATATCAGGGATTAGCCGGCTGAAAGGCAGGGATGCCAAGCCACATGTGGAGGATTTGCAGGGGCGACGGGGAAGCAGGCCGCGCATCTGGAAGCGCAGCGATCAGGCTGCCTGGTTACCGCAGAGCATGCCAGGCCAGCCAGATGGCATAGATGACCAACGCCGCGGCAGCTTCCAGTCCAATCGCCATCATGAAGCCTCTCGCGCCCTTGAGGCCACTCGCTGTGGATATGGACAGGCCTCCCGGTGCCTTGGTGAAAGCAGGAGCTTCGAACATTGGGGACACGAATTCGGACAGGGAACAAGAGTCAGGAACTCGAGAAATCTCCAACGATTCAACTTGAGTCTGTTTGAGAGCCGATCTAGCCATTTTGACCCCCCTTCCGAGATTTTGGCGGGCTGAACGATCAACTTACTCCAGACATTCCGGCCGATTCTCCGCGCAGCGAGCTAAACCACGGGCTGGACCCACACCTTCCCACCATTTGAGAGCAATTAAGGGGCCAAACCTGGATGCTGATTCATCCCGTTGGGAACATGCGGGTTGAACCAAAACGAACCTTCGAGAGGAGATTCCTGACTATGCATTTTTTACGCAGTCGGGAAAAGATTGACTGTCCAAAATTGAACAGGTAGGAAGAAATGACCTGAGGAGGTTAGGATTTTGGCCTTCGCCATCGCCCTATGCCGGCGCCTGGAGTCCGGGGAGCCGCGGGGTGTGGTTGCGCGGGTCTTCCGTCTCCCCGTCGTTCCCAGCCGCATGAAGATGAGTTCCCTCTGAAGAAAATGGATTCAAAGGACGGGATGCCTCAGAGCGTCGACTGGAAATCCTTGTTGCCAATTCGTCGCGGCATCATGGGATTCTGCGGGGAGATGCTGGTGCTGAAGGCGGCGAATTTGCGGCAAGCGGGACGACCGGTGCAAGAGCCGATTCAGCCGCGGTTGCGGTTGACGTCCACCAGCACCAGGATGCCCGCAACTGCCATTCCCGCGCCGCGCCAGGCCCAGACCATCTGGCCGGTCATAAAGCTGCCAGGCAGAATGTTCACGCCCTGCAGTATCCAGATGACGCCCATGGCGATCAACGCTACAGCTATAATTCTGCCGACGATCCGCATGGTCCGACTCCTGGGATTGGTTTCCCTTTGTCCGATACCATCCTATCTTGCCGGAGAAAACGTGGGTGGATCCGCCTGGAATTGCGTGATTGGATTTGTGGCGCAACGGAACGGAGCGCGGACGTCTTAGCCCGCGATCTGTTCGCTGAACCTGTAGCCAACGTAGGCATCGGTCAGCAAATACTGCGGGTTGCGCGGGTCGTCCTCGATCTTCTTGCGCAGCTGGCGGACAAACGTACGCAGGTACTCGAGCTCGTTTCCGTACTCGGGCCCCCACACAGACTTGAGCAGGCGCGCATGCGGGATGGGTTCGCCGGCGTGCATCATCAGGTAGTGGAGAACCTCAAACTCTTTCGGAGTGAGGTGAATGGAGCGGCCATTCTTCAGCACGCGGTATTTGACAGGGTCCAGCTCCAGCTGGCCATGGCGGATGGGCGCGTCGCGGTTATTGTCCTGGGCGCTTCTCCTGCGCACAGCCGAGCGCAGGCGAGCGGTCAGTTCGCGAAGCTGAAAGGGCTTGGTGATGTAATCGTCCGCGCCGGCATCAAGCGCCAGCACTTTGTCGTCTTCGCTGTCCATCACTGTGAGCATCAGAATTGGCAGGCGGGCAATGGCATGACGGATGCTGCGGCAGGCTTCAACACCGCCCATTCCAGGCATATCCACGTCCAGGAGCACTGCGTCGAACCACGTGACACGAACCAGTGACAGCGCTTCTTCGCCGCGCGCCGCTTCCACAATCGTGAATCCCATCCCGGACAACGTCACACGCAAAGCGCGCCGCGTAGCGCTGTCGTCGTCGACCACCAGAACGGTGCCCTGCCCTGTATTCGCAAGTTCCTGACTCACAGTTGCCTCCCTGACCCAGTAGGAAGGGAGAGAAAAAATGTCGTCCCTTCCTTCTCATCGCTGATAACCCAAACATGCCCGTGATGGGCCTCTGCCGCCTTCCTCACGACGGAAAGCCCAATCCCGGTTCCCGGAGTTGTTTCTTTCGTCTCTGCTGACCGGAAAAACCGATCGAAAACGCGTTCCCGATCTTCGATTCGAATCGTCGATCCAACATTATGAACGGAGATCACGACTTCATTCCGGCTCCTCTGTACCGCAATCCTGATTGGCGTTCCTGGCGTCGAATACTTCTCTGCATTGTCGATGTACTGCTCAAGAATCATTGCCAGTAATCCACGGTCCACACGTACTGTCATGGCGCTGTCCTCGATTGCCACCTGCACCCTGTCGCTTTCCGCTTGATCGCGTTGCCGCGCCAATACCTCGGTCACCAGTTCCTGCACATTCACATTGTCGGTTTGTAATCCAATCTGCTGTGCTTCAAGCTTCGCCGTCAGCAGCAGCCGAGTGCATAATTCGTTCAGACGAATGGCCTCGTCGTTGATCAATCCCACCAGGTCTCGCTGCGAAATGGACAGCCCCCCCAGCTCAAGCAGACCGGAACTGGCGGTCTGAACCGCGGTCAGCGGCGTCTTGAATTCATGCGCCAATGCATCCATGACAGCCGCACGCAACTGCTCGCTCTTGCTTGCGTTTTCTGCTCTCTCTTCCTTTTCAAACGACTGGTGGCGATCCATGGCAATGGCGGCGAGCGATGCCTGTGCATCCACAACCAGCGGGCTCATTTGGCCCCGCACCACCAAGGCGCCAACCGGGCCCTGTCCACCCAGCAGGATCCGCCGGCATGTCCCGGTTTGTGGATCGTCCTGGGCGGTTCCAGCCAGGTAACACTCTTGAGCTAGATCCTGCTCACTCTCCTCCCAGTCACCCGCCCGGTCTTGCCGTGCCAGGTTCGAATCAAATAACGCGACAGCCTGTGCGCCAAATATCCGCTGAATGAGCACGACCAATTGCGGTCCGGGCGCCTGGCTCAAATCGAGAAGAAGCGAGTTGCGGCTTAACGCATACAGCTGCTCCATCCCAGCGCGGTTGATGGCCGCCTCCCTTGAACTGCGCAGTTCCCTGGCAGACAAACGGCTGATCACCACGGCCGAGACCTGGAACACGCCGAGGGCCACCCATTCCTTGGAATCCGACATGTAAAAGTGAAGGATCGGTTGAGTGAAAAAAAAGTCCAGGCACCCGGCCGCGAGCAGCGAGGTAAGAGAGGCCTGCCAGAAGCCGCAATAGAGGGCCATAGCGATCACAATCAGCAGATAGAGAAGGCTGATCGTAGTCAAGTTGACCTTCAGGACAAATCCGACATAGGTCAGTAGCGCGATGCCCGCGCAGCCAGCAAGGTAATGTGCGATAACTCGCAATGCTCGCGAGGCGTGGAACTTCTTAGATACACCTGGACTGACCGTCAGCTCCGTTCCGTGGCTTGCGGCGTTTGTAGCCATCGTAAGTCGATCCTAGTCACGGGTACGTGAAGAATGCATAAGCAATACATATTGATCCTATGTAGATTGGGCGTCAAACATGATCCAATTTGACGCCCATTTCTGAGCGCAGAGAAAACGTGTGATTCTACTGATTCAAAGCAGGTTAACGCGCTACTTCCGGGGATGCTGGAACAGCCAGTTGCTGATACTTCGCCGCCAGCTGCCCGGCCTTTGCTGCCTCGTTGGTGTAGTCCTCGTAGAGATAGCGAGCTGAATCTACCGGGCGCGGATACTTGGCAGCAGCAACCATGATGTTCTGGCTGCGCCGGATCCATTCCTTCCTCTCTTCTGCTGCCTGTTGCAGATAACTCTGCTGTCGCGCCGAATAGGCGGATGCAAGAACGCTGTACTGCTCGGGTGTGTGGGCTTTTGCTGCCATCTTCTTCAGTTGGGCCGAAGTGAATTGCGATCCACTCGCCCCGGAAGAGGCCGTTGGTTGTGCGGATGCAATTCCCGCAAGAGCGAATGAAAGAACACCTAACGTGAACAGGGTGCTTTTCATGTGCGAGTTACCTCCATTCGCCGAGTATGGAAGGCAATCCATGAGGGGCGCATGAAGGAAACATAGGAACTAAGTAAGGCGCCACTTACGATTTCCTCGTGTTGTTTGCGATGTAACTTTACCCCGCCGCCTTTGCAGCTACACAGGCTGCTGTCGAGCCCGGTCTCAGTTGCGCCGGGCGCCCTCATTAGAAGAGAGATTCGAAACGCCAGATGATGTCTGCCGCAAGAATCAACGACTGATTCCTGGCGCCGATGGATCCCCAGGTTACTGAGGGAAGCTGATTGACAGGCGCGTTGGCAAGTCCATCAAGAGGACGGAAGACGAGATGATGCCGGAGCTGCATGCAGCTCCGGCAATCCAGATGAAGTTAATGCATTGAAAAATCTTCAATGCACTGTTGGCTGAAAGCGTGGGCCCCTAGAATCTGACCATGATGGCCAGGATCGTTGCGGTCTGGTTGGTGCGCAAGTCGGGCCACCACAGAGCCCTGGTTCCACCATAGCCATTGTTCTGGCCCATGCCGACGCAAGCAGAGATAGCCTGTGCCTGGCCGGTCGTAAACCCGCCACCTTGGGGTGTAGCGCCCAAAGCGGTGGGGAAGTATCCCACTCCTGAATCGCCGCCGGCGGCGCATTGGTAATCGGCGGGGTTGCCGTTGTTCCCGCCCGGAGGCGTAATGCCGCCGCGGCCGGTCCAGTAAGGTGTATCCGAGTAGCGATAACTCTCTTCGAGCCGGAAGGTGATGAATTGCGCCGGCATGTAATCGAAGGTAATGGTGCCGTCGTGCATCTGGGCGCGGTCGCCGCCGTTCTCGGTGTAATACGGTGTGCCCGAGGTGGCGGTGGCGCCGTTGATGGGCGGCAGCAGGGTGAGATAGCGGCCGGGATTGTTCATGAGGCCGCCGCCCAATGTTACGCCATACTTATCCTTGTCGAACCAGAAGCGCAGGTAGCTCATGGTGCCGACAAACATCTGCTTCGGCCTGCCGTTCCGGCTGTTGTGGCAGTTTACGCCGCCGCTGTAGGTCGAGCTCGTTCCCATCTCCGGCGACGCGCCTGTGAGGCTGTAGGGCCCGCTCGACGGGCCTCCGCCGTATTCGCAGCCGGCGTCGCCTGTCAGAGTCCAGGCAATCTTATCGAGCGTGTTCTTCGGCTTGTCATAGAACTTGACCTGAGCACTATAGTCCGCATGAACACGAGAACGTCCCGGATACCCGGCATCGTCTTCGCCCAGGCCGTAGTCATTCCACACGAAGTCAAGATAGGGCTTGGGGCGCCACAGAATTTGTCCACCCAATCCGGGTTTGCCGTTATAGCGGGCGTACGACTGCCAGCCGTTTATGATCCACGGTTCGATCTTCAGGTTCTTGGTAGGAAACCATTGAATGCGAAGACCGTTGAAGAACCAGGGCGTGTTGGAAGAGACAAACGAAGGCTGGTAAGCCCAGTTATCGAAGTTGTAGTAACTGAACAGGCCGATATAGGAGACAAAGATACCTGCATCCACGTTGAGCCCGTGATTTACATCCCAGTGATAGCCGCCCCATGCCTCAGAGAAATAACGATAAGCGCTGGACAGTTGCCACTGGCCGCGGTTGTAGCTGGCGTCGTTGCGCGGCGTGGTGGTAGCGAACAGTCCGTCCATGGTCAGGATGCGCCCGCGCACATTCTGAATGCGGAAGTCTCCGCCTACGCTTACCTGCTCCAGTTGCCACTCATCGGAACGGAACATCTCTGTCGAGCCGCCCATGGAGTCGTCCTCGGGGTGGTTGTAGTCGAGGATGTAGTTTGCATCGAAGCGGATCTCCGGGGTGAAGTACTTGGTCGACATCGGGCTGTCGACGTTATGTCCGCCGCTGTTAAGCCACGTCCAGTCGCCGGGGAACGGGGCTTGCCTGGTGGTGGTTTCAGCAGTGATCTCCGGAGGCGCCGGAGCAGCAGCCGCGGGAGGCGCAGCGGCCGCCTGGCCGCCGGCCAGGGATCCAGTCGTATCCCCTTCCGCGGTGCGCAGCGCGTTTGCGTCCTTATCCGCATCGGCTGCGTCTTCAGCTCCGCTGCGCGCCTTCAGTTCGGCCTCAAGCTCGGCAATGCGCGCCTTCATCTCGCTCAGTTCCTTGATGACGAGATCGCGATTGATTGGAACGGCAACGGATGCCGGGGCTGTGGTTGTCGTGGCTGGATTGGCTACAGCCGCGCCTGCAGGTGCCGCGGGTGCAGCGGTCGTTGCAGCAGCAGTGGCTGTGGCAGGTGATGCCGCACTGCCGGCTTCTGTCCCGGAACTCGATTCGGAGCCGGCTACGGCGGGGAATTCAACCTTTGCGGTTTCGAGACCAGTTGCAGCCTTTGCGGCCTGTTGCGCCACGGAACTGATTGGCGCCATCCCGCAGCATAGAATCGCCGCGATAGAGACAGCCTTCCATCGATGGTTTCTCATTCAGCCTCTCACTTTCATTTAAGAATTGAATTGGGGTATGAAGCGCCTGCTGGGAATCATGCCGAGACAGGGATCTCCTGTGCTCCTCCGCAGACATTTCGGATTAGCCATGATTTGAGTCTGGTGACAGGAAGAGCGAATGATCCAGACCTGGTTATCGGTCCAAATTCATTTCTCCTGCTCCCTCGGACGGGCGCCGCGTTAACGGCGCCCACGATCGCTCAATTTAAGAGCGGAAGCTACGGCTTCCTCAGACGTTAAAATCAAACGCGTAAAGATCCTATATGTGATTCTGCGCAAAGTTATGATGATTTCGTGAAGAACATATAAGTGAGTCATTATAAGTCCGGACTTAGAGCGCCTATCTATTAGAAAGTGGCCGATTCCAATAGCTCCGGCACTGGTGAGATATTCACGTTCTTCAACAATCCCCCCTTCCTTATCGCATCCTTATCTTCTCGTGTCTAACATGAATTGCAGGCGCGGAACGGCCTTTAACGACAAGGACACGCGCCGCACCGGAGAAACAAATGCGGAAGGCACTCTGCACCTTTGCTTGTCTTGCTTTGACCACGGCCCGGCTCTGGGGCCTGGATACATCCTCATCGCCTTGGCAGGTGCATCAGAAGCCCGACGCAGATGGCGTGTACTACGCCGGTCCCGAAGTCTCGGCGCCAAAGATGGTGAGCACTTTTTCCGTTCCA
The DNA here is from genome assembly GCA_963776535.1 of uncultured Acidobacteriaceae bacterium. Classification (GTDB taxonomy): domain Bacteria; phylum Acidobacteriota; class Terriglobia; order Terriglobales; family Acidobacteriaceae; genus Telmatobacter. The sequence goes on along the minus strand of CAVZNB010000010.1, from coordinate 73,548 downwards.
TATCCATCGGACAGTCATGGCAAAGATATCCAGGGAATGACAGTATTCGCCATGGTGATTGACGTCAATGGCAACCCGGAGCATATTGAGCTATTGCACCGGCATGGGGATGGGTTCGATCAAGCTGCACTGGCAGCGGTAAAGCATTCGAAGTTTGAGCCAGGCATGCTGGCAGGCAAGCCGGTGCCCGTGTGGATCGACGTCCGAGTGGTCTTCCACGCCAATCGCAGCCAGGCGCTGCCCCAGGTTCTGATCGCGGAGAGAGATCTTCCGCCTCCCGATGAATCCAAGATGGAAGACAAACATCACAATCCGCTGTCACATACACCGCCTTTCGCCATTCACACGGTGGATGCCGATTTTGCCGATCCGTTCGCGCAGCATCCCTGGGTGCAGGTGGCCCTTGTCGACGTGCTGGTCAGCGAAGACGGTTCACCCAAGGAGGTTCACGTTCGCCGTGGGCTGGGGTTTGGTTTGGATGAGAAGGCTGCCGCAGCCGTGTGGCACTACCGCTTCATTCCCGCAACGCAAAGAGGCACACCCATCACCGCGCGGTGCAGCGTGATGGTGAGCTTTGCAGAGTTCTGACTTTGTGGAGTCAGGTTACCCGCCCAGGGCCATGGACGGGTCAGCGGAAAGGCCTGGCGGAGCGAACTCTCCGGAGAGGAAGCGGGGCCAGGCCGCGGCGGCAATCATGGCGGCATTGTCAGTGGAAAGCGCCAGCGTGGGGAAGGCGACACTGACCGAGCGGCGTGCGGCTTCAGCCGTGAAGCGGGAGCGGAGTTCCCGGTTAGCAGCCACCCCGCCGGTGACCAGGATCCGGCGCGCGCCCAGGGCTTCCGCAGCGGCAAAGGTCTTCTTCAGCAGGTCGCCGACCACGGCGTGCTGGAAGCTGGCAATCAGGTCCAGCGTCTGCGGGTCGCAGGTGGCAAGCGCATCCTGGATGGTGGGGCGCACAGGGGCGTCGGGACCGGTGAACAGAGCCTCGCGGCGGGCTTCGGCCTCCGGGCGCAGGTTGTGCAACTCCACATAGCGCAGCACGGCCGTCTTGATTCCTGAAAACGAAAAGAGGAAGTGCGGGTCGAGGTTGGCGATGGGGGCGGTCTTTGCCGCCTTGGTGCGAGGGGGCTTGCCGGCCAGGTGGAGCTTGGTCTTGATCTGCGAGAAGGCGAAGGGGACGGCGTGGGGGTTGCCGAGCTGGGCGAGGGCGTCAATCCATGGTCCGCCGGGGTAGCCGAGGCCGAGCAGCTTGGCTACTTTGTCGTAGGCCTCGCCGGCGGCGTCGTCGAGGGTGCGGCCGATGAGCTGGTAGTGCCAGGTGTTGGCCGTTGGCCGGGCCAGGTAGAGGTGGGAGTGACCGCCGGAGACGACGAGGGCAAGTGCCTGCTCGTCAGCATCTCCGCTCAATGGCGACGGGGTTGACTCTCGCTCATTCAACAGGACGGCATGGATGTGGCCTTCGAGATGGTTGACTGCGATCAGCGGCAGGCCGGTGGAAAAGGCCAGTGCCTTGGCATAGGTGATGCCCACCAGCAGCGCGCCGGCAAGCCCTGGGCCGCTGGTGACGGCGATGGCGTCCAGGTCGGCGAGGGTTACGCCGGCCTGAGCGAGCGCAGCCCGGACCACGGGGACGATGGCACGGAGATGCTCGCGGCTGGCCAGTTCGGGGACGACTCCGCCGTAGCGCGCGTGGGTAGCGATCTGCGAGGCAACAACGGAGCTGAGCGTGCGGGCCCCGCGCTCCACCACGGCAGCGGCGGTCTCGTCGCAGGAGGATTCGATGGCGAGGATCAGGCCGCGGCCGGGCATTTCCTTAGTTTACCGGGTGTGCAACAGCGGCTGGGTATTCCGCTCGCCTGGGGGCGGAAAGGGGAGCGACAATGGAATGACTGCCATGTCTCCAGTTTCGCGCGAGTTCGATGCTGCTCTGGACGTGATGGCGAAGCTGCGGGCGGCGGGGTATGAGGCTTATCTCGCGGGCGGGTGTGTGCGCGATCTGCTGCTGGGCCGGGCGCCAACCGATTACGACGTGGCCACCAGCGCGACTCCCGATGTGGTACTGGGCCTGTTCGAGCGCACTTTTGCCGTGGGTGCGCACTTTGGCGTGGTTCTGGTGGCCCATGACGAGGGCGACAGCTACTTCACCACCGAGGTTGCGACCTTCCGGACGGATGAGGCGTATTCGGATGGGCGGCATCCGGACGCGGTGCGGTACACGACAAGCGCCGAAGAGGACGTGCGGCGGAGGGACTTCACCATCAATGGGCTGCTGCTGGATCCGCTGCTGGCGGCAGGCTGGCAGCGTCGCGCCGAAGACCAACCGCAGGTCCTTCGACTCCCTGCGGTCGCTCAGGATGACAAGCCGTTGGGTGTGATCGATTATGTTGGCGGCCTCGCGGATCTGGAATCCGGCGTCGTTCGCGCAATTGGCCGGGCGGAGGAGCGTTTCGAAGAAGACCGGCTGCGCATGTTGCGAGCGGTGCGGTTTGCGGCGCGGCTGGGGTTTGAGCTGGAGCCGGGCACGGCGGCGGCCATGCGCGCTCTCGCGCCGCGCATCGCTTCCGTCAGCCGCGAGCGGGTGCGCGACGAGCTGACGCGGATGCTTACCGAGGGCCATGCCCGCCGCGCTTTCGAACTGCTGGACGAGACGGGCCTGCTGGCCCAGGCGCTGCCCGAAATTGCGCACATGAAAGGCGTGGAACAGCCGCCGCAGTACCACCCCGAGGGCGACGTGTGGGTGCATACTCTCGGCCTGCTTGCGCAACTCGAAGAGGGCTGCAGCATGACGCTGGCGTGGGGAGCGCTGCTGCACGATGTGGGCAAGCCGCCGACGTTCCGGCGGGCGCCCGACCGCATTCGCTTTGACGGGCACGTGGAGGTGGGCGTGGCCATGGCGGCCGAGATCTGCCGGCGCTTCCGGTTCTCAAACGACGAGACCCGCCAGATTCTGGCGCTGGTGGGCAACCACATGCGCTTTGCCGATGCCGAGCGCATGAAGGCCTCGACGCTGAAGCGCTTTCTGCGGCTGGACGGCTTTGACGAGCACCTGGCCCTGCACCGCATGGATTGCATGGCCGGGAGCGGCAACCTGGACCACTGGGAGTTTGTCCGGGCTCGCCGGGAGACCCTGCCGGAAGAAGTTGTGCGTCCCACCCCGCTGATCACCGGGCGCGAACTGATTGCGGCGGGCTACGTTCCTGGGCCGGCATTCAAGCAGATGCTGCGGGCTGTGGAGGATGCGCAACTGGAAGGCACGATTGCCACTCCGGAAGAGGCGCTGCGGCTGGTGGGGACGTTAGGGAACAGGGAATAGGGAACAGGGAACAACTGCTCGCTTGCTGGCTGCGGCGGGAGACTTGCGGAATCGGCGATGAGGCTGGCTCGGGGGCCAAATAGTTTGTGGACGCAGGGCGGGTTGATGGTGGCGCTGCCGATCCGGTAGTGTCCTGTCGCTGAAGTTTCGAGCATAAATCCCGAGGTGCAACCGCAGGTTCTTCGGCTCACCACCCCCAAACTGAAAGACGTTTGGCGCCCCGTTCGCTCAGAATGAACAGGAGACCTTTCGCCACGCCCCGGGGCTGACTTTGGCGCGCATTTTTCATCCCTGCCGTAACTCGCAAATGTGAGTCGGAATGCTCAGAATGACAACCCGCTAATGTTACGAACGTTTGGGACACCACACCAGCGAGCCGGGGGAGCTCCCGCGGCCGAGTGGCAGCGGCGTCCAGCTGGACTGCGGCGGATTGCGGCGAGCGCAGGTTCTTGGATTTTTGTGTCGCTCCGCCCGTCATCTGTGGCATAATTCGTTCGCTTGCTTCCCCATAGGCTGAATACGCTCTCCAACCGGGCAGGCCAAAGCAGCGCAAGCGCGCTCGGACCATTCGGTGTCTCTTCATCCCCGTGCACGAGGCCCCATGAGCAACATCAACGGCAAAGTTTACGCGATGAACGCGATCACTCCCATGAAGCCATGGAAGACATGGATTCTGCGCATAGCGTTCTTTGTGCTTGACCACGTAAAACCCTTGCAGAAGGATCTGATCGACCTTTCGTTCATCGAGTTTGCGCGGTGGGTGATTGTGCCGCGCAAAGGGTTTCCATTCCTGGGCAATGGCCAGCGGGAAGAGGCTCTGGAGTACGATTACCTGCTCTTCTTCTCCAATTTCAACGGCACCTGGAACCAATACATCGATGCGTTTTCCGCGGTTCTGAGCAACGGCCTGAACCTGGTGTGGCGGTGGAGCGAAAAGTTTCCCGGCTCCGTTCCGGTGACGCTGTTCAAGGAATACATTACCCGCGTCCAGTTTGACACCGACTACTACTACACCGCTTATCCTCACGCCACGGCCAACGACGTGAAGTCAGCGGTGGTGGTGCAATCGTCGTTCGACAGCCTGAGCGCCATGGCCGGGCAGTGCACCCCGCAGGAGTTCGCGGACGCCTGGCTGGCGTTTGTCCTCGAGGTGCAGACCCACCTGGGCGAAACAGGCGACGCTCCCATCGCCGGATAGAGAGGACCGCCATGCCCAACAAGAACGGCAGCGTCTACGGACTGACCATTCTCTCGCCGATCATCGAGGATCCGAGTGCCACGCCTTCGCACGATCTGCAGATACGCGACTACCTGGCCAATTTGTCAACGCGGGAGGAGAGCCCATTTGCGCAGGCTCCGGGCACGCACCTGGCTCGCCTGGTGGTGATGGACGACGTGGTCTTTGTGGGCGCGCCCTCCCGCGAGGAGCATCTGAAGTCGAAGTACCTGATCTTTGAATCGAATTGCGACGGCGACCTTGACAGCTATCTCTCCGGCCTCGCCGCCAGCATACCGGAGCATCTGGACGCGGTTTGGAATCATTGCGCCGGCTACCCCGGAGCAGGCAACCGGAAGGCATTCCTCTCCTACATGAAGGCCTGCCAGGTGGAAACCACTTTCTTCTTCGCCGCCGTCAACAACAAGTCCGTCACCGAGACTTTGCGTGCGCTGCAGACGCAAACCGCCGTCGCGGATTTCATTGCAAGCCACCAGGGCAGGGATGCGGCGACGTTGCAACGGGAGTTCATTGAATTTGCGGCCCATCTGAAATCCCAGCCCATTCCACCCCCGGGATCGATGGGCCCTCATCGCGCAATCAAGACCGGGGGACACAATGAGTAAGCTCAACCAGACCGATATCCAGGGCTTTGTTCTGCGCGGCTACAACCTGCCCTTAGCGCGGTATCTTTTCCTGCACTTTGAAGACGCAACCCGCGCGCGCGGCCTGATTGCGCGGCTGCTGAGCCATATAACCACCGGCCAGCACTGGGACGGAGGCAAGCCGCAGAGCACGGTGAACATCGCCTTTACGCATCGCGGCCTTGAGCGTCTTGAACTGCCTGACGCGAGCCTGCTCAGTTTTCCTGTTGAGTTTCAGCAGGGCATGAAGCACCGCGCGGCAATCCTTGGCGACCGCGGCGTGAACGCTCCGGAGCGCTGGGATGCGGTGTGGCGCGAAGACCGCGTCCATGCCTGGCTGGGCGTCAACGCCCTCACAACGGAGGCGCTGGATACCCGTTGCGCAGTGTTGCAGGCGGCAATGGAAGAAACCGGCGGCGCAACTGTTCTTGGGTCCCAGGATGCGGCGGCCGTGGTAAAGGACGGCAAGCCCACAACCAGCGAGCACTTCGGCTACACGGACGGCTTTGGAAATCCGGACTATCTTGGCGTGGAGCGCAGCACGCAGCCCGGCCAGGGCAAGCTGCTGCCCGACGGAAGCTGGGCGCCGCTGGCCACCGGCGAACTGCTGCTGGGCTACGCGGATGAAGCCGGCGAGCTGCCTGTGGCTCCCATTCCGCATCTTCTTGGCAGCAACGGGACCTTCATGGTCTACCGCAAGCTGCACCAGAACGTTGCCACCTTTCGCGCGTATCTCGACCAGCAGGCGGCGCTCTACGCGGGCGGAAGAGAAAAGCTGGCTGCCAAGTTCATCGGCCGCTGGCGCGATGGAACGCCGCTGGAACTATCGCCGGACCACGAAGATCCCGCCCTTGTGCAGGACCAGAACCGGAACACAGATTTTGTCTATGGCGCCGATCCGGAGGGGTCGCGCTGCCCCATCGGCGCGCACATCCGCCGGGTTCATCCGCGCGACGCATTTGGCTTCAACGGCCAGCTCATCAACCGCCGGCGCATTACGCGGCGCGGCCTTCCCTACGGCCGCTTTGCCCCTGAAAACGAGCCCGCATCCGACAGCGAAGACCGCGGCGTGATTTTCATGGTGCTCAACGCATGCCTCGCGCGCCAGTTCGAGTTTGTACAGCAGCAGTGGGTTCAATATGGCAACGACTCCCACTTGGGCAATGACAAGGATGCGCTGATGGGCCAGCACGGGGGCCACGGCAACTTCATGGTGCAGGGCGATCGAAGCTCCACGAATCCGCCCTTTGTGTGCAGTCATCTTCCTGATTTTGTTGAGCTGCGCGGCGGCGATTATTTCTTTCTGCCCAGCATCACCGCCCTGGCGATGATGGCAAAGGGCCTGGTCGATCCGCGCTAGCTCTGAGAAACTGTATAAGAACTCGGCAGTGTAGTGAATTCACCTGCTTTGAAAGGGCACGGCTTCAGCCGTGCCACAAAAACAGCAAGAAAACTCCTCGGCTTCAGCCCCTGAGGGATGGTTTGGAATTACTCAATACGTCCCTCGGCGGCTAAAGCCGGCAGAATTGGCCCCGAAATCGGCACGGCTGAAGCCGTGCCCTTTCAAGACTGAGAGTTTTTATACAGATTCTGAGATGGAACGGGCCTCCGCCGCGTGTCGCACGATTGAAGCCCTGGATCAAAGTCAGTGGAGAACCTTGCATGGGAGAACAGCTTGAGAAGGCAGAGTCGAGCGTAAAAAAAGGCTGGCCCGTGGTGATGGGCTGGGTGGGCGGAATCACCGCGCTTATTGGCTTGTTTGCGAGTGTTGCCGGCGGCGTCACGTGGCTCATCAACCACCACAAGCAGCAAGCTGAAGTGAATGCGAAGATGGCGCTGGCCGCAGCGCAGGCAAAGCAGGGCGAGTACCAGGCCGCAATCCAAAGCTACGGAGAGATTCTCAAGGCCGAGCCTTTATACCGCCCTGCTCTCGACCAGCAGTTGAACACGGCCATGCTCTGGGCTGAAAACTTCAGCGTCGTTGCGGATGACAATCAGAACCCCGCTGAACTGGCCGCACCTGCTCTTGACCAGATCATGGCCATACTGGACGCCGGCCTGACGCGGAGCAAGGGGTCGACGGCCGCGGACGTGCAAGCCCACATTGGCTGGGCCCACTGGCTCAACCAGCACATTGCGGAGCGGGAGTTCGGCCCCGTTGCCGAGCAGAACCTTCGCGCCGCGCTGACTGCCGACCCCTCGAACGTCTATGCGAACGCCATGCTGGGCAACTGGATGCTGCAAAGCGGGGGAAGTTTTAACGAAGCGATTCAACATCTGAACATGGCCGTCTCGACTGGGAAGGCTCGCCCTTTCGTAAGAAGCCTGCAACTCGGCGGCCTCATCTATCTCGACAAGAAAGGCGCAAGAGCCGAACTGGTAAAAGCTGCGAACGACATGCGCAAAGCGGGTGAGCCCCTGGACGAAGAAGACAGGAGACGTATCCTTGGCTTCTGCTTTGACCCCGTGGTCGCGGATCTGGGAGAGTTCTCGGAATCGCTCTCCGCGGTGCCGCTGGATGAGACCGCGAAGACCTATTTATGGCTCGACGAGATGCCGGAGGATGGGCCGAGCCAGAGCGCGGTTCGCGACCTGCTGGCCGCAAATCTGCTTGAGCTCTCCGGCAAACGGAAGGAAGCTCTGGAGAAATACCGGCTGCTGCAACAGCAACTGCCGAGCCAGCCGGGCGCATTGAGAAACTCCGTTGACGCTGCCGTGTCGAGAGTGTCGCAGTACTAGCTGGCTGCGGAAAGACGCCATGGATGAGGGGAGTTTGGTCATCGGCTTTTGCAGGGGCTGAAGCCCGGCGTTGATTTGATGGGCTTTATCGGCACGGCTGAAGTCATGCCCTGTTACAAGGCCTCTCGAAACCGAGCTCTGGGCGAATTTTTCCGCAGCCTGTAGGGTTGGGCCCTTTCAAAACATCAACGTATTCAGACGTTCCCTAAAGGCCCGGTCATCGCAGTTTTCTGCGCCGGTTCCCGTATGTGACCCAGCGCACTGCCAGGTGTGCGGGGGGATGAGATAAAAACCTTACACCCCTTTTGGCGCTTGCGGGGTTTACTGAAGCGCATTCTTCCCTGAAGCGAGGAAACATATATGGCTACGGCGGTGGTTCAAGGCGGGTTTGTCGACTTTCAAGCGAGCTGGGCGGAGCTGGATCTGCCGGAGGCAGTGCGCGAGGTGCTGAGCGCTGCGCCGCTGGTGCAGACGCCGGAGACGCGGGCGCAGCTGATGGACTGGGCGCTGGGCCGGTCGTCGGGCGATACCGATTGGACGCTGGGCAATCGCGACGATCATGGGCAGTACGAGGCGGTGTTTCAGGCGCCAGGCGCGGGGCGCATTGTGGAGGCCGTGATTACCAAGGCGCGCAATGGGCTGGCGATCAACTTTCCTGATCCGTCGATGCGGAGGCGCGATCCGGACGCGATGGTGATTGGCGATAACCTGCCTACGGACAAGCCCACCTATCGAGGAGCGGTTTGGCGAGGAGTTTGAAAAGACGCGGCAGCAGACGCTGGACTGGCTGAAGACGCAGGAGCTTGTCGCGATGCCGTTCTATGCGGGCACGGATGCGCTGGGCTATGGGTCGCCTGCTGATTGTGCCGCGGCAGGCGGCGTTTTTTGCGGCGGCGCTGGCGGATCTGCAGGGGATGATTCCGCGCAGCCAGGTTCCGGCGGATTTCAAGGTGACCGGCGGAGTGCTGTTTGTTGCGCCGCCGTTCCGGCATACGCACTTTGGCGGGCGGCAGGTGGTGGTGCACGATCGCCAGGCCACGCACCAGGAGATTTTTGCCTACAACCTGTATCCGGGGCCGAGCGCGAAGAAGGGCGTCTACTCCATGCTGCTGGACAAAGGCGAGCGCGAGGGCTGGACGACCAACCACTGCGCGGCGGTGGCCGTGGTGACGCCGTATGAGAACCAGCTGATCCTGATGCACGAGGGCGCCAGCGGCGGCGGCAAGAGCGAGATGACCGAGCACATCCACCGCATGGAGGATGGGCGGCTGCTGATCGGGACGAACGTGGTCACCAAGGAAGAGCGCACGCTGAACCTGCCCGAGGCCTGCCATCTGCGGCCGATTGCGGACGACATGGCCTGCGCGCATCCCAAGTACCAGGGCACAAGCGGACGGCTCACCGTGGCCGATGCGGAGAATGGCTGGTTTGTGCGCGTGGACCACATTCACAGCTACGGCACGGCGCCGAACCTGGAGCGGCTGTGCATCGATCCGCCGGAGCCGCTGATTTTTCTGAACCACTACATTGTGCCGGGCGGCACGTGCCTGACGTGGGAGCATGTGGAGGATGCGCCCGGCAAGCTGTGCCCCAATCCGCGCGTGATTTTGCCGCGGCGGATGCTGGAAGACATTCTGGACGGGCCGCAGCGCGTGGACGTGCGCAGCTTTGGCGTGCGCTGTCCGGCGACGCATCAGCGACAGCCAGCTTTACGGCATCCTGGCGATGATGCACGTGCTGAGCCCGGCGCTGGCGTGGCTGTGGCGGCTGGTGGCTCCGCGCGGGCACGCCAACCCCAGCATTCAGGCGCAGAAGAGCGCGGGCATGCAGTCAGAGGGCGTGGGTTCGTATTGGGCCTTTGCCACCGGGCGGCGCGTGGACCAGGCCAACCTGCTGCTGCGGCAGATTGTGGAGACGCCGGAGACGCGCTACGTGCTGCTGCCGAACCAGCACATTGGCGCGTGGAAGGTGGGCTTCATGGCGGAGTGGATTGCGCGCGAATACCTGGCGCGGCGCGGCAGCGCCAAGTTTGGCCGCGAGCAAGTGGGCGAGGCGATTTGCCCGCTGCTGGGCTACATTCCCAACCAGTTGCGCATTGAGGGGTCCATGATTCCGCGCGTGTTTCTGCGGGTGGAAGAGCAGATCCAGGGCGGCATGGACGTGTACGAGGAAGGCGCGCGGCAGTGGCGGGAGTTCTTCGCGCGGGAGCTGAAGCAGTTTCTGGTGCCGGACCTCGATCCGCTGGGCAAGCAGATTATCGAAGCCTGCCTGGACGGGGCGCACCAGGAGGACTACCGCAGGCTGATTCCGCATCCGATGTTTCGGGATGATGCGTAGCGGCCAAGCTGCGCGTTGGCTCCCGGTACATTGAAGAGAGATGCAACAGCTATGCTGGGGGTGATGCCCGCTCCGCGCCAATTCGATGTGGTTGTTCTGGGTGCGGGGGCGGCGGGGCTGTTGTGCGCGGCGACGGCGGCACAGCGCGGCCGGCGCGTGGCGCTGCTGGAGCACGGCGGGCAGCCGGGGAGGAAGATTCTTATCTCCGGCGGCGGGCGGTGCAACTTTACGAACCTGCACTGCGGGCCGCAGAACTTCATTTCCGAGAACAAACACTTTGCCAAGTCGGCGCTGGCCGGGTATGGGCCGCGGGAGTTTCTGGCGCTGGTGGAGCGGTACGGGATCAGGTGGCACGAGAAGACGCTGGGACAGCTGTTCTGCGATGGGTCGGCGCGGGCGATTCTGGATATGCTGCTGGCGGAGTGCGCGGCGGGAGGCGTGGAGCTGGTGCTGAACGCGCGCGCGATCGCGGTGGAGCGCGACGCCGCGGCTGGTGGGTTTCGGGTTGCGTGTTCGGCTGGAGATTTCGAGGCGCAGGCGGTGGTGGTGGCCACGGGTGGACTGTCGATCCCCAAGATGGGCGCGACGGGGTTGGGCTATGAGCTGGCTGCGCAGTTTGGGCTGAAGGTGGTGCCGCCAAGGCCGGCGCTGGTGCCGCTGCTGCTGGGTGGAGATGAGGCGGCGTGGACGAGGCTGGCGGGTGTTGCGACGGAGGTTGTGGCGCGGGCGGGCGGAGCCAGCTTCAGGGAAAAAATGCTGGTGACGCATCGTGGGGTGAGCGGGCCGGCGGTGCTGCAGGCTTCGTCGTACTGGCGGCCGGGGGAGGAACTTATCTTCGATTTGGCGCCGGATGCGGAGGCCCTTGCGAGCCTGAGGCAACCGCGGGCGCGCCGGGATCTGCCAGCCCTGCGGCAGGCGCTTCGCGAGGTGTTGCCGCAGCGGCTGGCGGGGTTTCTGGCGGAGCAGGGCGCGCCGGAGGGCTGGAGCAACGCGGCCCTTGAGGCCTGCGAGCGGCGCTTGCACGGGTGGAAGCTTCATCCCGTGGGTACGGAGGGCTTCGAGAAAGCCGAAGTGACAGCAGGAGGCGTGGATACCGATGGCCTGCACGCGCGGACCATGGAGGCGCGCGCGGTTCCGGGGCTCTACTTTATTGGCGAAGTGGTGGACGTGACCGGATGGCTGGGCGGATTCAACTTCCAGTGGGCGTGGGCTTCGGGAGTGGCGGCGGGGAAGGGATGCTAGGGACTGAGGGACTGAGGGACTGAGGGACTAAGGGACTGAGGGACTGAGGGAGACAGCGAGTCGGCAAGTGAGCGATGGGCTTGCTGGGCTGCTATTGCTGCACGGGGGCAGGCGCGGCGGGCAGTTGTGCGGCGGATTGCGGTACAGAGGGTGGTGCGCCGGGTTTGGCGGGAGGCGTCAGGATGAAACCTTTGCGGACCAGGGCGAAGCCTGCTTGCGGCAGCTCTGCCTGGAGGAGCTGATTCTCGGGGCCGGAGAACAGTTCCGTCTTCGTCCCGGCGAAGGTGGCCACCATGTGGTGAGCGGTCACGGGCTTTCCGTCGAGCGTGCCCTGCTCGTCGGCGTAGGTTGCCAGCACGACGGGGGCGATGGAGCCGGCCTGATCACCCGCCTGCTTGGGGATGATGGCCCAGAGGTCGCGGTTGTTTTGGGCAACGGCGAGAGCCAGCAGGGTTTCCAGGGCGCCGGGGTCGAAGTCGGGAAGAAAAACCGCGCCGTGATGCAGGGTGAGGCGGGCCGTGGAGCTTTTGCCGTTGGCGGAGACGTTGAGCAGGAACTGGGCGGAGTCGGGCGCGGCGGTGAGGTTGACGGCGGAGCTGTTGACTGTGGCGCTGACCTGCACGTGGCGCAGGTGGTTGGCGGCAGAGAGCGATTCGGTCTTGGAGAGCGCGTAGTTGAGGCCCTGCATGGCAATGCGCACCAACGAGGTGGAGCTGTAGCCGTGCGGGGTGGTGGTGAAGTTGTACTCGGCTGTGCCTACGGGCTTGCCGTGCTGGGCCACGATAAAACTGCCGGACTGGCCAGCGGCCGAGAGGGAAAGCAAACCGGGAACCAAGGCAAAGCAAGCTGAAAGAAAAGCACTTCTGCGCATGGGCTTACCAATCGTCTCTAGCGGGTTAGACACGGGAAAGTGGAAAGAGTTGCAGCGTGTGGAAATAAGCAAGGAAAAAGCAGCCAGAGTGCGCGAATCGAACTGCAATCGGTTCAATGTTATACAACCAATGGGGGTCAGACTAGAAGCAGGTGCCGCGTGTTTCAGTTGTGTTCTAATGGTAAGTCGCGAGTTGATTGCCTTCAAGCCTTTGGGAGGCTGAACTTTCATCCAGCTTATTGCGGGGCAAAACCAGGTGAGTATCCTGAGGGGATTCGTTTTGTTCTGACAGGAGAGCGGCTTGTTCCGTGGAAGCCAATCTCCTGGATTCATGGGGGCAAATCGCAGACGGTGTTGTCGTTCATCAGGTACCGAGATCGACCTTCATATTGCCCGAGAACTTATCTAACATCCGAGCAATTCATCACCGGGGATAAGAATTGAATTCGCCAAAATGTGACACCAAGGTTGACGGCAGGGGGCAATTAGAGCGTTGGTTGCTATCGCTTCGCAAGCATGGTTTTTGGGTTCTCTACCTGGGTTTCTACACCCTGGTGGCCAATGTCCCTTTCTGGATCGTGTCCAAGGCATTGGGGTTTGACCACCGGATTGGACTGTTCTGCATTGAATACGCGTTTATTGGTCTTGTCGGCCTGCTTGCGCCGCGGCTTTTGACAGCGGCGCTGTTGCTGGCAATGATGCTCATCGATACTCTGGCTGGCCTGCTCTATTCTTACAATCTTTCCGTCAAGCAATGTTTCTTTGTGCCAGGGGTTGTACGAGGGCTTCCGTATTCACGCCTTGCTGAAGGCGCGTCGTTCCTGCTGCTCGTGCTTGTTGTATCCTCAGTCCCGCTGGTGCTTCCCCGCACCAGACTGGCCAGGAAGCAGCGCTGGTACATGGCTGCCTCACTGGTTATTTTTGCCGCTGTAGTCAGCGCCACCACTTTGACTGCCATCGCTCTCCGGGGTGGCGCACTGCGCATGAAGCTGATTCCGCAGTATGCCCACGACAGCATCAACGTGAAGGCTCTGCGAGTACCGCGTCTGGGTCGCACACCCATCGCACTCCTGACTCGAATTGCAATCACGGGCGATGATTCGAGTGATTTTGCGGAGGCGAATACGCCGGCAAGCGTCACGGTGCCGAGCGCAACCGCGATTGCCATCCGTGACGCGGGAATCTACTCAATCCGGGATCAGAAGAATTTGCCGAACGTGGTGCTGGTGCTGGTTGAGTCCTGGGGATTAGCGAAGGATCCATCGCTGCAGAATGCTCTAACCGCGGGCTATTTTGAGCCGCAGGTCTCTGCGCGCTACAAAGTTTTGCAAGGGATGGTTCCTTTCTACAATGGGACTACGATTGCCGGCGAGGCCCGTGAACTCTGTGGGAAAGGATTCGGACCAGAGATCCTGGATCCAACCCCTGAAGATATTCGCTCCTGCTTGCCCGTTCAACTTGCCGCTCTCGGCTATGAAGCCATTGGATTGCACGGCGGGAACGGAAGCTTCTTCGGACGGAAGAACTGGTACCCGGCAATCGGCTTTCGGGAGGGTTGGTTCAACGAGCAGTTCAGGAAGCAGGGATTGCACGATTGCGACGATGCTTTCGTCGGCACCTGCGACGCGGAGATTGCAACCTGGATTGGCCGGCGGCTCGAGGGCGATAGCAACCCTCCGGAGTTCATCCATTGGGTGACGCTCAACTCCCATATTCCGGTCCCGGTGCCGTCACCGCTTCCCCATCCGGTTCCGTGCGTCACAGTCCCATCTCTTTTTCAAGACGCCCCTCTCTGCTCCTGGTATCAACTGGTCGCCAACGTCCACCAATCCGTGGTGCGGATGGCAACCGGCAAGTTGGCCCGGCCAACGATCTTTGTTGTGGTTGGCGACCATACACCTCCATTCAGCGACCCGGAGAAGATCGGCAGGTTCGTGAAAAGAAGAGTGCCCTATTTGATTCTGCTGCCGCGCAGCCTGGCAGAACCGGCGGGACCGGACGTGTCCGCCGGCGTGACCAATGGCCTTCACCCGTAGCTGAGGGCCGCATCCGGCGAATTGGCTTGCGTGCAGCCTGAGATCCGTTTGGCTGCAGCAGGGCATAAATCCACGAGCAATCGGATTAAGAAAAACGCCCGGTTGAGGCGACACCTCAATCGGGCGTTTTGGAGTTTTATGGGTTTCAGCAGCCGGCCTGATTCAAGGGCGTGCCCGGAATCCTCTACCCCTTGGCGACGGCGAAGCGCTTGTTGACTTCGTGCCAGTTGACGACGTTCCACCAGGCGGCGAGGTAGTCGGGGCGGCGGTTCTGGTACTTGAGGTAGTAGGCGTGCTCCCAGACGTCGTTGCCGAGGATGGGATAGAGGCCCTGGCGTGAGCGGCGAGTCCTGGTTGGCGGTGGTGATGACCTTGAGCTTGCCGCCGGAAAGACCAGCCAGCCCCAGCCGGAGCCGAACTGCTTGGCGGTGGTCTCGTTGAAGGTCTTCTTGAAGGCTTCAAAGTCGCCGAAGTCGGCGGCGATCTGCGCGGCGATGGCGCCGGTGGGCGCGCCGCCGACGCCGGCGGAGCCGACCGGGCCCATCAGGTTCCAGAAGGCGGTGTGGTTGGAGTGGCCGCCGCCGTTGTTGCGGACCGCGCCGCGAATGTCTTCGGGCACATCGGCCAGGTCGCGGATGAGGTCGTCGACGGACTTGGCGGCCAGGTCGGGGTGGTTGGCCAGCGCGGCGTTCAGGTTGTTGATGTAGGCCTGGTGGTGCTTGTCGTGGTGCAGCTTCATGGTCTCGGCGTCGATGAAAGGCTCGAGAGCGGCGTAGTCGTAGGGCAGCGGTGCAAGTTCGTATGCCATTGGGGAAATCTCCTTCGATTGAAATTGTACTGTGACGGTTTGGCCCGGCGTTGCGCAGGAGACACCAGGTTCCCGGACCCTGGGAATGAAGCGAAATCTTCATACACGGGAACAGTTGCCCGTGTCTGGATGGATGCCGAAAGAGCTCGACGGGGTGCAAAAAGCCGGAAAACAGGAGCCGGAGGTCGGCAGGATTGGCCGAAATTTGCCGGGAAAGAAACCTTAGTCCCGCTGAGGAACATCGATACAAGAGAGATGAATGCGCGGCTTCCTTCCCGCAGCCAGGCTGACCGGGCTTTGCACAGACTTTCCCAAACCGAAGAGAGCGTAGTGACGATGAGCAATCAGCCGTTGTACCGGTGGCTTGAGCAGCAGGGCGAGGCTTTTGGCGCGCCCGGCATGGAGCCGCGCTGGACCTCGAGCGTGAAGGATGCGGTGGGCACGGCCTACTCGGCCTCGAGCCGCATCTGGTTTACCTGCTCGCACGGGATTCTGAACGAGATCTACCACCCGACCATCGACCGGGCCCAGGTGCGGGACATGGAGTTTCTGGTCACCGACGGGGAGACGTTTGTCCACGAAGAGAAGCGCGACCTGCAGTCGACCTTCGAGTACATCCATCCGGAGGCGCTGGGTGTGCGCTATGTGAATCGCGATCCGGAGGGCCGCTACACGCTGACCAAGGAGATTCATCTGCGATCCGCACCACTCGCGTGGTGCTGAACGCACGTGCGCCTTGAGGGCGACGCGGAGCTGCTGCCGCGGCTGAAGGTGTATGCGCTGCTGGCGCCGCACCTGGACGGCGGCGGGGCGGGCAACTCGGCGCGCGCGGTGGACATTGCCGGGCACAAGGTGCTGCTGGCGTGGAAGAACGAGTGGTCGCTGGCCATGGCGGCCAGTTGCGGCTTTTCAGCCGGGTGAGCTGCGGGTTTGTGGGCGCAAGCGACGGCTGGCGCGACCTGATGGACAACTTCCGCATGGACTGGGAGTTTGGCTCGGCCACCGGCGGCAACATCGCGGTGATGGGCGAGCTGGATTTAACCGGACAAGGGACAGACGGGGCAATCGAATTCACGCTGGCCTTTGGGATTGGCGAAGGCCATCACACGGCGGCGCAGAAGACCATGAGCGCGCTGGCCACGCCCTTTGAGGAGCATCGCGAGCGGTTCATCGAGCAGTGGCAGCGGGCGGCGAATCCGGAGTGGCTGGCGGCCAAGTCGGGCGACGGCGGCAAGCTGATGCGGGCCAGCCACAACGTGCTGCTGGCGCACGAGGACAAGACCTATTCCGGCGCGTTTGTGGCCTCGGCTTCGATTCCGTGGGGCCAGGCCAAGGGCGACGACGACCTGGGCGGCTATCACCTGGTGTGGACGCGCGACATGGTGCAGACGGCCACGGCGCTGCTGGCCTGCGGACGAGCGGAGACGGCGCGGCGGGCGCTGGTTTACCTGGCCTGCACGCAGCAGCCCGACGGCGGCTTTGCGCAGAACTTCTGGATCGACGGAACGCCCTACTGGAGCGGCCTGCAACTGGACGAGGTGGCATTTCCCATCATCCTGGCCTGGCGGCTGTGGAAGGCGAATGCGCTGGGCGAGCTGCAGATATTTCCCGTTTGTCGAGCGCGCGGCCGGCTTCCTGGTGCGCCACGCGCCCATCACCCACCAGGAGCGCTGGGAAGAGAATGCCGGCTACTCGCCTTCGACGCTGGCGGCGGTGATTGCCGGGCTGATCTGCGCGGCGGAGATTGCGCGCGCCCACGACTCGACGGAGCTGGCGGATGTTTCTGGAGGAGTTTGCCGACTGGATCGAGAGGCACCTGGAAGACTGGACGGTGACCAACGACGGCGTGCTGCACCCGACGGTCAAGCGCCACTACATGCGCATCCGGCCGCCGGAGAGCGGCGAAGCCTATGCCTGCGAGAGCTGCGGCACAGAGATGATCCGGCTGCAAAACCGGCCGCCGGGCACGCGTATGGAGTTTGAGGCGCGCGAGATTGTCGACGCGGGATTCCTGGAACTGGTGCGCTACGGCGTGCGGCGGGCCGACGATCCGCTGATTGTGGACTCGCTGAAGGTGGTGGACGCGGTGCTGAAGCGCGAGCTGCCGCAGGGGCCGGGCTGGCTGCGCTACAACTGGGACGGCTATGGCGAGCGGCCGGACGGCGGGCCTTTCCAGGGCTGGGGCCAGGGCCGCGTGTGGCCGCTGCTGACCGGCGAGCGCGCCCACTACGAGCTGGCCGCCGGCAACGATATCAGCGCTTGATCAAGACCTATGAGCAATTTGCCACCGGCGGGCAGATGCTGCCGGAGCAGGTGTGGGACGAGGCCGAACCTTCCGGGAACAAGCCTGAAGCTGGGCCAGCCGGCGGGTTCGGCGGTGCCGCTGGTGTGGGCGCACGCCGAGTACCTGAAGCTGCTGCGCTCGGCTGTGGACGGCAAGGTCTTTGACCGCATCGATCCGGTGTACGAGCGCTACTGCGAGCCGGAGGGACGCAAGCGGGTGCGCGACGGATCTTGAGATCTACAGCCGGCGGCGGCCGATCCAGAAGATTGCCGCAGGCGAGACGCTGCGCATTCTGGACGAGAGGCGCTTTGAGGTGGTGTGGAGCAGCGGACGGATGGAAGACCACGGAGACGACCATGAGCCGCAGCCTGGGCAGCGCCGGGTTCAGCGCGGACATTGCGCCAGAACCGCAGATCGGCTGTTTACAGTGGACCTTGCATTGGCCGGAGCAGGACCCCTGGCTTGGTTACAATGTGGAGGTGCAGGTGGAAGGCGAGTAACAAGCAGAACAAGCTGAGTAACAAAGTATGCTGAATGGCCGGATTTAATGGCGCGGCGCGCCGCAGACGGAAAGGACTCGTATAAACCTTATGACTTCCAGCATTGCAGGACTTTCATTGGACCAACTTTCAATCGACACGCTGCGGCTGCTGGCCGTGGACGCCGTGCAAAAGGCCAACAGCGGCCATCCCGGCGCTCCGCTGGGCTGCGCGCCGATTGCCTACCTGCTGTTTCACAAGCTGATGAAGCACAATCCGGCGCACTCCAAGTGGGCGGACCGCGACCGGTTTGTGCTCTCGAATGGCCATGCTTCGGCGCTGCTCTACTCGACGCTGTTTCTCTCCGGCTACGACGTCACGCTCGACGATCTGAAGAGCTTCCGCCAGTGGGACTCGCGGACGCCGGGCCATCCGGAGCGCGGCGACACCGACGGCGTGGAAGTGACCACCGGCCCGCTGGGCCAGGGCATCGCGATGGCCGTGGGCATGGCCATTGCGGAGAAGCACCTGGCCGCGATCTACAACCGGCCCGGCTTCGAGGTGGTGGACCACCACACCTATGCGCTGCTGGGCGACGGCGACCTGATGGAAGGCGTCTCGCACGAGGCCGCATCGCTGGCCGGAACGCTGGGCCTGGGCAAGCTGATCGTTTATCTACGACGACAACCTGATTTCGCTCGACGGGCCCACGAGCTGAGCTACACCGAGGATGCGCTGGAGCGCTTCGAGGCCTACCACTGGCATGTGCAGCGCGTGGCGGACGGCAACGACCTGGCGGCCATTGAAGCGGCGATTGAAGCGGCCAAGGCCGAGACCGGCAGGCCCTCGATCATCGCGGTGCGCACGGTGATCGGCTACGGCAGCCCCAAGGCCGGCACCAACAAGGTGCATGGCGAGGCGCTGGGCGCGGCGGATGTGGCGGCGACGAAGAAGTTCTTCGGCTTCCCTGAGGACCAGAGCTTTTATGTTCCCGACGACGCGCTGGCCAACTGGCGCAAGGCCGTCGAGCGCGGCGCGGAGCTTGGAAGCGGAGTGGAAGACGCTCTTCGCCGGCTACGCGGCGGCCAATCCGGAGCTGGCGGCGGAGTTTGAGCGCACCCAGAAGGGCGAGCTGAAGGCCGGCTGGGAGAAGGCGATTCCCAGCTTCCCGGCGGGCAAGGCGCAGGCCACGCGCAACGCCGGCGGCGCGGTGATGAACGCGATTGCCGAGGTGGTGCCGGAGCTGTTTGGCGGCGCGGCCGACCTGACCGCCTCGACCAAGACGATCTTCAAGCCGGGCGCGAGCTTCCACGTGGATCCCGCCGGGCCGCAACGTCTTCTTCGGCGTGCGCGAGTTTGGCATGTGCGCGGCGGTGAACGGCATGGCCGCGCACGGCGGGCTGATTCCCTTCGGGTCGACCTTCTTTGTGTTCTCCGATTACGCCAAGCCGGCCATCCGCCTGGCGGCGCTGATGCAGATGCACTCGCTGTTTGTCTTCACGCACGACTCGATTGGCCTGGGCGAAGACGGGCCGACGCACCAGCCGGTTGAGCACCTGATGGCCCTGCGCGCGGTTCCCGGGCTTACCGATTTCCGCCCCGCCGACGCCAATGAGACGGCGGCGGCGTGGCGGCTGGCTCTGGAACGCAAGCGGCCCAGCTTCTTTGCGCTCAGCCGGCAGGATCTGCCGGTGATCGATCCCGCCGCGCATGACTCGTATGCCGGTGTGAGCAAGGGCGCGTATGTGCTGGAGGACGCGGCGAACCCGCAGGTGGTGCTGATCGGCACCGGCTCGGAGGTTTGGCCCGCGGTGGACGCGGCGAAGCTGCTTGCCGAGCGAAGGAATTGCGGCGCGGGTGGTCAGCTTCCCGAGCTGGAAGATCTTTGAGGAGCAATCGGCTGAATACAAGGCCAGCGTGCTGCCGGCGAGCGTGCCCAAGCTGGCTGTTGAAGCGGGAGCTACGCTGGGCTGGTGGAAGTATGTTGGCTCGGACGGCGACGTGATTGGGCTCGACCGCTTTGGAGCCTCCGCGCCGGGACCCATTGTGCTGGAGAACCTTGGATTCGGCGCAGAGAATGTTGCGGCGCGGGCGAAGACGCTGGTCAAGTGACACAGTTGATCAGCGCATGAGCGAGTCGAGTTGCTGCCGGTTCCTGAGCGGGTACGAAACTGGAATTGACACAAAATTGAACTGGGGAGAAAGCATATGCCAGATTCAACTTTAGCTCCGAATCAAGTGGAGGCAGCAACTGCGGCCCAGCACTCCAATGCCGCTCCGATCGCTCCTGTCGTCCCGGTCGCGGGGAGCACACCGGTGGTGCTATCGGCTGCCAATCCTAGCACCACAGTTAACGCACCGGCTTCGAGTGTCGCGGTTACCGTTCCTGGCGTCACCGGAGCGGTCACCTTTTCACTTGTGGCCACGGACAACCTGGGCGCGGAGAGCCAGCCCGCTTATGTGCAGGTAAACATCCAGGCCCCACCAGTGGCGAAGCTTGCGGCTACACCCGCCACAGTTGCGGAAGGCGGAACGATTGAATTGTCGGGGGCGGGTTCCACGTCTTCGGGAAGTATTGCCAGCTATAGGTTCTCGCTCGTTCAAGCTGCCGTTCCCGCCTCCTGAAGGATGTCCAGAAAGGAAGATACTGTGAAGCTAGTTATCGGTGCGGACCATGCGGGCTTTCCTCTGAAGGAGGAGGTGCGCGCCTATCTTGCCAAGGCGGGGCACGAAGTGATTGACCTGGGCGCGTATACCGGCGACCTGCCCGACGACTATCCCGATTTTGCGGAGAAGGTGGGCGAGGCGCTCAAGCGCGGCGATGCACCGCGCGGCATTCTCATCTGCGGCTCGGGTGTGGGCGTCTGCGTGGCGGCGAACAAGATTCCCGGCATTCGCGCCGGCATGTGCCACGATACGTACTCCGCGCACCAGGGCGTGGAGCACGACGATATGAATGTGATTGTGCTGGGTGCGCGCATTATTGGGCCCGCCCTGGCATTCGAGTGTGTGGATGCGTTTGTCGGAGCAAAGTTCATTGCCAACGAAGAACGTTTCACACGGCGATTCAAGAAAGTGCTGGCCATCGAGGCGAAGTACCAGTGCGGCGATGGCTCGGCGAACCCGGCTTAACGCTGGGTAAGAAAGCATGAGAGGCAACGTGTGGGGAGGTCCACAGTTGCCGGAACGCTGTCCGATCGCTTCATCAAAGATTCATCACCGAAACGCATACTGAAAGGCGCCGATGTTCCCCTTCGACGTGATCCTTTTCGATGTAGGCGGAGTGCTGCTGACCAACGGCTGGGACCATGGCGAGCGCGCGCTGGTGCTCCAGCATTTCGGGCTGGATGTGGCCGAGTTCGAGGCTCGCCAATCGGCGCCCTACGACGCGTGGGAGCGCGGCGCGATCCCCCTCAAGGATTACCTTGACGCGACCGTATTTTACGAGCCGCGCAGCTTTAGCCAGGACGAGTTTTTCGAGTTCATGCTCACGCAGTCGCAGCCTGCTGCCCGATGGAGCGCTGGGAATCCTTGCGCGAGCTTGCCGCATCTGATAAGTGCCTGGTGGGCGCGCTGAACAACGAAGCGCGCGAGACCAACGAATATCGCTTCGACAAGTTTGGATTGCGCCGGCATTTCCAAGTCGCGCTGAGTTCCTGCTACCTGGGATTGCGCAAGCCGGAGCCGGCCATGTACAAGCGGGCGCTGGATATTCTGGGCAGGCCGGCGGAGCGGATTCTCTTTATCGACGACCGCGCGGAGAATGTGGCCGCCGCACAAGAGGCAGGGTTCCATGCGATTCGATTTACCGGTGCGGATCAGTTACGAGGCGAGTTAGTAAGTCGCGGAGTTATCTAAGGAATTGAGAATGGAGGCACTATGCAACTGGGATTGATTGGTCTGGGCAAGATGGGCGGCAATATGGCGGAGCGGCTGCGGCTGGGCGGCCACCAGGTGGTGGGCTTTGACTTCAACGCGGATGCGGTGGGCAGGCTTACGGCATCGGGCAATGTGGGCGTTTCAACGCTTGAAGATCTGGCCAAGAATCTGCACGGCCGCAAGGCGATCTGGATCATGGTGCCGCAGGGCAAGCCGGTGGACGACACCATTGCCAAGCTGGAGCCGCTGCTGAACCCCGGCGATATCCTCATCGACGGCGGTAACTCGAATTACAAAGAAACGATGCGCCGCCACGATGAGATCGCGGTCAAGCACTTCAACTTCATCGACGTGGGTACCTCGGGCGGCGTGTGGGGGCTGAAAGAGGGCTACAGCATGATGATTGGCGGCGACAAGGAGCCGGTTGAGTATCTGCGGCCGATCTTTGAAACGCTGGCTCCCGCGGCAGACAACGGGATGGGGTCACGTGGGTCCCGGCGGCGCGGGCCACTTTGTGAAGATGATTCACAACGGCATTGAGTACGGCATGATGCAGGCCTATGCGGAAGGCTTCACGATCATGGAAAAGAAGAAGGAATTCGGGCTCGATCTGCCGCAGATCTCGCAGATCTGGCGCTACGGCAGCGTGGTGCGGAGCTGGCTGCTGGACCTGACGGCGGATGCGCTGGCGAAGAATCCAAAGCTCGATGGCCTGGAGGCGTTTGTCGAGGACTCCGGCGAAGGCCGCTGGACGGTGATCGAGGCCATCGACCTGAATGTCTCCGCGCCGATTATTACCGAGTCGCTGATGCGCCGCATTCGCTCGCGCGAGGAGAACAACTTTACCGACCGCATGCTGGCCATCATGCGCAACGAGTTCGGCGGCCACGCGGTGAAGAAAGACTAGTGATCAGTGGTCAGTAATCAGGGGTCAGTTTTCCGAAGCGACACGTTAACTGATCACCGATCACTGACCACTGACCACTGTTAGGGAGGCGGAGATGGCGACGATGCAAATGAGTGTGAGGCCGGAGGATCTTTCGCAGGTCCAGACAGGCAACGAACGGATTCCCGACCCCGGGATCATGGTGATCTTTGGCGCGTCTGGCGACCTGACCAAGCGCAAGCTGCTGCCGGCGCTGTTCCATCTGCGGCAGAACGATCTGCTGCCCGCGAACTTCTCCATTGTGGGCGTGGCGCGGCGACCGCTGGGCGGACGAGTTCGCGGCCGACATGCGCGCGGGGATTGTTGAGTTTGGCGGCGCGGATGCAAGCGACCCCAAGCTCGATGAGTTTGTGAAGCAGATCAGTTACTTCCCGCTTAACTTCGACGATCCGGCGAGTTATGCCGGACTGAAGGCCGAGTTGGACCGGATCGACAAGGAAAAGAACATTGGCGGCAACCGGCTCTTCTACCTGGCCACCGCGCCGGAGTTCTTCGCCGGCATTGTGGAGAACCTGGGCGCGCAGGGCATGGCGCAGCCGGAGCAGGGGCATGTGGCGCGTGGTGATTGAGAAGCCATTCGGGCACGATCTGGACTCGGCGCGCGAACTGAACCACCAGGTAAACGCAGTCTTCCACGAGAGCCAGGTCTTCCGCATCGACCACTACCTGGGCAAGGAGACGGTGCAGAACATTTTGGTCTTCCGCTTTGCCAACGGCATCTTCGAGCCCATCTGGAATCGCAACTACATTGACCACGTGCAGATTACCGCGGCGGAGACGCTGGGCGTGGAAGGCCGCGGGCCGTTCTACGAGAAGGCCGGCGCGCTGCGCGACGTGGTGCAGAACCACATGATGGAGTTGCTGAGCTTTGTGACCATGGAGCCGCCGTCGAGCTTCGAGGCCGAGAGCGTGCGGCGGGAAAAGCTGAAGGTCTGGCAGGCCATTCCGCCCATTCCCGATCTTGAATGCGGTGCGCGGGCAGTACGGCCCGGGGGTGATCAACGGACAGCGCGTGGTGGGCTATCGCGACGAGGAGCGCGTGAATCCCGACTCGGGCACGGAGACCTATGCCGCGCTGCGCCTGGAAATTGAGAACTGGCGCTGGGCGGGGGTGCCCATTTATCTGCGCGCGGGCAAGCGGCTGAAGCAGCAGGCCACCGAGGTCAGCATCCAGTTCAAGCAGCCGCCGCTGCTGATCTTCAACCGGCTGCAGAATAGCGGCCCCTGCCAGGAGATCCAGCCGAACCTGCTGACCATTCGCATCCAGCCCGACGAGGGCATTGCGCTGCGCTTCGGCGCCAAGGTGCCTACCTCGTCGGACATGTCGGTGTGCCCGGTAAACATGGACTTCGACTACGAGGCGGCTTTCGGCAAGTCGAGCGCCAACGGCTACGAGCGCCTGCTGCTTGAAGCCATGCTGGGCGATCAGACTCTGTTCGCGCATCGCGACGGAGTGGAAACGACATGGGCGCTGTACACGCCGATTCTGGAGGCATGGGCGGCGAAGAAGCCGGATGTCTTCCCGAACTACTTTGCCGGCAAGTGGGGCCCGGAGTGCGCGGACCGGCTGCTGGAGCGCGGCGGGCATGCGTGGAGGAACGATTTGGGGCGGAAGGGATGATGCAGGGACTAAGGGACTAGGGTGGTGTCTTAGAGATTCGCTGCATTTGGTGAGAGCCGCCGGCATACCGAGAGCTTCCGAAATACAGGTCCTTCGACTTCCTGTGCTGCGCTGCGGTCGCTCAGGATGACAATCAAGCGCGGGCCGTTCCCGGGCTGCACCTGCGCGGTTCAGTTTCCGCGAGGCTTCCGCTCGTCCACAACGATTGTCTCCGCCAGCCGGTCTTGCGCGCACATGCGGTTTGCGTCCCAAAAGAATTGCAGGAAACCCAGGCCGCCTTCAAGCACGGCGGCGCCATAGCCCAGGCCGCGCTCAACGGATTGCCAGCGCCCCATGCGCTGGCCGGTAAGCGAAACAACGCGGGTGCGCGCGACCCATTTTCCGGGCGTCTGCCCGTTGCCAAAGTAGTTTGCCAGCCCCCAATAGAGCACCATGACAACGAGATTCCCAGCCTCGTGGAAGTCCCAATGGAGGTCAATTTTGGGCTGATGGAGCAGGAAATGCCGCCAGGCGTACTCCAACGGGATCCAGAGGATGACGGCAACCAGCACGTCAATCAAAAACCCCAGGGCTCGTTGCCAGAACGCTGCCAACAGCATTCCATTCAGTACAAGCGCCCGCGTGTGTGCGTGGGGATGAAACCGGCGCGCGGCCTTCTTCGGTTCTTTGCTCATGGGGATAATCTAACCTAACCCATTTTGTAGGCGGGACCGTGCCGCTTCTCCCTTTCCTGCAATATTCGCACGCGGGCGGGAAGGCTATTCCCGAATGATTTTTACGAAGATGCCGTCGGGGAGTTCGCCTTCGAGGAGGTGAACCACGCCGCCCTTCACATAGCCTTCGAGAACCTGGCGGGCGGGTTTGGCAGCGGCGGGTTGGACCGGCCGCGCGGGCGCTGGTGCAGCCGGGTTGCTGAACGCCTGGGCTGATTGGCTCGCTTTCTTCCCCATCCCGCGGTCCATGGCCTCGTTCGCCAACTGGTCCGCTTCTTTGTTGCCGCCGCGCAGGGTGTGGCGCATCTCGAAGCGCTCCAGCTGGCGGGAGATGCGGCGGGCCTCGTCGTAGAGCGGCCGCAGCACCGGGCTGGCTACCTTGTACTGGCCCTTCATCTGCTTGACCATCAGCTCGGAGTCGGAGACGACGCGGAGGCGCTTCGCACCGTGCTTGTTCGCCCATTTCAACACGGCTAGAAGGCCGGAGTACTCGGCGAAGTTGTTGGTCTGGATGCCGAGGAACTCGCCCAGGCGGGCGACGACGCGACCTTGGGGGTCTTCCACCACGGCGCCGTAGCCGGAGGGGCCGGGGTTGCCGCGGGAGCCGCCGTCGCAGTGGGCGGTGTACCAGCCTTCGCTGGCAGAGGGGTCGGGAGCTTCGAAGAGATTTCCGTTCATCGAGTTCAAGTGTAGCGGGGAGGGGTCCAGGGCGTGCGGCGAATTTTGTTACCCAAAGACGCCGGAACGCATCTCAAGAGGCATGAGCATTGAAAAAGCGACATTTGGAGCAGGCTGTTTCTGGGGCGTCGAGGCGGCCTTCGCCATGCTCCCCGGCGTAACAGCCACGGCAGTAGGCTATGAGGGCGGCGCACTGGAGCGGCCCAGCTACAAGGACGTCTGCACGGACCGGACCGGCCACGCGGAAGTGGTGGAGCTGGACTTTGACCCCGCGATCATCAGCTACGAGCAGCTGCTGGACGCCTTCTTTACCCTGCACGATCCCACCACGCTCAACCGCCAGGGTCCGGACTGGGGCACGCAGTACCGCTCGGCCATCTTCTACCACTCGCCCGAGCAGCAGGCGCAGGCGGCGGCCAAGATTGAGCAGCTGACGGCCGAGGGGCGCTTCAAGCCCAAGCGGGTTGTGACCAAGGTTGAACCGGCGCAGACGTTCTGGCGCGCCGAGGAGTACCACCAGAAGTACCTGGAGAAGCGCGGCATCGCCAGCTGCCACATTTAGCCGGCAAGGGTCAGAAATCAGGGATCAGTTTTCGTGGTCGCTGCTACTCTGCGGGCTTTGGCCCCTGTTTTGCTTCAGAGGCGTGCTCTGCAGCCTGCTCTTCAGATGCTGTTTCGGCGTCTTCGGAAGACAGATACTCGGGTTTCGGGGTGGTCTGCTCCGGCGCTGCGGCGCTGCCTGGCTCATCCATCCAGAGACAGGCAATCCACCAGATCAGCACGGCGATATAGACCGCGCCGTTGGCGTTGAAGAGCTTGTCGCGCAGGCCCAGGATGCGCTCGTACTCGGCCTGCGAGTGGGGCACGGCGGTGTGGGCAATCAGCTGCCAGAAGCCTTCCACGGACAGCTGGGCCAAGGAGGCGGTAGCCAGTCCGATAACCACGCGCTGGGTGTGGGTGCGCCAGCCCGCGCCGGTACGCCGGCCCAGCAGCACCACCAGCAGTCCCAGCTCCACGGTCAGCAGGTCTACCAGCATGTCTATCCGCTGCGCTGCCAGCTGCACCGCGCGCAGCAGTCCCATCAGGGAATCGACGGCTAGCGTCTTCCAGGCAGGCCAGGGTCCCCAGGCGGCCAGAATTCCACCACCCACCACCAGCACCAGCAAGGCGTAGGTCAGCCACGTGCCGCGCCGCACCGGGGCAAAGGCGCGGCGGGCCATCTCCACCACCACCAGAAAGCCCACAATGGCGGCCACCGCGGCCATGGCGATGAAGATGGCGCTCAGCGCGACGGTGGGCATGCGGCCAAAGAGCAGGCGGCTTGCCAGCAGCCGAATGGCCATGAGCACAATGCTCAGCGTGAACCAGGGAAAACGCTTGATGCGGTCGCGACCGAGCAGGACGATCAGCAGAACAAGCTGCGCGGCAAAGGTGATGGTCCACAGAGTCTGGGCGGCCGTAAAGTGAAAATTCAGATGCATTTGAGCCTTGTCCGGGCCGCGCCGGGCGTGCTGCGCAGGCCACGCAATCTAGTTTAACCGGCGTGGGTGCGTCTGCCGCGAAGAAGTGCTTGGCCGGAAGCAGGCCGGATCACCGGGCCCAAATCTCTGAAGCAATGCAAAGTGCGGTATGCTGGAAGAGCGCGCCCGTAGCTCAGCTGGATAGAGCGAACGCCTCCGGAGCGTTAGGTCGGGAGTTCGAATCTCTCCGGGCGCACCATACTTCTAAAGTGGCTTTCTTGAATGACCGCAAGACAACAGAGCTTCGCCCGCCGGGGGCGAGAGATGGCAGCGAGTGTACGAATAGGTTTCCAGATCTAACCAAGTGGATTGAACCGCCAAAGCACGACAGGATAATAGGGCCCAAACTCCGGGTAAATATTTCGCATGATAAGTTTGAGAGCCACCAGCATCGCGCCCGAGTGGGTAAAGATGGCTGTCCCAAAGTTGGGATCGTAGAGCAGCCACTTGTCCTGTTGCGTGTAGATCAGGAGGGCATGACCCTGGCTCTTCGGCGTATCGAACAGGCCGACCATGTAGTAATAGAAGCCCGCCTTTTTCAGGAATTCTCCGCCATATAGCTCATCGTAGAGCCAATTCCCTTTGAATTCGCCATCCAGTTTGATCCCGGTCGATTGGACGTAGGTCGAAATCCGCTCGGTACATTTGCCGCGCTCTTCGCGGGCCCATTGTCCGAACTCCAGCATATCCTTTTCCGACGGGAGCTTGCCCTCCATGAGGCCGACCATTTTCTGCACGCACATGGAGTTGCATGCCCCGTTGTTGACGTAAATGTGGTCCTCGACAAAGGCCTGGCTCGACGGGCTCATCGAAGCGACCATCTGGCCATCCTTCCCTAGACATTGCTTGAAGGATTTTCTCGGCATGGGGGCGAATTATAGCCGAGGCCGGCAAGCAGGGTCCACGAAATTTTGCCGGGCGGTTGCAGCCTTGTTGTTGCACCTTCTTTCCCTTGAACAAACGGGGCGCCCGCGTTTTTGACCAGGGAGTAATTTTTTGACCCGGAATCGCCTTTTTGGGAGAGGTTGTATGGAATGGAGATGCGCCTGAGGCAGATTCCCAGGCGAAAGGAAGGCTCGCCCCGATCAGCCTTGACGATTCAGATGTTTCGAGGGTTCAGGATCGGGCTTGCAAGAGACGAAATGCGGGGTGATAGCTTCCTGGTTTCCTGGCTATCTCCAAAGCGTATCGAGCTATTCGCCGCGGGCGGCATCCCGCTGCACCCGGATCTCTTCCATCACCGACTGGATGAGCGCCTTGGCGCCCTCGATGCCGGCCAGAACGGCCTGCAGGTCGAGCGCCGGCTTGGACGGGTTGCGGGTGGAGGCGCAGTAGACCCCGTGCTGCCCCACCATAATCAGCGAGTCGGTGAGAAGGTCCAGGGCGACGGCCAGGCGTCCGCGCTCCGCGCCCATCATGAACTCGTAGCGCTCCAGCTCGGCGCGCCGTTCGTCAAAGATGCTCATCCCTCAAGGTTACGCGAACCGGCGGCGCAGTTGGGGTTATGATGGGGCTGCGAGAACCCATGTTCCCCCTGGACCGCACCACCCCAACCCGCGCGACCGAGGCCTGGCCAGCCTTGCCGCAGGCTGCCTGGAGCGACACCTGCGCCACGCTGCAGCTGTG
The DNA here is from genome assembly GCA_963776535.1 of uncultured Acidobacteriaceae bacterium. Lineage (GTDB taxonomy): Bacteria > Acidobacteriota > Terriglobia > Terriglobales > Acidobacteriaceae > Telmatobacter. The sequence continues at coordinate 44,596 of CAVZNB010000010.1, read as the reverse complement.
GATGCAGGTTGTGGGCAAGATCCGCCTGGCCTTGACCCCGCCCATCAACCACTGCTGGAACGTGACGCTCTACCCAACCGTGCGCGGCCTGACCACCGGGCTCATGCCGTATGGAACGCTGATGGTCCAGATCGATTTTGATTTTCTTGAGCACATGCTCTCCATCGAGACCAGCGACGGCGCACGCAGGAGCCTTCCGCTCAGGCCGATGACGGTGGCGGTGTTTTATGGGGAGGTGATGGCCGCTCTGGAAGGCCTGGTCTGCCCGGTCCGCATCTGGAAGGTGCCCTGTGAGATCGCGGAGCCCATCGCCTTCGACCAGGATGTGGTGCACCAGTCCTACGACCCTGAGTACGCGCAGCGTTTCTGGCGGGTTCTGTTGCAGGCCACGCGGATTTTCACGGTCTTTCGGGCGCGCTTCCGGGGGAAAGTGAGTCCGGTTCACCTGTTCTGGGGAGCGCTCGACCTGGCTTGCACGCGCTTTTCCGGCCGCACCGCGCCGGAGCATCCCAGCATGGCCGGGCTGCCCGACCGCGTGACCCGCGACGCCTATTCGCACGAAGTAAGCAGTTGCGGCTTCTGGCCCGGCGCGCCCGGCGTGGAGCCGTTCTTCTACAGCTATGCCTACCCCGAGCCGCCGGGCTACCGCGAAGCTCCGATTGCGCCGGCGCAAGCTTCGTTCAACGCGGCCTTCGGGGAGTTTGTACTGCCCTATGAAGAGATGCGTCAATCGCCCGACCCCGATGCCGCTCTGCTGGAGTTCTTACAGAGTACCTATGAGGCGGCGGCCAACTGTGCGGGCTGGGACAGGGCCGCGCTGGAGAGTGACAAGGCCGGGGCCAACGGCCATGCGTCCTGAATTGCCAGGCAGTTTTGCGAGGCGAAACCGGCCCGATTCCTGGGCGGCGCGAAATGTGTTCACAGCGGACCTTTCCTAGAGTAGACTTCCCGAATCCGCAGCAGGCCCGTTCTTTACGCCGCCGTTTCCCCTGGCCCCGCGGATGACAAAGCCGGGCCACGTTCCTTGAATTCCCCCCAATTGAGAGGTCCTCAAATGAAAGCTTTCTCGTTCAGCAGCTCTGACCCTTCGTCTCCCAGGCCGTATCGGCCGCAAGCCGTCCTCTGCATCGTCTCCGCGCTCCTGTTCAGCTTCAGCGCGGTGGTGGGCCATGCGCAGGACTCGCACCACCACCCGGACTACACCTCCATCGTCATCTTCGGCGACTCGCTCTCCGACACCGGCAATGTTGCGCACCTGACGGAAGCCAAGTATGGGGTGCGGATTCCCGGACCGATAGCGGACTATACCGACGGCCGCTTCACCGACGGCGCCGATACCCTGCCGCCTGCCGAGAAGTATTTCGGCGTGTGGATTGAGCAGCTGGCGGCCACACTCCCCGCCAAGCCCGTCATCAAGGACTCGCTCGACGGCGGAACCGACTACGCGTACGGATTTGCCTTCACCGGCAACGGCACCAGCACATTGGCCTTGAGCAGTACGCTGTCAGTGAACGTGGAAAACATCGGCCAGCAGATTACCGATTACCTGGCCACCCACCCCAAGATCACAGACAAAACGCTGTTTGTTGTGTGGGGCGGCGCCAACGACCTGCTCAACGCCACATCAGAGGACGCTGTGATCGACGCGGGCATCAATCAGGCCCTGAACATTCAGCGGCTGATCGATGCCGGAGCTACCCAGTTCATTGTTCCCAATTTGCCGCCGCTGGGAGCAATCCCGCGGCTCAATGGCTCTGCTGCCACGTCGACTCCTGCCACCCAGGCAAGCGAGCTCTTCAACGAAGTGCTGGGCGCGGCGCTGCCGCTGCTGCGCGACTTCAACCCGGAGAAGCACCTCCAGATCTCCGAGCTGGACGTCTTTACCCTTTTCAACCAGATCATCGCCTCGCCGTCGACTTACTCGCTGGTAAATGTAACGGCCAGTTCGCAGGGTGTGGCAGTGGATCCGGACACCTACCTGTTCTGGGACGAACTGCACCCCACCACACGCGGCCACAACATTCTTGCCACCATGGCCGCCAAGGTTCTGGAACATGCAGCGCATCACGACGACGCCTGCCAGAAGGCTGACGGCTGTCTCGTATCCAAATAGACGGAGCCTTTGAAGCTGGAACCCAGCGGGTCGCAGCTTCAAAGGTTGCGCAAAGAGGCAATGGATCACGAGATATCGAGACATGGCATTTGCAGAGGTTGAACATGCTGCGGAAAAACGAGGAAGATATGACGAAACCTCAAAGAAACCTTCCCTCGGCGGCTAAAGCCGCGCCCATTCTATTGGCGTTGTCGGCACGACTGAAGTCGTGCCCTTTCAAAGCAGCGACTTCGATTGAGTCTTTCCGCAGCTTGTGAGCCCGACATCGATTTGATGGGCCTTCTCGGCATGAATGAAGTCATGCCCTGTTCCAGGGCCGCTGGAAATCTACCTCTGACGGAGTTTTCCCGCAGCCAGTTCTACCCTTACACATTCAGCTTGCGCATGTAGTCGGCGTCCAGGCGCAGAGCCTCGATGGGGTCCATGTCAAACTCTTCCTGCTCGATGAAGTAGTGCTTCAGCCCCGTAGCCGCGCGAAGGATGGGCCGGTAATCCATGGTTCCGCGGCCCAGAACGGCTGAATGCAGTTGCCCGTTCGCGCCGCTGCTCCATGTCCTTGATGTGCATCAGCGGGAAGCGCTCCGGCGTCTTGGCAATGTAGTCCAGCGGGTTACGTCCGGCCGCGGCCACCCAGCCGCAGTCCATCTCGAAGAAGACCAGTTTGGGGTCGGTGAGCCGCAGCAGTTCGTCGTAGAACACCACGCCGCCCTCGCTTCCGAACTCCGGCGTGTGGTTGTGGTAGCCGAACCGGATTCCGGCGGCATTCACCTTCTCGCCAATGCGGTTCAGTTCGCCGGCTACCCAGCGCCAGTCTTCCAGGTTCAGCGGCCCTTTGGCAGCCGGATCCTTGCGCACCGGCGCGGGACAAACGATGTAGCTGAGGCCCAGGTTGTGGGCGTACTCAATGAACTCGTCGAGGTGCGGCCGCAGCTGGGCCATGGCGTGGTGGGTGCTGATGCAGCGCAGACCGGCCTGGTCCATGGCGTGGCGAAACTGCGCAGCGGTGCGGTCGTAGTAGCCGGCTGCCTCCACTTCAACATATCCCGCGGCGGCCACCTTGCTGAGCGTGCCGTCGAAGTCCTTGGGCAGCAGTTCGCGGACGCTGTAAAGTTGCAGCCCGATGGGCAGGCGGAGCGGCGCGGCGGCCACCCGGTGTGCGCCAACGGCGGCGGCAGCCAGGGTTGCGGCGGAAGCCTTCAGGAAAGTCCTGCGCGGAGTCATGCTCATGGATCGATTCTCCCTCGATGATTCTTGTTGTCCCTGGTCTCTCAGTCTTTATCCCTTGATGGATTTGCTCGCCGCATCCCACGTGGCAATGCTGCGGTGGAAGTAAGAGTAGTTTGCCATGTGGCAGCCGATGGCGGCGTGATGACCGAAGACCTCGTCTTCAACCACATGCTGGCGCGTGTTGACGGCGCGGAAGAAGTTGGCAAGGTGATCGGCGGTGTCGTCGTAGCCCTGCGGAAGCACGTAGCTTTCCACCTGGTTGGGAACCACCGCGGGCGGCTGCACCGGATGACCGGCGAGAAAGGCCTCCAATCCCTGCTTGCGCTGCGCCTCGGTCATGCCGTTCCAGCCGTAGCTCTCAAAGCGCGGGGTCACATCCTGCGGGGTAAAGGTGACCGAGTTGCCCGTCACCACCAGCGTTCCCGTCGAGCCGAAGAAGCTGATCCGCTCGTCGGCGTCGTTGTTGTTCTGGTTGCAGTGCACGTGCACCTGGATGCCGCCGTTGGCTGAGGGGTAGTCGTACAGCGTCTCCAGGAAGTCGGGAAACTCGCGGCCGTCCTTGTAGTGGTAAAGCCCGCCGCTGGAGTAGGCGCGCGTGGGGGCGGTGTTCAGCCCGCTGATGACAAAGATGCCGGAGAGCATGTGCACGAAAAGGTCGCCGCCGAGGCCGGAGCTGTAGTCGCGAAACAGCCGCCAGCGGAAGAAGCGCACGGGGTCAAAGGCGTGCGCCGGCGCGTCCTGAATGAAGCGGTCCCAGTCCACGGTCTGCGGGCTGGCGTCGGCGGGGACGGGATAGACCCACGCGCCCCCGGGCGAGTTGCGGTTCCACTGCGCGTCGATGGAGTGCACTTCGCCCAGCCGGCCGGAGTTGTAAATCTCCCGCGCCTTGGCGTAGAGAATGGAGCTTACGCGCTGGCTGCCGGCCTGAAAGATGCCGGTTGCCGGCATGCACCGCATCCACCATCTGCTGGCCATCGGCCACCGAGTGCGACATGGGCTTCTCGCAGTAGACGTCTTTGCCCGCGGCCACGGCATCCAGCGTGACGCGCCGGTGCAGGTGGTCTGAAGTGGCAACCAGCACCGCGTCCACATCCTTGCTGTCGAGAAATCTGCGGTAGTCGCCGGTGGTGGGAATCTCCGACCCATACGCCTCTTTGGCGGCCTGGTGGCGGGTGGTATACAGGTCAGCCGCGCCCACGCAAACGCCACCCGGCACATGGCGCGCAGACCGCAGCAGGTCACAGCCGCGTATTCCGGTGCCGACAATCGCAAAGCGGATTTTGCGCATTCCCGGGTCAACCTGGGCGGCCAGCGCTGATGGCTCCAGGAGGGTTGCCTTCACCGCCGCGCCCGCCGCAACTGCTCCTGCGCCCATGCGCACAAAATCGCGCCGCGTCATCGCAAATCGATTCACTTGAGGTCCTCCGACTGGTTTTCGGGTCCGACGGCAATTCTCTACCCGGGGGGCGCACTGTGTCTACAAAGGCCCGATCAGACAATCGTTTGCTTCACGTCGGATTGTGGCGCTACGATACCAATCTGACGCAGGGGAGGGCGGGCCAGAGTGATGAATATCCCTTCAGGCTTGAGACGACGCACCGGCGCGGTGGGTCGTGATGTGTGCGTTCTGGCGCTGACCCTGGGAGTGCTGGGTCTTGCCGCCCATGCGTCCGGCGCGAAAAAGCAGGAGAAGACGCCTGACTTCGGTCCGAACGTGGTGGTCTTCAATCCCTCAATGCCCGCGGCCGAGATGCAAACGAAGATTGACGCGGTTTACAGGGTGCAGGAGCACAGCGAGTTTGGCCCCGGCCGCAATGCCTTCCTCTTTCTGCCCGGCGACTACAAGGTGGATGTGCCGGTAGGCTTTTACACCGAGGTTGTTGGCCTGGGCGCCACGCCCGACGCTGTGCACATCACCGGCAATGTGCACTCCGATGCCAGCCTGCCCCACAACAACGCCACCTGCACCTTCTGGCGCGCTGCGGAGGGCTTCGCCGTTACGCCGACAGGAGGGCCGGTAAACGGGACGATGCAATGGGCGGTCTCGCAGGCAGTTCCCTTCCGGCGCATGCACGTGCAGGGCAGCATGGTGCTGCACCAGAACGGCGGCTGGGCCAGCGGCGGCTGGATGTCTGACTCGCTTGTGGACGGCAACGTGGGTGCAGGCCCGCAGCAGCAGTGGATAAGCCGCAACAGCGAGTGGGGCAGCTGGACCGGCGCCAACTGGAACATGGTCTTTGTGGGCGTGGTGCATGCGCCAAGCGGCGACTGGCCGCAGCCTCCTTACACGCGCGTGGCCACCACGCCGGTGGTGCGCGAGAAGCCGTTCCTGATGGTGGATGCGGAGGGCCGCTACAGCGTGCGCGTTCCCGCGTTGGTGCGCGATTCAGCAGGCATCACCTGGCGCGGCGGCGCAACTCCGGGGACGTCCATTCCGCTGAGCAAGTTTTACATCGCCCACGCCGGCACGGATACGGCGGCGACCATGAATGCGCAGTTGGATGCGGGAAAGAACCTGCTGCTCACTCCCGGCATCTACGACCTCACCGAGCCGATCCGCGTCATGCGGCCGGACACGGTGGTGATGGGCCTGGGCTTTGCAACGCTGCGGCCGGTAAAGGGTACGGCGGCCATGACCATCGCGGATGTGGATGGAGTGATCGTCGCAGGGCTGCTCTTCGATGCGGGCGAACAGATTTCGCCGGTGCTGCTGGAAGTGGGACCCGCAGGCAGCAAGGCCAGCCATGCGCAGAACCCCATCTCGCTGCACGACGTCTTCTTCCGCGTGGGCGGGGCGGGGGTGGGCAGCGCGAAGGTCGACCTGCGCATCAACTCCAACGACACTATTGTCGACCACACGTGGATCTGGCGTGCGGATCACGGCGCGGGCGTGGGCTGGGACAGGAACCTGAGCGACAACGGCATGGTGGTCAACGGCAACAACGTCACCGCGTATGGGCTGTTTGTGGAGCACCACCAGCAGTTCCAGGTGCTGTGGAACGGGCAGGGCGGGCGCACCTATTTTTATCAGTCGGAGATTCCCTACGATCCGCCCAACCAGGCGAGTTACACCAGTGCAACAGGAACCAACGGCTGGGCCTCATACAAGGTGGCCGACAGCGTGACCACACACGAAGCCTGGGGACTGGGGATTTACTCCGTCTTCCGCCATCCGAATGTGAACCTGACGCGCGCCATCGAAGTTCCGCGCACACCGGGCGTGCGGTTTCACCACATGATTACGGTGGCCCTGGATAACCTGGGACAAATCTCCAATGTCATCGACGATATGGGCGGTCCTACCTCGACCAGTCCCCGCGTCACGCCGAAGGTCACGGAGTTTCCATAGAGAGCCGGCGTCGGCGGTCTGCTCAGCGTTTGCGATCTGGTGCGTGCTGGCCGGCGCGCGCCGTGGTGATGACCACCACGCTGATCAGCACAAACGCCGTGCCCAGAATCGTACGCTGGCCCACCGGCTCGCCACCCAGAAAATATCCCACCACCACCGCGACCACCGGGTTCACATAGGCATACGTGCCCACCTTGGTGGGCGAGTTGTGATGCAGCAGCCATACATAGGCAGTGAAGCCAATAATCGAGCCGGCCACGATCAGGTAAAGCAGCGCCAGCCACGCCGCACGCGACACTGCCTCCGGATGGAAGCCGTGAAACTCGCCGAATGCGGCCGCGGCCACGGCCAGCAGGATTCCGCCGGCGAGCATCTGCACGCCGGAACTCATCACTTTTGACTCTGGCAGCGGCAACTTGCGCGCCAGCGACGACGCCAGCGACCAGGTGACCGCACCAATCAGCAGCGCCACTGCGCCTGCGTGGTCAATCGGCGCGCCGCCCAGGTTCAATGAGCGGCTCACCAGCACAGCCACGCCCGCCATGCCGATTAGCAGTGCCACCGCCAGCCGGACGGTGAGCCGCTGCGTGCGCAGGATGACGATCTCGCTCAGCGCCATGAAGGCGGGGATGGTGGCCAGCATCACCGCCGCCAGGCCCGAGGGCACCCGCTGCTCGGCCCAGAAGAGCAGGCCGTAGTCGAGCACAAAGATCAGCGAGGCAAGCAGGCTTGCCGCAAGCCACTGACGCGCTGTGGGCGAGCGTTCTCCCCGTGCCAGCATCCAGCCATAAAGCACCACGCCGGCCACGGAAAACCGCATCGAGGCCAGGATAAGCGGAGGAACCTCGCTGACCCCGATGCGGATGGCCAGAAACGTAGACCCCCACACAAAGTAGATGATGGCAAACGCCAGCAGGGTCTTCCAGCGCGCGACCTGGGGAGTGGCTTCCATTTTTAGTTTCTACCAACACTCGGCGCGCCTTTCCAGTCTGGCGACGCTGCGGGTCGGCGTATATGTGTGGGGTTACTTCCGAATAGGTGACAATCGTCCCGGGACCGCTTTGAAGATTGAACCAGCCGCAATGAGTCCACTCGGCCTTTGGGCGTCATGCGAAGACCCTCATGCGTGGCGGATTGGCGGACACTGGCCGACTTGAACTTAGCCGCGGCGCGAGCGACTCGGCGGTTTCGATCTGTCGCCAGCCACCAGGCAATAGCCGATGCAAGTGGCGCCGGATTAGAATGTGGAACTCGACAGAATCTTTCTTGCCACAAAGGGAGGCTCATGTGACCGCAACATTTCCGATCTATCCGGCGCATACCGCATTACTGAGCATGGATTGCCAGGCTGGCATCGTTTCCATTTATGCCAAAGACGACAAAGACGCCTTCTTGACTCGTGCCACAAGTGTCCTCAATCATGCGCGTACCACCGGCCTGACCGTTATCCATATCCAAGTAGGTTTTCGTCCGGGTCTCCCCGAGGTCAGTTCCCGAAACATGCTTTTCGGCGCTATTAAATCCTCGGCGCAGCATCAAAAGTCATTTCAGGAACCGCTCGGGACGATCCCATCTGAGATCGCCCCGAAGGAGGGTGAGATTGTTATCACCAAGCATCGCATCAGCGCGTTTACCGGCACAGATCTCGCCATGATCCTTCGCGCCAATGACATCGACACGCTGGTACTATACGGAATCGCCACCAGCGGCGTCGTCCTTTCCACGCTGCTCGAAGCTTCTGACGCGGATTTTCGTCTCGCTGTCATTAAAGAGTGCTGCGCTGACCTCGATACTCAGGTCCATGATTGCTTAATCAATCGATTCTTTCCCTCGCGCGCATCGGTGCTCACAGTTCGGGAATTCATCGAAGCCTCATAGTCGATGCACGTGCATGCCGGCCGGGATACTGGTGGATCCGCACAATCGCCTGGGCGAGCGATCTAGCCGTCCAGTGCGGAATTCCCTGTTCCGGTCGAATGAATGCGAATGCGGAAGTTACCCCTCGCGGCGCTGGCTGAGGGGAGCGTGGGACAATGGATGGATAGGCCGCCATGACAAACGAAAACGCCGAAGAATTCCTGCCCACGCCCGAAAGCACGCCTGAACCGGTCGCCGAGCCTGTTGCCGAGACCGCAGCCGAGCAGGCTCCCGCCGCTGAGCCGGAACTTGTTGTCGAAACCGCGGCTGCTGAAGTCGCACCAGAGCTTGCTGCGGAACCGGGCACTGCCCCCGAGCCTGAGGTGGTTGTAACTCCCGCCGCTCCGGAGCCCGCACCGATCGCCGCGCCCGTCGTTGCCGTCGCGCCGCGGCCCGCGGTAAAGCCCGCACCCGCGCCCGCTCCAGTCGTCGAAGAGCCCACGGAAGACTTCGGCGCGCTGCTCAAAGCGTTTGAAAAGAGCCACAGCCACAAGGGCGAGCCGGGACAGAAGCAGTTGCAGGGGACTGTTGTCTCGCTCTCCGCCGACCAGGTCTTCCTGGATATCGGCTACAAGACGGAGGGCGTTCTGCCCCGCTCGGCCTTCGACGACAACGCCGCCGGCGTCAAGCCGGGCGACAGCTTCCCCGTCTCCGTGACCGGCCGCAATGAGGAGCACTACTACGAGCTGTCCCGCTTCAAGGTGGCGCAGCCACGTGACTGGTCCGCCCTCGAAGCCGCCTTCGCGGAGAAGACCGCCGTCGTCGGCACTGTGACCGAGGTGGTAAAGGGCGGGCTGCGCGTGGACATTGGCGTGCGCGCCTTTATGCCTGCCAGCCGCAGCGGCACCAAGGACGCGGCCGAGCTTGAAAAGATGGTGGGCACGGAGATTACCTGCCGCATCACCAAGCTCGACGTGCTGGACGAAGACGTGGTGGTGGACCGGCGCGTGGTGCTGGAGGAGCAGGCGCGCGGGCTGGTGGAAGGCCGCCGCGCAGCCATGAAGGAAGGCGACACGATCACCGGCACGGTGCGCAGCCTGGCGCCCTACGGAGCCTTCGTCGACCTGGGCGGCATTGACGGACTGCTGCACATCAGCGACATGGCGTACACCCGCGTGGCCAAGCCGGAAGACGTGGTCGCCGTGGGTCAGGAGGTCCAGGTCCGCATCCTTAAAATCGATCCGGAAACGAAGAAGCTCTCGCTGGGCCTGAAACAGTTGCAGCCTGAGCCCTGGGCCACCGTTCCCGACCGCTTCCAGGCCGGGCAGCGCGTCACAGGCACGGTCACGCGCCTGCAGGACTTCGGGGCGTTTGTGGAGATTGAGCCGGGCATCGAAGGGCTCATTCATATCTCGGAGATGTCGTGGGGCAAGAAGGTGCGCCATCCCAGCGACGTGGTCAAGGAGGGCGACCGCGTGGACGCCGTCATCCTGGCCATCAAGCCGGAGGAGCGGCGCATCTCGCTCGGCCTGAAGCACACGCAGACCGACCCGTGGAGCGAGGTGCGCGTCAAGTTCCCTGAGGGCTCGCAGATTGAAGGCCCGGTGACCAAGATCATGAACTTCGGCGCATTCGTGCAGATCACCGAGGGCGTCGAGGGCCTGGTGCACGTGAGCGAGATTGTCGCCGACCGGCGGATCAACCATCCCAGCGACGTGCTGCGGGCCGGGCAAGTGGTGAAGGCGCTGGTGCTGGCTATCGACACGGAGAAGCGGCAGATCAAGCTGAGCATGAAGCAGCTGATCCCCACCAGCATCGACGAGTACATTGCCGAGCACAAGGCGGGCGACGTGGTCTCCGGCCGCGTGATGGAGCTGGGCGCGGGGATCGCGGTGGTGGAGCTGGGTGAGGGGATCAGGGCGCAGTGCCGGGTGAAGGCGGTTTCCGCGGCAGCGCCTGCGGCCGAGCCGAAGAGCGAAGGGAAGGCTGATCTGTCATCGCTTACGTCGCTGCTGAGCGCGCGCTGGAAGGGCAATGTCCCCGCCGCAAGCGCCAAGCCTGAGGCGCTGGCCGAGGCCCAGATCCGCAGCTTCAAGATCGTCAGGCTCAACGCCGAGGCGAAGAAGATTGAAGTGGAGCTGGCCTAGAGGTAGATGCCGTCGATGTAGCACCAGCGCCAGTCTTCGCCCTTCTCGGCAGACTGAATGAGCGGATGCTCCGTGGCGTGGAAGTGCGCCCGCGCATGACGATTCTTCGATGAATCGCAGCAGCCCACGTGCCCGCATTCCAGGCATAAGCGCAGGTGGACCCACGTATCGCCCATCCGCAAGCACTCCTCGCAACCCTTGGTCCGCGGCTTCACCGGCTTCAGGTGCTCCGCAATGTGAGTGCATTTAGCCGCCATGTTGACCTCCGTCGCGTCGATCCTCGCTTCCTTTCCTTTTACACCACCCGGTACTGCTGGGCCAGCTCGGTAAACTCCTTCACTTGCGCGGCAGCCCAGGCTTGGTCGCGCCCCAACTCGGCGGCCAGCAGCTTCGCCACCGGCTCCGCCATGGCGATGGCCGCATTGGCGTTGAGGAACAGCGCCCGCGTGTGCCGTGCCAGCACGTCTTCCACGGTCCGCGCCATCTCTTCGCGCACCGCCCACACCACCTCCGCGGCAATGTATGGCAGCGCCGGATGGAGCTGGGCAGCGAGCGCCGGTTCGGCCGCGGCCAGCGCGCGGATCTTCGCGGCATCGGAGCCGTAGACTTCAAGGCTGCCCAACTGCGCCCGAGTCTTCTGTGTAGCCGTGGATGTGCAGATTCTTTGTGGGGCAATCCACGTCGGGCAGCTTGCCCAGAGTGATGGCGTGGTTCACGCAGTCCTCGGCCATGTGCCGGTAGGTGGTCCACTTGCCGCCGGTAATGGTCAGCAGGCCCGAGGTGTCCACGTGAATGACGTGGTCGCGCGAGAGCGCGGAGGTCTTGCCGTCGCCCTTCACCAGCGGACGCAGCCCCACATAACACGGCCAGCACATCGGCGCGCGTGGGCGGACGCGCAAAGAACTGCGCAGCGGTCTCCAGCACAAACTCGATCTCCTCTTCGAGCGGGCGCGGTTCCAGGCTGGGCGCATCCACCGGCGTATCGGTGGTCCCGGCCACCGCGTGGCCATGCCAGGGAATCACAAAGAGCACGCGGCCGTCGCTGGTCTTGGGCACCATCAGCGCCGTATCGCCCTTCAGGAACGAGCGGTCGAAGACCAGGTGAATGCCCTGGCTGGTGACCATCAGCGGTTCCGCATCCGGCTCGTGCCATGCTGGCGAATCGTGTCGGTAAACACGCCGGTCGCATTCACCACCATGCGCGCCGCAGTGGTCAGCTCTTCGCCCGTCTCTTCATCGCGCGCAGTCACGCCGTTTACGTAGCCATCGGCGTCGCGCATCGAGGCCGGTCGCCGGGCAATAATTCACCAGCGCCGCGCCGTGATCGGCCGCCGTCATCGCCAGATGGATCAGCAGGCGCGCATCGTCGAACTGGCCGTCGTAGTAAACCACGCCGCCGCGCAGCTCTTCCGGCTCGAGGGCGGGCAGCCGCTCCAGCGTCTCTTCCTTGCTGAGCAGCTTCGACGCGCCAAACCCATACTTGCCCGGCGAGCAGGTCATAGAGCTTGAGCCCGATGCCGTAAAACGGCGCCTCCCACCAGGAGTAGTTGGGCACCACGAAGGCCAGGTCGTGCACCAGGTGCGGCGCATTCTGGCGCATCAGCCCGCGCTCTTTCAGCGCCGACATGACCAGCGGAATATTGCCCTGCTCCAGGTAGCGCACCCCGCCGTGCACCAGCTTGGTGCTGCGGCTGCTGGTGCCCTTGCCAAAGTCGTGCGCCTCCACCAGCACCACGCTCAGCCCGCGCGCCGCCGCATCCACGGCCACGCCCATGCCGGTGGCCCCGCCGCCAATGACCGCAATGTCCCAGGGCTCTGAGCGCCCCTGTACAGCCCGCACCATCTCTTCTCTTCGCATTGTTCTCTCCGACGTGAAGCTATCAGCTTTCAGCCTTCAGCTCGTTGTTTCTCGCCTTTAGCTGATCGCTAGAAGCTGAAAGGTGTCTCTCACTCGCTCCAATTCTTTGCCCGGTCCACGGCCTTGCGCCACAGCGCACGGCGGGCCGCGCGATCCTGGGCACTCATCTTCGGTTCAAAGCGCACATCGTTTTGCCGCTTGGCCTGCAACTCTTCCGGGCTGGCCCAGAATCCTGTAGCCAATCCTGCCAGATAGGCCGCACCCAGCGCGGTGGTCTCCGTCACCTGTGGCCGCACCACCGGCACGCCCAGCACATCCGCCTGGAACTGCATCAGCAGGTTGTTCACCGCGGCGCCGCCATCCACGCGCAGGGCGGCCAGCGGGGTGGTCTCGGCTCTCCACGGCTTCGAGCACGTCCGCCACCTGGAAGGCAATGCTCTCGAGAGCCGCCCGTGCAATGTGCCCCGGCAGGGTGCCGCGACGCAGCCCGATGAGCAGGCCGCCCGCATGCGGATCCCAGTGCGGCGCGCCCAGCCCCACAAAGGCCGGCACAAACACCACGCCGCCGGTATCGGGCACGCTGGCGGCCAGCGTCTCCACCTCGGCCGAAGAGCCAATGAGCTTGAGGTTGTCGCGCAGCCACTGCACCACCGCGCCCGCCGATGAAGATGCTGCCCTCGAACGCGTACTCCAGCCGCTGCCGGTGCGCTGGCGGCCAGGGTGGTGATGAGCCGGTTCTTTGAGCGCACAAACTCGGTGCCGATGTTCTGCAGCAGGAAGCAGCCGGTTCCGTAGGTGTTCTTGGCCTCGCCCGCGCCCAGCAGAGCTGCCCAAACAGCGCCGCCTGCTGGTCGCCGGCGATGCCCGCGATGGGAATGCCGCCCAGACCCAGCGTCGTGGTCACCTCGCCAACCTTCTGGCTGGACCACACCACCTCCGGCAGCAGGCTGGCAGGAATGTTGAAGATGCGCAGCAGCTCGGCATCCCACTCGCCCTTGACGATGTTGTAGAGCAGCGTGCGCGAGGCGTTGGTCACGTCGGTCACGTGGCGATGGCCGCTGGTCAGGTGCCAGATCAGCCAGCTATCCACCGTGCCAAATGCCAGTTCGCCACGCTCCGCCTGCGCGCGCGCGCCGGGAACATTGTCCAGAATCCACGCCACCTTGGTGGCCGAAAAATAGGGGTCCAGCACCAGGCCTGTGCGGTTGGAGACGTCTTCTTCCGACGCCGCTCTGCCTTCAATCGCATCGCACACGCGAAGCAGTGCGCCGGTCCTGCCACACAATCGCCGGATGAATCGGCTTGCCGGTTGCGCGCTCCCACACAATCACCGTCTCGCGCTGGTTGGTAATGCCGATCGCGGCCACATCGCGGGGTCGCGCGCCCACCTTGCCCAGCGCCTCAACGGCGCAGGAAAGCTGGCTGGTCAAAATCTCCATGGGGTCGTGTTCCACCCACCCCGGCTGCGGATAGAACTGCTCGAACTCATGCTGCGCCACGGCGGCAATGGCGCCTGCTTCATCAAAAAGAATGGCGCGGGAGCTGGTGGTCCCCTGGTCGAGAGCGAGGATGTAAGCCATTGGATCGTTATCCCTTCGGCAACCAGTCAAACACGCGGGGGTACGGGGCGGCAAGGCACGGTTCGGCGTGCCCAGCAGGCCCTCCTGAACACAAAGGAAGGCGACCGGGTTCTCCCAGAAAGCGTGGTCACGTCTTCGGATGGGGACGAGTTCGGGGTTAAACTGGAGTAGGATAGAATCCTATCCACGAGGAGGACGGCCGATGCGCACGACACAACAATTCAGCATCACCCTGCCCCACGAGATGGCGGAGTTGGTTCGCGCTAAGGTCGAGTCTGGCGAGTACGCCTCGGAGAGCGAAGTGATCCGGGACGGGTTGCGCGCGCTCCAGTTGCACGAGCGTGCCCTCGAGGCCTGGCTGCGGGAGCAGGTGGCTCCGGTTTACGACGCGATGAAGGCCGACCCATCCCGCGCCGTCCCGGCAGACAAGGTGCGGGCATCGCTGGCGGCTGCCTATAAATCCTCGCTCAAGGCCGGATGATGCACCAGGTCGTGTACGCCCCGGAGGCAGAAGCTCAATTACTGGCTCTGATCTTCCACATCGCGGCAGCCTCGTCCGCCGATATTGCAGCCCGCGACACCGACGCAATCGTGGAGCAGTGTGAAGGTCTGAAGACTTTTCCACTGCGGGGTACGCAGCGAGACGACATCCGCCCCGGGTTGCGAGTCTTCGGCTTCCGGAGACGCGTCTCGATCGCCTTTGAGGTTAAGGACTACGTGGTGACCATCCTTGGCGTATTTTATGGCGGTCGAAGCTTCGAATCGGACTTGCAAGAGTAGGGACCCGTTTTGGCGAACAAGAACTCTCTGGCCGCCGCGATCATCCAATCGAAACGACTCCGGCGGTTCCCGATTGAACGGGAGCCGCCGGATTTGTGGAGCACCGAGTTATCGCCGGACGCTTACTGCAACTCTCCAACGTAAACCCCATACGGCCCGAGCTGGAACTGGCCGATCCATGCCGGGTCTGCTGCGCCGGGAGTCTTCAGCAGCGTCTTCACCTTGCCGCCGGAGCCGGCGACGCTCAGGTACACCGTCTGCGGCTCGGCGGTGAAGTTGACGGAGACCACCACCGACGGCGCGCCGGCCGTCTGCCGCATCCAGCTCAGCACCTTGGTATTGGTGGTGTCGAGCATTACGTTGTCGCCGTGCGCAAAGGCCGGGTTGGTCTTCTTCAGCCGGATCAGCGTCTGGTACCAGGTAAACAGCGAGTCCGGATCGCCCTCCTCGGCCTTCACGTTGACCGTGGTGTATGTGGGCGGCACCGGCAGCCAGGGCGTCACGCCCGCCTTGGTAAAGCCGGCGTTCGCGCTCGGCATCCCACTGCATGGGGGTGCGCTCGCCGTCGCGGCCTTTCTCCTTGGGCCAGCCGGTAACGCCCACCGGGTCCTTTACGTCTTCCTTGCGCGTGGGCGGGGTGGTCTTCATGCCGATCTCGTCGCCGTAATAGAACAGCGACGGTTCCGCGGCTGGCGAAGAGAATGGTGGAGAGCACGCGCTCAATGTCGGTGTCGTGCACGCCGTCGCCGTAGCGCGCGTCGATGCGCGGGTTGTCGTGGTTGTCAAACAGCAGCAGCGGAACATTGCCGCCGATCTGCGTTTCCACGTCGGTCAGTTTGGCGCGGAACTGGGCCACGTCCAGCTTGTTGATAAAGCCCACCTGCGTGTCCATGGGCAGATGAAACTCCGGCTTGCCCGGAGGCCCATACTGCTTGGCCAGTTCGGCGATGTTGGGCAGGTAGGTTTCGCCAATCAGCACGCGGGCACCGGGAAACTTGTCGGAGCTGAAGGTGTCAGCGTGCGCGCGCATCTCCTGCATCACCAGGTGCACGCCGGGCAGGTTGTCGGTCTTCGAGTTGTCCAGCTCCGGCTCGCCAAAAGCATTGATGATTGGATTGCCGTCCTTGTCCTTGACGATGCCCTCGTCGGCCAGGCCCGGGTCTTCAAACAGCGTGGTGATGGCGTCAAAGCGGAAGCCGCCTACGCCGCGCTTGAGCCAGAAGCCGATGATGTCCTTGAATGCCTCGTGCACCTTGGGGTTGTCCCAGTTCAGGTCCGGCTGCTGGATATAGAACTTGTGGTAGTAGTACTGGCGGGTCTTCTCGTCCCACTCCCACGCCGAGTGGCCGAAGTCGGACTGCCAGTTGTTGGGCGGCTGGCCCTTGTCGGTGGCTGTTTCGCCTTTGCCGTCGTGCCACATATACCAGTCGCGGTAGGGGTTCGTGCGCGACGAGCGCGACTCCAGGAACCACTTGTGCTGGTCCGAGGTGTGGTTCATCACCATGTCCATGATCACGCGGATATGGCGCTTGTCTGCCTCGGCCACCAGATGGTCGAAGTCTTTCAGCGTGCCGTATTGCGGGTCGATATTCTCGTAGTCGGAGATGTCGTAGCCGAAATCGACCTGCGGCGAGGGATAGCAGGGCGTGAGCCAGATGGCGTCCACGCCCAGTTCCTTCAGGTAGTCCAGCCGCTCGGTAATGCCGTTCAGATCGCCGATGCCGTCGCCGTTCGAGTCCTGAAAACTGCGCGGGTAAATCTCGTAGATGACAGCGTTCTTCCACCAGTCCTGCGCATTGGAGGGGGATGCGGTGGTGGATGCGGGTGCGGGCTTTGCGGGCGCGCTCTGCCCTCCTGAGGGGTGTGCGAAGGCTCCCAGAGACAAAGCTAGCGCACAGCTTGCGAGATTGCGGGTCCAGTGCATTGCGGTTCTCCTGCTGGTTCTGCTGCTCGTAAATTCGGCAGCAGTGTGTTGCAAGCCAAGCTATCACATTGGGAGGGGGAAAGGAGCCCGATCTTCGGCGGATTCTCCCGACGGTGTCCCGGCCCTATGGGTTTGCCACGGGCTGCGGGGGCGAGCCGCCGCGCATGCGCCCGAAGTCGATGCCGAATTGGGGGTCTTCGCGCGTGCCGGTGATGTGGATGGGAATCTCGGTGCCTGCGCCGTCCTTCCTGAAGAAGCGGTCAGCGGGCTTGAGCAGCGCGCCCAGCACGCCGCCCACCATCTGCGAGACCGTTGCGTCCAGCCTGGCCGATCCGGCAAAGTCCAGCGTCCCGCCTTCCACCCCGTAGGTGCCTTTCAACTGGATGGTTGCGCCGGGAACCGTATACGTCAGCGCCGGCAGCGTAATCACCCCGCCGGCCATCTGGAAATCCCCCAGCATCGTCGAGTGGATGGAGGTTGGATCTGTCGCTTTGATCTCCTTCGGCAGCCCCTGGCCGCGCAGGCTGAGTTGCCGGATTCCGTCCTGAATCTTCGTGCTGGTGAAGCTAGCCTGGTCCAGGTTAAACGCGCCCTTCAGGCTCAGCCGCTCGTGAATCGGCTCCGGCCCCGGCGGAACGTGCAGTGCAGCCTTCATGGTCAGCGCGCCGGTCAGCAGGGGTGTTGGAGTGTGGTTGGCCAGGAGCAGAAAGTCCTCAATATGCGCCGCATCCACGTTGATGTTGAGGGCAATGTCGTGCCCCTTGCTGGTGGGCGCGCCGGCGGCAACCTCCGCAGCGGAGGCCGGCACGCGCACCACCTGCCCCTGCGCGGTAAAGTGCGAGTGGCCCAGCGTCGCATCCACCGGCTCCAGCCACGTGTCTCCATTGGTGGCGTCCACGAGCGCGTGGAAGTGGGTGTGCAGGGGCAGCGCATTGCCAAAGTGGGTAAGCCGGAAATCGGGCGTGTCGGTGTCGCCATCCACCGCCAGGTCGCGCAGCGTGCCCTGGTACTTGCCGGTGGAGGAGAGAATGCCGGCAATCCCTTTGAACCCGGACAGGTCGGCGTGGTCAAACTGGTACTCGCCGGTGATGGGGCTCTCGCCTGGATCGCTCACCAGCCACGGACCAAAACTTCCTGTTGAGTGGATGGTCCCCACCGGCCGCGGGTTGGTCAGCTCCGCCTGGAACTTCATGGCGTCTTCGGCGCCAATGCTGCCGCCATTGCTGCCCGTGAGCCTGAAGCGCGCAATGGCAATATCCACCGGCAGCTTGCCCGGCTTGCTGGTCTCCAGCACAAAGTGCGCCCCGGTACACTCCACCGCATCCACGCCGAACGAGAGCAGCAGGTCTGCGGCGGCCGGCTTCGCAGCGGCCTCGCTGCCGGAGTGGATAAAGTGAGACTTGGGCGGCAGGTGAATCTCCAGTCCCTTCAGCTCCACGACGGAGATGTGGAACGGCTTGCCCGGCTGGTAGTGGAGCGGCGCATGAAAGCGGAACTCGTCCAGCCGGATCAGCGGGTCGCCGGGTTTCGAGGCTGAAGGCACGGTCACGCCCTCGACTTGAGCAGGCGGCCAGATGCGCAGTCCGTGCCCTTCCGCCTGCAACCCGTCCACCAGCGACATGTGAAAGCTGTCCAGCTCCACGCGCGCGTGAAAGCGGTCCTGCAACGCCTCCACAATCCGCGCGCGCAGGAAGGGCTCGGCTCTGTGCATCAGGATGGACGCGGTCACAACCAGCGCAACCAGCAGCAGAAGCACACCACCGGCCAGCCATGTGAGACCCCGGTTTCTGCGGCAGAATGCCGCTTGATTCTCCATCACCACTGCCCCCGGCCGATTCCTATTGTCGCAGCACCGGCCATGTCCTATTTTCTTATTAGACGGTGCAGGGCGTAGACTTCCTATCACCGATGCAAGTGCATATTGAAAACCTCGTAAAGCTGCAGAGCGTGGATTTGGAGCGCACCCGCCTGAACGCCGCCCTGCGCGCGCTGCCCGCCGAAGTGGCCCAGGCCGAAGCGGCACTGGCCGCTGCCGAGCGCCAGGCCGCCGAAGCCTCCGATGCGTTGAGCCGCGAGGAATCGCTGCGCACGCGGCTGGAGCGGGAGATTGCCGGCCACCGCCAGAAGGCCGCGCGCTTCCGTACGCAGCTTGACGCGGTCAAGACCCCCGAGCAGGCCGTAGCCATCGAGCATGAGATTGGGTTCGTCTCCGGTGAGGCAGACCGGCTGGAGAACGAAGAGTTTGCCAGCCTGGAGCGCACAGAAGTACAGGAAGCCGCACTGGCCGCTGCACGTGCCCAGGTGGAGTTGCTGGCCGGCGCGCTCGACAAAATCCGCGCCCGCGCCGCGCAGCGCCAGCAGGAATTCAATGCGGAGCTGGCCGGCCTGAACCTCGAGCGCGAGGCTCTGCGCAAGCTCATCGAGCCCGAGTGGCTCATCCGCTTCGACCGCCTCTCCGGCTCGCGCGGCACCGGCCTGGCCCGTGCGGAAAACCAGCAGTGCATCGGCTGCCGCATGGGCGTGCGCCCGCAAACCTGGAACCAGTTGCGCGAGGGCGAACTGCTCACCTGCGACAGCTGCGGCCGCCTGCTCTACTGGGACCCGGCCTTTGCCCCGGCGGCCAAGTCTCCCCAGCCCGAAACGCCCCGGGAAGCAAAAGCCAGAACCAAATCGCAGGCCGGCGATTAACAGGGGCTAACCGTGCAACGCATCTGTGTGGACATGGATGAGGTGATGGCGGACACGCTGGCCGAGCACCTGCGCCGCTACAACCAGACCTTCGACGAAGAAGTTACGCCCGAAGACCTGGCCGGCAAGGGCCTGTGGGAGGTCACACCCCTCGACCGCCAGGCAGCAGTTGCGCGCCTTTCTGGACGCCGAGGACTTTTTCGAAGACCTGGCCCTGATGCCCGGCGCGCAGGAAGTGCTCAAGGACTCTGAGCCAGCGGTTTGAAATCTTCATCGCCACCCAGGCCATGACCGTGCCCAACTCGCTCGGCCCCAAGTACCGCTGGCTGCAGCGCCACTTTCCCTTCATCCCGCCCACGCACTATGTCTTCTGCGGCAACAAGAGCATTCTGCGCGCCGACTATCTCATCGACGACCTGCCCCGCAACCTGCTCCGCTTTGAAGGCCAGGGCCTGCTCTACACCGCGCCCCACAACCTCAGCGCGACCGGCTTTGTCCGCGTCAACAACTGGCAGGAAGTGGCGCAGTACTTCGCAAATATTGCCGGGTGAATCGAGCCGCGGCCCCCGCCGTAGAACACAGCCGGGGCCTGGCCGTACGTGGACTCTTCAGTAGCCCGGAGGAGGCGGCGTGCGATGCAGGAACGCCTGGTAGCCTTCGCGGAAGCCACGGCGGTAATCCTCCCAGGCAGGCGGGGGCACCGGAGGGTTGCGGAACCTGGGGTGTTTATCCACGCCCGGGGGCAGGTTGCGGGCCACGTCCCGTCTTGCAGCTTCAAATCCATCGTGGTAAGCGCGCTGCGCAATCTGGCTGAAGTCAGCCGGAGGCGGCGGTGGTGCGTACACCACGGGCTGCGGGTGGGCGCATCCAGCCAGAGAAAGGGGCAGCAACAAGGCCCCAAGTGCAAGCCATTTCTTCATGTGTGTGTCCTCGTCGGGAGAATTTCAACGTCTCGCTCAAGCCGCAGCGTGACCTTCTCCGGTTTGAACACGAACACAATGAAAGTGTTGCTCTGCCGGGTGGAATCTGGCAGGCGTGTTTAGCGGCTCAGCGGGGCGGGCGCGATTTTTGCGGCCTGGGAATCCGCACGTCCCGCCTGAGTTGTCGTCCGCATGGGAATCGGATGCGCGGACGGGGCCTGGTGCATGGTTACAATGATCGCGTCGGCAGGCTTTTTCCCCACACACTGGTAGCTGTGCGGCAGTGCTGGCGTCAAAGTAGACCGCGTCTCCCGCCTCCAGCGTACACACCTGGTCGCCGTGATGGATCTCCAGTTCTCCATCCAGGATGTAGAGGAACTCGTACCCCGGATGCATGTGCGCCTTCGGCTCCATCTCCTTCGTCAGGGGGACAAACTCGGCAAAATACGGGTCCATGTGCCGGTCGGGAACCATGTAGCCCAGGCTCTCAAAGTAGTAGGTGGGCGCACTCACCCCGGTCTGCGGCAGCCGCACCCGCTCCCGGCGTCGGTGGATCCGGAACAGCGCATTGGGCTCGGTCTCAAAGAAATAGGAAAGGTCCTTGGAGAACACCATGGCGATGCGGGAGAGATTGCGTAGCGTGGGGACAACGCGGCCGGTCTCCAGTTGCGACAGAAAGCTGGCAGAGAGCCCGGTATGCTTGCCCAGCTCCACCAGGCCCATCGACTTCTTCAGGCGCAGCCGCTTGATCCGCTCGCCGATGCGCTTCTCGGCAATGAACCGCTCCGCTGTCTCAGGATCCACCTGGGTCTTCTGCGTCTCTTCCACCTTGACTACTGCCAACTCGGCCATAAGCACCTCCAGACTGAACAACAAATAGGATGCTCCTCGAAGCGGATTGTTGTCCAGATCAAAAAATATTCCTATGCGGCAAAATCATATGTGACCTTGCGCGCGTATCGTATTCACCAGGGGGAAATTTCAATCCATCCTGTCAATATCAGGCCGATTTCACCCGGAATCCTGCTCTCCGGCGCCTCCGGAATGCTGGGGACCGCTCTCCGGCAGGCGCTCACTGATCGTGGAGCTGCGGTGCTGCAGCTGGTGCGCCGCGACCCCCGGCGTCCGGCCAGCTGCGTTGGAATCCGGCCGCCTCGCCGGCCATCTCCCAAACCACTCTTCTGGAGGGCTTGGATGCAGCCATTCACCTTGGCGGCGCCAGCGTTGCCGGATTTCGCTGGACTCCGGCCTGGAAGCGGGAGATCTACACCAGCCGCGTCGACTCGACACGCGCCCTGGCCCTTGCCCTTGCCGGCCTGCGCCAGCCCCCGAAGACCCTCCTTGTCGCTTCCGCCACCGGCATCTATGGGGACCGCGGCGATGCGCTACTGGATGAACGTTCCAGTCCCGGAACTGGATTTCTGGCCGATGTTTGCCAGGAGTGGGAGGTAGCCGCGCAACCGGCTGTCAAGGCGGGGATCCGCGTGGTGCATCTCCGCTTTGGAGTGGTGATTGGGCCCGGCGCCGGTGCTCTGGCCAAGATGCTGCCGCTCTTTCGGCTGGGCCTGGGCGGACGGCTCGGCTCCGGCCGTCAATGGATGAGCTGGATAAGCCTGGCCGATGCTGTGGCCGCGGCGCTTTTCGCCCTCGAAACATGCACCCTTACCGGCCCCATCAACCTGACCGCCCCGCAGCCGGTCACCAACGCCGATTTCACCCGTGCCCTGGCCCGCGCCATGCATCGACCTGCCATTCTCCCCGCTCCAGCCTTTGCGCTGCGCCTGGTCCTGGGCCAGATGGCCGATGAAGCTCTCCTGGCCAGTGCCCGCGTGGTTCCTGCGCGCCTCGTCGAAGACGGCTTCCGGTTCGCCCATCCCACGATCGACGCCGCGCTCGCAGCAGCACTCCCGTCGCAGGAATAGCGCTCCGTCTTGCGGTCCAGCTGGCTCACTGCAACTTGGTTTGCCCAAAAGCGCAGCCTGCCGCGGAGATTTATTGACATTGCCGCCTCGCTCTAAGAATCTGTTGAGGCTGAACCCAATCCTTTCCCTGGCGGTTCCAAATCCATGCAGAATCCGAAGCGAATCTCAGCACTGTGCGTAGCCCTGTCGTTGAGCCTTGCCTCCGCGGCACAGCAGAAGCCTGGCCCGCTCGCGCCCTACATCAGGGAAGACGCACCAGTCCTGGTGCTGGAGCACGCACGCCTGATTGACGGCACCGGCGCCGCGCCGCAGGAAGACATGCGCGTGGACATCGCCGGCGGCAAGATCACCGCCGTGCAGGCCGCCAGCGCGCACAGCCCTTACCCGGCCAATGCCAAGGTGCTCGACCTGACCGGAAAAACCCTGATCCCCGGCCTGGTGGGCATGCACGAGCACCTTTTCTATCCCCTGCCGCAGCGGCCCGCGGGCGGTGCGGCCCTTTATGGCGAAGCAGCAGACAGCGCTCCGCGCTTGTACCTTGCCGGCGGCGTCACCACCGCGCGTACCGGCGGCAGCCTGGAACCCTACACCGATCTGGAACTGAAAAGGGCCATCGATGCGGGACGGATGCCCGGACCCAGGCTGGACGTGACTGGCCCGTATCTCGAGGGCCCTGGCACGTTTGCCCTGCAGATGCACCAGCTTGCCGACCCGGCCGACGCCGCCCGCACGGTGGACTACTGGGCCGCCGAAGGAGTGACCTCGTTCAAGGCGTACAACTACCTCACCGCCGACGAGCTCAAGGCGGCCATCGACCACGCCCACGCACACGGGCTGAAGATCACCGGCCACCTCTGCTCCATCGGATTTACGCAGGCCGCCGCGCTGGGCATCGACAACCTGGAGCACGGCCTGGTGGTGGATACCGAGTTCCTTCCCGGCAAAAAGCCGGACGAGTGCCCCAGTATCCGTGCTTCCGAGGACTACATGGGAAAGACCCTCGACGTGGAAGGCCCAGAGGTCCGCGCCATGATCCGCGACCTGGTCGCCCACCATGTGGCCATCACTTCCACACTGGCCATCTTTGAAACCTTCGAACCGGGCCGTCCACCCATGGCGCGGGAGAGAGCGGCCCTCGCAACTCTCACTCTGGACGCCGCCAAAGAGTACCTTGCCACCCGCGCCTTTGTTGCCGAGCGCCCCGGCGTTAACGCATTGCTCAAGAAGGAGATGCAGTTTGAACGCGAGTTTGTGACCGCGGGCGGTGT
Organism: uncultured Acidobacteriaceae bacterium; assembly: GCA_963776535.1. Classification (GTDB taxonomy): domain Bacteria; phylum Acidobacteriota; class Terriglobia; order Terriglobales; family Acidobacteriaceae; genus Telmatobacter. The sequence goes on along the minus strand of CAVZNB010000010.1, from coordinate 20,963 downwards.
GCTGATGGCTGGCTGCGATCCCACCGGTTACGGCGGCGTGGTTCCAGGCTTCGGCGACCAGCGCAATCTCGAGCTGCTGGTCGAGGCCGGCTTCTCCCCCGTCGAGGCCATCCGAATCGCCAGCCTGAACGCCGCGGAGTTCATGGGCAAGCAGGCATTTATCGGCTCCATCGCTCCCGGCAAATCCGCTGACATCGTTGTTCTTGGCGGCAACCCGGCGGAAAAGATCGAGAACGTGGAGAAAGTGGAAATGGTCTTCAAAGACGGCGTCGGCTACGACCCCGGCAAGCTGATTCAATCGGTTACGGGCCTGGTGGGCCTGCGCTAGGGCGTATCGACATATACTGGCACGACAGCGACGGGAGCCATTTTTTTCTCAGTTCGAGGAGAGAGGAGCGACGCACACCTGGGTATGCGAGCGACGATCGACGACGAAATGGGGAAAAATGGCCCCGTCCCTCCGGGTTGCGGCGCAAATCCGGCCATACTTCATTCTCGCCCTCGACAGTGGACCCGCCACAGCCATCGGGCTCGGCTTCGTCTGGCCGGATTTTCGCTCGCAACGCTGCGCGTCAGTATATGTCGATACGCCCTAGGCAAACTCCTTCGCACCTACTATGCGCGAACACCCGGTCGCTAAGCTGAAGTCAGCGCCGCGGTTTATGCTGGAGAGTCCGGCTGGCGTTCGTTTTCGCCCGCCGCTATTGAGGGACTTATCCATGCCAGATGAAAGCACTGCCTCTGCCGCGCCAGCAGAGTCCACCAGCCCCCTTGCCGCGCCAGCGGCGTCTGCCGCACCGCAGGTGCCGCAAGCGCCGTCTGCCCCACCGCAGGTGGTGGCCACCATTGCCACGCTCGGCCAGCACGAAGGCCAGTCCGTCACCCTGCGCGGCTGGCTCTACAACTCCCGCGAGAGCGGCAAGCTGCTCTTCCCCATCTTCCGCGACGGCACCGGAACCGTGCAGGGCGTGGCCCACGTCAAAAGCGTCCCCGAGCAGTCTTCGATGCGCTCAAAGGCCTTACCCAGGAGTCGTCGGTCATCGTCACCGGCAAGGTCCGCGCCGACAAGCGCGCTCCCGGCGGCTTTGAGCTCGACGTGGAAGACATCGAAGTCATCCAGCGCGTCCCCGAGTCCGACCCCTACCCCATCACCCTCAAGGAGCACGGCGTCGACTTCCTCATGGAGCATCGCCATCTGTGGGTGCGCTCGCCGCGCCAGTCCGCCATTCTCCGCATCCGGGCCGAAATCATGCGCGCCGCTGCGGAGTACTTCGACCAGAACGGCTTCATCCGCACCGATCCGCCCATCCTCACCCCCGCGGCCTGCGAAGGCACCTCGACCCTCTTCCCGGTCGACTACTTCGGCGACCCGGCTTTCCTCACCCAGTCCGGCCAGCTTTACATCGAGTCCACCGCCCTGGCGCTGGGCAAGGTCTACAGCTTCGGCCCCACCTTCCGCGCGGAAAAATCCAAGACCCGCCGCCACCTGACCGAGTTCTGGATGATCGAGCCGGAGGTCGCCTACTGCGACCTCGACGGCCTGCTCGAGCTGGCCGAAAACTTCCTCTCCCACATCGTCCAGTGCGTGCTGAAGAACCGCGCGCCGGAGCTGGACCGTCATCGGCCGCGACCCGGCCAAGCTCCAGGCCATCGTCCCGCCCTTCCCGCGCCTGCGCTACGACGAAGCCGCGGAGATGCTCAACCAGGCCCACAAGGACGGCCACCTCGAAGCGCCGTTCGAGTACGGCAACGACTTCGGCTCTCCCGACGAGACCTGGCTCTCCAGTCAATTCGACCGCCCGGTCATGGTTCACCGCTATCCCGCCGACGTGAAGGCCTTCTACATGGAGCCCGACCCTAAAGACCCGCGCCTTGCCCTCTGCGTCGACGTTCTCGCCCCCGAGGGCTACGGCGAAATCATCGGCGGCTCGCAGCGCGTGTCCAGCTACGAGCTGCTGAACGCTCGCATCGAGCAGCACAACCTGCCCAAGGAAGCCTTCCAGTGGTACCTCGACCTGCGCCGCTACGGCAGCGTGCCGCACTCCGGCTTCGGCATGGGCATCGAGCGCGCCGTCGCCTGGATCTGCGGCCTCGACCATGTGCGCGAGACCATCCCCTTCGCGCGCACGCTGCACCGGATTTATCCGTAAGAGAACCGGCAGCGCAAAAGACATCGGGCCTGTCCGCAATGCTGCGAACAGGCCCGAATCTCATTGCAGCGAAGTGCGCCCCCCTCACACCTGCATCACTTCCACTTCCTTCTTGCGCGAGAGCTCTTCCATCCGGCGAATCTCTTCGTCGGTCATCTTCTGCACTTCTTCCAGCGAGCGCTTCTCCTCGTCCTCGCTGATCTTCTTTTCCCTGGCCAGCTTTTTCAGCACATCGTTGCCGTCGCGGCGCACGTTGCGGATGGCGGTGCGGTGCTCTTCCAGCACCCGGTTCAGGTGCTTCACCACGTCGCGGCGCCGCTCTTCCGTCATGGGCGGAACCGGGACGCGTATCACCTTGCCGTCGCTCTGCGGATTCAGCCCCAGGTCAGCGGCCTGCAGCGCCTTTTCAATGTCCTTGATGACGGTGGGGTCGTAGGGAGAGATCAGGATCAGCTGCGCCTCGGGCGTGGAAACCTGTGCCAGCTGGTTGATGGGCATGTGCGTGCCGTAGTAATCCACCTTTACCTGGTCGAGCATGTGCACGCTGGCCCGGCCGGTGCGCGTTGACGCCAGGTTGGCCTGGAATGTTGCCACTGCCTGGTCCATGCGCCGCTTCAGGTCGGTCGAGAGTTCTTTGAGCGCCGGAATTCCGGCCATCACTGAGACTGCCATCTTTCTCCTCGTTCCTTCCAAAACAATATATTAGCGGAACAGGCGTGGCGAATAGACCGAACGATTGGAACGATCGCAGAGTGAACCAAAGCCGTCTCCTCATTGTCACTGTGTAATGAAATCCATTACAATGTAATACAGGAGACTCGCCATGCCCGCCACTCGCCGCTCCCGCGTCTTCACCATCTCCATGCCACCTGAGATGGCTGCCTCCGCCGAAGCTCTTGCCAGGCAGGAGAATCGCACCATGAGCGAATTGTTCCGTGAGGCCTTTCGCGCCTACAATGAGCACCAAATTGCACGTTTCTTCGATGAGATGGGCGAGTACGCGAAGACTCGGAACCCGCGTGGCTACACGGAAGAGGATATTCCCCGCCTGATCGATGAGGTAAGGGCCGAAATGTACGCAGATCGGAAAGCCGCTGCAAGCAAGCGGGCTTAAATGGTTGTTGTCATCGATAGTAGCGTCTGGGTGTCGGCAATGCACTTCACTCGCCGTGAAAGCTCACCGGTGCTGGCTCTCCAATACGCACGCAACCGCGACACGATTGCCACTTGCGACCAGATCGTTGACGAAGTCCGCGGCATTTTAGTGGACAAGTTTTGCTGGGAGCCTTCCGCAGTCGACTATCGCCTTGGAGTGCTTCTCGCCAAGTCGATTCGGGTACCTGTTCCAGGCAACCTGCATGCTTGCCGTGATCCCAACGACGACATGGTTCTCGAGTGCGCAGTCGCCGCAGGCGCACAGATTATCCTCACCGGCGACAAAGATCTGCTCGCACTCAACCCATTCCGGGGAATCCGCATTGTTACGCCCGCGGACTTTCTCACTATCGGCGCCTAGCTTCTAAGCCAGAACGGTCAGCCCTGTTGACGCCGCCTGCTCATGCGCGTGATAGCTCGACCGAACCAGTGGCCCGCTCTCCACATGCCGGAAGCCCATCTTCAGCGCCTCGGTCTTCAGATCCGCAAACTCCCTGGGCGTATAGAGCCGCGCCATCGGCAAATGGTCCCGCGAAGGCCGCAGATACTGCCCGATGGTCAGGATGTCGCAGTGGACAGCCGCGAGGTCGCGGAACACCTGCAGCAGTTCGTGCGTCTCCTCGCCCAGCCCTACCATCACGCCCGACTTCGTAATCCCCGCAGGGTTCAGCTCCTTCGCGTAGCGCAGCAGCTCCAGGGTCCGCTCGTAGCGCGCCCCCGACCGCACCACGCGGTAAAGCCGCGGCACGACTCTCGGTGTTGTGGTTCAGCACTTCCGGCCGCGCCTCCACAACAATCTGGATGGCCTCGCGATTTCCCTGGAAGTCCGGGATCAGCACCTCAATCCTGCACCCCGGAGCCTGTCGGCGAATCTCCTCGATCACCATCGCAAAACTTCGCGCCCCGCCCACCAGGTCGTCGTCGCGATTCACGCTGGTAATCACCGCGTGCTGCAAACCCAGCGCCGCCACGGCCTCGGCAACGCGCCGCGGCTCATCAAAGTCAATGGGCTCCGGCCGTCCCTTGGGCACCGCGCAAAACCCGCACCGCCGGGTGCACAGGTTGCCCAGCATCATGAAGGTCGCGGTCTTATGGTGCCAGCACTCGCCAATGTTGGGGCAATGCGCGCTCTCGCACACCGTGTGCAGGTTCAATTGCCGCGCCAGCCGCTTCAGGTCGTGGTAGTTCTCGCCCACCGGCGCGCGCGCCTTCAGCCACTCCGGCTTGGGAGCCGGGGCCTTCGTCGCCGAAGCAATCTGAACCAGTTCCATCACGCTTCCATTCTAACGGCAGCGGAATCAAAGTGTCTTCGGCGATTGGAATGGCCTTGGTAAACTTCCCAAGAGATTCAAAGGAGGGCGTGCATGCGGCAGTGGTTGGCGTTGAGCCTCGCAGTCATCTTGGCAACAGTCGTCGCCGCACAGTCTTCGCACACGCCTTATCCCGACGCGGCAAAGGCCAACGACGCATTCGCTCCCCTGCGCGGGCAATGGGCCCTCAACCTCCGCGACAAGCGCATTGATGCCTGCGTGGCCCAGTACGCACCCGACGCCGAGTTCATCAACCCCGATGGCAGCCGCGTCCGCGGGACCGACGCCTTGCGCCAGCTCTTCACCACCGTCACGACGACGTATGACAGCGATCTCATCTTCACGTCCCAGCGGATTGAAGTCTCAGGGAATATGGCTTATGACTCGGGGACCTATCGGGAGTCGCTCACTCTCCGCGCATCAGGCAAAGCCCAGCAGGCAACCGGGAGTTATCTCACCACTTACCAGCGAACCCGGGATGGGAAGTGGCTGATTGCCGAGCAGGTGTGGACGGGCTCAGTTACCGACATTGCCGAGACTTCCCAGCTCGACCCGCATCCCGTCGTCGCGCTGACCTTTGACGATCTGCCCGCTGCCGGCAGCCTCCCGCCCGGCGAAAATCGCACCAAAATCCTCACCCGGCTCTCCGACGAATTGAAAGCGAGCCACCTTGATGGCACGTACGGTTTTGTGAATGCCGTCAAGCTGGTGAACGACGTGGACGCGCAGCAGGCACTGACCCTCTGGGTCAACGCCGGCATGAACATCGGCAGCCACACCTGGTCGCACATCTCACTCAGCGACAACCCGGCCGAGGCCTTCGAAAATGAGATCGCTCTCAACGAGCCGGCCCTTGCCGCCTACGCGGGCCCGCGCGATTGGCACTGGTTCCGCTATCCCTTCCTCTGGGAAGGCGACACGCTGGAGAAACGACGCGCCGTCCGCGCCTACCTGCAACAGCGCGGCTATCGCACAGCGCAGGTCTCGCTCGACTTTGAAGACTACGCCTGGAACGATGCCTATGCGCGCTGCTCGGCAAAAAGCGACGAAGCCGCCATTGCCTGGCTTAAGCAGAGTTATCTGGAGACGGCGGCAGAGTATATCCGCCTGGGCCGCGAAGAGCAGCGCATCGCCTTCGGCCATGAGATTCCCAACGTGATGCTGCTGCACGCCACGGCGTTCACCATGCTCATGCTGCCCGCCCTCATCAATCAACTGCAATCGTGGGGCTTCAGCTTTTCCACGTTGCCCCAGGTGGAGCAGGACCCTGCGTACTCCCTCGACCCCGATGCCGCTTTGAAGTACGGCGGTACCCTGCCCGACCAATTCATGGACTCGCGGCACTTGAAGTACCCGCCCTTCAAGCCCAAGCCTTTCGATAAGTTGAAGACCCTGTGCCGGTAACTCGCCTAGCCAGTCTGTGACTCTGTCAGGGTGTCATTCTCAACCCGGAGTTACTCCTTCGGCATCAGCTCCAGCGCCCGCGCAATCTTCAGCGCTGCCCGCGCCGGCTGATTGTCGCAGGTATCAATCGAGAGCTTCGGCTTGGGCATGTAACTGGCATCAAAGCTTCCCTCCGCGTGCAACTCCTCAAACAGCGGCACGGAGGTGAGCTTCTTATATTGATGTCTTGACATGCTGCCCATGCGCCGTTTGAGCTCCGGCAGCGGGCACGTCAGTTCAACGAAGACAGCCTCGCCGCCCGCAGCTTTTGCCACCGCAATCGTCTTTTCAATAAACTCCGGGCGAACTGTCGACTCCGGATTGAACGTGAAGATCAGTCCCGGGATCTTGCTTCGCAGAGCCTTGTCAAACGTAGCCAGCCAGAACTCTTCCCGCAAGCTCACAAACTCCGGGCTGCCGAACTCAAAGACAGAAAGCAGCGTATCCACAACAAGGTGATTGTGGAACAGCTTGTAACCGGTAATGGCCACAAGTTCCTGCGCAATAGTCAGTTTGCCTGTCGCCGGCATTCCATAAATGACAATCAGCTTCATTGCTTCCGTCCTCCCAACGACGGACCCGGCCAACGGTCCGCGCGTCCTATTTCTTCACTACAGGCGCAGCCGTCGCCGCTGCCGGTTTCAGGTACTTATCCCACCACGCCAGCCAACGCTCATAGCGGTCCTTGATGTAACTCGGCCGCGTGAATCCATGAAACTGTCCCGGATAGACAACTAACTCCGCGGGCCTGCCCAGCGAGCGCAGCGCCTGGTACATCTGTTCCCCGCCCAGCAACGGAACATTCATATCGGAAGTACCGCCCATGAACAGCATCGGAGTATGGATACGCTTATCCACTTCCAGAAACGGATAACTCATCTTGAGATAAAGTTGAAGGTTCTTCCACGGCGGACCCAACTCGTTGTCATACTGAAGGATGTATTGGTCCACGCCATAGAATGACATGGGAGCGGCAACTCCCGCTCCGCTGATCGCCGCCTTGAAGCGATCCGTGGTCGCCACCGTGTAATCGGTCAGAATACCGCCATAACTCCACCCCGTAACTGCCAGCCGGTTGGGATCGGCCACGCCCATCGCCACAGCCTTGTCCACACCGGCCAGCAGGTCTTCAACCTCCAGGTGGCCCCAGTCGCCGGCGATGGCCTTCGAGTAGTCCTGCCCGCGTCCCGAGCTGCCGCGATAGTTCACGTTCAGCTCCGCGTATCCCCTGGTTGCAGCCCACTGGCGCAGAAAATCGAACGTATGCTCATCCTGCCCGTTCGGCCCGCCATGGATGAACAGGATCATCGGCACCGGCGAGCCCGATTTGAAATCCGCAGGCCGCGTCAGCAGCCCATGCACATCCGTCCCATCCTTGCTCTTGAACTCCACATCCTCCGTCGGGACCAGGTTCAACTCCGCCATCAGCGCATCGTTGTGCGTGGTCAGCCTGCGCAGCGTGCCGCCCTCCAGCGCGTAAATCTCTGCCGGCGTGCTGTCGTTGGTATAGAGCACCGCCGTGTGGCCGGCCGCTGCGTCCCATCCCATCACCGCACCCTGTTGGCTCAGCAGGCGCTTGTCTTCATTTCCCGCTAACTCCACCTCCGCCGGGTATTGGTTGCGGTCGTCGTTGACCAGGTAACTCAAATGCCCATCCGGAGAGTAGATCGGCTCCCGCACATTGCGGTCCAACTTAGCCGCCGGATAACTCACCTTGCCGTCCAGGGTAACGACAGCCGGCCGGGCCTGTGAGTATTCAAGCAGCTTCAGTTCCGCGCCCTGCGTATAAGCAATCGACTTCGAATCCGGCGACCACGCCAGCCGCCCGGAGTCCGGTCCTATCCACGTGGTCAGCTTGCGCGCCACCGACCCGGCCTTTGCCTCCACCACAAACACATCCGTGTTGTTGCTGCGGTCCGGATCGGCATCCTGGTCGCTCACAAACGCGATCCACGCACCATCCGGCGACCACACGCCGTCCTCTTCCTGAACATTCTTCGCCGTCGTCAGCTTTTCAGCTTTTTTAACGGCCAGGTCATATACGTAGAGTGAGTTCCAGGCATCGTCGCGCAGGTAACCCTGAACATCCTGCTTGAAATGGTAGCGGTCGATCACGATCGGCTTGGGCGGCACGGGCGGCTTGCCCTCTTCGGCATCTGGTTCAGCCTTGGGATGCAACGTGAGCAGCAGCTTCTTTCCGTCCGGAGACCAGCTGTATCCCTCAATTTCCTGGTCGGTGATGGCCGTCAGTTGCTCGGCCTCACCCCCGCGCCGATCCAGCACCCAAACCTGCGTGCCCTTGGCCGGACCCGGCCGCGACGAAAGAAAGCTGATGTACTTCCCGTCCGGGCTGAAGCGGGGTGACGAGGCGCCCTCCTTGCCGAACGTCAGCTGCAGCCGCACCGAGCCGTCCCACTTCACCATCCACAGGTGCGTCTGGCCCTTGTCCTCCTTGCCGTCGACCTGGCTGACCGTATACGCCACCCAGTCGCCCTCCGGCGAGACGACGGGAGTCCCGACACGCTGAATCCGCGCCAGGTCATCGAGCGTTATGTCGCGTTTCTTCGGGGCATCGGCAGCCAGGGCCGGCAGGATAAAGGCGCAAGTCAATACGAAACAGAGGGGCAGTTGGGAAGGTGTGCGCAGCATGGGCAAAAGAGTACCATTTCGCACGCGGTGGGGAGGCCTGAAAGTGGCAAAGATGATCTGACCATGGTAAAATGACCATGGTCAGATCATCTCAGACCCAAGGAGCCCTCACCATGCGAACCATGCCGGCAGGCGAATTCAAAGCCAAATGTCTCGGCCTCCTGGGCGAGGTGCAGGCGACAGGGCAAACGGTCATCATCACCAAGCGAGGCAAGCCGATAGCGCGGCTAGCGCCTTTGGAAGACCAGGCGCCCAAGGAGAGCCCCGAGGCGATCTTTGGCTGTTTGCGCCATATGGCTACGATTACAGGAGACATTGTCTCGCCGGAACATTCGGATGAAGAGTGGGAGAAGATGTTCAACGAGAAGTGGGACCGATTCAACCAAGGGCCTTCGCAGTGATACTGCTGGATACACACACTGTCATTTGGCTGATGCTGGCTCCTGAACAATTGTCTGAGAGGGCGCGAAGCACGATTCTGGAGGCTCGTTCCGTGGGGGAACGAATTGCATGTTCTCCGATATCCCTGTACGAGATAGCGAATGCGGCGCGGCGCCGACGTTTACGTGTGGAGTCAACGATTCAGGAGTTCATTGCAGCAATCCAAGCCAAGCTCGAATTGGAGTCTCTGACTCCGCAGATCGCGATCTGCGCCGCGGAACTTCCTGACCCTTTTCATGGCGACCCAATGGTTCGAATCATCGTGGCAACGGCAATTGTTGAGGGCTATACACTGATTACTCGAGACGATCGAATCCTCAAAGCCAGCCTTTGCAAGGTCCTGTGGTAGCGGCTACCGCAGCTTCTCCCGAACTTCGGGCCGAACCAGGTAAAGGAAAAACACCAAGTTCAGCAGCCCCTGCACCAGCCCCGCTCCCTGGTGCTGGCTCCAGAAGATCCACAAGTTGTACACCACCAGCAGAAACACTGCGGCCAGCGCCAGCGCCCATGCCCACCGGAACAGCATCAGCAGCCCTCCGCTGGCGGCAATAAAGCCTGCGGAAAAAATCAGAAACAGCGGCGGATAATGCCGCCCCGCCACCACGCCCAGAATGATGACCCCGGCCAACACCAGCAGGTAAAGGCTGATGGCCGCCAGTCCCGGCAGCCGAAGCAGTTCGGGCCGCAGCCCGCTTTTTGCGCCCTCACCGGTCATAGCGTGTGCAGGTAGGCCAGCAGATCGCTCAGCTGGTCGTCTGTCAGTTGCGTTCCCGGCATCATGTTGCGGCCGTGCAGAATCACATAGGTCATCCGCTCGTCGGTGGGCGGCGTGCCGCTGGGCATGGCTTTCACCTTGGTGATGGCCTGCAGGCCGGGGCCGTTGAGCGGCCGTGTGTCGTTGGGCCGGTGGCACCTGCCGCACTTGGCGCGATACACCTGCGCTCCCCGAGCCTCTTCCGGGGTCCAGAGCGACTCCGGCTTGGAGGGCGGCAGTGAGCGGCACCCGGCCAGCGCAAAGCCGCCGGCCACAAGAGCGATAGAAGCTGCAAAGATTGACGTGCGCATCTTGCTCTGATGATACAAGGGTTACTCCGCGGCGGCGATGGCCTCCGCAATCCGGTCAATGGCCTGCACCTCGGCATCGCTCCCCGGCCGGTGCCCGTTTACCAGAATGGAAAAGGCCAGTGTCCTGCCGCTGGCCGCGGTCAGGTAGCCGCTCAGCGTGTTGGTCTCGCTCAAGGTTCCCGTTTTGGCCCACAGGCGGCCCTTGAGCGGCGAATTCCTGAAGCGGTTCACCAGCGTGCCGTCCACGCCCGCCACCGGCAGCGTGTCCTTCCATGCCGCGCCCCATGTTGTGCGCGACGCAAAGCTGAGCAGTTGCGCGTACGCGCGCGGCGCAATGCGGTCGTCGGGACTCATGCCCGACCCGTCATAAAGAAAGAAGTCCGCGTCAATCACCCCGGCGTCCAGCAAAAACTGCCGCACCACGCGCGTACCCTGGGCAAAGCTGCCGTCCGATCCGTAAAGTTTCCCCAGCAACCGCAGCAGCAGTTCCGCATGCAGGTTCTGGCTAACCTTGTTGGTGACCGTAATGTCCTGCGCCATGGGTACGGAGATGTGCGTGGCCAGCACCCGCCGCCCATCCAGCGGGGCCGCAATCTTGTCCGGCATCGCCGGAATCAGTCTTACCGGCTGGGAGCGCTCATCGGTAAACTCGGCCGTATCGATGGAGAACTTGTGCCGCGACACAGCCGGTCCGTTCACTGTGACGCCGCGGGCCGCCAGCGCCTGCTTGAAAGCGGCTGCCGTAAACTCCGCGGGGTCTTCCACGGCCATGCCGGCATGCAGGCCATTGGCAGGCGCCGTGCCCCAGGCGCGCACCAGCAAAGCCCCCGGCCGCCGGTCCAGACCGGGTTCCGCCGTCTTGTCCGCAGGCGTCGGCGTCATGTTGTTTTCCAGCGTGTAGTAGTCCACGTTGGGAACCCACTCGGCCACCGTCGCGCCTGGTGCAGCGGGATCGGCGGTCAGGTTCAGCTCAATCGTGTTCTCCGCAAAGCTCAGCGCAGACACCGGCGCGCCGTAGCTCCATTGCAGATCGTCCCAGGCCCAACCACGGCCGTAGGGCTCGTCCACAAAGTAGCTGTCGTCGCCCACCACGCTTCCATCCACGCTGCGCACTCCGGATTGCTCCACCTGCAAGGCCAGCATATCCAGAACGTCCATGTCCTTCGGCGGCTTCTCCGGCTCTGCGGTCGCGCTGGCTGCGGCGGCTGCTGGGGGGGCGGCGGGTACGGCGGACTGCGGCGGCTGGTAGGGATAATGCCGCTTGCTCAGGGTCGGGTCGCCGCAGCCGAGCAGCACAATGTCCCCATGCAGCACGCCCTGGGGGTCGATCACGCCGTTAGCCACCACGTTGGTGGTCCACGTCAGGGTGTCCACAGGCAACAGCGCATAGGCCGTCGCGGTGGTGGCCAGCTTGGCGTTTGAGGCCGGCGTAAACAGCCGGGCATCGTTCAGCCCGTAGAGCACCTCACCGTCCAGCGTCTTCACGCTGATCCCAAACTCCGCCTGCCCCAGCGCCGGGTCCGCAAGAATTACCCGAATCCTTTCCCCGAGCGGCACACTGGGCGGCGGGGCGGCCTTGCCTGCATGGGCGTGCTTCTGGGCAGGAAGGCTGCCAGGCGCCAGGGCGACAGTCAAAACGAGCGTGCAAATTCGCCGAAAGAGCGTCATGGACGGAGTTTAGCAGGAGGGAACAAGCTCGCGGCGTACCATTTGAGAGGAGAATGTCCCTGCCCAGGCATGGACCTTCCCATTGAGTTTGCTCCGCGCCATCCGCCCAGTTACAAAGGAGGGAAACGAACCGCCGATGAGACTCCTTGCCGCATGGAAGCTCCGCACCCGCACCCTCGAGTTGGGCCGGCGCACGCTGGTCATGGGCGTCGTCAACATCACGCCCGACTCCTTCAGCGACGGCGGGCTTTTTTTTGACCCTCAAGCGGCCATCAACCGCTGCATGCAATGCCTCGAAGAGGGAGCGGAGCTCCTCGACCTGGGTGCGGAAAGCACCCGCCCTGGCTCGCAGGTGGGTCTGTCTCCAACCGTCAGCGCCGAAGAAGAGCAAGCGCGCCTGCTCCCTGTCCTCGAAGGCATCCTCAAGGCGCGTCCGCAAGCCATCGTCTCCGTGGACACTTACAAGGCCGCAACAGCCCGCGCAGCCCTGGCTGCCGGTGCCGAGATCGTCAACGACGTCAGCGGCCTCTGCTGGGATTCCGGCCTTGCTTCTGTTTGTGCGGAAGCAGGCTGCGGCGTGGTTCTGATGCACACCCGAGGACGCCCGGGCGAGTGGGCCGCACAGCCCCAACTCCCCCCCGATGCCCTGCTCGCATCCGTTCAGTCAGGCCTCGAAGCCAGCCTCGCCCAAGCCGCTGCCGCCGGCATCGCGCCCGAGTCCATCGTCCTCGACCCCGGCTACGGATTCGGCAAGCGTGGCAGCGAGAACTTCGCCCTGCTCGCCCGCCAGCATGAGCTCTTGGCCCTGGGCCGCCCGCTGCTCGCCGGCGTCAGCCGCAAATCCTTCCTCGGCCAGGCGCTGGCCCCGCTCCATGGTGGAAAATCAGCCCCTGTCAATGCGCGAGAGACCGCCAGCCTCGCCGCGCTTGTGGCCGCCATCCTCAACGGCGCATCCATCGTGCGTGTCCACCAGGTGCGCGCCGCCGTGGAGGCCGCGCTGGTAGCCGACGCCCTGCTCCAGCAAGCCAGCGAGTCAGCAGGTCAACAAGCCAGTCACTGAGCGTCACGGTTCGAGAACCCTGCCAGGCGCTATCCGGTAAAGCACATGACGCCGCAGCGGATGTCGCTCCGGTATCCGCGGATGGTCGAAGTCGTCCGCCGGGTCATGCACCATCCCAATCTTCTCCATCACCCGCCGCGAGCGCAGATTCCCCACCGACGTAAACGACACCAGCCCCGGTAGCCGCAGCGTTTCAAATGCGTACCGCACCACCGCCTTTGCCCCTTCGGTGGCCAGCCCGCGTCCCCAGCACTCATGCGACAGCCGCCAGCCAATCTCCACCGCCGGCATAAACGGAGCCTCAAACCCTGGCACATTCAGTCCCACAAATCCGGCGAACGCCCGCGTCTCCCTCAGCTCCGCCGCAAACAGGCCAAAGCCATGCCGCTGGAAGTGAAGATCAATCCGCTCCATCGCCGCGTCCGTCTCTTCCGCTGTCAGCATCGCCGGAAAAAACTCCATCACCTGCGGGTCGGCGTTCAGCGCCTGAAACGGCACACGATCCGCCTCCCGCCAGCGGCGGAGGATCAGGCGGTCCGTTGTTACGGTTTCAGGCATCTGGAAAGGCACTGCGTTACACGGGCAAGCGGGAGCGAGTTCCCGAAATCCGCTAGCTGCTGACCCCAACCTTGTACCGCGGCCAAAGTGGCCGCAGCGCGTCGTGGTCGATCTCCGGCACACCGTCGCACTCCACCTCGACCACAGTTACCGGCTGATCGGGCGCCTGCAGTGGCAACCCCGTCAGTCGCAGCGCCCACTCGTCCTGCGTAAACTGCACCGGCTCGCCGGTCTTCACCAGGCGCGCCGACTTCGCTTTGGCCTTCAACCCGCCAATCGCGATCACGGCTTCCGGCTGGAAGAAGCTCAGTGTCTCCGCTGCCGGGGTGTGTCCTGGCCAGTACTGCTGGTGGATGTAAAGCGTGTTGCCGTGCCGCGTGTAGTTGGCGTTCGAGTTCCAGCCGAACTCGCCCCGCTCCGTGCCGTAGATGGCCTTGCCGTTTGTCTCCAGCCACTTGCCCACCGTCTCCAGCACGGTCACCGACTCTTCCGGAATCGACCCATCGGGCTTCGGCCCAATGTTCAACAGGTAATTGCCGCCTCCGCGCGCGCAGTTGGCCAGGTTGCCCACAACCACCTTCGGTGTCTTCCACGAGTTGTCGCCGCGGTTGAATCCCCAACTGTCGTTGAGCGTCATGCAGCTCTCCCATGCACGCCCGGACTCCGCCGCCCGCACCTCCTGCTCCGGCGTTCCAAAGTCCCCGCGCAGCCCGTTGCGGTCGTTCACAATGATCTCCGGCTGCAGCTCGAAGACCATCGTATTCATCCGCTCTGACTCCCACTCGGCGGCCGTCAGCGGCCAGTCCACGTCGTACCACAGCACGTCAATCTTGCCGTAGTTGGTCATCAGCTCGCGGATCAGCCCATGCGTGTAGTCCACAAACCGCTTGCGCGCGGCCAGGTCGGTCTTGCAGGCGGCGCCGTCGGGGTGGTGCCAGTCCATCAGAGAGTAGTAGAACCCCACCCGCAGACCCTCCGCCCGCGCCGCATCCACAAACTCGCGCACCAGGTCGCGTCCCGGCCCCTGTTTTGGCGCGCAGTAGTCGGTCAGCTTTGTGTCCCAGTGGCAAAACCCTTCATGGTGCTTGGTGGTCATCACCATGTACTTCTGCCCGGCAGCCTTGGCCAGCCGCGCCCAGTCCCGTGCCGCGTTGGGTTTGGGCTTGAACTGCCTGGCCAGCAGCTCATATTGCAGCAGCGGGATGCCCTCCACCTGCTTGGCCCACTCATGCTGCCCAATCACCGAGTAGAGTCCCCAATGGATGAACATGCCGAACCTGGCCTGGTGCCACCACGCCATCCGCTGGGCGCGCGTGGCCGCCTGCGCCGTCTCCGTGGGAGAGAGCGTTTGCCCAGCCGCCACGGCCATGGTCTCCGCATTTGCCGCCGTAGTCAGGGCCAGCGCGCCCGCCGCGCCCATCTGCTTCAAAAACGACCGCCTGCTGCTCTCGCTCCACTCCATCGCCGCTCTCCCTCATGGCAAACCGCATGGGTCCCGGGTTCCGTTCTTGTGAAACCGGAGACATCTTGCTGCTGGTTCTGCTTCGAGGGAAATATAACAGCCGCACGCGGCGCGCAGGGCGCAATGCGTGTTCAGCCGGGCCGGATCAGCGTCCGTGATGCCCGAACAGCCCGCCGCCACTATGCCCGCCGCCCCCATGGCGTCCGCCGCCACCCGACATCTTCGGCGCCTTAGGGGTCTTCGGCATCTTCGGAGCCTTGTACGAGGCTTTGTAGCTTTCCCCGCCATGCCCGCCGCCAAACAGGTGCGATCCACCCCGCTGCTTCGGCGCAGACTCGGCAAACGACCGCTGGCCCCCGTACGAGCGCGGCTCAGCATACGACCGCTGCGCGAAATCGTTGCGCTGGTAGTTGGCCGCTGGAGCACGGTAGCCCTGCCGCGGGTCGCCATAGGGAGCTGAGGGCCGCGCTGCGTAGGCCATCTGCGAGTTTGCAGAATACCCGTACCCGCCGCCCGGCCGTGCATACTCCTGCGGCCTTGCCGCCTGTGCCACCGGAGCCTGCTGAGGGCGATAGGCGTAGTCCCGTGTCGCCGGCCTTACAAAGTTCCCGTAGCCGCCCGCGTACGCCCGGTTCGGCGATTCCACCGGCCGATTGTATCCGTAATTTTCCTGCGTCCGCAGCGACTGCCGGTTGAAAGCCTGCGCTGCCGGCTGGTTGCCGAACCGGTTGAAGCCCTGTTCCGTGTGCCCAAATCCATTCGGCTGGCGGTTAATCCCACCCCCCTGCCCGCCGAAATACCCGCCGTGCCCGCCGCCCCAGTGCGCCACCGTGGTGCTCTGCGACATATACGGAGACTGGTGGTAGAAGATTGAAGAAGCCAGCCAGTTCAGCACCCAGCCGGCCCAGCCAAACGGCGTATGGCTGAAGGCAGACATGGCAATGCCCAACCCGTAACGTACCGGCGCTGACCCGGCAAACGACTCCAGCGCTCCAATCAGCGAGAAGCCCGGATACGGCTGCACCGGCTGCCCGTAAACATCCCATGGGTTGTATTGCGGCACATACACCACCTGCGGATTCACCGGCGCCAGCTGGATGTACCCCTGCTGGTAGGTCACCGCCTCCTGCGGCGTGCTTTGCAGCGTCCCCGCGTCCTCGGCCCGCTGCCGCATCAACTGGATGGTCTGCAGCACATCCTGCGGCTGGTTGTAGTAGGCGTTGCCCAGATCGGTGGACCAGTGCAGGTCCCGGTTCATCATGTCCAGCACCTGCGGAAACGCCGTAAGTGCCTTGATGCTCGGGTCCCAGTCGGTCTGCGCATCCGCCGCATAGGCAACCTGGTCCGGCGAGGCAAATCCCTGCGCATGAATCCAGTTGTCCGCCGCAATCACCTGCGCCGGATACGTCGAGGCCGCCAGAATCTGCGCCACCAGCGTGTCCGGATAGAGCGCTATCGGCGCGACCAGCTGCTCCAGCTGTTCCGCCCCAAACGGCTGCCCACCCCCCTGCGCCGGCGCATAACCCTGCTGCGGGTCACCCGGTCCGGGGTCCGCATACGGCTGCTCAGCATATTGGGGTTGGGAAGCGTACTGAGGCTGGGAGTACTGGGGCTGCTGGTACTGCGGTTGCGCATACGGCTGAGGCGCATAGCCTTGCGGTGCGTAATTCTGCGCGTACTGCGGGTTCTGCGGCCAGCCCTGCTGCGCAAAAGCCGTTTGCCCGGCCAGTGGCACAAGCAGCAAAACCGTCCCCAGTGCAGCAAAGCGGCCTCCGGTCCGGAGGGTGGAGCAGTTCGGCGGGGCAGAGTCAGCGGAGAGACGGCAAGGCAACGCGAAGTGCGCGGAGCGCAGCAAATCTTGGGGTTTCATAATCCCTCACAAGGGCCCGTGCTTCCCCTCAAACGGTCGAGCCCGCCCCTGGAGTGCCAGCCGCATACGCAGCCGCCCGGCGAAGGACGGTAATCAAACTAGACACGGGGGCGCCGTGTTAGTTGCGGAGAATTCTCCTTAGACGGCAGATTTTGGCGGAATCGCCCCTGACCGCCCGGCCCGGCAGGTCAACCAACGGGCCAACCAGGCTTCGCGGTACGGCCAAAGCAAGCAGGGTTTAGAATCTTGAAGGGTGCTTGCCTTCCCGAAGCGCCCGAACCTGGAGCCCTGTGCAAGCGCCTCCCTTCGAGCCGCGTGCGCGGGGTCTCTGTGTGAGAACGGACGGACATGCGAGCGAAAACGGCAGTGGTACTGGGCGCCCAGTGGGGCGACGAGGGCAAAGGCAAAATTGTGGACGTGCTCAGCGAGCGGTTCGCTGCTGTAGCGCGCTACGCGGGCGGGCATAACGCCGGCCACACCGTCATCATCGGCGGGCAAAAATTCGTCCTGCAGCTCATCCCCTGCGGTGTTCTGCGCCCCGGCTGCCGCGGCATCATCGGCAACGGCGTGGTCCTCGACCCCATCGCCTTTCTAAAAGAGGTGGCCAAGCTCCGCTCCCTCGGCGTCGCCGTCGACGAGCAACTCCGCGTCTCCAACCGCGCCCAGGTCATCCTGCCCTACCACCGCATGATCGAGCTGGCCGCGGAAAGCGCGCCGGGCCGCAAGAAGATCGGGACCACCAGCCGCGGCATCGGCCCCGCCTACGAAGACAAGATGGCCCGCAGCGGCCTGCGCGTCGTCGACCTGCTGCGCCCCGATCTGCTCAAGACCCACATCGAGGCCGCCTGCGCAGAGAAGAACGCCATCGTCCGCGCTCTCTTCGGCACCGGCACTGCCCCGCTCGATCCCGAAAAGATGTTTGACGAATACGCCGCGGCGGCCGAACAGGTGCGCCCCTTCGTCGCCGATACCGGCCGCCTGCTCAACCAGATCCTCACCCAGGGCGGCAGCGTGATGTTCGAGGGCGCGCAGGGCACCATGCTCGACATTGACCACGGCACCTACCCCTTCGTCACCTCCTCATCGGCAACTGCCGGCGGCGCGGCCACCGGAACCGGTGTCGGCCCAACCGCCATCGGCACCGTCATTTCCGTTACCAAAGCCTATGTCACCCGCGTTGGCGGCGGGCCGTTCCCCACGGAGATCCATGACGCTGCCGGCGATGAACTTCGCGCCCGCGGCAACGAGTACGGAGCGGTCACCGGCCGCCCCCGCCGCTGCGGCTGGCTCGACATTCCCCTCCTCCGCTACTCCAACCAGGTCAACGGAGCGGAATGGCTGGTCATCACCAAGCTTGACGTGCTCGACACCCTGGCCGAGATTCCCATCTGCGTCGGCTACGAAATTGACGGCAAAACCACAGACGAGATTCCCGCCGACGTCGACGGCCTGGAGCGCATCAAGCCCGTCTACACCACGCTCAAAGGCTGGCAAACCTCCACGGAAGGCATTACCGAATTCGACAAGCTCCCCCAGGCGGCCAAAGACTACCTCCGCTTCCAGGAGCGCGAAAGCGGCGCCCGCATTGGCATGGTCTCCACCGGTCCCGACCGCGACCAGACCATGGTCCTGCCGGAATTTGCAGCCGCGCTCAACGAAATTCACGCATAAATCGCAAACCTGGCCTCAAATTACCGCCGTACCATCAGCTCAGGTGAGAGAGAATCGAATCCATGGTTAGTTTCCTTGTCCGCCTTACCTTTAATCAGGAAGATCGTGCCGATGTGGCCGAGACCCTCCGCGCCCTCGCCGCCGCCTCGCGCCAGGAGCCGGGTTGCGTAACCTATATTCCCCATCAGCTTGAAGACAATCCGGACACGGTGCTCATCTATGAGCAGTATGTCGACCAGAAGGCCCTGGCCGCGCACCGTGAAACCGACCACTTCAAGAAGCACGCCGTGGGCGGTCTGTACCAGAAGATGCGCGAACGCAGCGTTGAAAACCTGGTTGCTCTCGTTTGAGGATGCTCACGCGTCCAACCTGCGGCCAGTCCCAGCAGGTTGCAGCCGCTCCCGTTTCGGGCCATGGTTCATTCATGCCGACGAACGGACGATGGAGACACGATTGACCGGCAAGCCTGTGCGAGATTAGTATCCGATACGCTAATGCCCGGTCCCACGACCAGCCCGTCGATGCCATCAAGCCGCCGGATATCGCGTGGAGCTCTGCTGGCGGCCTCGCTCCTGCTTCTGGCCGCCGCGGCATCCGCCCAACAGCGCCCTGCCATGCCCAAGGGCCAGAAGCACGAAAGCCGCCACGAGATCGATCAGCTCGAAGACAAGTGGCGCCAAGCCATCCTCCGGTCCGATACCGCTGCCATGCAGAACCTGCTCGCGGACGACTACCTCGCCATCACTTCATCCGGTACCCTCCAAACCAAAGACCAGACCCTCGATAACCTGCGCGCCGGCCGCGTCCATTTCACCACCCTGGACATCACGGACCGTAAAGTGCGTTTCTATGGAGCCACCGCGCTCGTCACCTCGGTTGCCGACGTGCAGGGCACCACAGCCGACGGCGAAGTCTCGGGCAGCTATCGCTACACCCGCGTCTATGTCCGCGATCCGCAGGGCGCCTGGAAGGTTGTCAGCTTTGAAGTCAGTCGCATCCGCGAACCCGGCGAGCGCAGCGAACATAAATAGCGCGGTCTTCCACCATCGGAGTTCCTTCGAGCGGAATTACTGAAGACAAAAGCTGAAGATTACTTATTTCCCGCTGTAAAGTTACCTGCATATCCCCGCCAGCAGCGTGCACCGCTTGTGAACCTCCCCTTATCTGCTATAAACACCTGTAACGGGTGCTTTGGGGAGTACCCGCCGCAGCAATTGGGCCGCGTCTTTCCATGACGGCTGGCCTGCCTTCTGACAATCCCTTGTTCGGCACAGATCCAACGCTGGTTTGGTGCCTGCACACGCGCCAGAGCCGCCAGCGATCTCTATTGGGGACGAGGTCGATGCAATGAGTTCCATGCAGTTGGCAAAGCTGAAGACGTTAGCATTGGCGCTGATTCTGCCCGGACTGGCGGGATTGATCGTTTCGGCCATGATCTCGGTCCACTATCTCGACACCATGCCCAGGTGGCCTGCGCCCGAAGAGCTTCGTACCGTTCCGCGGAACATTCATGGCATTGTTGTCTACCAGACTCAGCCGGAGAACACGCGGCTCAACCTGATTGAATACGCCTCCGTCGGTGTCTTTCTCGCCGGCCTCGGCCTCGGCCTGGTCTACCTGGAAAGGTGGGGCTCCCGCCAGCCTCGCACTGCCGAAGATAACGATAAGCTCACGGAGAATTACGGGTAGCTCCTTCTTCTACAATGGACCGATGCCCGAGCTGCCTGAGGTAGAAACCATTGCCCGCGGAGTCAACGCCCGCGTGCGCGGCGACCAGATCGTCGAAGCCTGGTTCGGCAGCCACCGCGAGCCCTTCAAAACCCCGCCCGCACGCCAGGCCAGAGGCCTTGAAGGCCGTACCATCCTCGCCGTCCATCGCACCGGCAAGCACATTGTCTGCGAACTGGGCATTGCATGCAGCAGCCCTTTGGAGGAGAGAAGCCGCGAACCTGATGCCCAATGGATCGTCCATCTCGGCATGACCGGCCGCTTGCTCGTCACCACCCCTGAAGGTCCGGTAGCTCCCCACACCCACGCCCGCCTTCTCCTCAAGAGCGGCCGCGAAATCCGCTTTGTCGACCCCCGCCGCTTCGGCCGCCTGGAGTTTCGCGACCTGCGCCGCAGCGCCGCCTTCCTCGGCGCCGGCCAGGAGCCCCTCACCATCGCGCCCGAGGCCTTTGCCGCCCTCTTTCGCGGCCGCAAACTGGCCATCAAGGCCGCCTTGCTCAACCAGAAACTGCTCACCGGCGTCGGCAACATCTACGCCGACGAGAGCCTCTTCCGCGCTGGAATCCGCCCCCGCCGCCGCGCCGGCCGCCTCACCCGCGCTGAGCTCGAACGCCTCCGCCTCGCTCTGCACGCCGTCCTGCAGCACGCCATCCAGCTCGGGGGCTCGTCCGTCTCCGATTATGTCGACGCCGACGGCGTCCGCGGTTTCTTCCAGCTCGAGCACTGCGTCTAC
>CAVZNB010000009.1:0-52198 GCA_963776535.1 uncultured Acidobacteriaceae bacterium | reverse complement strand
GAAGAATTGACGCGTGCTCAGAGGGGTGCTATATTTGCGCCATTATCTTTGCACTTTTCATCCTATTCGGCACCACTCTGTGTCGAAATGTTTGAAGTGTGGGACGGCGTGTTCATGCTGTAACGGAAGTGCCACAAAGAACATGGCGGCCAGCGCGTTCGACGTGTGAGTTTTACGTGAGGCCAGTTCGCTGGAGCAGGCCTCTTTCATTTTGCGTTGGTGTGGTCGGACGCCTTGACCAGAACCTGCAACCGCCGCATGCTTCCCCGCATGAGATTCACAATGTGCCCAAGCGGTGCATCTCGTGAAGCGGCGATCAATCGACTGGGAATATAAAAGGGCGCGGTGCGCCAGATAACCGCGGCATGCCGGGCAGGAGTTGTGTTGCTCCTTTGACCTGTGCATGCAAACACGGTGCACGATTGCGATTTTCATTTGAATGGCAGCCCATGGAATCGATCAGAAGAGAAAGGCATACGACTTGAAAGACAATAGCGGCGCGAACATTGGGTTGAATCATTCATCCAGATTACGCGCGCGCAGTCTAGGGCCATGGGCTGTCCTAGGACAGTCGATTGCGAATATCGGTGCTTCAGGAGCGCCACTGATCTCAATACCGGTGGTTGCCTTGATCGCCGGGCCAGGAACGTGGATATCGTTTCTGATTTCAACAATCGGCGCCGTGTTGATCGCTGTGAACATCAATGCTTTTGCGTGCGACTCGTCTGGAACAGCTTCTCTCTACGACTACATCGCGCGCGGCCTGGGAACCACTGCCGGGGTGTTAGGAGGATGGGCGCTAGCCATTGCATACATCGGGTGCGGTGCTGCCTGTGTTCCGTTGGTTGCCTATTTTCTGGGCAGTCTTCTGAGGCCGATGCATGTTCACCCTCCCGCTTTGCTGATCGCGGCGGCATTGCTTCTGTTGGTTTGGTTTTGCGCGTGGAAGGATGTGCGATTGTCTGCCCACTTGATGCTGGGAGTCGAGTTCTCGTCAATCGCTGTCGGAACGGCATTGGCTGCCGCAATCCTATTCAAGCACGGTACCCAGTTCGACGTTCAACAATTTCATTTGCATCAGCTCTCCGCGACAGCGATCGGCAGGGGTCGGTGCTCGCATTTTATGCGACTGTCGGATTTGAGAGTGCTGCCTCGCTTGGCGATGAGGCGCAAAACCCCTTGAAAAACATTCCGCGAGCAATCATTGTCAGTTGCCTTATCACAGGACTTTACTTCATCCTTCATGCTTATACGATGATCGCCGCCTTTCGCGGCCTTAGTATCAGTCTTTCCGATAGTCAAGCTCCGGTCATGGATATGGCGCGAGCGCACGGAGTATCGTATCTCGCTTATCTGCTTACAGGGGCCGGTCTTGTAAGCGTCATAACGATTGTATTGGCGAGTATCAACGCCGGTGCGCGCACTCTCTTCCTGCTGGCTCAACACGGCGTTTTGCCGGTATCATTCCGCAGAATTCATCCAAAGAATCACACGCCCAGCACGGCAATCACAGTTGCAACCATCATTGCGATGCTGGTGTCAATTCCCTTGATTGCGGCGGGCGTTCGGGCAAGAGAAATCTGGGGATACGTCGGAAGCATTTGCACGTTTGGATTTCTATTGGCTTATCTGTTGATCACGATTGGCACTCCGTTTTATCTGCAACGACATGGCCGGCTGAAGGTGTGGAACATTCTGATCTCGGTGCTGGGAGGCATGGTCGTATTAGTTCCATTCGTTGCGAGCCTCTATCCGGCGCCCCCCTACCCGCAGAATCTGATGATCTACATTTTTTTCGCAATCATCCTGGTGGGGATGGGCTGGTTCTTTGCTTTGAGGACTCGCCGTCCCGGTATTGTCACCGAAATCGAAGAACAACTGGCGGCTACATACGAACGCTTTGCTTTGGAACGCGCCTCCGGGTCAGGCGCTGTGCCCGGGGCGAGCGACCAAATGCAACCTGTGAATGTCGCCAATTCTGACATCCCGACTCGCGATTAGCACCCTGGCTCGGTCATTTCCATTCACGGTAGCGCATCCTAACTTGCACAATGACCGCACGGAGGCCGGTTGAATCAGCTCTCGATCTCCCTTAACACAGATCAGTGTGTGCGCAGGCTGAGAGAGAGGACCTTCTGAGGCCGGCTGTGCAATAGCTTGAACTACTTGTCGAAGCACTCCCATTAAGCTAATAAACCTATAAAGTTACCAATAGGGAATGGAAAGTTACTAATATGGAATAGAAATAAATAAGTTCGAAGTATAATATCGCAGTGGTTGAATCTCCGGAAACGCTTTGTATCTGATCACTGGGTTCTACGCCGGGCAGCGGATTGTCGTCAAGGGCCTCCGTCGCGCATGCCCTGTTTCTCTGCTTTGCACCTGAACTCGTTCGCACAAGTTTTCGATCCCGCGCTTGATACCTCCAACTTCCCCCTCAACCTCGTCGTCCATGCATTCAGCATCGGCCACGGGCTGGATAGTAATTGCTTTGGGGAGGATATTGATGCGCATCAAAGTGATAACGGCCTTTCTCTTCGTGGCAACGTCTGTGCTGGCCGGGCAGAGGGCAATTGCTCAGTCTACGTTTGGCAGCATTGTCGGAACAGTGCAGGATCAAACAGGCGCAGTAATCGGTCAGACTTCCGTCACAGTCCGTAACGTGGACGAGAACATCTCTCAAACACAAGAGAGCAATGGATCTGGCGAGTTCCTGTTCTTGAATCTGAAACCCGGCACTTACGAGATCAGCGCATCCAGGAATGGATTCAGCCGAATTCAAGTCTCCGATATACACCTTGACGCGCGGCAGGAGCGGCGCGTCATCCTGCAACTGAGTATTGAGAAAGTCCGCCAGGAGGTCGAGGTAAAAGCGGGCGTAGCGACAATCAATACTGAAAACGCGACGATTGCCGATTCAAAGGATGGTCAACAGGTAGCAGAATTGCCCGTCAACTATCGCGGAGCGACTACGAGTCCTCTAGCAGCGCTGGTTGCCGTCCCTGGTGTGCAGCAGGATAGCAGCGGCAGGTTATCGATAGGTGGCGGCCTACCTTCGACGATTGACTTTTCACTTGACGGAATTTCAACAGCGAATATTCGCGTCACCGGCCCTAATCAGAATATGTATCCCTCCTCGGAATTGATATCGGAGTTTCGTGTCTCCGCTGTCGATAACAATGCCGAGTTTGCGCAAGTGGGTGACTTGACAGTAACCACAAAGAGCGGTGGCAACACGTTCCATGGAAGCACATTCGAGTACCTGCAGAACCGCGTATTGGATGCGATAACGTATGGCGCACCCAGCAAGCCGGACAAGGTTTATAACACGTTTGGCGCAAGCCTTGGGGGACCGGTACTTATTCCGCATCTATTCGATGGCCATAATCGGACCTTCTTCTTTTTCGACTACGAAGGCAATACCCTGCGTGGAACGAGCTTTCAGCAGGACTATGTTCCGACCCTCTCGGAACGGGCAGGCAACGGCAGCGCAATCGCGGGTGGTTCCGTGAGCCAAATCAACTCCGTAGCCTCTCAAGTACTGGCATATTACCCGTCTCCAAATACGACGGTGCAAACGAGTAATGGACCGGACGATCATTATTACAACGTGAATCGACCCACTCCGTCCACTACCAACGGCGTCGATGTAAGAATCGATCAGGTGATTAACTCCAAGCAGCAGGTCTTCGGCCGGTATAGTTGGAAGACTGTCTCCAGCACGGCATGGAGCGGGATCTCGAGCGCGGCTGAGGGCACACTGCTCCCCGCCAGTGCAATCAATCAACCCAACAATACCTTTCTTGTGGCCCATAGCTATGTCATCAAGCCCAACCTTCTTAATGAATTCCGGTTTGGTGCAAGCCTTTGGAAGAGCATTGAAGTATTTCCTCTCAATGGCGTTGCCGTGGACACGGCCCTGGGACTTACCGGACTAGATTTGACGCAACAGCCCCAGGCAGGAGCCTTTCCAGTGTTCAATTTCTCTGCTGGAACCGGTTTTTCGCCCATTGGCAGACAGAAAGATGGCCCTACGGAATCCTCCACCTACCAATACACGGACAATATCTCCTGGATCAAGGGCAGGCACACGCTCAAATTCGGCGTGGACCTCAGGAAACTCGGGTACCGCGATGTCGAACATTTTGCCCCTGCGGATGATTTCGGGACCTTCAACTTCTATGGAGAATTCACGGGCAATTCCTTTCAGGATTTTCTTTCCGGGCTTCCAAACGATGACGAAGTGGCAGTCACTGGACCCGATCTTGACAGCCGCGCACTGCACGTCGGTATCTATGGACAGGATGAATTTCATCTGACCCCGAAGATTACTGCGAGTTATGGATTGCGCTGGGAGTTTCATCCGCCGTTCATTGAGGAAAATGGCAATCTGGCGAACTTCGATCCCAAGACAGACGATATGATTATTCCGGACGGCGGATTGGCGCCGGCAACCGAAGTTCTGGAATCGATCAACGATTGCAACGTTCCGAGCTATCTGAATCCTGCCATAACTCAGTGCACGAGCCTCGTCAAAGCCAGTCAAGTAGGTCTCGGACCCGGTTTGCGCGCAGCCTATTACAAGAATTTTGATCCGCGCCTGGGCATTGCCTATCGACCCTTTGGTGACTCGAAGACCGTGGTTCGCGCCGGTATTGGAATCTTCACAGCGGTCAATCTCGGACCACAGTCTTTTATGATGTCCGGTAATGCCACGTCTAGTTTTATTGACTACCCAAATTACACGGCTCCCGGAGTTGCTCCTCTCTTTGTATTGCCGCAAGCTACCGCACCACTTTCCGGTGGAGCGAATCCGCTTGAAGGCTCCATTGGAACAGCGGACTTTGAATTCGGACTCGATATGCACCTGCGCGATGCCGAATCAGCGCAGTGGAACTTTACGCTGGAGCGCGAGTTACATAACACCTTCACGCTGCGAGCGAGCTATATCGGGATGAACACCTACCGGCTGATGAACGTCGTGGACCTGAACCAGGTGCATCCGGGCAGCACCCCTTACAATCCAGCAAGCCGGCCCTATCAGAATTGGGGGCAGCTATTTATCCTTCAGAATAATGCAGGAGCCAACTACCAGTCCTTGCAGGTGCAGGCCGATCACCCGTACTCGCACGGACTGTACTTGCAAGGCACATACACCCTGGCGAAAAACCTGACCAACGCTGAAGGCACCGGTCCGACTGGGTTTCCCGGAAGGCTGGGTGGACAATTCACCGATCGTTTCGATCCACGCGCCGATCGTGGAAATGATTTTGGCACCAGACGCCATCGGGTATTACTTACCGGCATCTATCAACTTCCCGTGGGCAGGGGGCAGAGCTTTTTGACTGGCGCGCACGGTCTTACACAGGCCATATTGGGAGGATGGAGACTCAGTACGGTTACACTCCTTGAAACCGGTCCGTTCCAAACACCAACTTCCGCTCCAACCTGCAGCTTTCAGAGTTCTTCGGGGTCTGCCATTGATGATTATTGCGGCGCAACCCATGATGATTCGAACGGCAAGCCAATCATAGGAGTGCAGT
The DNA here is from genome assembly GCA_963776535.1 of uncultured Acidobacteriaceae bacterium. GTDB lineage: Bacteria > Acidobacteriota > Terriglobia > Terriglobales > Acidobacteriaceae > Telmatobacter. The sequence continues at coordinate 46,655 of CAVZNB010000009.1, read as the reverse complement.
ACGATCCGCTGAATATCAACCTTTACAACTCCGTTGAAACAACCAACCTGACCGGCGGAACGCCACCGATGCGTCCCGACAGAATTGGAAATGGCAACATCTCCAATCACAACCCGGGACATTGGTTTGACGCCAATGCATTTCAGGCCATTCCTCAGAATGCAGGACGGGATGGGACAGCAAGTGTTGGCATTTTGGAAGGACCAGGAACGATTGCAGTCGCTGCGGGGATGGCTAAGGAATTCGTGCTTGCGGAGAGAGTCAAGATCCGATTCGAATCCACATTTACCAATATTCTCAATCATCCAAACTTTGCAGAGCCAGACTCTGTGTGGGGAACACCATTGTTTGGTGTAACAACCAGTGTGCAGACAGCCGAGAACGCAGGAAATCGTACCGGCCAGGTTGCGCTACGCCTGGAATTCTAAAAGCGGCGCACTGCACCAAAGCAACTCGTGCTGTTCTCCCTGCAATTGGGCGGAGAACAGCACGCAGCGATTGTCATTCGGCTGAATACGCCACCACGGTCAGCAGGTTGCCTTGCGCATCGACCGCGGTGTGCCACTTGCGCCCTTTGATTTTCTTGCCCGCAGCGTAACCGCGCCGCCCCTCTTCAGCGCCGTTCTGGCTGACCGAGAATCGACAATCGCCACGTTGAGCATGGTGTTTCTCCCCCGCGCCTGGCGGCCTTGTTCTCGTAACGCCTTGTTCACCGGCTCCCGAGTTCCACGCATCCGCCACGTCCGAAACTGCTGGTAGGCCGTCTGCCAAGGAGGAAAATCGACGGGCAACTGACGCTATTGGCAGCCGGTTTTCACCACCTGGAACAGGGCATCGGCCACCCGCCGCAGCGGATACTTGCGCGGCCTTCTTCCTCCGTGACGATCCTCCCGCAGTTCGTGCAGCAACGATCCCAGCTTGCCCCACTGTGTATCCGTCAAATCGCTGGGATACATGCACCGGAACGAACCGCTAGAGCAGTTCCTTAGTAGTTATATCCACGAACAGGAAGTTGGTTTAAGGTGGATTTGGCGATTACTCCGCAATTAAGCAGATGCCACGAGCCTATTCAGATGACCTGCGCAGCAAGCTCTTGAAAGCCTATGGTGACGGGCAAGCGAGCCTGAAGGAACTGGCGAGCCGGTTTGGCGTCAGTTATGGATACGCGAAGAAGATCCGCCGCCAGCAACTGGAGACCGGGCGGCTGGAGCGGCCGCCGCAGTTGCGGCACGGGCCGAGAAGCCAGCTGACGGCCGCAATCAAGCAGTATTTGCGGGCCGCAGTGGCCCGACAGCCCGATGTGACCTTAGCAGAGCTGAAACAGCAGTTGGGCGAGGCCCATCGGGTCGAGATCAGCCGATCGCGGCTGTGGTACTGGCTGCGAGGCCTGGGTCTGCGGCATAAAAAAACGCTGCGCGCGCAGGAGCAGGAAAGCGGTGAGAGTCTGTGGCTGCGGCACGCCTGGTGGGAACTGGTAACCGAGATTGATCCTGCCGGGCTGGTGTTCCTGGATGAAAGCGGCGTGACCACAGAGATGACGCGCCGCTATGGCTGGGGCCCTCGTTCGGAGCGGGTGCGGGAGGCAGTTCCTGCCGGTCACTGGCGCACACTGACGGTCTTGGCAGCTTTGACCAGCGAGGGCGTGTTGGCCAGCATGAGCATCGAATCGCCCACGGACGGCGATGTGTTTCTGGCCTTTGTGGAGCAAGTGCTGGTGCCGCGGCTCGAGCCCGGCCATGTCGTGATCCTCGATAACCTGGGAGCACATAAAGTGGAGGGCGTGCGCCAATTGATTGAGAGCCGTGGCGCATTGCTGCTCTATCTGCCGCCCTACTCGCCCGACTTCAACCCCATCGAGCAGGCTTGGTCCAAGCTCAAGCAGCTGCTGCGTGGCATCAAAGCAAGGCTGGTCGAGCAACTGGAGCCAGCCCTGACACAGGCCATCGCCGCAATTACACCCCACGACGCGCAAGCCTTCTTCCATCACTGCGGCTATCGGATACAGTAACTATGAAAATACTCTAGACCCTTGCACGCATGGTCCTTCCTCGGTTCTGCCAGCTGGTTTTTAAACAGGTTCTAAAGCGTGTTGGCCAAGCTTGCCAAATCGGAAGCCTTTCCGGCACAACCGGTTTGGAGATCTTGCAGCTGTCAGAGGCTGATAGGCTGGACGTGTGAACCTCTCCAACTCGAATCCGCTCAACTGGAAACCAGTCCCAGCCCCCGGCCCGGTCACTCTGCTGGGCCGCACCGTGATGCTCGAGCCCCTCGACGCCGATCTCCATGCCGCGGACCTCTGGTGCGCCGTAGAAGGCCATAATGAGGTCTGGCAGTGGCTCTTCGACGGCCCCTATGCGTCGCTGGCCGACTTCACCCGCGACATCTCTGAAAAACGGGCCGCGCCCGATCGCATCTTTTTCGCGATCATTTCCGCCGAAATCGGCGCAGCCGCCGGCTACGCCAGCTATATACGCATGGAGCCGGCTCACGGGGTGGTAGAGGTGGGCAACATTCTGCTGACGCCGCGCTTGCAGCGCACCACGGCGGCCACCGAGGCGATGTACCTGATGGCGCGGCATGTCTTTGAAGACCTGGGATACCGGCGCTACGAGTGGAAGTGCAACGCGGAGAACGAGCCGAGCCGCCGCGCCGCGCTGCGCTTCGGTTTCACCTTTGAGGGCATCTTCCGGCAGCATATGGTCATCAAGGGCCGCAACCGCGATACCGCCTGGTTCGCCATGCTGGATCACGAGTGGCCGGCGCGCAAGAGCGTCTTCGAAGCGTGGCTCGACCCGGGCAACTTCGACGCCGGAGGCAACCAGCGGAGAAGCTTGTCGGCGATTGCCGCCGAACAGCGCTAAACAAAGAAAGCGCCACCCGTTTCCAGGCGGCGCTTTCTGCGATTCAGAAGCCAGCAATCAGTTGCTTTCTTTCGTTTCGATTCTCATTCCATAGAACGATTTGTGGACAAAGAATACCGATACCAGGAAGAATGCGACGGCCAGTACGTGAGTGAGGGTCCGATTGTTCGCACTGAGCGTCACGGCAAGCTCGACAGCCAGCAGTCCGAACAGCGTGGTGAACTTGATAATCGGATTCATGGCCACCGACGAGGTGTCTTTGAACGGATCGCCGACGGTGTCTCCGATCACGGTTGCGTCGTGCAGAGGCGTTCCTTTCTGCTTCAGGTCAACCTCAACCACCTTCTTCGCATTGTCCCAGGCGCCGCCGGCATTAGCCATGAAGATCGCCTGGTAGAGGCCGAAGATGGCAATCGAGAACAGGTAGCCGACAAACAGGAACGGCTCAGCGAATGCGAACGCCAGCGTAGAGAAGAAGACGGCAAGGAAGATGTTGAACATCCCCTTCTGCGCATACTTGGTGCAGATCTCCACCACCTTCTTGCTGTCGGTAACCGATGCTTTCTCCGCTCCTTCGAGATGAATGTTTGCCTTGATGAACTCGACCGCCCGGTAAGCGCCGGTGGTGACCGCCTGCATGGAAGCGCCCGCGAACCAGTAGATCACCGCGCCGCCGCAGATCAGCCCCAGCATGAAGGGCGCATGCAGCAGAGAGAGTTTGTCCACGTTAACGGTGAGTCCATGCGTGAGGGCCATGATGATGGAGAAGGTCATGGTGGTTGCACCCACCACGGCTGTGCCGATCAGCACCGGCTTGGCGGTTGCCTTGAATGTGTTGCCGGCTCCATCGTTGGCTTCCAGCAGATACTTGGCGCGCTCGAACCGGGCGTCGATGCCAAAGTCTTTCTTCAACTCGGCTGCGATGTTGGGAACTTCTTCAATCAGCGACAACTCGTAAACGGATTGAGCATTGTCAGTGACCGGCCCGTAGGAGTCCACGGCAATGGTGACCGGGCCCATGCCCAGGAAGCCGAAGGCAACCAGGCCAAACGCGAAGACGGCTGGAGCAAGCATCAGGACCGCCATGGACGCACCGGTGCTGAAGAAATAGCCCAACGCCATGAGGGCAACCATGCTAAGCCCCAGCCAGTAGGCTGACATATTGCCGGACACGATTCCCGATAATATCCCCAGCGAAGCTCCGCCTTCCTTCGCGGATGTCACAATTTCCTGCACGTGGCCCGACTTGGTTGAAGTGAAAACCTTGACCAATTCGGGTATGAGCGCCCCGGCGAGGGTTCCGCAGGAGATGATGGAAGCCAGCTTCCACCACAGCGTTCCATCCCCGAGATCGGGGATCATCAGGCGGGTAACGATGTAAGTCAGGATGATGGAAACGATGGAGGTGAGCCACACCAGCGAGGTCAACGGCGCCTCGAAGTCCATTTCGTCGGAGTTCGCGTATTTCGCCTTGGCGATAATGCCGTTCAGGAAGTACGCACCGGAGCTCGAGACCAGCATGGCCACGCGCATCACGAAGATCCATACCAGCAACTGCACTTGCGTCGTCGGACTCTTGACGGCCAGCAAGATGAAGGTGATCAGGGCCACGCCGGTGACGCCGTAGGTTTCAAAGCCGTCGGCGCTGGGGCCAACGGAGTCGCCCGCGTTGTCACCTGTGCAGTCTGCGATGACGCCGGGGTTGCGCGCGTCGTCTTCCTTGATCTTGAAGACGATCTTCATCAGGTCGGAGCCAATGTCTGCGATCTTGGTGAAGATGCCGCCGGCAATACGCAGGGCCGCTGCGCCCAGGCTCTCGCCGATGGCAAAGCCGATGAAGCATGGGCCAGCATAGTCCGCCGGGACGAATAAGAGGATGCAAAGCATGATGAGCAACTCGACCGAGATCAGCATCATGCCAACGCTCATGCCGGCCTTCAGTGGAATCGCAAAGCATGGATACGGTTTGCCGCGCAATCCGGCGAATGCCGTCCGTGAGTTTGCGAATGTGTTGACGCGAATGCCGAACCACGCCACACCGTAGCTGCCCGCAATGCCAACCAGGCTGAATCCCAAAATGATCGGCAGCGTAACCCAGATCGGTTTATTCGGCACGGGCGCCAGCCACCCGAAGTACAGCGAGATGATGACGGCGATGAATGCCCACAGCAAAAGAATGAACTTGCCCTGCGTCACCAGGTAGGTCTTGCAGGTCTCATAGATCAGGTCGGAAATTTCGAGCATGGTGCGATGAACGGGCAGGTTCTTCAATTGCTGATAGATCACCAGGCCGAACAGCAAGCCGCCGACGCAGAAGAGCAAGCCGATCATCAGCAGGGCATGTCCGTTGATGCCGAAGAAATTCACGGTCGTCAAATCCGGAAGTACCAGGTTTGCTTCACCGCCGCCTGTGTGTTCCGTCTGGGCGCTGGCGAATGTGGGAAGCAGGAGGCCAACAAGGGCCACCACAACCTTGTACCGGCGCTTCAAAAATGTCCCAACTCCCCCATTGATAACGCCGGCAAACTTTTGCATCTCCGGAGTTCCAATGTTTGAGCCGATACCCTGGCGTGCAAAAACAAATGCGACAACGAGCGACAACCCGCTCACGGCCAGAAAGAATTCCACCCAATTGTTAACAGTCACAAGTCCTCCCGAGTTTAGGTTTGAAGCCGTATTACGAACGACCCCAGGAAACGCGACCTCAAAGAACGCTGGGGAAAAGTCACCGGAAGCCTATCATCCGCATCCACGGCTGTCGAGTGATTGCAGTCACAGGCCGCTGGAGGTAAGTTTTTCAATGGCATAACCGGGTTTAGAACCCGCTTCTTAGTCGCTCCAGCAAAGGCCACGCCTTACGCTATGAACGGGATCAAAAGTGGACGGATTTCGACTTACGGGAGGCGGATCCAGGGTTGCGCCGGCTATTGAAGGGGAACATCGAACTTGTCTTCGGGAAAGCGGATGCGCAAGTTCTCATCGGCTGGGTCGTAGACCTGGCCGCCGGGCCAGGGGTGCAGCTTGAAGAGCACGAGCAGGTTGCGATGGGGGTCGTCGAAGGCGCGAAAACTGGCCACTTGTTCCACGGAAAAGTGGCTGTGGATGTCTTCGAGCATGCCGGGGTCAAGGGTGTTCCAGGCGGCATACCAGCCGGGCTGGTAGTAGCCCACCTTGGCCGCCAGGTCGGGCATTACGGGGCTGGGTGAAACAAACAGATCATTGATGGTGGGCAGGTGGGTGACGAGAGTGATCTGGTCGCCGCTGACGCAAAGCAGGAGCCGGTTGCCGTTGGGATGCTGGTCGATGTACCGGGTCAGGCGCTGGGCTGCATCCACAAAGCTGTACTCGGGATGCGCGGCGTAGTTCAGGGTCCATGCGCCATTAATCCCCACAGTCACGGCGATCAGCGCAAGGGCGGCCAGCCCGAGCAGCCGTGCAGTTTTGCCAGCGGGTTGATGGCGGACGCTCTCGGATTCCGGTGGCGCTTTCCCTTGCCCAAGCAGCGCCGCCGCGCCCTGCGCCACAAGGAAGCAGATGAAGAAGACCGCGACGGCGTAGTAGCGCGGCTGGGGGTGGTTCTGCAGGGTCATGAACAGGATGGTTCCGGCAACCGCAAGAACGGAGGCACCGAAGACCGGATCGAGCAACAGTTTGCGAGCCCAGTGGTTGCGCCAGGCAAGGACTGCGGCGACCACCAGTACGCCAGCCAGCGGAAAAAGGATGCGATCGATCCAGAGCCCGCCATGGAACGACCACCAGAGACTGATCAACGGCCAGTAGGGCTCGGGCGGCTTGGGGTACTTGTTGACGAAGAAGAAGTACCTGTAGTCGGGAAGCAGACCGGAACGGACGGCCAGCACCATCCAGGCGCCATAGCTGACAAAGAACGTTAACGCCGCCGCAAGAACAGAGCGCAGGAGAAGTTTGCCGCTGCGCCTGAGCGGCATTGCCATGGCCCAGGCCAGCGCAGGCACAAGGAAGACCGCAGTGGTCTTGGCGAGCATCATCAACGTGAACAGCAGGCCGATGGCCGCCGCAGCCACGAGCGGTCGCCGCATGCGCGGCAGCCGCACCGCGAGGTTCAAAACGCCCAGCATCAGGGTGGTCAGCAGCGGCTCCAGAATGGCCAGGCGGCTGAAGCAGTAGAGGAATGGGCTGGTGACCAGCAGTGTGAGCCCCAGCAACGCCATCCACTGCGGACCTGACGCCCTCAACAGGAGATAGCTGAGCACCAGGCTGGCGAAGAAGCACGCGACGGCCAGCCCGCGCGCGGCCTGGACCGTGACGCCGGTGAAAAAGAACAGCACCCATTCCAAAAACGGCCACACCGGCGCTGCGACAGCAGGATTGAAGTCGCCCGGCAGATACCATTTTCCAAACAGGTGAGCGCGGATGGCAGCGTTCCCGTACCAGCCCTCATCGGTGTACTTGGCCCAATCCATGAACCATGGGGAGTGGTTGGGAAAATCGGCGCGCAGGTTAAGCGCATGCAGGAGTGCGAAGGCGCCAATCGCCAGCAGCCAGGCAGCGTAGTACCAGCGTTTCGAAGACAGCATCGGCTCCGTTTCTCCGCGTGCAATAGAAGAAATTCACGCCATCGCGGCGGCTGGAAATGCTCCGCGCAGGACGCTGCTCCGATCGGAAGCTATTCGTACGCCAGCGCGTCGATCGGATCCTTGCGAGCGGCCATCCACGCGGGATAGAGGGCACCGCAGACCGCGCCAACGAATGCAATGGCCGAGCCCTTGGCAACCCAGAGGCCGGTAATCTCAAAGTGCTGCATGGGGAACATGTGCACCATCATGAGCTTCACGCCGAAGGTTCCCGCAATTCCAAGCAACACCCCGGCCAGAGCCATGACGGCCGTCTCGCGCAGCACCACATCCATAATGGTCAGCTTGGAGGCGCCCATCGATTTGAGAATGCCAATCTCGCGCGTGCGCTCCAGCACCGCCGTATACATGGACTGGAAGATGGCCAGGAACCCGACGACGACCGCAATGAAGGTGACCACGTCGAGAGCGATATTGAAGCCTGGCAGTTTGTCCGGAGTCATCTCCTCAAGCCAGTCGTCAACGGTTTCAACCGGGTAGTCTTCCAGGCCGTGCGTGGCATGAATCTCCTGGACCACGAGGTTGTCGTTGGCAGGGTCGTCGCACTTGATATAGAACAGCGAAGCCTTTCCTTCGGCGTCGGTGATCTCGCCCATGGTGTCCAGCGGCATCAGCTTGCTTCCGCCCTTGCCGTGCTCCACAATCCCGGAGATGCGGAACGGGTGACCCAGAATCTGAATCGTGTCACCGACGTGGTATCCATTTTTCTTGGAACTCGCAAACACATCGTCCACAATCACGTCGTTCCGTCCCTGGAACGGACCGCCGGAGAGATAAACGAAAGGCTTCAGGTCATTGAAGCTGGGATAGTCGATTCCATAGAGAATCTCAATTTTGCCGGCGGTATTCAGCTTCTGGTTGACCGGCGATGCCACGGCCACATGGGGCAGCTTGCGCAGTACGTCGACAATCTTCTCCGGCATGGGTGCGCCGCTCATGCCGGCCATGATGCTCGAGCCCGGAGGGCGCATCATCAAGTCGGCGCCAATGCCGTTGGTGCGCTCCTTGGTGTCGTTCAGCATGCCCATGAAGACGCCCGCAATTGACAGGATCATGATGACTTCAATGGCCACCGCCAGCACGCTGATGATGGAGCGAACGGGGCGGTGCACCAGGTTGGCAAAGATAAGCTTGTTCATTTCCTGCGTCTTGCTCCGAGGACAAAAAGGACACAAAAACCCCTCGTCTTCAGGGTATCAGCCTGTGACGGCTGAGCCCAGGTTGGCGATTCAATCCCCTGCTGTGTCCGGTGCGGTCACGTTCGGTGATCCACGTCACTTGGCGGCCGCGGGAGGGGTTATATAGTTCGTAAATAGTTCCAAATTGGGCACATTTATCCCAGAGCGGTGAAAATAAAGGGGCAAACGATAAATCGCTTTGACGGGAAATCGTTGGCCGGGTTATTGTGAAAGTTGAAACTTCAGGGTACGTTACTCTCATTCGGGTCTAATATGGGCAATTTTGGCGAAGACCTGCGCATGGAGCGTCTCACCCGCGGCGTTGCGCTGGAAGAAATCACGGCGGTAACGAAGATCAGCCAGCACCACCTGGTTGCGCTGGAGCAGGAACGCTTTCGTCTGCTTCCCGGCGGCATTCTGTGCAAAGGGATTGTGCGCGGGTACACCGGGGCCCTGGGCCTGGACCAGCACGACTGGACGGAACGGTTCCTTACCGCTTACCGCGCTTCGGGTTTGACCATTGACGACGACCGCGGCTGGGCGGCGTTTGCATCCAATGTTGGCAAGGCGCGCATGCTTCGGCGGGACGCGCTCGAGCTCCGTTTGCGCTGGGCTGGCGCCATCCTGCTGCTGCTGATTGTTGCTCTGGGAGCCTTCCTCAGCGTCCGCTATGTCGGCGTCCGGGCGGGATGGTGGGCAACCCTGCTCCCCGTCCATCAAGCCGTTTTGATCCACAATGCCGTTTCCTCAGGGCAGCACCTGGTTTCGCGTGTGCTCTCCTGGCTCGGCCAATAGTTCCGAACACCCCTGTTCCTGCCAATTTGTCTTTTCTTTTGTGCTCGTTCTGCCGCATCAGAGCAGCTCAAATGCCTCTTCTCCCGCTTGAGCGTCCGCTATGCCCCGTTCGCTGATACCTTTTGCCCACTTCCACCCGCTGCGATTACCATGGATGGGTACACCCCAGGCTCAGGCCTGTCGGTGCAGCCGTGTCTCACCGATGCAGGCGAGTGGCCGATTCCAGCAAAGCCAGGTTGGGCTTTCGCAGGTCCCTTGACCCGATGCAGACGAGTCATCGCGGCAGGCCAATCATTTGATTCCCTTCAATGGGGAGGAGTTCGAAGTTGAGCGATCGTTTTCTGTTTACCTCTGAGTCAGTCACCGAAGGCCATCCCGACAAGATTGCCGACCAGGTTTCCGACGCCATTCTGGACGCCTGCCTGGAGCAGGACCCCTACAGCCGCGTTGCCGCCGAAACCCTGACCGCCACCGGCCTGGTGGTCATTGCCGGCGAAATCACCACCAAGGCTTACGTCGATTTCCAGAGCCTGGTGCGCGGCGTGGTGGCCTCCATCGGCTACGACAACGCCCTTTACGGCTTCGACTCCAACACCTGCGCGGTGATCTCGACCATCAACAAGCAATCCGGCGACATTGCGCAGGGCGTGGACACCGGCGGCGCCGGCGACCAGGGCATGATGTTCGGCTACGCCTCCAACGAGACCCCGGAGCTGATGCCGGCGCCCATCTCGCTGGCCCACAAGCTCACCCGCCAGCTGACCGAGGTGCGCAAGAGCGGCAAGCTGCCCTACCTGCGGCCCGACGGCAAGAGCCAGGTGACGGTGGAGTACGACGAGAACGGCAAGCCCGCGCGCATCGACGCGGTGGTGATCAGCAGCCAGCACGCCGAGACCGTGAGCAACGAAGAACTGCACGCCGACATTCTGAAGCACGTGATCCAGGCAGTGCTCCCGGCCGCAGTGGCTCGACGAGCACACCAAGTACCACATCAATCCGACCGGCCGCTTCGTCATCGGCGGACCCATGGGCGACACCGGCCTGACCGGCCGCAAGATCATCGTAGACACCTACGGCGGCGCGGGCCGTCACGGCGGCGGCGCCTTTTCAGGCAAAGACCCGACCAAGGTCGACCGCTGCGGCGCTACATGGCCCGCTACATCGCCAAGAACATCGTGGCCGCAGGCCTGGCCGAGCGCGCCGAAGTCCAGCTTGCCTACGCCATCGGCGTGGCCGAGCCGGTCAGCGTGCGCGTCGAAACCTTCGGCACCGGCAAGGTGGGCGAGGCCAAGCTCACCGAGCTGGTCCGCAAGAACTTCTCGCTCACGCCCAAGGGCATCATCGAGAGCCTGAACCTGCGCCGTCCCATCTACCAGAAGACCGCGGCCTACGGCCACTTTGGCCGCACCGAGCCGGAGTTCACCTGGGAAGCCACCGACAAGGCTGCCGCCCTGGCCGAGCAGGCCGGAATCGCAACCGCCGCCAAGTAAACTGGAAGCAGGAACGTTTGCAACCGCGTGGGGCCCATCGACCGATGGGCCCCATTCCTTTTTCTCCTCGCCGCGTCCATGACTTAGAATGCTTTGTGGCGCGGTGCGCGCCTGCTGATCGAGGAGCAATCAATGCGTTTTCCTGCACTTGCCTTTCTTGCACTGGGCATGGCAACCCTGGCTGTTGCTCAAAGCTCCACACCAACTACTGTGTCAACAACAGCTCCCTGGGACTACCTGGGCAAGCGCGGCACTCTGGACTGGGGCAAGCTGGACCCGGCCTATAACGCCTGTTCGCATGGCCATGAACAGTCGCCCATCGACATTCGCGGCGCCCGTCTGAACAAGGCGCTCAAGCCCATCGAGTTTCACTACATTGCCGGCCCCGTCACCCTGGAGAACAACGGCCACACCGTGGTGGTCCACGTGGATCCAGGCAGCTACATTGTCGCCAACGGCGTGCGCTACGACCTGGTCCAGTTCCACTTCCACCACCCCGGCGAGGAAGCGGTCAAGGGCAAGCTCACCGACATGGACATCCACCTGGTGCACAAGAGCGCCGACGGCAAGTTCGCCGTGATTGCCGTCCGCCTGGCCGAGGACAGGGGTGACGCCAACGCCGTGCTGGCCACGCTCTGGGCCCATCTGCCAACCAAGACCGGAGTCACCGAGAAGGTCACCGAGATGATCAACCCCGGCGGCCTGCTGCCGGCCGACCGCGGCTACTGGACCTACATGGGGTCGCTCACCGCTCCGCCCTGCACCGAGGGCGTGCGCTGGTTCATCTTTGAGCAGGAGATTGCCGTGAGCCGTCGCAACTGCGCGCCTTCGCCGCGTTGTTCCCGGTGAACTCGCGCCCCCTCCAGGATCCGCACGGCCGCCGCATCGAAGCAGACGAGTAACGCCTAGAGCGCGAGGGGCGAGAAGGTAAGCTGCAACCCCTCTTCGCCGGGCAGGATCGTGGCCTGAACTCCGATTAGATCGGGAATCAGGTAGTGCGCCGCGGCCAGCGACTCGACCGAACCTGCGAAAGTGGTTGCCACCACCGTGCAGCCCGCCGCCCGTCCGGCTTTTGCGCCCGAGGCAGCATCCTCAAATACCACGCACTCTTCCGGCCGGAAGCCGAGCAGCGCCGCTCCGGCCAGGTAAGGCGCGGGATGCGGTTTGCCCTCCCTTACGCTCTCCGCGGTAACTATGCGGTCCGGCATGGGAATGCCTCCGGCAGCCAGGCGCGACCGCGCCAGCGGCTCGGTGGCGCTGGTGACCACCGTCCATCGATCCCGCGGCAAGGCGGTTAACAGATCCATCACGCCGGGCAGGATCGCTACACCATCCGTGTCTTCAATCTCCATGCCTTCGATGATTTCGTTTTCGATCTCGGGGTCCAGGTCGGGGCGCAGGATTGCGACTGTCTCGATGCTGCGGCAACCATGTGCGATGCGACAGGCGTAAACCGGATCAACGCCGCGCATCAGAGACCACTTGGTCCAGCTGCGGTCCACCGAACCCAGCGACGAGATCAGAATCCCGTCCATGTCAAAGAGAATGCCTTTGCAGAGAACCTGAACAGGGGAAGATGTTTTGGATAAAGCCATGCGGTTATTGTATCGGGATCAGGATCAGCGCTTGGCCTGCGGCTCTTTCGGCGCGGTGAAGCTCACTTTGGGCGGCTCGCCCAGGGTCAGCACGGCATCCACTCCATGCTTGTGGGAGCCCTGTTCCACCTGGTTCTTCTGGAGCGTGACCGTCCCGTTGGCGATTGTTGCATCGGCCGTCCAATGGTCAAAGTGGGCTAAAGCCGCCGGAATGGCCCCCGAGGGTCCGGAGGCAGCCACGGCGCCACGTCGCCAGTCGAAGTGCACGGTTCCCTTCACCGAGGTTGCCAGGTCCTTGCCAGTGAAGCCGGACAGATCGATGTTGCCGTCCGCATTGAATTCGCCGCCCGTCCAGTGCATGCCCAGCAGTTGGCCCACCTCAGCCGGGCTGAGCTTTTCGAAGTGGCCTTGCAGCGTATAGGCCGGCTTGCCCTGGCCGGTAGCCGCCTGGAGTGTGCCGCCGCCGTGGACGTGGCCGCCGAGCAGGTCCGCGTCAAGCCCGGTAATCTCCGCGCCGGTCTCCACAATGCGCAGCGTAGCAGTGGCTTTGCGCAATGTGACCGGACCCAGGATCAGCGAGTCGGCTTTGACCGTGCCTTCAAGCGGAGGCCAGGCCGGCGCGGCCGAGGAGTTCGACGGGCTGAAGCGGGCGATCAAGGTGGAGAGCAATGTGCCCGGCTCATGCGCACCCAGAATGGCAGCCTGCAGGGCGCTTGCATCCAGATCTCCGAAATGAACAACAAAATTGGGGATGCATGGCTTGGCCAGCTGGCAATTCGTGGGCAGGTTCAGGCTGGCCGTGCCCTTGACCGGTCCGTAGGAGAAGACCACCGGATCCCAGACGAGCTCACTCAATCCCAGGTGCATAGTGGCCTGAGTGATCTGCACGTGGTTGGCCAGGTAATCCGCCTTCCAGTTGGCGTTGCGCAGGGCCACTGTGCCGCTTAGGGTATCGACAGCGGGGAGTGGAGCGGGAACTGCGACAGGGGCGATCCCGGCGGGGGGTCCATTCGCAGCATTCGTTGCGACTCCGCCTGCGGGACCCTGGATGACAGGAGCGCTGACGGCCGGCAGCCACGGACCTTCGGCGGACAGGTCCACGGTGAGCGGATCGCCGGCCAACGAGTTCAGGACAGCGGCATTCGCCATGCCGGCCACGTGCGCCAGTTCCCTTGCCCGGGCGATGCCGGCCTGGCCGCGCACCGTCAGTTGATATCCGGAGAGAGCCAGCCTTGCCGTAACATTTAATGGGCTTGGGCCGCCGGCAGGAATCGCCATGGTTGCTTCCAGAGCCGCGGGCTGGGCGGGTTCTGAAGCGTGGCCAGGCGTCTGGGTTCTTGTAACCGGGACCGCCGGCTGCAGAACCAGCTTCGAGGCCTGAATGGGAGTACTGAGCCCATCGCCGGACAGTTGAAAACCCTCCACTGTCAGGCTGCCGGTGAGGGGCCCTGGAGCTGCCGGCGGAGTCTTGACTCCGTGCATTTTCTCGCGGCTTTTGCCGGCGTGCCTGCTGTCAGGCAGAGGAGTTGCGGGAGGCGTCTCCGCATAGCTGATTTTGCCGCTGACGGAACCCACCGCCTCCAGACCCGGTCCAAAATCGCTGCGGATGGTGCGCAGCGCGTCCAGCCCCGCGCCGACAGGGATGCGGTCGAGTTCGACTGAGATATGCGGTGAAACGCCATTGCCGGGCAGATCGCCGGTCACACGGAGGCGGCCATCGCCGAGCGGGGAGTCGCAGGTCAGGTTTTCCGCCGAGCGTTGGGAGAAGTGATACAACAGGCCGCAACTGGCATCGAAATCCAAAGGCGCAGCAGGCGCAAATTCCGCCCGATGAACGCCGGTTGCGCGCAGCCGGGTCTTGACCGCGGCCGCATCGGCCGTGCCGTCCACATGAATCTCTCCGGTCAGGTCACCGCGCCAGCCGGGGTCGGAGCCAATCACCAGCCGTGCGAGTTGGCCCAGTTGCGCCTCGCGCCACTCCATGTCGAGGTGAACGGGCATCTTCCGCAGTTCCGGGGCGCGCTGCATGCTGGCCTCCAGCCGCACCAGGCCAGTATCGGCAAGGTCCAGGCTCAGATCAGTGCGGGCAGGCTGTCCGCGCAGGCGGATGCGCCAGTCGCCCGGCTTTTCCTGCCAGAAGGAAAGGTCCGTTTCCAGAAGCGAAAACGGCAGCTTCTCCGTTCCATGCTTGAAGTTGATGCGGGAGTTGGTCGCTTCAAGGTAAGGCAGGGGCGCTGTGTGCCGGACTTCGCCCTGTCGGGCTCCGCCCGTCTCCGAGCTGCCTGCAGCCGGTGCGGCGTGCGCGGCTGCGCTGCGAAACAGCGGGTCCAGGTTCCAGCGGCCTTCCGGGGTGCGGACAACGTTCAAGCTGGCTTCGTCGACGCTGACGCTGCTGACCTCCAGCCGGCCACGCCACAGCGACAACAGGCGGATGGAAGCCTTGACGGTATTGGCGTGCAGTACCGGCTCGGATCCGTAAGCCGGATCTTCAGCAACCGTGAGGTCCGTCAGCAAGAAACCCGGCGTGGGAAACAGCCGCAGTTCCACAGACGACAGGCGGACCGGCCTTCCCAGTGAGACAGACATCAGCCGGGTGATGCGGCTCTTGTAGCGGCTGATGCTTACCAGCGGGGGCACCAGGACGATGGCCAGCATCGCGA
Organism: uncultured Acidobacteriaceae bacterium; assembly: GCA_963776535.1. Classification (GTDB taxonomy): domain Bacteria; phylum Acidobacteriota; class Terriglobia; order Terriglobales; family Acidobacteriaceae; genus Telmatobacter. Next base: position 31,463 of record CAVZNB010000009.1, on the reverse strand, counting down.
GGATTGCCGCAAGGCCCAGCCAGAGCCGTAACCTTTTCCTTTTCCGCCCTTGCACGTCTTCCGTCATGATCTTTTCTATAGTATGCCGCCCGGGCGGACTCAGCGGACCAGGTGCAGCGTCCGCCTCCAGCGCGTATCGCTGAAGAAGTGGAGCGCCACATGGACGCCCCACGCCAGCGTGTCGCCGATGCCCGTCTTCTCCTCTTGGTCGTTCGGCGTCTTGAACGACCAGTAGTTGAACAGCGGCCGGCCCACGATGTTCTCCCGGGGCACAAAGCCCCAGAAACGCGAGTCGGCGCTGTTGTGCCGGTTATCGCCCATCATGAAGTATTTGCCCGGCGGCACCACCAGATCGCCATTCTGGATGTGATTGGAGATGTCCACGGCCCACGCCTCGGCAATGAAGCTGCCTGGTTCCGGATCCGGCGGCACAGAAGGAAACTCATCGAGAAAATCCACGTGGTTTTCCGGCGTGGTTGGCTGCGCATGGGGCTGGTTCTGGGCCACGCCATTGAGGATGACAATGCCGTTGCGCAGATGAATATGATCGCCGGGCACGCCAATGAGCCGCTTCACCAGAAACTGGACGACGAGTTGGCCGTCAACCATGTCCGGCACCGGCTTGAGGAAGACAACTACATCCCCGCGCTGCGGCTCGCGGTAGTGGACCAGCGGCATCCACTTCGTAGGAGGCGCCAGCGTGATCCGATCCACGGCCAGGTGATCGCCCACCAGCAGGGTCTTCTCCATGGAGCCCGAGGGGATGACAAAGTTCTGCCCCAGGAAGGTGAAGATGAACAACGCCACCACCAGCAACTCGCAGTAACCGGCGAGCGTCTCAAAAGGCGTTTCCTCTGCCTGAGGCGGAGCCGGTTCGGGCTGATCCGGAAGGGTGTTTTTCGTCATCAATCGCCCGTATCCTTGGCTAGATTCGATTCGCTGAAGAGAACTTCAATTCTGCCGGCTTCGCGGCAAGGCGAGACAGCTCAGCGGATGATGTGGAAGGTCCGCTTCCAGCGCGTATCGGTAAGGAAATGCAGCGCCACGTGGCCCATCCACGCCAGGCTGTTGCCAATCCCCGGCTGCTCGTACTGATCCTCTGGGGTGATGAACGACCAGTAATTGAACAGCGGTCGGCCCACGATGTTTTCCCGGGGTACGAAACCCCAATAGCGCGAGTCCAGGCTGTTGTGCCGGTTGTCGCCCATCATGAAGTAATGGCCCGGAGGAACCACGAGGTCGCCGTTCACAATGTGATTGGGAGCATCCACAGACCATGCCTCGGTTGCGCTTGCATCTTGCGCCGGAGGGATGGACGGAAATTCGTCCAGGAAGTCCTTCTCGCCGGGATTTGCGGGCGCTTCCCTGCCCTCTTTGGGAGGATTCTGAGCCACACCGTTCAGAATGACGATGCCGTCGCGCAGGTGAATATGGTCGCCGGGGACGCCGATCAGCCGCTTCACCAGAAATGGGTAGGTTGGCGATCCATCGACCGGATCGGGGTCAGCAACCGGCTTGAGAAACACAACGATGTCGCCGCGCTTTGGCTCGCGGTAGTGCACCAGGGGCATCCACTTTGCGGGCGGAGCAAGGGTAATGCGATCGACCACCAGGTGATCGCCCACCAGCAGGGTGTCTTCCATTGAGCCCGAGGGAATCACGAAATTCTGGCCGAGAAAAGTGAGGATGAACAGGCCCACCACCAGGACCGAGCAGATGCTGGCGACCGCCTCAAAGGGCGTCTCTTCGACTCTGGTTTCATCGGGAACTTCGGCCGCATCGGCGAGAGGTTCTGACGGCGTTTTGGGGTTGGGCGTTTTCTTCTTCGTCATCCTGTGGCTCGGTACGAGTGGTTAGTGGACAGCGGTTAGTGGTCAGATGTCAGTTGTCAGATAAACGGGCTGCACTTTGGCGCGCAGGTCAAAAAAGCTTTCTGTCGGCCCCGAATGCTCGAATCGCCGCACAGAACCTGACCCCTGACCCCTGATCTCTGTTCCCTGTTCTTAGTGCACCACGTGGAATATCCGCTTCCAGCGCGCAAACCCGCTAAGCCGGGCAGAGATTTCCCTGTCGTGTCCGAGTCTATCATCCGCGGCCTGTTGCACATCGGTGGTGGAGGGCCGGGTAAGCGAGAAGTAAATCACCAGCGGCCTGGCAACAATATCAGAGCGCGGCACAAAACCCCAGAAGCGGGAGTCCAGGCTGTGATTGCGGTTGTCGCCGAGGACGAAGTACTCTCCCGGCGGCACAACCAGTTCCCCATTGTGCGTGAGGCTCTGCATCTGGCGCCACCACAGCGGATCCACCTCGGGATCGGTATAGACGCGGGCGGGAAACTCGTCGCGAAAGGGGTTGCTGGCCGCGGGCTCGAAGGCGGCATAAGGCTCATCCTGTACAACTCCATTCACCATCACGCGGCCATCTTCGATACGCAACCGGTCGCCGGGAATGCCCACCACCCGCTTGACCAGAAACGGGGGATGGGGATGATGGAACACCACAATGTCGCCGCGGGCCACGTCCCGATACGGCAGCAGCCACTGGCTCAGCTTGTCCGGGTGGGCGTACACCTGCTTGTTGACCAGCAGAAAGTCGCCTACCAGCAGGGTGTGCTCCATGCTTTCCGACGGGATAAGGTATGGTTCGAGCAGGAAAGTGAGCAGAAACAGCGCCACCACGACGGTCTGCAGCAACGACGCAAGCGCCTCGGGCACAGTGGGCAGATGAAGCCGCAGGTGGGCAGCCCAATGCCCAACGGAGCTCGGCACTTGAGCCGGGGTGCTCATCGCGCTGGCTGCTCCCGTTCTTCCGCTTCCGGCAAATCTGTGTCCACCCTGATCTCTCCTGACCTCATCCGTTCCAGCGCGCGCCGCGCCGCATCCTGCTCCGCCAGCTTCTTGGTGCTGCCCTTGCCGCGCGCCAGGGGCTGGCCCAGTTCCCCGGCGTCCGCCTTCAGACGGACCTCGACCAGGAACCGCTTGCGGTGGTCGGGACCGCTTTCGCTCTTGACCTTGTAAACCGGCGTTCCCACCCGCTCCGACTGCGTGTGTTCCTGGAGCGCCGACTTGTAGTTGCCCAACGCATCGCCTGACCGCAGTTCCTCGGCCAGTTGCTCTGCCGCCTGCCCCATCACGTGACGCCGGACAAACTCTCTGACTGTCTCCAGGCCGCCGTCCAGAAACAACGCGCCCATCACTGCTTCCATGGTATTCGAAAGCACGGTGGCCTTGTTGCGCAGGCCGCCGCGATCTTCTCCCCGGCTCAAACGCAGATGGCTGCCCAAGCCGATCGCCGTGGCAACCTCCGCCATGTGCTTGCGGCTCACCAGTTGGGCACGCACCCTGGTCAGCTCGCCCTCCCGCCACTCCGGATGAGCCTCGAACAGGGCTTCCGCCACCACAAGCCCGAGCACCGCGTCGCCCAGAAACTCCAGCCGCTCGTTGTCTCCCGCGTCTTCAGACTTCTCTACACCCTGCCCAACGCTCTGCTCGTTGGCCAGCGATCGATGCGTCAACGCGCGCAGCAACAGCCCGCGCCTGGCAAAGCCATGCCCCAATGCGGCTTCCAGTTCGGAAAGACCTGATTCCACGCGCGCCTCGATCACCTGCTGCCGTGCTTCTTTCATCTCAGGGACTTTACCGCGTTGAGAGATTCCCGCCGCGGTTTCGCGCCCTGTTCCTATTAGACGCTACGCGGCAGCTTGAGAACCGTCGCACGCGGTTTACTGGGGGTTTTTCGGAGCTGTTACCGCAGCGGCCGGCGGTGCCGTTCCATTCTGTTTCGCGGCTCCCGGGCCCGGTGTTTCGTCGTCCGCATCTTCGTCGCAGCTGTGGCCCCGGACGGCATAGGCCGCCTTGACGCCCCGCTCCGCCGCCAGGCGCGTATCCTGCTGGCCGTCGCGCAAGGTCAGCGCCAACTGGTATTCAGAAACGGCCTCGTCGCGCTTGCAATCCAGATCGAGCATGCGGCCCAGGTAGATGTGCGACCAGGCCAGCAGGCGCGGTTCCTTGCTGGTGGCGAGCGTCTTCTGGAAGCGGTCCATCGCCTCCTCCGGATGCCCGGTGAGGATGGCCGCGCGGGCCAGGATGAAGTTGGCGCGGGCGCCGGCTGCAACAGCGTCAAGGTTGTCGGAACGCTCTGCCAGAGCCTGGCGCGCCAGCGCGCTGGCCGTGGCCACATCGCCTGCCGCCAATTTAGCTTCCGCCAGATCCAGCCCGGTGAGCTTGCGCGGCTGGCTGCGCCCCAGCACTTCCCCGTCCGACTCCTTGTCAAATTCGATGTCCCGCGCCCGATGCACCTGCTGGTCCACATCCATGCTGTAGACCATCTCGCCGATGGTGTCGCGCAAGCTGGCCGGATCCTTCTCAAACTGGAGCAACTGTTCATAGAAGTATTGCGTCAGCACATAGCCCTGGGTCATATCGTGGCGCACAGTGGCCACCCGAACCGCGTCCACCTTCTGCTGATAAATCTGCCGCTCGTGCTCGTAGCGGGGCATGTCCTCGCGCTGCGCATTCGCTGGAATCTTGTATTCCGGAACGCCGGTATCCATGGTCCGCGCTTCAATCGCCTTGATCAGGCATTCAATGGTCAAGGGAACGGTGTCAGAGCGGTAGCGGAACTCCAGGGGAGCGTCGCGTATCTCCTTCAGGATTGGCTGCGTGCGGTCGATGGCGTTGGCCCGCGCGTTGAGCAGCGGTTCGATCATGTAATGCAGATAGGTGTGGCGCACGTCGCTCATGCGAATCTGCCCGTTGACCGGAGAAACCACCACAATGTAGTCGTTCCCGTAGACGCGCGCATTCACCACGCTGGGCGAGAGCATGGGCTCAATCACCACTATGAACCGGCGCCCCCCAAAAGTCTCCGCGGGCATTTTGAGATAGAGATTGGTGGAGACGATCATCTTCGAAAGAGGATCGTGCAGCTGGTCGGCCTCCCGGTCGTAGGTAGGGTGCACGGCCAGCCAGATTCCATGCAGATCCACCGCGTCCACAAAGTCCTTCAGCAGCGGCACAATCTCCGCCACCTGGGTTGAGTCGGGCGGCATTTCAGTCAGATCCTCCGATACCTCAAGCTCCGGCGGCGGCGTCAGGTACAGAGCCAGCGAAATGTACTGCGAGATGTCCCGCTCCGACCCCGTCATGCGGTGCTGGGCAATATACAGGCACACCTTGTCGCGCTTGGCTCGCGCGTCCTCGCTCTTGCTGAGCGCGTCGTTGATTTCGTCGCGCACCCTCTTGCGGATCGGCGCACTGTCATCCAGGCCCTCGTCATAGCCACAGGCGTTCAAAGTTGCCGCCATGAGGAATACCGGCTCAGAGCTGACCAGGGAGATGGTCGGCCCCGCCGGATCGATCAAGGACGGCGCCTTCTCCTGGGGAATATTCTGCGAAGATGAACTCTGTGACTTGGCAGAACCGCCGGAAGAGGATTGGGCGAGAAGTGCGGGAAACGAGAGGGCTGCGAGGACACAAATGGCAGCGGCCGGAAGTCCTGGAAACGATCGAAATCTACAAAGCGTCATGAAGAAACCCTGCCGTCAAGTTTACAGGGGAACCCTGGCCTGCGCATCCATGGATAAGGCCCGTTGCCTGGCGCTTCCCTTGAGAAATCGCTTCCCTGAATCCCCGCGCGCAGGGGTTGGCGCTCCGGTTCCGTTCCGGTTAGACGCGCGGGTGCGGTCAAATGGGAGGAAAAATAAGAGGCCCCGCCCGAGACAATGTCCAAGCGAGGCCTTTGTTTTTTTCGGATGCCTGTTCCCTGTTCCGTGCTTCTTTTATCCCCGCACCGAAACCCCGGAGAAGGAGAGAACCGCCAACCCGCGCACCGGCTGGCCGAAGAACCGTGCCGCCTCAAAATGGCTGGTCAGCAGCATGTTCTCAATCTTGGAGCGGGTTGCATCGTCGTTGGGCCCGGAGACGATGCGATAGTCGTACATAGCGCCCTCGTCGTTGACGTAAACCTCAACCACCACCGGACCGGAAAAGTCGCCAATCTGGTTGTCGCCCGCGCCTGTTGACAGGCTCACCAGCCGCGGCGCGGTGGGATTGCCCAGCGGCTCGTCCTTGGTGGCTTGCGCGATCTCCGGCTGCGCAAACATGGTAATCAGCACAATCATGGAGCCCAGCAGCAGGACCGCACTGGCAAAACCGGCTCCTGCCTGCAGCAGGAAAGGTCCCACCGTGTTCTTCCAGGCCAGGTCCCAGTCCTGAAGGAAGCTGCGGCGGCTACGCGCGCGCTCCTGGCTCACCGCTACGCGAATCCGCAGCAGCAAATCTGCCGGCTCCGGAACCGGACCCAGCGCAGCCAGCGACGTCTGCATCTGCCGCAACATAGCCCACTCCTGGGAGCACTCGCGGCACTCCTCCAGGTGAGCGGCAATGAGTTGCATCTCCCGTCCGTTCAACCGTCCGTCAAGATATTCCGTAAATCCCGCTTGCACTGCACTGCACCCGCTCATCGCGCCTCCTCTCCCAGAGGTACTTCAAAACCCGCGCCTGCCATGGCACACTCGCTCGATGCCTTCGCCGTCAGGATGGCTTTCAAAAAAGCCCGTCCCCGCACCAGGCGCGACTTCACCGTGCCCAGATTCACGCCCTGCATCTCCGCTACTTCCTCGTACACAAATCCCTCAATATCCCGCAGAATCAACGTGGTGCGGAATGGCTCCGGGACCTGGTTCAGAGCCGCCTCAACCCGTGCACGGTTCTCGGCATGCACGGCGATCTCATAAGGCGACTCGGCCGGATCCACCAGCATCTCCTTCAGCCGCACCGGAGTCCCGCAGTCTCCCACGCTCATCTGCTGCTCGATGGGGATCTCCCGCTGCTTGTGCCGCATCCACCAGCGCCGCTGGTTCGATGCCTCATGCAGAGCGATCCGGTAAATCCAGGTGCGCAGCGTCGACTCCCCATGGAAGTTGCCCACCCCCCGGAAGACCTTCACAAACACTTCCTGGGTCAGATCGGCGGCTTCGGCGCGATCTTGAACCGTGCGCGCCAGCAGTGAATAAATCGGTTGGTGGTACCGCGCGATCAGCCACGCAAATGCTTCCTCCGATCCAGCCCGCAACTCTGCTATCAGAGCCGCTTCGTCGGATTGGAGCGTCAGAGCACTGACAAGATTGCCCATGGTGAGGTCCGCCTGCAAATCAGTGTCCTCCCACGTTACCGCACTCCAAGCACTTCTGACATCTGAAAAAATTCGCCCCGGTGTTATCGTCCAAAAAAATCCGGATGCGAGAACCCCACACGAGACCCAATGCTTGCTGCGGCACTCAACCTGACGGCATGGTAACCAGGACCGAAAACTCCCACTCTGCCGGCGGGTCTGCAGGACACGGAAGAAGAATAAAAACCTGAACTTTCCGCGTCCCTATTCTCTTAGACACCGGAACACCCCTCAAGTGTTCCCGATCACGGAGGTTTTTTCAGCGATCCGGCATTCTTCCATGGACTTTCCGGCAGGTTGGAGAGCGGGCCGGGCGCAGAGTGTGGGCCTTCCAATCAGCACATTCCGCACCTGGCCGCGAAGCGAGGGGTGCTCCACCGCGGGTGGTTTGACGAATCGAGCGCTAACGGTGACAATAGGAGAGTTGCATCCCCGCAGCATGTGGGCCTGTGGCGCAGCTGGGAGCGCGCTTCCATGGCATGGAAGAGGTCATCGGTTCGATCCCGATCAGGTCCACCAATCAACCCCTTCAAAATCAAGCATATGCCGGAAGCGGAGCACTCCCTCCCTTCCATGACTTTGTGTCATTTTGTGTCACGTGTGCGGAAGGCTTACTCCGACTGCTAACAACTGTTCCGACTGCAGCCAACTCTTTCGACTTTTTCCGGCTCTGCTTGTCCGATTTTCTCAGCTCCGAATTGATGGAGTTGATGGTCGATTGGACACTCGCGGGGATCTCCTGCATATAGACATCCGTCGTGGTAGCGGTACGTGAGTGCCGCATGACACCTTGAACGTCCTTAATCGTCCCCTTCTTCTGTGCGAGGGTTGCGATTGTTCTGCGGATCACCTGGAAGGTCAGCTTGGGCAAGTGGAGTTCACGAGCGATCTTGTGAAGGACGCGCTTGCGAAAGTTGTCTGTGTCGAGGAAGCCTCCATCTTCGTTCTCGAAGATGAAAACCTCCGGCGACAACAAAGCGGACTCTCTCTTGCCCTTGGAGAATGCCTCCCTGGCCTTTTCTTCACACTCCAGACGCCATGCCTGCAGGTCATCTGCGAGCTGTCGCGGAATGTGAATCACGGCGAGGCTCTTCTTCGTTTTTCCCCAGTCTCGGATTTTGCCCTTGTAGACAGTCTCCGCGACCGTGAGCGTCGATGCCCGGTAGTCGAATCGCTTCCATCTGAACGCGAAGAGCTCGCTCGGACGCAAGGCGTTCGTCATATCCAGTTCAAGCAGGATGCGATCCCGAAGACTCAGCTTCGACAGAGCCAGCCTGAGTTGATCCCAAGTCAGCGTCGTGGTGTCCGTGGCCCGTAGTTGGGCAGGAACCTTGAGTTTGCGTGCGGGGTCTTTGACGAGGAAGTCCTGATCGACTGCTTCGGCGAAGATGTCCCGAATGTATGCGCGCATCTGCAAGACACGGTCCTTTGACCCGGTTATAGCCAGCTTGTTGAGGTGTAGCTGCAAACTGAACTTATCGAAGTTGACCAACGGGATTTTGCCGAGTGGTTCGACGATATCGAGTTGGATAAGGATCTTCTTCGTTTTGGCGGTCTCTTCCTTCCAAACAGCTTCCTTGAGAGGAATGAACCGGTTGTTGACGAACCATCCCAGGGTGACGGAGCCATCATTGATGATGCGCGTCGGAGAACCAGGCTGGCCCAGTTGTTTAGTGATCTCACGTTCAAGTGCTTGACGGGCCTCCGTTTTCGTCATCTTCGATTTCGGCCCGAGATTCACTGGTACGCGAACGGACTTCGCTTCGTTCGTAGCCGGGTCATTTACTGTTTTGCGGTAATACCCGTACCACTGCTTCCCGCGAGGCGTTACGTATCCTCGTTGGTAAGTTGTACCCATTCGTTTCCTCAGTTCTGTGGCGGGAAAGGATAGGGCCTATCCCAATTTTACCGACGATTTCTGCAGGAAAAAAGAGAGAGGCGGCGCAAATGCACGACGCTTGCCAACGCTCGCGATTGACTCCGTAGGCCACTGAGACCAATCTCGTGGACTGGCGCCCTGCGTCAACTTGCCCGCCGGCGCATGGCGCTCATCCGCTCCCGCTCATCAATGAACGCTTCGATCCCGCTCGCACGATAACGAAGCGCACCATCGCCCATTCGAATGACGGGCAATAGAGGCTTCTTCCTCGAAGAATGGTCCCAAACCCAATCGGTACTGACGTTGAGACGTTTGGCAACATCTTCAGCAGTCAGAAGGGGTTCAACCTCCGCAACGCGTCTGGGCGGTTTCCGAAGATGCTGTAGCGATTTTTGGCCTTCGCTTGATGCTGGGGTTGCAATCTGTTCGGCTCTGTCGAAGGAAGGGATGAGTTCGGATGTACTTTCCATATGCACCTCACGCTATCGATCAGATTTCAGCGTGAAGTCTCTATCAATCTCAGTCCAACACTTCTTATCTATTTCGCCCCAGTTTTTCTCTATACCTCACTCATCCCAAGAAAGAAGATGACGGTTTCCTCAAGGCGTCCGGCGACCTCAAGGAGCCTAATTGACAGTCTTGATTCCCTACCGAACCATATAAATAGGTACGGGGTTTTCCACAGCCAATTGTCTCTCGGGCCTGTGGGATCGACGAACGCCAAGCGGAGTAGCGAGGCCATTGTCCGATTCCATCACATTTCGTCTTCTTCGCTACGTCAAAGCATCCGCTGAGACCTTGAACTTTACTCGCGCGGCGGAACAGGTCTTTGTTGCACAATCTTCGCTCAGCCATCAGATCGGAAAGCTCGAAGACAATATCGACGTTACCATCTTCGATCGTTTACAAAACGGTTTGAAGCTTACTCCAGCAGGACGGATCGTCGCTGCTTACGCAGAGAACACTCTGCGAGAGTGGGACCAGATGTTGGTGATGGCGCGTGCAGTGCAGCGCAACGAGGTTCCGCCACTCCGGCTGGGATTCTCGTCCTTTATCAACGCCAAATTATTGGAGAAATTCCGAGAAGGATACGAGAGGATGTTCTCCGGTTGCGCCATCCAACTCATGAGCGGAGATCCTCTCCTTTGTTTACAGCGACTAGACGCTCGAACACTTGACTGTGCAATCCTCCCGTTGCCTATTGACTCAGACACTTACTCTGTTCAGCAGATCACGCAGTCCCCACTGGTGATCTGTATGCGCTCTGATGATGTCCTTGCCGACCACGCGCAACTTGATCTCCGTGAAGTGGCGCAACGTATCACCATATACCGTGATCCTGACCTTCATCCTTCCGCGCACTCGCGTCTCAAAGAGATGTTTGGTGAGGCGGGCATTTCAATGCATCTGACGTGCTCAGCCCGAACGCCGGCCGAAATTCAATGGATGGTCAAAGAGCGGTTCGGGCTAGCGCTCATTGACCAACTTTCTCCGCTTGAGGCTGGGCTAATTAGCCGACCGATCGCGGGCGTCAATTGGACATTCGACACAGCGCTTGTCTATGTAAACCGTACCGATCATGTCGCTCTTCCATTCATCGAACGTTTCGTCCGCGAAACGTGGACCGAATCGCGGAGAAGAAGGCCTCCGTTAAAGTCGCGAAACCCGGAACAAATGGAACTGCTTGCATGAACCTCTTTGTCGCCATAGAGAAAATGTGTGGCGAAATCGATAGGAACTGTTGGACGAGCAACTGAGGCGGCCTTAGGTTTTCCTCATGGCGACGCCTAATCGCCATCAGGAGAATGCACATGACACCTCGTCAATGCCTTCGAGTACGTCGCCTTCGTAGAACGTTCAGCCATCTTGTGCGAGCGATGGCTCCGACGCTCATTGCCATGTCTATAGCAAGCGTTGCTCACGCCCAGGGAACGATGGACTTCTCCGGGGCGCAAACGCTCATGGGAACGTTCAAAACTTTCGCCATGTACGCGGGCGCTGTCATCTGCCTTCGGCGGCCTGATCTTCGCCGGAATCCGCATGATGAGCGGGCGCTTTCAGGATGCCATTCCCGGCCTCTTCGGTGCGCTGTTTGGTGCCGGAGTTCTCGGATGGGGCGCGGGCTGGATTGGCTCTCTCACCGGACAGTCGATGTAGAGGTGCGCGCCATGACCAAGCGGGGAGAACCGTTACCGATCAATCAGGCGCTGAATCGGCCGAGAGCCAAGCTCGGGCTCGACCTCACAGCATGGATGGCGATCGTATTCGTCTGCGTAACGGTTTTCCTCGTTGGGTTCCGACTGCTGGCGATGATGGCCTTCCCAACGCTTGCCGGCGGCGCGTGGCTCATCGTTCGCAAACACCCAAAGATGTTCCAACTCTGGGGCCTCAGCCTCAACCAGAAGTCCTACTATGACCCGCGCAAATACTGAGCAGCTCAAACATACGCCGTGGTTCGCCAAGGCCGGAGCCGCGTGCAGCATCGTTCCGATCTCGCGCTTCGTCGGCCCGAACATCTTCGCCCTGAAGGGCGGCGGCTACGGATGCCTGTTCTCGCTCACCGGCATTGACGAAGAGGGCCTGACCGACCAGGAGCTTGACTCGCGGATGCGGTCGATTGAAGGCGCGCTGCGCGGACTGCCCGAAGGCTCCTGCCTCTACCAGTACACCCGCGTCATGTCGGGCTTCGATCTTCCCCGGCAGAAGAAGTATGCGAATCCGGTCACGCAGGTTTTCGCCGACGACCGGCTGGCCTTCCTTGAGAAGACGGCAGGCTTCCGGCGCATCGACCTTCACTGGTGCCTCACGCTGGAGCCGTCGAAGGTGAAAGCGTTCGAGCGCAAGCCGCAGGAGAACGCCGCCGACACATCGCGGATGCTCGCCGACCTTGAGAAGACGGCAACGATTCTGGAAGGACATCTCGGCAGTTCGTTGGGATTGCGGCTGCTCGATAAGAACGGCGCATTCCAGTTCTTCAGCTACCTCTTCAACCTTGAGGAGTGGGCCGGCGCAGGACCAACTCCGCGAGCGATACCGGCGTAGACCGGCAGATCGTGAAGAATCCGGTTGCATGGCACAGCGACCACCTGCGAGTGGGCAAACGCCACGTGCAGATGTTCTCTCTGAAGACGACGCCCGAAGCGTCGAGGCCGTGCCTTTTCTCCGGCCTGCTGACGCTCGATTGCGACAGCGTGTCTGTGCTCGACATGGCGGCCGAAGTCCACGTCCGCGGCCCGCAGCGAGATCGACGCGCAGGAGAAGTTCATCTCCTTCTTCAAAGTGGGCGTGCTGACGCGCGTGATGAGCGGACGCGACACGGCGTCGCTCGAAACCGGCGCCGGCGCCAAAGCCGCGAACACCAACGTTGATGACTTGAGCGAAGTCATCCGCTCGCTCGACAAGAAGGCCCAGGGCGAATACTCGCTCCGGCTGCTGCTGGCTGCTCACAGCCCGGAGCAGCTGCGCGACACCATTCCCGCCGTGCATCGGATCTTCGTCGATGCGCGGGCGCAGGTGATGGAGGAGACGCTCGGCAATCTCTCCGCCTTCTATGCGATGTTCCCCGGCAACCAAAGTTCAATGTCTTCCCGCTGTGGCTGGCGGAGGACCACCATGCCCGCCTCTCCTCTGTGTTCGCTCCGCATCATCGGCCATCCGCATTCGGAGGATCTCGATTCCGAGTACCTGAACATCTTCGAGACGCGCACACGGACGCCGTTCTTTCAGGACGTGTATGTGGACGGCGTGCGGGTCATGCTCATCATCGGGCCAACCGGAACCGGGCAAATCCGTGCATGGAAATCAGCTCATTGCGCTTGAACAGAAGTACGGCGGCTTCACCTACATCTTCGACATCGGCGGCAGCTATGAGAGCGTGGTCGAACTGTACGGCGGGCGGGTTGACCGCGTCGGCAAAGATGGCCCGCGCGTCAATCCCTTCGCTCTGGAGCCGACCGAGAGCAACATCAAGTTCCTGTACTCGTTCGTCAAGCTGCTGCTGACCAATGGCGGCGCGGAACTGGAGCCGGAAGACGACGACGTGATCCACAAGGCCGTGCAGGATATGTACCTGCTCGACCCGGAGAACCGCCGCCTCTCCAATCTCTTTCTGCCGAAGAAGCTCGACCGCTATCTCTCGAAATGGGTTGGCAAGGGCGTCTACAACGCCATCTTCGACAACGTGGAGGACAGCCTCTCGCTCTCTCGCGCTCCAGTGCTTCGACTTCCAGGGAGTCAACAACGAGCAATACGCCGACCTGATTGAGCCGCTGATGGTATGGCTGCTGCGGCGCATCAACGATGTGCTCTACAACCCCGCCAATCTTGGCGTTCCCAAGCACATCCTCATCGAGGAGATCTTCTCTTCGATGAAGAACAAGCAGTTGCTCGAAGGCGCGCTCGCTTCCATCAAGACCGTTCGCAAGAATCTTGGCGGCGTGACCATGATCGGCCAGTCCGCCGACGACCTGGGCGAGAACGCCGACAGCATCGTGAACTCCTGCACGTCGTTTCTGTTTCTGAAAGACGCGACCTTCAACCGGAAGCGATATGCCGAGCTGTTCAAGATGAACGAGCAGCAGCTCGCTCTCTTCGAGAGCTTGCAGGACCGCGAAGCGCTCTACATGCGGCGCGACGGACTGACCAAGGTTGTCACCCTCAATCTCGACAGCCGCAGCTACGCGACGTTCTCCACCAAGCCCAAGGACCGGGTACGCCGGTCGAAGCTGATTGCCAAGTACGGACTCACCGAGGGCATCGCGCGCTTTGCCCAGGGCGAGACTGCGTAACCAATCACCAAGAAAGGACCGAGCCGTGAAACCGCCCATCCTCATCGCCGTCGCCTCTGGTCTCGCCTTCGCCGCACGCTGCCTCTGCATTCGCGAGCCGCCGACCCAGCACACCACCTTGCAGCCGAACGCGCCGCGCACCGTCACCGTGTCCGAGGCGGACACGCCCCCTGTGGTCCGCGCCGGCCTGCTGCAATCGACGCTCATCGTGCTTCCCGCCGAGGAGAAGGTCGCCAACGTCTTTGCCGGCGACACGGTGGATTGGGTCTTTGACGGCGGCCACGTTGCCAGCCGCTTTATCAGCATCAAGCCGAAGCTGGCGAACAGCACGACCGACATTCATATCGTCTCCGACCACGGCAACGAATACACGCTTGCAGCTTCGGGAAGTCTCCGGCGACGCCGATCCCCACTTCGATTCCAAAGTCTTCATCGCCCCCGGCGACAAGGCTGCAAAAGACAGGCTCGCCGAGCTGCCTGTCTTCGTGCCCGCCGCCGAGCTGGACAAGGCGAAGCAGGAGGCCGCGGCGGCGAAAGCAGCCGCAGGCCGCGACACTGAAAGCCGAGAAGACGCAAGGAAGAGGCAGTACCGCAGCCAGTATCCCGGCACCCTGCACTTTGACTACACCTGGGACAAGTCGAAGGGCAAAGAGCTTGGGCTTGCAGGCAGATATGGCGCGACGACAAGTTCACCTATCTGCGCGGCAGTTTCAGGAGACGCCTGCTCTCTACGAAGTGAAGGACAAGAAGCCGTCGCTCATCAACTTCGATTTCGAAATGGCCTCTACACCGTGCCGAAGGAGCTGGATAACGGCTATCTCGCCATCGGCAAGCAAAAGGTGGAGTTTCACCGCACCGAGGAAACGAGGTAGCCATGCCCGAGCCAATCAGAACGTCGCCCGCAACCGTTCCCGAGCAGCCGGAGGCCAAGCCGCCGTTGCGGAAGAGTATGCCGGTCGTCATCGCCCTGGTTGTCATCATCGGGCTTATCGGCATCGCCAATCTCTCCAGCCTTTTGAGCGGCAATAAGAGGAATGCGCCAGCCAGCGCTATGCCCATGCGCCCGGCAGCGCCGAACGCGCAACAGGTAAACAGCTTCGAGTCGCAACAGCAGTTGCAGGCGCAGCGGGACGCCGAGGAGCGGCAGCATCAACAGGAGCTTAGCGCCGCGCTGCAGCAGCTCCAGGCAGCGGAAGGTGCGCCCGGCCCGGAGGCCGCCGGCGCACCGCCCATGACCGCCGCGCAGCGATCAGCGATCTATGGCGACAGCCCTAATGCCCCGCAGCGCACTTCCAATATGTCCCAGGCACAGGCCGAAGCAAAACAGAAAGAGCTTGCCAAAGAAAAGCAGCAGCAGGACGCGATCAACAGTGACACAGTGGCGATTGACTTCGACCGCACCGTCCCCGCAACTCCGGCAACCGTCGCGGCCGAGGTTGCGCAAGAGACGGCTGCTAACGCAGCCGGCGGAGACGGCTCCCGACAAAGTCAGCCAGCGTAGATGCCAAGAAAGACGGCAAAGGCAATCGCGATGGCCGCGTATGACTTCGACACCTACGATGGCCGTCTGTATCGCATCTTTGAGGGAACGGTTCTTGAGGGTGTCGTCACCAATCACATCGACGGCGGATTCAGCGGCCCCATCATGGTCTCGCTCACGACCGACCTCTACTCCCACGACCACCAGCAGCTTCTCTTGCCGCAAGGAACGCGGCTGCTTGGAGATGTGCAGAGTGTCGGCAATGCGCAACAGCGCAAGATGTTCGTCACCTTCCATCGTGCCATCTGCCCCGATGGGTTTTCATTGGAGTTTGACAAAGTACATCGGCCTCGACCAGATCGGCACGACCGGCCTTGCCACGAAGGTGAACCACGGCTATTTGCAGGCGTTCGCCGCCGCCGCCGCTATCGGCGGCTTAGGCGGCCTCGCACAGATCGGTAACAACGGCAGTGTCTTCACGCCTTCGACCGAGATTCGCAACGGCATCTCCGAGCAGTCCGCGACGGAGGGAGAACAGGTGCTCAATCACTTCCTGAATCGCCTGCCCATCATCACGCTCAAGGAAGGCTCCCGCGCCCGCGTGTATATCGGCACCGACCTTTTGATTCCGTCCTACGCGGAACATCGCGTCGATCCCACGTTGTAAACGAGCACTGCCATGAATGACCGATATGAACATCTGCTCCGCAAATCAAGCGGTGCGAAGCGCGGCGGAAACGACGCATGGGGCGTGCAGTCAACCGGCGAAAAGGTTGCCGTTGCACTCGTCCTCAATCGCGCTGATTGGCTGGCCGAGATCGGCTACACGATTCCCGAGGCCATCGAGCGCAGCGGCGCGGAATGGGTAGCGGTAATTCCGCAGATTGGCCGCCACCTTGCGGAGGAGGAGTGAATGCTATGCAAAGGATTACTCTCCATCATTTTTATTCCGTCTCTGGAATCACTGCCGCTATTGTGCTCGCTCTCCTGCTCATTGGGACAGCTACCGGTCGCGAAACGCTTGCATGGATTTACCTCACAGCCGCGGACGCGATTGTAAATGCAACACACGTCCACGGTTTTCCCCTGGACAGGCTCGACCCGACCTGCCCGCAATGCATGTAGTTCAACCCAACCACAGGAGGCTTTATGAAAGTCACACTGACCAACCGCCGCAAGTGGCTCATAGGGGCAGGCGCAGCTCTGCTTCTCACCGCGACGCCGAGCTTTGCCCTGTTCGGCATCGGGGATATTGTCTTCGACCCGACCAGCTACGCCAGCCTCGTCTCTCAACTCACAACTCTTCAGACGCAATACAACATGCTGAAGAACAACATCACGCATTTCTCGGTCAAGCAGCAATGGCAGACGACGCTCCATGCTCTCGAAAATGTGAACGTCGCAAATATGTTCGGTGAGACCGCGGGCATGAGCATCGCGCTCAACACCAACTCGCCGGGCGCATCGAGTACGGCATGGAAGGCGGCCACTATCACCATGAACGACAGTGCGCCTACTTACCTCGCCAGCCAGTCCCTCGGCAGTTCTCGCACGTCGCAACTCGCGATGATCGAGATGGCCGATTCGGTCTCACCCGACTGCCTTACCGCTGTGGGACAGTATCGTGCGGCCCGTAGCGAGAATTCAACGGCCAACAGCTCGCTGCTCTCGCAGCAGTTCGACGGCGGCGACGGCACCAACAGCGAAGTACAGCAGCTCAATCTCTTGAACGCAGCGGAGGCACAGAAGTTGAGTGAGATGCAGTCGCAAGGCACGCTTCATGCCTGCCTTGCGTCGCAGATGACGGTCGCCAATATGGAGCGCCGCAATGCCGCATGTGGAAGATCTCAACACCGCTGTCTTCGTCCAGCAGCAGCGTTCGGCCAACGACACTAGCGCCGCCAACGAGGGCAGCACCTGGGACAGCTACCTGCCATAACGGAGAAGGCGATGCTGAAAGCGATCAATACGAAAATCCTGCTCGCCATCTTAGCGGCACTCACTGCTATCGGAGGCGCGCTCACTTACCAGCGGCATGAGGCGGCGAAAGCCGCCGCTGCCGCCGCCAAAGCAGCGGCCTTCCTTCAGCAACAACAGAAGGACGCCGAGGAGCAAAAGGCCGAGGATGAGGCTTTCCGGCAGCGAGTGGAGGCAGACAAGAAGCAGCACAACTCTGCCGCCGCGAACGAAGGCAAGACCTGGCAGAAGTACATCCCTTAAACGTGACCGAGGGAGAGTAGCGATATGGTTTCCGTGGCGTTGTTAGCACAGGCACTACCGAGCGCAAGTTCCGGCGTCGATTGGCTGTACCAGTTCACCAACAATCTGACCAATCTGACCACGCAGAACGGTGGCGCACTGACGCAGCTTGGACTCACGGAACTGGCTGCATCGCTCTCTTCACGCTCATCAGCATGGTCATCAACTGGAATACCACGAGCATGACCTTCCGTTTTCATGCGCAGCCTGTGCATGCGGGCGATCTGGTCAACTTTCTGCTGCGGCTCATCATCTGCTGCCTGCTCGAAAACTATTGGGTGAACCCGTTCCCCGGCGCGAGCTTCGGCATCAATCACTTCTTTTCGTACATCGCTCAGGCGATGGTCGCGGCCTTCGATCAGAACTCGCTCAACAACCTGCTTCAGTTGCTCAAGACTGCCGGCGACAACACCGCCATGCCGTCGCTCATGGCGCCGGTTCAGATCCTTTGCTACTTCGTTGTGCAAGCACTGTCTCGGCATCGCATCCGCGATTCTATTTCGTCATCAATTGCAGCGCCTTCATCCTCTATGGTGTGACGGCGCTATTCGGTCCCATCTTCATCCCTTTGCTGATGACGAAGACCTTCCGTGCGAAGTTCTTTCACTTCCTCGACGTGCTTATCAGCTTCGCTATGATTCGCGCCGTAGCTGCCGCTTTCATCTTCGTGTGGGCCGGATTTATGAACGCCTTTATCCAGCAGACCTTCAATGGAAATTACTCGATGGAGATGTGGCTTGCGAACCTCATTCCGTGCATCATGGTGTTTGTCGCCTTCATCGTGAACATGCTCTTTATTCCGAGCATGACGCAGGCGATCTTCGGTGGTGCGGCGGGAATGGCAGAAAGCATCACGAAAGTTGTTGGCACGGCTGCATCGCTAGGAGTGGCAGGAGGAGGATAAGGCCCATGTTCCGCTTCGTATTACAAGTCGCATTTATTCGTCACGTACTACAGTTGCGGATCGTCAGATTGGCGATGCGTCCTAATCTTCCTCGGTTCTGTTGTGGCCGGAGCTATCTACACCTACGTGATCTTTCAAGCGGTAGTGCAAAGGAGCCATGCTCCCATGTCCACAAGCACAGTAGCCCATTGAGCAACCGATATTGACGCCGGAGCAGGCGTTGCTCACCGATCAGATCGGCAACGAGGTCTATGCGTCCCACTACGCCGAACGCAAAGCCTACCGCCTCATCCTCGGCTGTGGAACGGTCCTGCTTTGCGGATCCATGTGGCTCAACTTCTCGCTGGCCCGCCGCCCTGTCGTGAATCGCTACATCCGCATCGACGAGATGGGACGTGCCCAGGCCATCCAGTACACCGACCTAACTACAGCCCCCGCGAGGGAGAGGTACGGACGTACCTTACCGATTGGGCGAACTACCGCTATACCATCAGCCGCGACACCATCGCCAAGAAATACCCGCTCAACTACTACTTTCTGTCGCAGGCAATCTCGCCTCGCAATTGATGACGGAAGACAACCAGAATCATCTTGTCTCGCAGGTCGTCGGCGGCCAAATCGAGCAGAGCGATGTGGAAGTGAAGAACGTCACCATCACGTCCATGTCGCAGGAGACCGTGCAGGGTGCTGTGATGGCACGTGGGACGGCGCTTGTGGCCATCGACAAGCTCTACTCGCCGCAGCCACTCGCGCGAGCCGAGGACTGAGCATTGGATGCTCAGTCGTCACCTACTACCTGAATCCCAAGCAGGTTAGCGATCAGGCCAAGATTTACCCTCAATATGAGTTCATCAATCCGCTCGGTTTGACCATCACCGAGTTCCACGAAAACCGCGTTTCCGTTGACCTCATCGCGCCTGGCACGCCCGCAGCTACACACCCAGCACGGAGCGGTACGGTGAGCTTCGAGCTGATTCTGCCGTTCTTTCCCGAAGAGTTGCGGGCGCTGTTGCTTGACCCGTCCATCTCCGACCTGATGATTAACGGGACTACCGGCGTCTATGCAGATCGTGGCGGCGTGGTCGAACATATTGCGCTCTCCATCGCCTTACACCAACGACCGCTTGCAGGCCGCGATTGAGCGTGTCGCGCGCATTCTTGGGCAAGACCTTACCAGCCAGAATCCCATCCTGAATACGCGCCTGCCGGACGGCTCTCGCGTCGCTGTCGTCGGCGCGCCATCCTCCATCAATGGCCCGACGTTGACGGTGCGGAAATTCAACCGCTGGTTTACGTCCGATGAGCTGATTGAGTCGGGCAGCTTGCCGGAACAAGTTCGGGATGTGGTTGTGGGCTTCATTGGCAGAGCGCAAGAACGGCATTATCAGCGGCGGAACGGGTATCGGGAAGACAACGCTGATGAAAGCTTTGCTCGACCATGTGCCTCTGCACGAACGGCTCATTGTCATTGAGCAGCCAGCAGAGCTGAAGATTGCCCATCCCAATGCCGTTCGCTGGGAAGCTGTCGATGCGATTCCCGGCCAGGTTGCCGTCACCCCAAGCCAGCTTGTCGCCGCCGCGCTGCGCCATCGTCCCGACCGCATCATCATGGGCGAGATACGCGACGAGTGCGGCTATGACCTGTTGCAAGCCATGAATACAGGGCATGGCGGAACGCTTTCCACCATCCACGCAAAGAGCGCGTGGGACGCACTCAACCGGCTATCGGATCTGGCCCTGAGTGCAAGACCCAATCTCAATCACTCTTTCATTCGTTCCGAGACGGCTGAGGCCATCGACTTCGTTCTGTATTGCGAGCGCGATCATGCGGGCCGGCGCCGGGTGCGAGAGTTGATTCGCGTGAACGGCTACAGCCATGCGGATCAGTCCTTCGAGACGGAGGAAATCTACCGCGCTCCCTCCGCGGCAGCGGCGGCATGAGAGGCGGATGGGATCGGAGTCGTTATGGTGCTTCACACCCGCAAAACGGAGCCAAATCATTCGACCGGAAGGTGTGCGTCTGAGCATGGCGCAAGCCTTTTGAAGACGCTCGGTTTCGGCGCTGACTTGCGGCTCTTCTCGGGCCCCTCGGTGGGGGCGAATGAACCGCTCTTGCCGGTACATAGCATCGTCAGGAAGCGGATGGAGAGGATTGTTCAGGCGGGTGTCTCCCGTATCGTATCCCGCTTTCTGCTCGGTCTCGGCTTCGGGGTCTATCCGACGCCCGGCGGCAGACTCGTTCTTCTGCTTCGGCTTCGCCGCCTCCGGTTACGGTTTCCATCTGCGACGGACCCTCCGTAAATGCAGAACTTCGGCCTTGGGAGTCGGACCCACTCGCTAGGCTTCGCCAGGTGTGACCCGAGCAGATCGGGAATTTCAAAAACGGAGACACAATCATGTACCAGAACAAAGTAATCCTCATGGGCTTCCTCGGCAGCGATGCAGTAGTTCGCACCGGCAAAAACAACCAGCAGTTCACCACGCTCTCCCTTGCAACCAAGACCTCCTATAAGGACAAAGAGACCGGCAAGTACATCGAGCACACCGAATGGCATCGCTGCATCGTCTTCGGCAAGCTCGGCGAGTTCGCAGCCACGCTCAAGAAGGGCGCGCACATCCAGGTCGAAGGCGAGATTGCAGCATTCCGCAAGTAGGCAAGAAGCTGTGACAGACCGACACGATCCGGGTGACTTCCATCCTCAAGCTCGACCGCGCAGAGCGGGTTGCCGCTGAGGAAGAGTTCGATGAAACCTTCAGACGAGGACGAGGCCGCATAGGCCGTCTCCTCCATGCAGAAGCCCGGTGAAAGCCGGGCTTCTCTTCTGCTAGAGGCCCGCACGATTCACACTCGCTAGAGGTGCCACCATGAATCAAATTGCCGCCAGCTTCCTCAGACCGTTGCTTTGCCCCGGAAGAGACGATTGCGCTCCTGCTTCGCAGGGAGGATGCGGCTGCCCCCATGCAACGAGTCGTGCGACTGGAAACGGTTGTTGAGCCTCGCTATCTGGCGTGGCTCTCCTACGAGAACCAACATGGCGCAACAACATCTATGTCGCTGCCAATCCGCTTCGCCCCGGCAGCCGCAAACGCACCAAGGACAGCATCGCTTCCGTCCGCCATCTATATATAGACATCGACACGGACGGCGATGCCCGGCTCGCTGCGCTCCGGGCATCGGATGCTAGTGCCGCCGCCGACCTCGATTCTCTCCACATCTCCCGGCAAATATCAGGCGCTTTGGCGGGTCGAAGGCTTCGACTTTGCGAGTCAGGAACAGACGCTCAAGCTGCTCGCCATTGCCTTCGGCGGCGATCCCGCTTGCACCGATTGCAACCGTGTCCTGCGCGTTCCCGGTTTCCTCAATCGCAAATACGATCCAGCCTACCGTGTCACGGTCGAATATCCCGACGATTCCATCTGGACTCCCGACGACTTCCGGCTGGATGCGGGCGCGGTGGATGCCATGCTCTTTGACCATGCCATCACGCCTCGGAAGCAGCCGGGAAAGCACAGCAATTCGGAGAGTGATTGGGCATGGGTTTCGCGACGAGCTTGCTCATGGCAAAGATGCCATGAAGCTGACGCGGGAGCTGGCTTCGCGCCGCTCCGATAAGCCCAATCCTCTCTACTACGCGCAACGCACCGTCGATGTCGCTTCGGCTCGCCTCTGGCTTATCGAAGGCATCCGCATCGACGACGTGATCACCATGCTCGAATCCCGCCATCGCTTCGAGATTCCCGCTGCACTTTGCTCCGCTCGTGCGCGGGAGATTGCGGCCACCGCCCAGCGCATGATTGCCCGCAGAAAGTCCGCCTGATTTCACCACTCAAAGGAGAACTGCAATGCCACTGCTTGAAGTCATCCAAACCCGCCACGTCAGCGCCTCCATTCGGCTCACGGATACCACCGCTTTGCAGATCGATCAGTACGCCGCTTTCATCCATGCTTCTGCCGATGAAGTCGTGGAGCAGGCGCTCGCCTATGTCTTCGCGAAAGACCGCGACTTTCAGGAGTTCTAAAGTCGCCGGAAGCGCAGCGGATTACGCCGACGCTTCGCGTTCGTCGTGCCAACGCCAATGATGGCGCGGAACCGTCCGTGAAGAAGCCGGTTTCCGCAGCTCCATCAGCATCCCAAACACCGGCAGTTGTGGCGGGATCGAAAGCATGATCCTCCATCTACATCCGTGCCAGAACCACAACGGTGCTTCGCACCGGATGTATCTCGACACTCCACCCCTCAGAGGGTCGTGCAGGTATACCAACGTAAACCTGCACAAACAACAGGAAATACGCTAAGGCCGGTATACGCAGGTATACCGGCCCGGAGCTATCACAATGTCGCTCCTCATTCCAGTAAACGGCACAAAGAAGACGACCAGTAAAACCGTATTCCGCAATACCACGCGCTGCCTGAAGTTGACGGAGGATGAGGCGCGGCTGGTCGATGAAGTCGCCACCGCAAGAGGCGTTCCCCGTAGCGAGTGGATGCGCGATGTGATCTTGCGCGAACTGCGTTCGGAGCCTACATCCGATCCCTCGCTGGCAGAGATTCTTGGCGTGCGGCTGTTGCTGGTCAACGTGCTTCGTCCACTCGCCGCAGGGCAGAATCTTTCGCTCGAAACATTCGACAAATCTGCTCGACCAAATCAGCAGCGAAACACGAGCTGGCCGGAAAGCTCCTGGCCGAAGGAAGGAAATAGAACGATGGCAAAGACAACATGGGGACGCAAAGAGACGATCATCTGGCCGCAGAACCGGCCTATCTATACTTATGGCGCGATCATTGTCGCCATCGTTCTTACACTTCTGTTTTTGTATGGCCGCCTTCGGTTCATCGGTACGCCCTTGCAGCGGTTCTACCTGCCGGTCTATGAGCGTACTTCCATCTTCGGATCATTCAGTCGCACGCACCGCAGCCAGTACCGGATGCTCTTTCTGACCGGACGCGGCGGTAAGCCGAGTCCTGCCATGAACGATGATGTAATGCTTGGCAAGACGGCGGAGCCTGGAGGCCGAATTATCCCTCTGGCTCTTTCCGTCGCTGCGCTCCATCATGGGGACGGACTTGCTCTTTCGCGGTCCCGTGCGGAGCTACGTGGACGCCCGGTTGTGCGACTACCTCAAGGTATCTATCTATAAGGGCAACGACCTGTCCGCGTTCTTAAAAGCTCCGCTACTTTGTGGCGCGGGGCTCTTTCTGGTACTCCTGCCGTTTGCCGTCACCAAGGACGTGAAGCGGCAAAAATCGCTCAAGTACGGGCGGCGATTGAAAGGCCCGGAGATGGCTCACGCCGCGGCAGTTCAATCGGACGTCAAAGGCGATGGCATCGGCTTCAAGACCGATGGCATGAAAGAGATGCTTCGGATTCCGGCGAGGGCCGAAGCACAGCACATGCAGATCATCGGCGACACCGGGGCCGGTAAGTCCGCGCTGATTTTTCAGCTGCTCCGGCAGGTACGCGGCCGGGGTGATTCCGCCATCGTGTATGACCCGGCACGCGAGTTTGTGAAGCGATTTTACGACCCTACACGCGGCGACGTGATCCTCAATCCACTGGACAAACGCTGCCCGTATTGGGGACCAGCCGAGGAGCTGCGCAGCCGCTCCGAAGCAAAGGCCCTGGCCGCCTCCCTCTTCCAACCGCCGCAGGACAAGCAAGGGTGAATTCTTCATCGAATCGCCACAGAAAATCTTTGCCTTCCTGATGGCCTATGGTCCGACGCCGGATGAACTGGTGCAGTGGATGTCGAACCCGGATGAGATCGACCGCAGACTCAAAGGCACCGAGCACGCGCACCTGATCGACCCGCGAGCGCACCAGCAGCGAGCCGGCGTTCTCGGCTCGCTCGGCCTGGTTGCCGACAGCCTGCGTCTGCTTCCGAAAAGAGAGGAAGGCAATGGCGCATGGACGGCAACCGAGTGGGCCGAGAAGCGGCAGGGCTGGATCTTCCTTACCTCTCTTCCCGCAGAGCGCGAAGCCCTTCGGCCTTTGCAGAGTTTGTGGATTGACTGGCTGGTTTTGCGCCTGCTGAATGAGCCGACCGAAGCAGCAAAAGCGTGTCTGGTTTGTCATCGACGAGCTGGCGAGCTTGCAGAAACTGCCGCAGCTTCATACGGCGATCACCGAGGCGCGCAAGAGCCAGAATCCCGTAGTGCTTGGCTTCCAGGGCAAGGCACAGCTTGAATACCTGTACGGGCATCTGGCCGAGGTGATGCTGTCGCAGCCTGCGACCAGCGTTTGGCTCACGACGAAGGAACCGAACGCCGGAGAATGGGTCTCGAAGTTCATCGGCAAAGTCGAGATCGAGCGGCTGCGCGAGACGCACTTCGATGGCACACGCGCGGGACGCAACTTCGCGCTCGACCGGCAGGTCGAACCGCTGGTTCTGGAGTCGGAAATCTCCGGCCTCCCCGACCTTCATGCCTATCATGAAATATCAGAATTACGTGACCCATTTTTCATTTCCGTACTTCAATATGCCGGAAGTTGCCAAGGGCTTCGAACTGCGCGAGCGGCCCGAACGACAAGCTGCCTTACGACCCCAAAGCGCTTGCGCGGCGGCAGGCCGGAGGCGGAACTGAAGCAGGAGCCGGAAGCCTCCGCTCCGTCTTCCGAGCCCATCGAACCTGCGGCTTCAGAAGCAGATCGAACCGGAGCTTTCCGCCGTTCCTGATGCCCGACGAAGAACAGAATCGTGATTACTGCGACGGTTGAGGTGATGCCATGCTGACCATCTCGAAACCGCTCTCCGCAAGCCAGGCACAGACCTATCACGCCAAAGAGTTCACCGCCGCCGAGCAGAACTATTGGAAGCAGGGCGACACTATTCAGGGCGAGTGGCATGGGAAACTGGCGGACAAGTTCGAACTATCGGGAGCTGTGGGAGCCGAGGAGTTCGCGCGGCTTTCCGAAGGCCAGCATCCGCAGACCGGCAAGCAGTTGGTATCGCATCGCACAGTCCATGAATACCGGAATGCCGAGGGAGAGATGGTCTCCCCGGTCGAGCATCGCGCAGGTTGGGATGCGACATTCTCCGCTCCCAAGTCCATCTCTTTGACCGCACTTGTCGGCGGCGATGATCGTGTGCGTGAGGCGCATCGAGAGGCTGTCAATGTCGCCTTGAATGAGTTGGAGCGGTATACGCAGGCCCGCATCGGAGGCAATCATCCCGCCGAGACAACCGGGCAGTTTGTCGGCGGCGAAGTTCGAACATGACACAGCGCGTCCCGTAGACGGATACGCCGCTCCACAGCTCCACACGCACGTTGTTGTCTTCAATATGACCGAGCGCGAGAATGGAAAGATGCGGGCCTTGCAGCCGCACTCTCTGTTTGAGAGCCAGCAATTCGCTACGGCTGTTTATCAATCCCATCTCACCTACAAGCTCCGCTCTCTCGGCTATGAAATCGAAGCCGGAAAGAGCGGAGCACCGGACATCAAAGGCTACACCCAGGAATATCTTGATGCGTCCAGTCCGCGACGCCAACAGATCGAAGAGGCCTTGTCCCGAAGCGGTTTTACCGGGCCGGCGGCCGCGCAGATTGCCGCACACAACACTCGCGATAAGAAAGTCATCCTGTCTCCCGATCAAGTCCTGGCGGCTCATCGGCAGATCGCTGATGAGTTCGGCAATCAGGCCGACCGTGTGGTGGCCGAGGCACGGGAGCGCAGGAGAGAACAGGCGCAGGAGCGACCAGAGCAGGAGCGGCACCAGCAGGTACGAGAGGCAGTCACCTTTGCCCGCGATAAGGGCTTCGAGCGGGAGGCTATCGTGGACGAACGGGCGCTCTTTGTCGATGCCTTGCGCCGGGGGATGGGAGAGATGACTTACCCGGAGGTCCGCGCCAGCTTCGAGGCGCGTCTCGCCTCCGGCGAATTCAAGAAAATTGCCGATGATGCCCACGAAGGCCGGACGCAGATTCACGACGGCGGCCACCATCAAGGCCGAGAGTGAAATCGTCCAGAAGGTACAGGACGGACAGAGCCGCGCGCCGCAGATCATGCCGATTGAGACCGCAGTTCCGCTCGTGGATTCGCGTCCTGATTTCAATCCCGCACAGAAAAGAGCTGTTGAGGAAGTTCTTACCTCACGCGATCGCATACAGGGTTTGCAGGGGCGGGCCGGCTCCGGCAAAACTTCGGTCCTGGCGGCTATACGCGAAGGAGCCGAACAGAACAGCTACGCCGTGGAGGGTTTTGCGCCGACTTCGCGTGCCGCGAAGCAGCTTCGCGATGCTGGAATCAAGGCGGACACGTTGCAACGCTTCCTCGCAGGCAGCGGTCAGCAAGCCGCCGGCGATCCTGCGAGGAAGCATCTCTACATGGTCGATGAATCCTCTCTGGCATCGACTCAGCAGATGCGCGACTTCCTGAGCAAAATTGCCCCGCAGGACAAGGTGCTGTTGATTGGCGACACTCGGCAGCATCAGGGCGTCGATGCCGGAAAGCCCTTCGAGCAGTTGCAGCAGAGCGGGCATGAAGACCGCCCAGCTTGACCAAATCATCCGCCAGAAAGATCCCGGATTGCTGGAAAGCGGTCGAGCATCTGTCCAACAATGAGACTGCCATCGGCGTCGAGATGCTTTCAGCAGCAGGGACGCATTACGGAGATTGTTGACCCGCAGGAACGGATCGCGGCTATCGCCAAAAGCTATGCCGACCGCCCTGAAAACACGCTCATCGTCTCTCCCGATAATGCTTCGCGCCGCGCCATCAATCAGGCCGTGCGGCAGGAATTGCAGGCGCTTGGCGTCGTGGACAAAACCGATCATTCCATGCGCGTGCTCACGCCGCGCAATGATATGACCGGCGCAGACAGAGGGTGGGCCAGCCGCTATCAGCCGGGAGATGTCCTGCATTACACCCGTGGCAGTAAAGAGCATGGCATCGAGAGCCGAAGCTACGCGCGCGTTGTCAGCACAAACCCGAAAGAGAATCTTGTCACTGTACAGAAGCAGGACGGGCAACAAGTGACCTATGATCCGTCGCGGCTAGCTTTCTTGTCGTCGCTGATGTTTTTGGAGACGTAGTTGGTAAAGCCGTCGAGATCAGCGTAGATGGTGGCGCCATCCTGGCGACGTGAATTCTTCGCGCTTAGTGTTTCAAGATCGAGGGTCGAATAAGGGGGGGTGTGTGCAGAGAACTCGAAGACTCCGATAGGGTTCTTTTCGAGATCCTCCTTCCATTCCTTGACGACGTCTTCGACTGTCACACCCAGTTTCGCTTTCTGCTGGCAATCTGTGATTTCCTCCTGCGAAAGTGCCGTCACATCCTCATTCGGCACTTCCTTGAGAGAGATCGCTTTCCTCGCCTTGTTTGTCAGATAGATTCCTGCACGATTGCCCCCCGTCGATCGTTTCGCAGCATGATTAGCTGGCTCCCCGAGAAACAGCGGCTCGCGATGACCGCGTCGACCATTGTTGACGGCCAACGCCTTGCCCGTATCAACGCCAACTCGAACTTGGGCAGATGGGTGATTCGCATCCTCGCCGGTCTTTGCTAGCACGTCGATAATCAACTGGGCAATCGCAACAGCCTTACGAACCCGAGCTGCCTCTTCGTCATAAGGCTTCGCCACA
Organism: uncultured Acidobacteriaceae bacterium; assembly: GCA_963776535.1. Taxonomy (GTDB): domain Bacteria; phylum Acidobacteriota; class Terriglobia; order Terriglobales; family Acidobacteriaceae; genus Telmatobacter. Next base: position 3,400 of record CAVZNB010000009.1, on the reverse strand, counting down.
ACTGAATGGAGGCGCTGGTTATGAAAGTCGACGAAAATCGCATCGGTTCGCTGGAGAATTCGATAAACTGCGCGATAGTGCAGATTAAGAAATCTGAGCGTCTGCTTGTGGCAAGTTTCACCCTCATAATCCGTGACATTCAACATCGCTGCCAGATTCAGAATGTCCGCATAAAGGTGGACTCCATTAACTCGATACGCCACATTCATCGGCAATTCTGTGAGATCGGTGTCCCGCACGTATTCCTTGATCTCGACGTCTTTCGCGGGGAGCTCGTTCATTCTCGCTTCGATCCGTTTGCTCGCCCGCTCCTTGTTCCAGGTTCTAGTCGCCATCGTTCTCGCTCCTACATTCGGCCTCATCGGCTGGAGTTACCTATCGTGGCACTCCCCACATCCATCTAAAAACTTTATGGGTAAAATAATTATACTGGTTTTCGAATGGAATATGTGGATAAACCTGAAGAGCGGGCTCCTTCACGTCGCTGGGGTCAAGAGCGCCGCTTCGAATTCATCGAATTCCGACTCCTCTGGGATGGACGACTCAACCGATCTGATTTGACCAGCTATTTCGGGATTTCGGTCCCACAGGCATCCATGGATCTGGCGGCTTATCAACAACTTGCGCCAGGAAACTTCCATTACGACAAGCAACAGAAGGCATTCATCGCTAGTCGTCCGTTCCGCTCCGTGACCGGCCCCTTAAATCCCTATACCTTCCTCAATTCAGTCCGACAGGTGGAGGGGGGCATGCTACCTAAAGAGGCGACCTTCCTAGGGTGGTATCCGCCGAACGGAGTGATTCGGTTGCCAACCCGTCGCGTTAACTTTGAAATCTTGCGTAGCTCCCTGGCTGCAATCCGAAATCGAGAAAGAGTTGCGATTCGATACCAGTCCATGCATCATCCGGAACCAGAAACGCGATCCATCAGTCCCCACGCCCTTGTCTTTGACGGAGTTCGCTGGCATTTGCGCAGCTATTGCTTCCGAAGACAGGAGTTTCGTGATTTCGTACTGTCGCGCATCAGCGAGATCGAATTAGAGTCAGCAGATGGTGCCGATCCAGCGTTGGATCATTCTTGGCACACAGAGGTTGCGGTGCAGGTTGCGCCGGCGCCTCATTTGTCGGAAAGTCAGCGAAACGCCATTGCGATGGACTATGGAATGTCTGATGGCTCAATTCGCATTCCTGCACGAGAGGCGCTGCTCTTATATTTGCTCCAGCAGTTGCCCCTATATAGTCCGGTCGGGCGTGCGAGATTCAATCAAATCGCATTGATGAACGAGAGCGAGTTGAAGCCGTCTCTTGACCGGCTGGGTATCCATCTTGAATAGCGTTGGCGTTGTTGCGATGCTCATCGTCGAACTCGTGGAGGTTGATACTCTAAGTCTCGCTTGAGAACGTTCCACTCGGCTTTGAGAATGTCTTGCACAACAGCGGTCAGATCCGTAGCAAGTTTGAACCGAGATTCGCTATTGTCATTATTTACGATCGCATCAAGAAGAGAGATGAATTCATGATATCTTTCGTCGTGCTTGTTCATGAGAAGTTTCGCTCGTGTTGCAAGCTCGGCAGCTCTCCGGAGAGTTTCAGTGTCCGACATGTTCGGGGCGGTCAACACGACACCTGTCAGTTCCGAAATCGTATTCCTGAGATTGTTGAGCCAACTTTCGCGGAAATCTGCGAGCTTCATGCGCGACTCAAGACCGTTCTGTTCCTTTGCATTTGTCCGACTACCCCATAGCGTGATGCCAACTCCCAAAAGCGCAATCACAGCGCCGATTACGGTTCCGAGAGGAACCGCATAACGATCAGACCAAGCGCGCGTCGATGCTGAGGTGTGAGCGTCGCTAACTACGGGTACTATGGGCAGTGTTTGGATCTGGGGCGGTAGTTGTTGTGCGCGCGCTACGCTGAATGCCATGCTGGCGGACGGGATGACGGATAGCGAATAAAGCAAAAATGCTCCAGCCGTCGCCAGCAGCGCGAATCTGCACCTCTTTGCTTTTACATCACAGATATAGGAATTGACCGCCACTTGGTTGGCGACGTCCAAACTGATTTCTTCATCAGTGAGTGTTGAAAGGTTCAGCCCACCACGAGCAAAATCCCTACCGCACTCATTGGCAATGTGGCAGAAAAAAATCATAGAACTCGGCTGTCGCAGATGCAGTTGGGGATGGATGACCCTCACTCCTACAATGACAGCCGCAACAGAAGCGAGAATGGATGCACCTGTGAGTCCTAAGGCAGCCAGAAGGCGCAGGTGAAAATTATGACCGCCGAGTTCAGCGTCCTTCATCAATTGCGAAATCAAGAACCCGATAAGCACCCCATTGATCCCGACCGCTACTTGTGCCTTGACGTCGAAAGCACGGATTTGCTCCTGAACTGAGTCCAACAATCGCCACAGATTATCCAATTCCAAGCTCGACCTTCCTTTCACGGGCTTTCCTATCCTAAGTCACGGTTCGTACGCACCTTTTTCCGCGGGAGCCTAGGCGTTGCCTCGATATTTCTGAATCCAAGAAGCAAGATCGCCATAATCCTTGAGCGAAAGCTGGAATTGATGCCTCTGCTCAAAGGCAATTGCATCAGGGGAAAAATGTGAAGTGGTGACCATCATGGCGCTATTTGCCTTGTAGTCATGCAGAGTGCCATACAGTCCTCGGACCAAGCTCGACTCCGACCGTTCGATCCATTCGATATCGCTTTGCCTCAACAAGGCAAAGGAGTTTAGCTGCCGGCGTTTGGACGAATGCAAGAATGTCCTTACCTCCATCGCGCGTTGCCGGAGTGAGTTCGACGTCGTAGCCCATGTCCTTCAGAAGTTCCGCGACCAATTCTTCATACTGTCTCGGGGAAAGAGCGTAAATGTCCTTGGGATGCTTTCTTAGGTTGTCGATAATTGATTGATTGGCGGTAATGATGAGCGGCTCCGCCAGCGTGACCAGGTCGCGTCGGCGGGCTTCTGAAAGATCCCTGATGTCGTAGAGCTTCCCGTTGAGAACTTGCCGGAGACCTTCAATAGGCATCGAGCGCGCCAAAAGCGACAACTGTACCAGCGTAAGCGGATGCCCTTTAAACCACCGAGCTGCGAAGTGATGGCATTTGCGATCCCTGTCTTTACAATCAGATCGAGAAGCCCCATCCCGTCGAACGGCGAAATCTTGCGTGGCTCATCCGCCTCGATATACGTGTCGATCAGGTGCCGCATATCCGCCTCATAAGCCTTTACGTCCAGACTTTCTCCGCTTGCTCTCCGAATCGTTTCGCGAACATCCAGGTAATGGTCTATCTGTTGCTTGATGCGGGAAACGTCGCCACTGCTGTACCCGGCAGGCTCCAATTCATCGGCGATATTTGCATACGCGCGGACCAATGACGCGGTTGCTTTGTA
>CAVZNB010000008.1:0-46393 GCA_963776535.1 uncultured Acidobacteriaceae bacterium | reverse complement strand
GAAAAGTCTGGTGCTCGCCATAATTTTCTCGTTGAATCTGACTGGCAAGCGGTGCGGTTAACGGGGCTCAACTCGTTCCCTGACCGCGCGCAACCGGTGCATCGGCCTGCACAGGGGCGCCTCATCGTAGCCTGTCGGAGTTTCCGCAATGAACGGATCTCGGCGTCTCTCAGCGCAGGGTGCAGTCCAGTTTCCCTGGTTTGTTTCAGCGGACAGCTTATTTCACTGAGGGGCTGTCATCCGCTTTCAGATCGCCCAGCGCGTATTGAATCCCAGCTCGAAGGTGTTCCAGCATCGGCGTCATGGCATATACCCGATCGCTGTGGCCGTGCCCTTCGTAGAACACTCGCCCCTTGCCCTCGCGGCGAATATAGCTCAAGGCATAATCGCCATCGCTTCGCGGATTCGCTTCCTTCGCCTTATCCTCAGCGCTCATCTTGTCGTAGTCGATACTCGTCAACACATGCACGTTCCTGCGCGAAAACGATTCCTGCTGGAATGTATATGTCTCGTCGTGGATCTCGAACTCCTTGCCATGGAACATAGCCGTCAAAGGACTGTTCGGATCATCGATCTTGACATAAATCAGTTGCGGATCGGGCCAGTGAAATTTGAAGTAACCGCCAATCAGCTTGTTGAACTCCGGCCATTGCAGCACAGGCTTCGATTCCAGGCCTAGAAGACGCATGTCCGGCGGCGGCAACAACGAATTGAAGTGCGCCACAAAATCGGCGCGGGTGACCTTCCCCGTATTGCCTGTATCCAACTTTTGGAACCAATCGTCGGCAAGGGCAGTCCACTCCTGCCGGCTGACGGTGTCGTCACTATCCTTGTCCGCTGCCGTGACCAGCCGGGCGGCTAAAACCAACGCCCCGATATTCAGCCCGGGACTGCCGCTCTTTGCAGCGGCCTCACTTGCCAGGCAATCGGTGTGATAGGAGTCTGTCGCCGCGTGGATGCCGGCAATACCTTTTCCGCCTCTCACGAAACTCAGGAACGCCGCTCGCCGCGCGGCCGTCACTGCGGGATCCGGATCGTCAAGAAAGCACGCAGTTGTGCTGTCCAGGAAAATGGCGTCGTATTTCTTGAGGTTATTGGTGTTGATATCCGCCGCGTCGTAACTGACCGTCGTGGTCCATAAACCGCCCTGGTTTCCCAGCGCTTCCACCGTCTTCGCAGCCAGCGGGATGGAGGCATGAACGAACCCTCCCGCGCCCGTATGCGCCATCACCAGCACCCTGCGCGGGTGCATCGGCTTCCTGCCCGGGGTAGTGGGTAAGGCTGCCATCATGGCGTCCACAGCCGCTTGCGGTGCGGGGAACGGCGTCGAATTACCCGCCGGGTTGAAAGTGTTGGATTGCCCAGGCTTGACCGCGGGCGGCGCAGGCAGCAATTTGCTGATTCCGGCCAGGATCTGAGGCTGGGTCAGGGTCCCGCTATGAGTCGTGTCCCAGGCGGTAAACCAGGAATTGAAGCCGGACTCCAGCTCGGGCCGTGTCAGCGTTCCATCCTTGTCGGTATCGAGGGCAGCAAATAGCGCCTGAGCAGTTCGGCCGCCGTCCGGTCCCTGCGCCCGTAAGCTAGCGATACCGGTCGCGAGCAGCACGGCAGCGCCAACCGAGATACATGTCATTGCGATGAATCTGGTTTGTCTCATAAATTCTGTCGGAATGAGTCTACCTCGAATGTGACCTTCGAGTCGCGTCAAAAGTGGGAGTGCGTCTATGGCGATTTGGAAAAGATGGCCGTCCAACCAAGCGGCGGGCATCGCGGTCAAGGGGCCCCATAGGTCCATGGGTGATAACGCGCTTATTCGACCGACAGGCCGGCAGTGTCTACAAATACAGGCCACTCGGCCGTAAAAACCGGCTGATCGGACACGTCCTGCACCAGCCCAACACGCCGAAGTGTTCATTAAGGTATTATTCATTGATCGCGCGTTGATGGGTATCAGTCCGAAGTTTTTCCGGTGGGAATCCCGCAGACATCGTCTGCAAACTGGGGCGCGGAATCGGACCATTTGGCCTCAGGTAGGACTCGAATTATCAGTCAAACGTATTTTCAACAACATGCAGGTCAGCGGATGACACCTTAGACCGTGCAAAGCAGTCTAAATCCGATTAACAGAGCGCAAATGGAGCGCAGAATCCACTCAAACCGCAGACACCCTGCGGGTGAACCTAGGAGTGCTTTCCGCGCGGGGAGGGCCAGATCGAATCGGGGACGTCTGCATGTTCGCCCCCTTTGCGAAGAGGAGAGGTAGGTCCACTTAGAATGATCAATAATGGAACGGGGGAGGCTGCGAATGCCGCAGCAGGAAGTGTTCTTCGAAGAGCAGGCTGGAGATCGGCTCATCACGGTGCTGAAATCGTATGACCGGTCTTACGCTCGCGAGGTCTTCGGTAATGTCGGCGACGCGGCCATGAAAAGCCTCGCCGCCGCATTAGAAATTGAAAAGAACTACGAGCCGGCGGATATACCGGCCACAGGCGGACAAGAGTACGAGGACTTCCTGTGGGAGGAGTTGAGCGAAGCATCTGTCAATACCCCCGGCAGAGCCGGGGGCTTTATTGTGTGAGCCGCTCAAAGCGGCTTGAGCGGGGTCGCTAACGCGGCCCCGACGTTATTGGGGCCACCTTTCGGTGGCTACTTCCACATCTTGCAGTTGGTCCAGTCGCTTGTCCTCAACCTCTTGGTTGCGGATGTACTCGCGAATCACCGTTTCGTCACGCCCCACCGTCGACACGAAATACCCGCGCGCCCAGAAATGCTGGCCTGCGAAATTCTGCTTGTGCTCGCCGTAGGTCCGCGCCAGGTGAATCGCGCTCTTGCCCTTGATGAAACCCACCACCTCCGACACCGCATACTTGGGCGGAATCGAAAGCAGCATATGCACATGGTCCGGCATCAGGTGGCCTTCCAATACCCGGCTTTCCTTCTGCTCGGCCAGACGCCGGAACACCTCGCCCAAATGCTGCCGAAGCCTTTCATACAGCACCTTGCGGCGGCATTTGGGGATAAAGGACTACGTGGTATTTGCACTCCCATACCGAGTGGCTTAGACTCTCCAATTGGTCCATCCAGTTTCTCCTTGACGTGTGCTTTGGTCGGCTCACGTCTGGAGTTTCTTGGATGGACTCCCGTAAATGTCAAACTGCTACTGCCACCCCGGCAGAGCCGGGGGATCTCCTCACCCTTTAGATCTAGGCCATACTCGATGCCGACCTTTCCGGCGACAGCCTGAAGGAATTCGTTGCAATTTGCGATCTTCGCAGAGTCTTTGACGAACAGCTTGCAGATGTCCTCGACTGAAGGGGAAATAGTATTCCCTCTCTACTTGGGTAACTGGATGGAACCCAAAGTACACCGAATGCTGACTATACGCAAGACTGTGACAGATTAAGGAATTTGCCAAAAGCCAGCCTCAACGGTTAGGTCGCCACACCCGCGCGGAACCGATCTCGCGCTGCATCCAGCGACCTGCTTCGCGGATTCACGAATGCAGTTTTCCAGTCGACTTGCGTTCGGCAACATTCGAGGAAGAGGTGATCTTTGCCACCGCAGCTGTGCGTGCGAATCTCTACAAACATTCAGTGACCAAGCCACTGACCGGGCCAAGAAGCGGTGCATCCCGGGCCACACAACAGATGTAAGCGTCCGGGTCTGGCCGTATAGACATTGGCGTCTGCGTGGCCGACGATCTTCTTGTGAGCGATTCGATTGAAGTTGGGGCAGGAGGCGGAGGCCGGACGAAGCGAGTACATCGCACGGCGGAGGAGAAGCGGCGGATCGTTGAAGCTACGCTTGTGCCGGGCGCATCGATTGCCCGCGTGGCGCGCGAGAACGGAGTCAACGCCAACCAGGTTTTCCAGTGGCGATTCGAGCACCGCAAGGGTGTTGGCTGGGCCTCCGGCGAGTCACGAACTGAGCTCTTGCCGGTGACGCTGACCGGCGAGTCGGACAGCGTGTTGGCACCGCGTGAAGCCTCTCCGGTTTTGACTCCCTCTGGTTCGATCCACATCGAGCTGCCGGGCCGCGCATTGGTGAGTGTGGAGAGCGGCGTCGATCCAGCACTTGTACGTGTCGTCCTAGGGAGCCTGTTGCGGTGATCGAACTGAAGACAGGCACACGTATCTGGATCGCGGCCGGATTTACCGATCTCCGGCGCGGCTTTCAAGGGCTCAGCTCGTTGGTTGAGACAGTGCTGGAACAGCAGCCTTATTCTGGCCATGTTTTTGTCTTCCGCGGCAAGCGTGGTCACCTCATAAAATTGCTTTGGTTCGATGGCGATGGCCTATGTCTCTTCCAGAAGCGATTAGAGCGCGGACGTTTCGTATGGCCGCAGGCAACAAGTGGAACCGTAGCTCTGACACGTGCGCAGTTATCTATGCTTTTGGAAGGCATTGACTGGCGCCAGCCACAGAGAACATGGGAACCACAGTTGGCAGGATGACTCACGCATTTTTGATCTATAACTCCGCGTCATCTGTGGCATACTCACTGCGATGGCTTCTCCCCATTCGGCATCTGCTGATCTGAGTTCTCTGGATCGCGTAGCTCTGGAGGCATTGATTGCTGCGCAGCAGAAGGAGATTCTCACCAGGGACGAAGCGCTAGCCGCACAGCAAGAGAAGCTCCTCAGCCGCGACAACGAGATCGAGCATCTGAAGCTGGTCATCGCCAAGCTGCGGCGGATGATCTTCGGCACCAAGATCGAGAAGGTCAGCCGCGAGATCGAGCAGTTGGAACTGAAGCTCGAAGAACTAGAGACGCAACGAGCCGAGCGCGTCACAGCATCCACAGAGGCAAGCGCTCCAGCGAAGGTCAAGCCGGTTCGGCGCCCACTGCCGGAGCATCTGCCGCGCGAGGTGCACACGCATCTGCCCGCCGAAGATGCATGCCCGGACTGCGGCGGCCAGTTGCGCAAGTTAGGCGAGGACGTATCCGAGATTCTGGAGCGCGTGCCCGCGACCTACAAGGTGATCCGCCATGTGCGCGTGAAGATGGCCTGCACCAAGTGCGATGTCATTGTGGAAGCTCCTGCACCATCGCGGCCCATCGAACGCGGACTTGCCGGGCCGAACCTGTTGGCGCATGTGCTGGTCTCGAAGTATGCTGTCCATCTTCCGCTCTATCGCCAGTCGGAGATCTTCGCGCGGGAAGGCATCGACCTGGATCGCTCTACCCTGGCCGACTGGGTGGGCGCTGCCAGCCATCTGCTGGCTCCGCTGGTCGATCAGATTCGCAAGCATGTGTTGGCAGCCGACAAGCTCCATGCCGATGACACGCCGGTACCGGTTCTGGCGCCGGGGATGGGCAAGACCAAGACGGCAAGACTGTGGACATATGTGCGCGATGATCGCCCTGCGGGCCTGGATGTGCCCCCAGCCGTTTGGTTCGCCTACACGGAAGATCGCAAGGGCGAACATCCCCGGCAGCATTTAAGCAGCTTCGCCGGTATTCTGCAGGCTGATGGCTATGCCGGCTTTCATCATCTGTATGAGGGCGGCAGGATTGTCGAAGCGGCATGTTGGGCGCACGTTCGGCGCAAGTTTTACGACATCCAGGTGGCCACCGGCTCGGTAATCGCGGCCGAAGCTATCCAGCGTATCGGAGCACTCTACGATATTGAACGCGAGATCCGCGGCAAGTCTGCCGATCTGCGATGCCAGGTTCGTCAGGCACGGGCTGGACCGCTGGTCGAAGAACTCCATCTCTGGCTGAACAAAACCCTTGCACAGCTCTCACGCAAATCTGACACAGCTGCGGCGATCCGCTATGCGTTGGCGCGCTGGCGCGCCCTCACGCGTTACCTCGACGATGGCCGGATCGAAATGGACAACTCGGCTGCCGAGCGGGCTCTGCGCGTTGTCGCCTTGGGCAGGAAGAATTTCTTGTTCTGTGGGTCCGATGCGGGTGGCGAACGAGCAGCCGCGATCTATTCGCTGCTGGGAACGGCGAAATTGAACGGGCTTGATCCGGAACTCTACCTCCGCCGCGTGCTCGAACAAATCGCCGATCACCCGATCAACCGCATCCAGGAGCTGCTGCCCTGGAATGTCGCTGCACCTCAGAACGATCTCGCCTGATCTCAAGTGTCCACTTGAGGGATACGTGGATACTTCGATCACTCCGAAATCTCGCAACGGCGACCGCATCGGTTGAGTTCTCAACTGGGAGATAATTACTTCAACACGTATGGCGATCGAGAGTTTATCCGCAAAAGAGCAGAACATCGTACTCCAGTGCATGAAGGCGACGGCTGCACACGTCGACGATTGGGAAAAGCACTCCCGCTTGGGCATTGAAGCCGATGATCTGCAACAGGTGATCGCACGATGGCCATCCATCGATGATCGCGATGAAGCTAGTGCCGGCTTTCTGGCCATAAAGAACTGCATGAATGAGGTCTGCCACGGATTTCAAATACCGCCCGCAGAATGGAGCACCTGGTTCGACACCACAATCGCCGAAGTCGAATCTATATATCAAAAGTGGCTTGCACTGAAACGGACCCACGGCGGAATTCGCTGAACACCCTCAGCGTCACGGCCACAACCGGACGCTTACCAACAGATCAGCCTTGGCGCAGTATCGGAGTTGTCCCGAATAGGATCTGCCTGCCGATCAACTTAGCACCCACGATCTAAACCGTTCAGTCCATTACGGATCCACTAGCGATCTTCTGTCTATCTGGTTGACTCAGCATACCCCAATAGGTAGCGTGGAGGGGTGCCCAGACCGTCATTTCCCAAGACGCTACGGCAGTTTCAAAGCGACTTCGCCACCGAGGAAACCTGCCAAGAGTACCTGACGGCCTGTCGTTGGCCGGACGGCTTCGTTTGTGCCCGATGTGGACATCGTCGAGCGTACGAATTGTTGAATCAACGACGGCAGCAGTGTGCCGGCTGCCGTCATCAGGTCCGGCATTCTCGCTTGGCGAGACAATGTCGCCCATCTTCCTTCACTGGAGTCCCGAATTGTCGGAGCTTCCCGTAAGCTGGCTTCGCCTGTTATGCATCCTACGGAAGACCGAGCTCCCGTTTCGCAAACAATCTGAACTCCTCTGAGTAGACGGCCTGGCGCGCCGCCCACCTGTCCTGCAACAGATCGACGCGGCACCATCGGCGGAACAGGCAAATCCACCACTCCGCGTGCGGCGATACCCGGTTATCGGGGAATGCCAGCTGCAGGTTCGTATACACGGTGTACATAAAGTCCAGAAGCGAGGAAGCAAACTGCGCCGCATAGAGGTCACTTCCCACGGGATCGGCCGGGGCATTCCAGCTCACAAAGGGCAGGTTGGCGGGTCTGTATGCGCTTTGCGTGGCGATCCGACTCGGTAGGTCATCTGACTTTCTGGCATCACTTAGCGCGTCTTCGAGCCCAAGGAGTTCCTTCCGTTCGCGCAATTCACCCTGAATCGCTTCGTATTGCTTGAGATGATCGCTGAGGTATTTCTCCATCTCCGGGGTGCGCGGATACCAGATTGAGTACATGCGATCGAACAGCCTGGGAATATCCTGCGGGCGGTTCACGCGCGTATCCAAAGGAGGAAGCGCCGGGCGGATGGTGGTCATCGCGACGTGGTGCCCCAATCGTCGATAGGCTTCAAACAAGGTCTCGGTAAACCACTGGTTGGCTGTCGAATCTTGCGGAAAGGCCGGGCACTTCAGCTGGTGTGCCAGCAAGTCTGCTGGCTCATCGCCCACCAGCGATGTCTTCATGTATACGATCACACCGGTGTATCCGTCGTCGCTCTCATCACCCAAGCAATGGCACGATGTTGCGACCCGCGCCGAGGCCCCCTGTCCTTTCGGCGGAGGATACCGGATTGTTCCCACCACGCAGTGTGCCTTGCTATAGTTCGTTTCCTCCTGCATCCTGAGCGGGCGCAGATCGAGATCGATCTCCGCTCCGAAATCCGCCCTGCATTTGGTGATGGCCGCACCCATCCCGTCAAACTTCATTTCCGGATCGGACTCCGCGTCGCAAACGATGATGTGCCTGCACCGTCGGCGCACCAGCTCATAGAGCCCCATATTCTCAAAGTGGCCGCCATCGCTCAGGTTCACGTATTTGGCTCCATCGCCCACCTTTCCAAACAACTCCTTGAAAAGGTGTACGAGGGCAAACTGCGGTGTAGACCGGCCAGTGGACGCGGGCCAGGCGTCTACCTTTCGCGGGTTCGAAATCCACCAGCCGAGTCGAACGTTGAAGAAAGTCATCAAGAATGCGAGCGCCGGATTGCTGTTGTAACCCTGGTTGGGATTCAGCGCCGCGCCCGAAATCGCCACCGCCGAATCAAGATGAATGCCGCCGTTCCGATAAGCATATTCATCGGTCGGCACAAAGCCGTTGTAGCTCACCCTATTGTGGGGTTGTCCATCTGTCCATGGCATGGTGTATCCGGTGAGCAGAGGCGTAAATGAAAAGCTTGTTCCCTTGCGCTCCTGCGTTGCCAGATCCTCTCCAGTGGTCAGATTCAGCGTGGTGCAGAAGATCGGAAACGGTCCATCATACTTGCCCTCGCGCCCCCTGGCCGTTCGATATCCAACCGGCAGCAGGTCGCAGATGAGCGGCGGGTGCTCTCGCATCTGGCCCGCGGCATTCTTCACCCGAGAACGGTCGTCAAAGCCCGTAAACGGATCGGCCTGTCTTGTTCCCGGCACTGTCGCTCCAAGATAACATCGCGACAGACGGTTCTTGTAAAACGTGTGCATTGAAAACTCATTGATATCGACCCGCCATCCCAACAGCGCGGATACAAACAGCATGGAAAGAAGACAGAGGCCGTCGGCAGCAAGGAACTCCTTCGGAGTGGGAATGCCCGCCGCTAGATGGTCCAGTTGGCAGGGAACGCTCGACACAGGCGCGCCGGCGCATGCCTGGACCCGCACGACCTCCGCGGTCTTGTCCACCGCAATTGACGACGCGAACGAAAGACCAAGGAGCAGGCTCACGATGGCGATTGGCGCGGCGACAAGCGCCAGCATATCCATGGGCTTCAGACCCAGGAATCCGCTTTGCATCCTCTTGCCATCCGATTTGGCGCTCCAGCCTGCGAAGACGGTTGCGCCGTGCGAAGCCACAAACGCGATCACGGCTGACCATATCCAGGCAAGGCCCCTGAACTTGATGTAATACCCGACGTAGGGACCCAGAAAGACAAGGGTCAAAACGCCGGCCCACAGCAGGGCATAGAGCATTGACCACGCCCGCAATCGCGACAGCCATTCGCGGCGCATGCTCCAGTAATCGCGCCCCAAAAGACCAACAGTCAGTTCGATTGCCACATAGGGCATGCTGAGCAACAGGCCTGGAAGCATGACCAGGCGAATCCGCCAGGCGTCAATCATGAGCGCTGCTGCTCCGTACCGCGCACCCAGCGTGACATGAATCCAATGACTGAGCGCCGTTGAACTCCACCGGGTAGCTTCCATTGCCGCCCAGCCAAGCGCAACGGCGAACGCTGTCGCCAGCAGGCCACCCAGCGCGAACCCGATAAACCCCCGTCCCTTGCGGATCCAACCGGCTTCGGGGTTCAGGCTCTGGTATGCCTTTTGCGCTCCTCCCGCGAAAATTACGCCCTCGACCGCGACCAGCATCAGCAGCGAGAGGTAGGCGATCGGCAGCAGGAATGGGCACCCGTGATGCGCGGACGGCATCTGCACCCAATAGCTCAGCCACGCCGACGAAGCCATCCAGGGAAGAATGATCTTGCCGACGACTCCTCCGTTCGTAAGCAGGTCATCGACCGAACCCACATCCTTCGCCGCTCTGCGCTCCTGGCGGTAAAGATTCCTGCACAAATAAAAGACCGAGGCAGCCGCGTAGAGTCCCAACGCGATGCCGGAAAAGAGCCACCCGCGCGGCCCCAGCACTGCTCCGTGCCAATAGCCGTACTTCCAGCCTTCAATTGGCCGTGGTATCAGCATATGGACGAGAAAGATGCCGCACGCAAACGCAGTCAGAATCGGCACCTGGTTGAGTATGGTATTTCTGAGCCAGATGGCCACTGCAGTCCAGGTGTCTGTTGAAAAGACCCCTCGCGACGGCGTCAGGTAACTCGAATATCTCTTCAACCACTGGATCGGTTCAGGAGCACGCGGCAAACACCCCGGCTCTGCCTGCGGAATCAGCTCATCGATCACCTTTGACTTGCTGCCATTCTGCAGGATCCAGCCGGCCAGAAACTCATGAACATATCCGCCGCCCGAGACCGAGGAGAGGTAGTCAATGTGCGGCAGCAGGCCCAGCTGAGCGAAGCCCTGCAGCACTCCCAGATTGAACGTAGCGCTCCGTATTCCGCCGCCGGAGAAGCAAACACCGGTCAACGCCCTGTCCGCGACAATCGTGTATATATCACCGCTGGCCGGGTCGCCGCTCCATACTCCCCTTGCGAGCATCTCTTGCTCCACCAGCCACTTGCTTGGCGTAAAGTAAGTTTTCGCCGCGAGACGCTGCTGCAGTTTGGGATTTGACGGAAGCACCGTGCTCAAGTCGTCTTTCGAATAAAACCTATCCCCAATTTGCACCCGGGAGGGGAAGAACTGCTCAAGCAACTCCTCGACGCTCGAAACCTCCGAATCCTTCGAATCTCTGGACGCGACCCTTTGCAGGAGTTCCTTATCCTCCTCCAGCGCTTTGCGGAACTCGTGTTTGTGAAAGAATCTGCCCTCGATTTCGACGGCTGCCGGGAAGGCCGTCTCCACGAGCCGCCTGCAGTACAGCTCCAGCCACCATGAGCTGCGCGGATATCCGCATGCCTTTCCCACCTGCTCCCGGAAACTCTCACTTCCTGCTTGAAGCTCCCGGCGCAGCACATCTTCATGCTTGTATCGCTTCAGACAGATCCGTACGCTCTCGTGGTCTTTTCCCTTCTTGAACGCAGTCTCAACCAGGCGCTCGCAATACAACTCGTTGGAAGCATAGTGATACTTCTCTGCCAGCCGCGCCCGCATGGTTGGCGAGGCCAGCAGCACATCCAGCAATTGCTCGCGGTGGTAACGTCGTCCTTCCAATTCGACGGTGTCAGGAAAGGCTCTCTCAACCAGCTCTTCGTTCGTCGCTTTTTCCGGGTTGGTTGCGAGCCTCTTTGCGGTGCGCTGCCTGAAACGTTCATCGCTTGAGAGCGCCGAGCGTAGTTCTTCCCGGCTGCACGCTTTCCCGCCAATCCAAACCCTGGAAGGAAACGCGACTTCGATCAACCGGGCGCAATACTGCCGCTCGGCAGATTCCGTCTCCGCATTGTCCGTCCGCTTGGTCATACCGTCCTCGACCCGGTCGCACTCGAAAGCGCAGAACTTCTCTCAGCGCTTGGCCTCCCTGTTGCGAAAGTCGCACTGCATTCGGACTGATTGCCGCTTCTCGTCGAATCCAGGAGTCCAGCTAAGAAAGCAACTGACGGAAGTAGTCGTTCAGCAACCGGTCCTGCGGATCGTATTGCTTCCTGGTCTCTTCAAGAACCTTTAAACTGTCGCCATAGGCCCCCTGCAAAATTGCAGGCGTCAGGCCCGGCGTCTGATTCGGCAGGGGCATGCCATTCAGGTTCACGCAGAACTCGTTGTACGCCGCCAGAAAATCGTCCCACCCAGGGTTCGCAGTCGATACCGGATCGATCGTCATCACGTTCCCGTTATAGGAGTAGGAGAGCAGAGACCTCTGGTCCTGGGCGATGCGATATCCCACATATAGGAGATTGGAGCGATATCCGTTCTGCGTGTAGTAATCGTTGCAGAATTTGTAGAAGGCCGTTACCGCGGCAGGAAATTCATCTTCCGGAAACGCAAAGAGGCTGAAAGTGTAGCGGCTGTCGTTGGATACGGGCGGATATTGGATGATCTGGTCGGGCGGCAGCGTGTAGTCACTTGAAACAATGGTCTCCAACTGCAGGCGCCATCCCGCGTTGAAAGCATCGATGATGGCGTAGCGTATGGACGGGATGGAAATGTTCTGCTCGGTATCATGGCCAAATTTGGGGCCCGATGTGCCCCAGATGTAATTCCTCAACGCCCAGGCAGCGTGGTTCGGGTCGCCGGTCGCACCAGGATTATATTTGCGAAACTCGACAGTGATTTTGTCCTCGAACGGAAACATGTAGTACATCATCGAGTAATTCGAGGCCTTGAGATCGGGCAAAGCGGTGATGAAGTCCTCAAGGCTGTAAGTGGTGTGGTGCACATGCATCGGGGTCAGCGGACGGACGGAATAAGTGACCTCGTAGATGATTCCAAACAGGCCGTAACTCGACCGGACCTTCTGCATCAGGTCCGGCTGCGCGTCCTCAGTGACCTCAAGCAAATCGCCGCTCGGCAGCACCATTTTGACGCCAGTGATGTACGAGCCCACCTGTCCGTATTCGCCAGGAAACGAGGCATCTTTTGTTCCAGCGCAGGCGGCGCTGCCGGCGGAGAGGCTGCCGATCTCAGTGTTTACATAGAATTGCAGATTCTGAGCTTGAAGCGCTTTCGCCATATCGATGTGCACGGCATCTGCCTGGACGGTGAGACTGGTTGGAGTAATGCTCAAGATTTGGTTCATCTTCATTTGGATCAGTGTGCCGCCCTCTGCGACCCCGCACGGAGCCGTCGAATGATTCGATCCGACGGCGCGAACGGGCGAGGGATATTTCACCGGGTCCTTCAAGACCGCGACAATGTCATCAACCGAGTTTGCTTCAACGATCACACTGGGGTGCGAAACGATATTCCCAAACCAGTTGGTTACTGTATTCGTTGCCATCTTTCCTCCGCCCGAATCCGGCTGGTCTGAACCGCCGTCGTTGCTGCTGCATGTCAGAGTTGTGTTTTGAGCATCAAGTGAGTCAATTGAAACTCTCATTCACTCCTGGAACGCAGATTACTGATTCACGAATGAATCGTCGGACTCTGCGCCGGGGCGCGGCTTCCATGCCAGGCTGTAGTATTTGCCCCGGTCTCGCGCCCATGGGTCAAAGGCGTTCACTACATTCTCCAATTCCTGATCCAACTCGGGGATGTTGCGCATCAGCATCCGCTTCATCGGTGATACCGGCTGCACATGTCCGTTTGGGGCGCCCTGTTCCATCTGCACCGGGCCCGGACCGTTGTTATTGACCCAGTTGATGCCGAGCGTTGTATAAAACTCTGGACGGAAGCAGGAAGTAAAAAAGCGGTCGCTGAAAAGCCTGCGGGACGCATTGAGAATGAAAACCACAAACTGCGTTTCAGAGATGGCGAATCCATGCGGACGCCGATACTCCGCGAGGTAACCCACGGCGGTGTCGACGTCTTCAATGTTGTCGACAAGGGTTCCGTTCGGATGCCCGAGGCAGTCGTTGATCTGCGTGCCATCCGCATTGACCTGCGCGTCGGTAATGACTTTCGACGCGTCGCAAACGTGCTGTCCATACACCTCGCGCAGCGTTTTTACGGTTGCCGCCTGCTCGGCTTTCGCGGGCGAACCGTCGGCGACGCCGGGATCCATGAAGTCGTCGAAGCTGGTGAGTTGCCGCAGCCCATATTGGCGCCGGAACTCATTAAAGCGGGGTACACCGCGTTCGCGGTCGCGAATGATATCAAGCGCCACCACGTCGATCTGCTGCGTCTTGCTGTCCAGCCTTCCCATCTTCAGGTTTTGAAGAAAGAGCGGCGAGTTATTCAGCGTGAGCAGGCCCAGCCTCTGCCGCCCCAGCGTCAATCCCCAGTTGGCCAGGCCCATAGAGTGCGTGAAATCGGTTGCCTTGCCCTGAAACGTATCGACCACCGGGATGCGTTCGATAATCTTGTTGGGGTCTGCTTTCAGGTCGCGATACTCGAGCAGATCGGGAACCAGCGGATGAAGGCGGTACACAGAGACGAATTCTTCAGGGAAGTTAAACGGCGAGCCGAAGTGATTCACGCCGCCGTTGGTGTATTTGGGGTTGGTGATGTCGTAGCCATGCACCTTGCTGCCAAGGCCGAAGATTCCCGGTCCTGAAGCGAAGACGGAATACCACTCAGTTGCCTTGGCAGCGTCTTTTGACTTGCCGAAGTTGTTCACCACAACGTCGCTCAGCGCCTTCGACAGCAAGCCGCCCTGGTCGCCTAGCAGGCCATTCCAGTTGCCGTTCATTCCCAGGTAGAGCGGCTCGTCGTAGAGTAGTTGCGGCGTCCATTCGATGGTGTGGATCTTAGCGATCTCCGCTGCAACAACCAGGCGCGCAATTTCAAATAACTCGTCTGGAGTTACGTCCCTGTAGCGAATCACCTGCTTCGGCGTGGCCGGATCGCGTAGGCCGCTGTCGGCATCGGGCGTTTCTGCGGCGACGCGACGAAACTCGGTGACAAAGGAATTGTGTTCGCGGGCAAAGAGGTTATGCAGAAAGCTCAGGCCGACGGTCCAATTGTCGGGAAAACCGGCAGCCTCCTGTCCGGCCCATTCCGGATTGATCGGATCGCCCGGTCCGAAGACCGGCAAGTAGCCGGGCCCCGGTTGTCCTTCGACCGGTACCAGCAGCAGCTTTGCCGGATCGGCCGGATCGCGCTTCACGCGCCGGCGTGAAGTATCGTCATAGCCGTAAAGCTGCGAGGCATCCCACCAGGCGGTGTTGGTGTTGGCCATCGTCTTCGGCGCACGGTCAAGATAAGTGTGCCCTCCCGAAGTAAACGTGCCCGGCGGGGAATCCTCGGCAACATAACCCTTGTCCATTCGATCGTCGGGACGGCAGCCGAGCTTTTGAATTTCCTCGGGCGTGAGCGGCTGCTCAACGTTATTTACCAGTTTTGTGGCGCAGCCCACCTTCATGTATTCGGCTTGATTGTGCCCCTCTTCGAGGTGCGAGAACCAGTCGTGCGTCATGAACTGGATCCAGTAAGCCGCCAACACGTTGAAGAAGGGCGCCTTGGCGTAATCGCAGCTAGCGTCCCTGGAGTAACCCGGCAGGCCGTAGCCTTCCATGCATTTGTCGGGATGCGACTGGACGCGCGTGAAGAGCCGGCGGCTGATGACTTGCGGATCGGGCTCCAGGAGCGACAGGCGGTTGCCGTGGCGATTGCGCGTCAACTCGTTCAGCCCAAGGTCGGGGAAGGAAGTTTCGAACTCTACGTTGCGCGCAAACAACATGCCCGAGGAACCCATGGCCGGATTCAGGATGTCGTTGCAAATTCCGGTGACGGTGCGCCAGCGGATGAGATCGCCTTTGCAGACCTGTGACCCATCGCCTCCCACATCTTTGTACGACGGATTCGTGGGCTGGAGTCGCATCTCCGGCCATACCTTGAGGGCGCTTCCGCTTACACCATTCCGGCCCTCGACAGAATCCTGGAACGTGCCGGCGTTGTCAAACAGATTGAACTTGATCAGCTCAATCCGCTGCAATTCAAGATCGAGCAGCGCGCCTGTAACACCGCGCAATGCGGGAAGCTTCTTGGAGACAAAACCGGTCGGCAGCGAAGACATATCCCCTGTGCCCCAGTAATTTGTCCAATCCACCCATGGAGTCGCGCGGAACTGCAGGGCCTGATCGCCGCCGCGGCAAAGCGCGGTCGCCTCTGAAACCTTCCCCTGGAACCGCAGCCCGCGCGTGTTCGGAATTTTGAGATCCTTGAGTTGGTCAATGACCATCTGGGCGCAGGCGAGCAATGCTTTTGCTTCTTCACCTTTGTCTGAAGTCGTGGCAGACGGTTCCTGATCCGATGGCGGAGGAGTTTGCGCGGAAAGGACGCAGGCAGTGGCCAGCAGGAAGGGGAGTAAATGGGAAAGTTTCATAGCTCCTCCAGACGCAATTGGGGAAGAAAGGGGCCGTTACCTGCAAGAACGCAAAGAAGGGACAGCTTCATTTTCAGCAAGTGGCTCCAGGGAGACGGGGTGCGCATTGAATTCATTTCGAGGCTCCTACTTACGCGCAAGCCGCGAGAGACAGCCCGCAGGCAAGAATCGATCTTCAGCGTAGAATCCCGGCTCAGGCGCGGAATAAGTACTCTCAAGGGGGCAAGGAAAAAGCCGCAGCAGTGATCTACCGATCCGGCTGGGCGTCAATTCGGACACGAAAAGACCGGGTCGTATTCCTACAATTACTTCGAGCCCTGACTTGGGAAAAAACCGGAGAGCCTGTCGACGTGCCACAGGGAGATGGACAAGGCTATCCAGTTTCATGTGAATCTGCTGCTAAAGAATTTGACAAGCAGGATATGAATTGTCAAGAGATTTCTGCAAAGAAATTAGGCCGCGCAATGGGCCGCGGCAAGACTGCCTTCTGGCTTGTACCGCTCGAGATGGCGCGGAAACGTCGCTTGCAGACTACGTAGCGCTTCCGCCCGGATTGCTCTTCGAATTCGCGTTCGGCTGACTTTGCGTCTGCGTGCTGCACGCTCTGCGCCAGATGCCTTGAAGCAACGCCGGAACCCATTGCTCTGCCGGACACATGCTCCAGGTTCCTCGGAGAAAAGCCAGGCTTGCGTCCGGTGTAGCAGCATTCGCCGCCTGAAGGCTCAGAATCAGCAGCGTTCCAGTTTCAAGGTCGCCATCAGCCGATTGATCCGGCGCTGTTGGCTGGCGAAGAATATTTACGGGCGCGAAGAGACAGCGACTACCTGCCGCCTCGGGCGACAGCGCATCCCGGCCCGACGGGTCGCTGTAAAGCTGCCGCATCAGATTCACGCCGCTCACGATGTTGTGGAGCGCGAAGCCGATCGCATGTACAGCAGCAAGGTCACCCCCGACCATGTTGGAGAGCAGTTGTTTTGCCGGATCGATCTGATCGGTCAGGTCCAGCCACGCGTTGAGAGCAGGGTTCAGACTGTGCACTGCTTTATCCAGCAGCAAGGCTGCGTTCCAACTGGCCTCGGTTGCCTGAAAATCCTGAGCAAACAAGCGCCCCACCACCTGCTGCACGAGAACGCCGCAGGAATCATCCGCGCCAATGCCGCGGACGAATGCCGCGATGTCCTCAAGTTCGTCCGGCCCCGTCGAATAAGCGGGCGCCAATGCGTTCAGGTGATTCCAAAGCGCATTCTGTGCCTCCGCGCGGCCAGGAGAGGACCTGGGCGAAACGGTGGGAAGCGGCTTTCCGTCGATTTGAAGAATCCCCAGCACACGCTGCAGAATCTGCCCATTCGTCAGGATGGAACGATCGGCGAAGGCGCGATCGAGGTTGGGGTCCTGGGCGAATTTCTCGATTTCAGACGCATCGTCTGAAGTGACAATGTCGACAATCCCCGGGATGCGCGTCCTGTTCATAGGCTCTCCCACCATGCATCGGAATTAAAACCCGGAAATTGCGAATCAGCGAAGAAGATCATCCGCCTGCATCGCTCCCATCGAGCCCACAAAGCAGAACCAATCTCCTAGAACGCGTTCTCGTCGACGAGCGTGATGATGCTGTACGAGCCGTCAAGAGCGCCATCGGTCACGGTGAGCGATCCCGGCACATACGTCAGCGCATACTTCAGCCGCACCGCAACGCTGTTCGAGACCTCGGCGCCTGTGGGAACCGGGCGAAGATGTGCCGGTCCATCTGTCGGGGCCCATGATTCCCGAATCGCATCGAGCGCAAGCTCTGCCGGAAGAGTGCCAAACTGCGCGACGACCGCCGGATCCATGGCCAGTCCCTGTGCCAGCGCCTTCGACATCATCCATCCCATCGTAATGTCGCAAAGCCGTGTGCCGGCGTCCACTCCTCCCGCCTGCAAAGTTCCGCCGCCCACATCGCCGTGGCATCCTGAGAACCAGATTTGCTCCAGCGTCTGCCCAAGCGCCGGCGCGGTAGTCCACAGTGTGGCCGGAAACTGGGCCCGTTTTTCATCCAGCGCCAGGCATTGGTAAGCATTCTTGATGGCCGGATTCAGGCTGGTATCGAGAAACCCGTACTCGTTCTGGTCCACATCGCCGAAGATAGCCGGAATGCCCAGCGAGCCCACCGTGTCCCATACCCCGACCATCTGAATCGTAGCCGGCCCCAGCCCGCATGCCGTCAATCCGGCAAGAATCGTCGCCCGGTTCACCGGGTCGCGATAGGCCGCAAAGGCCTGCGTCACGCAGTCGTCGCTGAAATTGCCTGTCGGCATGCCGCAGGCCGCAATCATGCCCGCCAGGCTCCGGACTGTGAAGGCTCCACGGCTGAACCCGAAGAGAAAAATCTGGTCGCCAGGCTCATATACGTGGGCGATCTTGGTGTAGCCGTCCTGAATCTTCTGTAGTAGCCCATCGCCGAACGCGCCCTGCAGCACTCGATTGAGGCCGGTGGCGTCCGCGCCCACTCCGTCGTCGTAAAACGTCACCTGGTCGGAGCTCACCGTCAACGCATTATAGAGCCGGTAAACATTCGTATTGTTCAACGGGGCCTGCCACGTCCCGTCCGCGCAAAACACGATTCGCTTCGACATTCAGACCCTCCTCTTTCTCCGGCAGTTTTCCGTCAGCATCCTATCACGGATTCGATTTCCGCAGCCACGCCGAAAAATTCATGGCGAGAACTTAGCTTTTCGATTGACAACCAACCCTGCCCGGTATTCCATTTGGTCATGCAGTCCAAGCCATCCCCCCTTCTGATCTGCGCGCTGGGTTGTGCAGGCCGGATTCCACGGCGCGCTTCGCTTGCTTTGGCGATGATGTCCACTCTCGCCGGCAGCCTGCTGGCGATCGGATGCTTGTCGCCGCTGGCAAAACATGCCGCAGCATTTTCAGCCGCCACTGCAACTGTCGTCGACGGGTCGGAGGACGCCTATCGCGGCGCAATGAGGCTTCGCCTCGAGGAACAGACCTCCGCAAGCGTATACGCTTATGACAAGGACCCCACCTGGAGCCCATACAAAGAGCTGACGCCGCTGCTCACCCCGGCGCAACTGGACGCGCGAATCAAGGTTCTGGAGGGATTGAAAGCCTATGCCGACACGCTCGTCGACCTGACTTCCAGCAAGCCCTCCGCCGATCTGGAAAATGCCGCGGAAGGCGTCGGGACCAACCTCCAGGGACTGAATCAGACTGTCGCCACCAGTTTCAGCACCGCGATTCCCAATCTTCCGGTGATGACGACGGCCCAGGCCAACCAGGTCAGCACCGCGGTGCTCGCGCTGGGCGAGTATCTTATCTCGCGCAAGGTCAAGGGCTCGCTTCCCAAGGTCACACAGGACATGAATCCCAACATCCAGGCCCTCTGCGAACTTCTCAACAGCGACATCGTGATCCTTCGCCGCCAGGCCGATGTGGACTATCAGTCGCAGATCACGCAACTGGATCAATCCATCCGCCATGAAGGCTCGGCCGTTACTCCCTATGAGCACCGCCTGGAGATCCGCAGCCTCATCGAGCTTGCCGACCAGCAGCAGGCGAATGACGAATTGCTCGCCAAACTCCAGACCGCTCTCCACACGCTCGCCATGACTCATCAGGCACTTGCCGCCGCCGCGCAGGGAAACAACCCGGAGTCGATTTCAGCGAAGATTGCTGAACTCGCAGCCGCCGGCCACGACCTGAATGTCTATTACAAGTCGCTGCCCACTGTATTTTGATGAGCGCCGGAGCGCTCTCAAGAGATTCGCAACCTGCCCAACGAATGGAGAAAGCGCATGAGCACCACCCCCTCGCCGATCCTGCAGAATCCCGATCCCGCCGCCGCCTACCAGGCAGTCTACGACGCTCTCGGAAATGCGTACTGGGAAGCCTCCGACATCAACAGCAAGGATCTGGTCTATGGAGCCCAGCAGGCCATTGCCGAGATCCTTACCGCTCTCGACGAGCAGGATCTTGCCAGCAACACCAGCATATTTATCCAGCTCCAACCCAAGATCGCCGCTGTGAATGCTTCCCTCAAAACCATCCAGGAACAGATATCGACGATCACCAAGAACATCAACACCGCCTCCACCGTCATCTCCGTCATCAGCAAGGCGCTTTCGCTGCTTCCCAGCTAGTGCGGTGGCTCTAAGGAGCCTCTGGAGAACTTCCCGATCCACAACAGTGGTGGGTAATGTGAATGCAGTGGGAAGATGGCGGATGCGTCAGATGAGTTAGGCCTAACAGGCGGAGCTCCAGCGCTTTTGGAAGAAGTCTCGCCGGGAGCGGTTTTTGCAAGTGATGGACGCGGTGATGCAGTGGGCTGAGCTGCTCGGGCTCATTGAGCCGTATTATCCGCAGAGCGGGTAGGATCTGAAGACTAACTCTCTGGGAAATGCGCGATAAGGACAGCCTAAAGAGGGATGTGGACTTCGACAACCTTGAACTCAGCGTGACCCGTTCCATCTGGCATCAGGTTGTGGGTGACTGCAAGACGGAGGCATCGTCCAAACCGGTTCCGCTGGATATTTATATGGCGGAGGATCCGTTGCGCTGGCGACGCCAGAGCACGTATCAGTTGAACGATGATTATGTCTTCGCCAGCGAGATCATGCGGGAACCCAACCGTATTGGCCGGACAATCTGATGAAGCGCCATATCCGGCCGGTTGCGAAAGCAAACGGCATTCACAAACGAATCGGCTGGCACACTTTCCGCCACACCATTGGCACACTGCTCAAGGCAAGCGGGGAAGATGTGAAGACGGTCCAGGAGCTCTTAAGGCACGCGAACAGCAGGATCACGCTTGAGGTATACACACAAGCAACGACCTCGAACAGCCGGGCTGCACAAAGCAAGGTTGTCAGGATGATGGTTCCGAATCTGGGTGAAACAAGGGATGAATCACACCCAGAAAACGCGTGGTAGGATTCTTATTGCACCCATATCAAACCCGGAACCTCTGTCTTTTGGGGGTCACTCATCATCCTAAGTACTTCAGAATGATGGCGGGGACGACGGGGCTCGAACCCGCGACCTCTGCCGTGACAGAGTACAAGTACTATAAGAATCATAGAGTTACAGACTATTCCCCGGCGCTTCGCGGCATCTTAAGTCCTTTAGAGAGCATAGGGTCATTGCAAATGTACCTTTGCCCGTACCTTTGTTTGTACCTTCGTCTTTGATGCATGAGGCAACATGCGGGCTATGCGTGTCGGGTGCGGCGGTGCCGTCATTCCAAGCTTATGCTCTGCGCGAACGCGGGCAACTTACTCCGATGAGGATCGGCGGAAGATTCCTGAACGGGCACAGCCAACCTGACAGGCGAGTCTCCTTGCTCTCTGCGGTACATTGTATTTCGCATCACCACGTTCGGCGGCATGCAGGGGTACTCCCGCAGGGAAGGTAGATGATGTTCACCCCGAGATTGGTGAACGCATCACCAGCTTCGCTGCGAGCTTGCTTAGTCGCGACTGATTCAAACCCAGCGCGAGCTTCAATTCCTGTTGGAATATTCCTTCCGATGAGGCGCTCAACTCCATAAAGCGGAGGAGCACCTTCGGGTCCTCACGTCTGAGGTTCGGAGGAACCACAGACTGCCAGGCAGCCCACTTCTCGAGAAACATGCCGGCACCGTTATTTTCATTAGCTACCGTAGATCGTACATTTGCTCCGAGTCTAGTTGAGTGGAGACCCTGGGTGCGAACAGCACAGGCTATATTCCAAGTGGAATGCAATCCATGCGGGCCTCGAGGCCATGATATATTCTAACTAGAATATATATTGCTTTGCGAGATAAGTTGTTTAACTATAGGTAGATGACACTGTGGAACCTCCCTCTTACTGAGGGAGCTATATCCCAAAACTATCCCACCCTTCCTTAGTTTCCACTGCCGTCTCCGGGAAAGCCTCCTTGAGGGACCGACGGCTGCGGGCAAGTTGTCGATGGCGGTCAACAGCGCCAGCGCTCACGGCGTGGGGCGCTCCCAGTATCCGGCGCGAACCTTCCACTCCAGCCGTGACAACACCATCTGTCTTCCCGGCGCCGCACAAAATAAACCGCCTTCGGCGTGGAGGGTAGCGCTTGCTCCGCCCGGTGGGGACACTCCGCTGCCAGTCCGGGATCAACGCGCCGGGCGGCCGGATGCCTGGCTGTCGAGGTTTGTAGTCTCACAGGAATCGCGGGAAGACCAGGCGCTGATGCCCTTGTCATTGGAGCGGTCCCTTTGGCTGCGTTGTTGCCGCCTGAGGCAGATCTCAAAACGGCAGCAGAGACCGCCAATCTCACCAACGCCGAATCATTTCCAAAGCAGGGAAAACCAAGGGAAGACGGCCGCCAAACCTGCTCACTGAGAAGAGGGGTCAACGCTTCGTATCGGCCGGCTGGCATGGAGCCCACCAAGCCCTGCGAATGCTAACCCAGGCCGCTTTTCTCCCATCGGAATGCCGGACTTATTAGCCCCCTAACGCTTCTTCCAATTGAAGTGCAGTGATTGCTGTCACATCACAACGTTGGTGAGTGCCATCACAATCCTTTGATACCAAGAGTTTAGACGGTGAGCTGAATCACAGATGTGCATCCCTTAACGGCATCCGGATACCATCTGCCCATTTGTGTTTGCCACCAGGAGGTTTCATGAGACGTAGCATCCCAATCTGTGCGGTTGCATTCATCACAGGAGCTTTTGCGCTCTATCCCAGCGCGATGGCGCTCCCCAGCTATGCTCGCCAGACGGGTTTACCGTGCAGCGGTTGCCACACCACGCCGCCGGAACTGAACAACGGCGGACGGCTGTTCAAGCTGCTGGGATACACCGACCGCGCGGAGAACAAGAGCATCACGGCCGAGCCCAACACGCGCCGCGCGCCCTTGAACATGCTGGAATCGCTGCCGCTGAGTGTATTTCTTGAGACTTCAATGACCGGCACCAAAGTTCCCCAGCCTGCCACCCAGAACTGGAACTTCGAATTTCCCCAGGATGTTTCGCTATTTCTCGCCGGCGCCTGGGCTTCCCATGTCGGGAGCTTTCTGCAGGTCACCTATGACCCTCAGGGCGACCACTTCAGCATCGATAACACCGACATTCGCTTTGCCAGCAAGACAAAAATGGGCGGCAAGGAACTGGATTATGGCCTGACTCTGAACAACAACCCGACCCTGGAAGACCTCTGGAACGCCACTCCGGCGTGGGGCTATCCGTTCATCGCCAATGACGCCGCTCCAGGCCCTGCAGCATCGCCAATTATCAACGGGCTACTGGCGGCAGACGTGGCAGGACTGGGCGGTTACGCCATGTATGACCAGCATGCGTACATTGCCGGAACTGTCTATCGTTCCGACCATATTGGCGACACGCAGCCCACGACCGGGCAGTGCTGCCAGTACACGATCCAGGGCGTGGCACCCTACTGGCGGCTGGCATTTCAGCAGAACGGGCGGACCGCAAGCCTGGAAGTGGGCGCCTATGGCATGCATATGAAGTCCACACCCGGAGGGGTCACCGGACCGGAAGACAGCTATACAGACTTTGGCCCGGACGTCGATTATGAGCGGACGATCGGCAAGGATGTTCTTTCGGTGCGTGGCACCTATGTCCGGGAGAATGCAGCCCTTGTAGCGAGCGCGACAAACGGAACCGCAAGCCCGGGGCCGCATCATCTGAACGCGAGCAATGCCAACGTGGAATACCATTTCGGCAATCGCATCTCGGGAGCCGTGGGATGGTTCCTGACCGACGGAACCAATGACCCGCTCCTCTACGCTCCAGCCGCGGTATCGGGCAGCGCCAATGGCGGTGCAAGGAGCGAAGGCTTCATTTCCAACTTCTCCTACTGGCCGTGGCAGAACATCGACCTGGCTGTTCAATACACCAACTACACCCGCTTCAATGGCGGCGCCACCAACTACGACGGCTCAGGACGCAGCGCGAGCGACAACGACACCGTTTACCTACTGGCACGCTTTGTTTTTTGACGCGTGCCTGGAAGTTTGCCGGCGCAAGCTCGAATTCTCAACGATTCAACACCAGGAGATCCTATGAAACACACCGCTCTCGCAGCACTCGTGGCAATCGCCGCTCTCAGCACCGCGGCGTTTGCAGGCACCATCCACGGCAAGGTATCCGGGGTCAAAAGCCAATCGGTCGTCTATGTGGAAGCCGTTACCGGCAAGACATTCCCTGCACCCTCACAACACGTCACCATGGACCAGAAGGGCCTGATGTTTGTGCCCCACATCCTTCCCATCCAACAAGGGACCACCGTCGAATTCCTCAACAGCGACAGCGTTGCGCACAATGTTTTCTGGCCTTCGATCAGCGGCAACAAGAAGCTGGGCCACAACCTGGGCACCTGGCCTCAGGGGCAGCGGCAGTCGTTCAAATTCGACAACCCGGGCATCATTCCGCTGTTCTGCAATGTGCATCCTGACATGGCCGGCTACCTCATCGTGTCACCCACGCCGTACTTTGCCACCACGGACAAGGCCGGCGCCTACAAGATCGACAATGTGCCGGATGGCGACTACACCGTGACCGCCTGGAATGAGGGCGCGAAGAGCAAGTCCAATCCTGTGAAAGTCGCCGGCGACGCATCCGCGGACTTCACGCTCAGCAAGTAAATCCACGGGCGGCAGAGTCTTCCCTTGCCGCCCGCAGCTTCTTCCCCTAACCGGTGAGGTCAGCGGATGCTCGAACGCTTTATCGACAAGAAGGTTGACAGGGATTGGCTGAACACCAACTTCCCCTGCATGATGGCGTGTCCCGCGCATACCAATGCCGGCCGTTATGTAGCGCTTGTTGCCGAGGGCGAGTTTGAAGAAGCGTACCGGGTTGCGCGCGAGCCGAATCCCATGGCCAGCATCTGCGGCCGGGTCTGCGCCCATCCCTGCGAGACGGCCTGCCGCAGGGGAGAGATCGATAAGCCCATCGCCATCCGCGCCCTCAAGCGCTTCCTTACCGAGCGCCACGGACCGGAGTCGCGGCGGCCCATCGATGTGAACGCGGGCCGCACGCAACCCAGGCTTCCGTTTCGGGTAGCCGTGGTGGGCGCGGGGCCGGTGGGCTTGTCCGCGGCGCACGATCTTGCGCTGATGGGCTACGCGGTCACCATCTTTGAAGCGTCGCAGGTGCCGGGCGGCATGCTCTATCTCGGCCTGCCCGAGTATCGCCTTTCGCGCGATGTGGTGGAAGCGCAGGTGCGCGAAATTCTCTCCACCGGCGACATCACGTTGAAACTCAACCATGCGGCCGGCCGCGACTTTACCATTGCCGATCTGCGCCGTGATTTCGATGCCGTGCTGATCGCCGTGGGCGCGCACCGCAGCCGCGATCTCACCATTCCCGGCGTGAACCTGGACGGCGTCTACAAGGGCATCGACTTTCTGCTCAATGTAAATCTCGGTTACCGCTTCACCATCGGCAAGAAAGTCCTGGTCATCGGCGGCGGCAATGTGGCCATGGATGTGGCTCGCTCGGCAGCCCGCGAAGTGCTCCGCCAGCATGCCGGCGGCGTGGAAAACTTTGAGCCGTCGCAGGGGAGCATGGATGCGGTAGCCGCGCGCGAGATGATGGACGTCTCCCTCTCCGCCCTGCGGTTGGGCGCGCAGGAAGTGCATCTGGTCTGCCTTGAGAATCGCGCGGAGATGCCGGCTGCGCTTGAAGAAATTGAAGAAGCCGAAGAAGAGGGCATCATCATTCACCCGGGCTTCGGTCCCAAGCAAATCATCGGCGCGAATGGGCGCGCCGTCGCGCTGGAGGTGCTCAAGACCAAATCAGTCTTCGACGCCAACCGGCGCTTCAGCCCCACCTTCTACGAGAACAGCGAGACCAGGCTGGAGTGCGACACCATCATCATGGCCATCGGCCAGGCGCCCAATCTTCAGTTCCTCGGCCAAGAGGACGGTGTCGAAGTATCACCGCGCGGCCTGATCGCGGTGAACCCGCAAACGCTGATGACTTCGGCGAGCGGCGTGTTCGCGGGCGGAGATTGCGTCTTTGGGCCGCGACTCATCATTGACAGCGTGGCCGACGGCAAGCGCGCAGCGGTGGGCATCGACGAGTTCCTGCGCGGCACGCACCACTCCGAGCCGATTGTTGAAGTTGAGGTGCTCGAGCGCCATCGCATGCCGCTGCAATTGCTCGACATCGAGCGCCAGCCGATTCCCATGCTGCCTCTCAATCGCCGTACCGGTGTCACCGAAGTTGAGATCGGCTTCGATGAGGAAGCAGCAATCGCCGAGGCCCAGCGCTGCCTGCACTGCTGGGTCAACACCGTCTTCGAGGGCAATGCAGCCGACGCTACCTCCTGCATTCTGTGTGGAGGATGCGTGGATGTGTGCCCGGAGAATTGCCTCGAACTGGTCTCGCTCGACCGCATCGCCTTCGACGAAGCAACCACCAGTCATCTTGCCGAGGTTCGTGAACTGCTCGGCGTGGAACTGGACGACATCCAGGCAGAAGAGCTTGGCGTGATCACCGGCTCGGCCATGCTGAAAGATGAAACTCGTTGCATTCGCTGCGGGCTGTGCGCCGCACGCTGTCCCGCCGGCACCATCACCATGGAGTCGTACAACCTTCTCTCCGCGGATCCAACCGGTCTGATCTCGGTGGAATCCATCGACCGCTCCTTGCGCTCAAAACCGACGCTGGCAGGCACGCCAAAGAGGTAACCGATGCCCGACGCAACACACATCAACACCAGGAAACCTCCCACCGAGTTCGACCGCCGGGCTTTCTTCACCAAGATCGGCCTTGGTTCGCTGGGTATCGCCGCCGCAGGCACCGTCGTCTTCTCCTACGAATACCTCTCGCCCAACGTTCTCTATGAACCATCGGCAATTGTGAACGTGGGCAAGCCTGAAAGCTTCGCGGTGAATTCAGTCACCATGGACGTCAACTCCGGTATCTACCTGGTACGCGCAGAAGAGGGCTACTTTTCGCTGAACGCGGTGTGTACCCACCTGGGCTGCCTTACCGCATGGAACCAGGACCTGGGCATTATTGCGTGCCCCTGCCACGGCAGCAAGTTCACGCGTACGGGCGAGAAGATAGAGGGGCCCGCGCCCAAGCCATTGCCATGGCTGAGGACATGGGTAAGCGACGAAGGCGATCTGATGGTCGATCGCTCCACCGACATTCCGCCACTGCAGTATCTGAGGATATGAGCATGCCCCTGAACGGCGACCAGATGATCGATAAAGTACGCGAGAGCCGCGTGTGGCGGTCGGTCTTTCGCAGCGGCACCGGCTCAAGCACGCTGCACCGCGCGCTCGCCATCCAGCAGAATATCTTTCTGCATCTGTTTGCCACCAAGGTTCGCAAGCGCATAGTCCGCTTCAGCGCCACCTGGTACCTGGGCACGCTTACCTTCGGGACATTCCTGATCCTGATCATCACCGGCATTCTGCTCATGCTGTACTACCATCCCTCCGTACCGCAGGCCTACGCGGACATGAAGGATCTGCAGTTCGTTGTATCGTCGGGCCTGTTTCTCCGCAACCTGCATCGCTGGTCTGCCCAGTTGATGGTCTTCCTGGTCTTCGCGCACATGTTTAAGGTCTTTTATCGTGGCGCCTACCGGACGCCGCGCGAATTCAACTGGGTTATCGGCGTTGTTCTCCTGGTCATCACCCTGTTGCTTAGCTACACAGGCTACCTGCTGCCCTGGGACCAGCTTGCCTTCTGGGCCATCACCGTCGGCTCCAACTTGTCCTCTGCTGTTCCGCTTGTCGGCAGCAAGATTCACTTCTTGCTGCTGGGCGGAAACCAGGTGAACGCCAACGCGTTGTTGCGCTTTTATGTGCTGCACTGCGTGGTGTTGCCACTGGCGGCCATTCTCTTCATCGCCATCCACTTCTGGCGCATCCGCAAGGACGGCGGCCTCTACGTGCAGCAAACGGAGCCGAGGCCGCAGGCGGCGGCTGAACCAGTACTCACCGCGAAGGAGGAGCAATGAGCGAAGCGAAAGATTTTGTCGCCGGCATCGACTCGGACCAAAGGCGCTCACCCACGCGCGTGGTCTTCGTCACGCGGCGCACCTCGGCGCAGGTGAGGGTTACGCGGGAAGACCAGTTGCAAACCTTCCCCGAGGTGCTGTTCCGCGCGGCCCTGGCGATCGAACTGCTTGCCATCGCGCTGGTCCTCTTCTCGCTGTTTTTTAATGCGCCGCTGGAAGGCCTTGCCGATCCGACGCACACGCCCAACCCGGCCAAGGCGCCTTGGTACTTCCTCGGCCTGCAGGAGCTCTTGCACTACTTCCCGCCCGTCGTAGCAGGCGTGCTGGTGCCCACGCTGCTCATCCTTTCTCTCGTAGTTATTCCTTACTTCAACGTCAATATCGAAGCCAACGGCTTGTTCCTGAAAGATCGAACCAGGCGAATGCGGCTTTTCTACATCACGGCTTTGGGCATGCTCGTCTTCCTGTTGGCGTTTCATGTCTACGTCGCTGTGGCGCCTGCGGTTCTTGTCGCGCTGGCCATGATTGTGGCCGCGTACAGCACGCCCGATTCGCCTTCGCGCCTGCGCCGCTACCTGGCTATGAAGCCGCTGGCTTACTGGATCATGACGTGGTTTCTCTTTGAACTGATTGTGCTCACCGCTGTCGGCACATGGTTCCGCGGCCCGGGCTGGTCCTGGGTCTGGCCCTGGAGGAGTTAAGTGCAACCCATCAGAAAGTACATTTCCTCTGCGTGGCAGGCGCTGTTCGGCGATCCGGTGCGGGCATTCGGTGTTGTGAGCCTGATCCTGCTGCTGGCATTGGCCATTGCGCCGGCGAAAGAGCGTTTCAGCCAGTGGCACAGCTATCAGCGCAAATACCTGGGCCTCATCCGCGATCGCGGCGATGCAATCAGTCTGCGCAGGCGCTTCGAGCCGGGCATCCATCAGATCTGGCTTCCGGAACTGGGCGTAGTGGACCGCTGCACCACCTGCCACCTGGGCCTGAAGGAAGCCAGCCTTTCCGACGTTAGTCAGCAACCCTTCCGCAAGCATCCCGTGGTCCCTCATTCCCTGGACGCCTTTGGCTGTGTGATCTGCCATGGCGGCCAGGGGCAGGCCACCACAGTGGTCGAAGCGCACCACAGCGAGCGGGCCGGCGAAGAGCCGATCCTGCCCACGCGCTACATTGAGTCCGGTTGCGGACAGTGCCACCAGAATGCGTTGACCGGAACGCCGCAGCTCAACCTGGGCAGAACCATGCTGACACGCTACGGCTGTGTGCACTGCCACGCCATTACACGGCCCGACGGCAGCAAAGTGGAAGCCACGGACCACCCTCCCTCGCTGGCGCACATCGCCGACAAGACCACGCGCGAGTGGATCTTCACCTGGCTCAAGGATCCGCAGGCTTATGCGGCATCGACGACGATGCCCAGTTACAAGCTGAGCGACGCGGACGCGACAGACATCTCGGCCTATCTCGTCAGCAGCAGTTCGCCGAAAGCCGGAGACACCGTTGCGGCCGGGGCCAAGCCCGCAGCAAACGCCGATCCCTCCGCTGGACCGAGCCTTTACGGGGAGTCGTTCTGCGCATCATGCCACGCGGTGCAGAACGCGGCCGGCAACCTGGTGGGCGGCAATCTGGGCCCGGAACTGACACGCATCGGCAACAAGGCAAAGCCCGAGTGGCTGGCGGCATGGCTTGAAAATCCGCGCGTCTACGACTCGACCACGCCCATGCCGCACTACCGCTTTACGCCGCAACAGATCACCACGCTGGCGGCATTCCTCCAGGCCAAATCGGACTCCGACTACGGCTCGGGCGTTCATCTGGATGCGGCCAGCCCGCAGCAGATTGCCCACGGGCGCAAGCTCATCGTCGAGCTGGGCTGCGCGGCCTGCCACGAGATCAACGGCGTGCAAAAGCCGGAGAACTTTGCGCCTGACCTCAGCACCATTGGCAGCAAACCGCTGGCGCAGATTGTTTTCTTACCCGGCATGGAGCACTCGCTGCCCAGCTACATCGGGGCCAAGATCCGCCAGCCGCGCGCCTTTGGCACCAGCGTCAAAATGCCGCAGTTCACCCTGACCGCATCGCAGACAGATGCCCTGACCACGGCCCTGCTCGCGCTCACCGCCCGTGGCCGGTCGATGCCCGATAACCTGCGTGTTGCGGCCATTCCTGAATCGAACTATCAACCGGCCGGCCACGCTGGCAAGCTGATCACGGAACTTGCCTGCTTCAGTTGCCATCGCTTCAACGGCAGGGGCGGCGACATGGCGCCCGACCTGACCTGGGAAGGAAGCTCTGTGCAGCGGCAATGGCTCACTGACTTCCTGCATAATCCCAACACCCTGCGCCCCTCGCTCATCCGGCGCATGCCGCGCTTCAATTTGAACGACAGCGACAACAAGGAACTGACCGACTACCTGCTTACCGTTTACCAATCGCCGGCCATCGACGCGGATCTCGCGCCTGCGGCCACAAATCCCCCGGAGGCCGTGGAACACGGGCGGCAACTGTTCTATTCCAAGTACGCCTGCCAGGCTTGTCACATCGTGGACGCCAAGGCCGACAAGGGCTACATCGGTCCGACGCTCACCCAGGTCGGCTCCCGCCTGACACCCGGTTGGGTCTACGCGTGGCTGAAGAATCCGCAGGCGCTGCGGCCAGGCACGGCAGAGCCGAACCAGAACCTGAGCGATGAAGATGCCCGCGCGCTGACAGCCTTCCTGATGTCGTTGAAGGGCTCAGGCGGGCGAGGAGCGAAGTGATGATCACGCTACCGGCAGCACCAACTATGTTTCGAGCCTCCGCGTCCGTGGCGCTTTTTTCGCTTGCACTGCTCACCGGCTGCAGGCACTCCGCTCCGCCGAATGCCGGGCTGAAAGCCACCGCGCAGGGTACCGCGCTTGTCGAGTCCAGCGGCGGGCACCAGGTGGGCGTCACCGGCACTGCGCTGAACGATCCGCTTGTGGTGCAGGTTAACGACGATCAGGGCACTGCAGTTCCCGGAGCGTTGGTCGAGTTCCACGGCTCCGCGGGCGTCAGCTTTGACCCGGCCGCTGTCCTCACTGACTCCAGTGGCCAGGCAACCACAACGGTGACGCTGGGCACCATTGCCGGACGATACCAGCTCAGCGCCGTTACTCCCGGCAAAGCCAAGCCCGTATCGCTGGACATCGTGGAAACAGCGCTGGGCTACCAGCAGCGCGTCGGCTCCATTCTTGCCGACCAGTATTGCAACCGCTGTCATGATCCAGAGTCGTCTCCGGAGCGCGTCTCGAATTACGACAACCTCGAGGTTAAGCCGCACCCGTTCACCGAGGGCAACACGCTGAACAAGATGAGCGATACGGATCTGACTTCAATCATCCTGCATGGCGGTCCTGCCCTGAATCGTTCCGCGCTGATGCCGCCCTATGGAAACACCCTGGGTGCCGCTGACGTGAAAGCTCTCATCGCATACACGCGCGCCGTGTCCGATCCGCCCTATCAACCACCAGGAACGGTCTACGCGCGCAAGTAGGACACGCCACCTTCAACTGAATTGAAGAGGTCCACAGAAGCCCCAAAGAATCTCCAGGGAACCACTCATGAAGCCTCTCATCCCAGTCCGTTCAGCAGGCCTTGTCATGGTGATCGCTGCGGCGGTCTGCCTGGCCACCATCGCGGCGCGGTCTCCGCAATCCGCAGGCAGCACTCCATCGCCTCAGCCGGAATCATTCCCCGCGCCCTCCAACCTGAAGGTGCTCCCCAGTGACTTAAACGGAAAGCAGGTCCATGACATCATGGAGCAATGGACGGCTGGACTCGGCCTTGGCTGCCCTGTCTGCCACGCCAGCTATCGAGACAAGCTGGATGAGGACGGCCACCCTCTCCTCGACTTTGCCAGTGATGTAAAGCCAGAGAAGGCCACCGCGCGCGTGATGTACACCATGACCGAAGAGATCAACCAGAAGTACATTGCAAAAATTGACGGCTCGGGAGTGCCGGTGAACTGCGGCACCTGCCATCGCGGTCATATGGGACCGGAGCCGTTCCCCGGCTCTTCCGTTCCTGCGCTGCAAGATCCTGCTGCCGCACCGCCATCCAGCCAGGAACCAGCGCCTCAGTAGGAGCCTGCTGCTTGCACTTGCACAGACCAGCGCTCCGGCTGGTCCGTTTCAATCATCAACTGCCGCTGTCCTCTCTTCGGACCTTTCTTCAATGACCTGCGAGAGCGAGAATAGCCAGGAGCATGATCAGAGCCACAACTTCAACTGAAAGATTCAGGTCAATGTGAAGCCGCGAGCCAAATACCCGTACTTCTAATGGCTGGATTCCGTTGGGGTTGTACAACGCCCCTCCGTAGACCTTTCTCACTACAAATGCAGCCAGAAAACTTAGCATGGGGATGCTGGCAAGAATAGCGGCCAGATAAAAACGGAGCACGCGGCATGGCCCCGGCACCAGGATCAGAGCTATTTCGAGCAAAGACAACAAGGCGTAACTGATGGCTTGCCATACCAGGTGGAAGCGTGCGTGCTCCGGCCATTGGCGATTTGCCGCATGGGTGCGATTCAAGTCGACCGCCAGGGTGCCAAACCCCTGGGCTCCACAAAGAATCGCCAGCGTCCACCGGGCGATCTCTATATGCGTCATCCATCGTCCCCAGTCAATTGACGCCGCTCTTGAGGCGCCCCCTGGCGCACTGCCACCGGTGATTTTGCAAGCTCCCGAGCCGCGTGTGGGAGCAGCACTTCGATACGCGCTCCCCTGTTCGGCCGATTGCTTGCGTTGACGGTTCCGCCATGGGCGCGCGCCACCGCATCAATGAACGCAAGCCCGAGTCCATGCCCATTGGACTCCAGTCCTCGCACACGCCTTTCAAACAAATGTGGCAACACATCTTCAGAGAATCCCGGACCATTGTCCTCGCAGATCAGCGCCATGGATTCGCCCTCATCTTTGAGCTGGATTGTCACTGTGCAGTCTGCCGGCAGATGCTTGAGCTCATTGTCGAAGATGTTCGCGACCATCCGATGAATGAGCGCCGCATCGGCTGCAATGCGTATCGGGCCTTCGCTTTGCAGCCTGATTTGCAGGCCTTTCTCTGACATCGAAGGTTCGTAAAGATCGATCATGATCCTCAGTAACTCATCCAGGTCGACTTCACTCCGAGTCAAGCGAAGCGCATCCGCCTTTGCCTCGGCCACGTCGAGCGACTGATTCAGAAACTCGGTCAGACGGTCCAGTTCCTCGATTGCGGAAACAATCGGCTCGGCCTGCTCAGCCTGGTCAACCGCCGACAGGGACATCTCAAGTTTCCCGCGAATTGCCGTGAGCGGACTGCGCAGATCGTGCGCCAGCGAATCCGTGATCGTATGCAACTGGTGAATTGAGTTCTCTATTCGGTCGAGCATGCGGTTAAGCGTCAGCGCCAGGTGCCCGACCTCGTCGTTACGCTCCGTCGTTGGAACCCGTGCATTCAGATCGGAGTGACCGATTCTTGAAGCAGCCTCGGTAATCTGACGTACGTGGCTCAGCATCCGGCGGGTCGTAAAGAAGACGATGCCGAATCCGAAAAGAACCAGCAGCAGCCAGATCAGGATGAATCGCAGGCGCAGACTTCGCAGGACTCGCAGCTCATCTCTCTCCGAGAGCCCCAGATAGATATAGCTTCCATCGTCGATGCGAATTGAGGCCACGCGAAAAGGAATGTCGAAGCCCTCGACACGTAAATCTGTCGGATGATCCGGAACAATCTGGATTGCCCGAATGGCCTTCAGGTTCGGCCTTGCCGTCGCCCGCGCCGACCCACAGCTTGAGCGAGCCGTCGCCGCCGGTCTGAAGGAAGAACACCGAATCGTTCGAACTGCTCTCCGAGAGAAGTCCCTGTTCGGAACTTCCTTGCCTGCCAGTTCCGCCACCTCTCCCACAACGCGGTCGTAGAGTGCGTCCTTGGGAGTCCGCTCGGCGACATCGCCCAGGACTTCAACTTCTCCCGACAACCATGCATCGCTGCGCCGCTGGATGTCGTCGGCGACAAAGTTGTGGAGAAACACGAAGACCAGCATGGTCCCGCATGCAAACGCCAGGGTTGCCCACAACGAGATGCGCCAGGCTGCGCTATGCATGGTCGGGCTAACGGTCTTTGAGGACATAGCCCACGCCTCGCAAGCGTCCGGATCAGCGGCTGCTGTCCCTGGCCATCGACCTTGCCGCGCAGTCGATAAATGTGAACATCCACGACATTGGTATCGGGCTGGATGCGCATGCCCCACACTTTGTCGAGAATCATCGAGCGAGTCACCACGCGGCCCGCATTCCGGCATAGATACTCCAGCAGAACAAACTCCTGGGGCGTAAGCTGCAGGATCTGCCCCGAGCGAGTCGCCTCCCGCCGCAGCAGGTCCAGTTCAAGATCGAGTACCCGCAGCCGGGTTGCCTCGGTCCCTGGAGGGCTGTTGCGCTTGAGCAGGTTTCGAAGCCGGGCCAACAGCTCCGCCAGCGCGAAAGGCTTGGTCAGGTAATCGTCTCCTCCTTGTTCCAGACCTCGTACGCGGTCGTCGACACTTCGCCGCGCAGACAGAATCAAAACCGGCGCACGAACCCCAAGCTGGCGCAACTTGAGGATCAGGCCGATACCATCCTGGTCGGGCAGACCCAGGTCGACGATCAGAATGTCAAACTGGCCGTCAATCGCCAGACGTTCCGCCGTCTTGCCGTCTGCTGCCGCCTCCACCTGGTAACCAGCCTCTTGAAGTGATGAGCGCAGGAAATGTTGGATGTCGATCTCGTCTTCAACTAAAAGAAGCCGCATGAGGCGATATTAGTGCATTTGCACCTGTTTTTCATCGAGGTGTCCTGTTTGCTCAGCACTTAGGCTATTAAATGCAGGTATTGACGACCTGGATGAACGATTTGTCATGATCGCGTCGGGTGGCCGTCATCTTGGTTCACTATGCTTGAATTGCAATATTTGGTTCCATCTGGAAGCCTGTCACGCAGCGCAAAGAGATGAACAAATCTTCATTGGGGAATATACCTCCTTTCGCTCTCCAATCAGGCCGCGGCTTCGTCTCACCTGTGACATGCAGAGCATCGAGCTGGCGAACACAGCGCAAGAGATGCATACCATTCACCGACACTTGAATTGCAAGACAGGAACCGGATGAGGAGAAGTGTGCCAATCGCGCCAGCCATGATCACAGCGAGTCAGACAGAGTTCGCGGACGCCTTCAAAACCTCACTGCCGCTCCCGGCCGCGCTCGACCAGTCTCTCGAGGAGGCGCTCCGCCACGTGCTTGACAATCCCGGCAGCCTGGTTCGCCCTCGGATGGTCCAACAGGTGGCACTGGCCTGCGGTCTTGATCCTGCTCCTGCCACAGACCTCGCGATCGCGCTCGAGTACTTCCACACGGCTTCGCTGGTCTTCGACGATCTCCCGTGCATGGACAATGCGCTGGAGCGGCGCGGTGTGTGCTGTGTGCATTTCGCGTTTGGAGAAGCGAGCGCAATCCTCACCGCCCTGGCGCTCATCAATCGCGCCTACGCGCTCACCTGGCGGGCCATCTTCACTGCTCCGACACATAAGCAGCAGCGCTCGCTGAAGTACATTGAAGATCGTCTTGGCGTAGGGGGGGTGCTCAATGGACAGAGTCTCGATCTCAACTACGCGACATTGCCTCACAATCGCGAGACAACGGAGAGAATTGCACGGGGCAAGACGGTTTCATTGATCCGGCTGACGCTGGTTCTGCCGGCCATGCTGGGCGATGCTTCGGAGCGGGAGATCCAGTTGCTGGAACGTATTGCCCTCAACTGGGGCCTCGGTTACCAGATGATCGATGACTTGAAGGATGTGCTTGGGAACTCCACCGAAACAGGGAAAACCGTTGCTCATGACCTCCTCCTGGATCGGCCAAACGCTGCGGCCGTACTGGGTGTTCCTGGAGCAGTGAGCCGGCTCACTCGTTTCATTGATCTTGGCGACAGGACGCTCCGGCAACTTCTGAAGACGAGACCGGAAATGTCATTCCTTGAAAAGCTGCGAAATGAACTCGAGGAAGAGCTGGTTCGAGTTACCCGGACTGCGCTCGCAGAGACTTTTGGAGACCGGTTGTGATTTTTCTGACCCTGATCATGACGAATCTGCGCCGCCACCGCATCCGGTCGCTCATCAGCGTTGCCGGAATCGCGTTCAGCGTCGCGGCCATGCTCACAGTGGTCACCATCCTGCAAGGCGCAATTGGCATGTTCTCCGGAATCCTGTCGAGTGACAGTGAGATCATCGTGTTTGAGCGCAACGTCTCCGATCTTTTCTTCAGCAACGTTCCGGCCACGGCATTGAACGAGATTGCGGGCTGGCCCATGGTATCGCATGCCGACCCAGTGCTCTTCGGTATTGTCTCCAGCGCCGGCCACCCCATTATTACCTGCTTTGGCGTCACGGCTGCCGATGCCCGCATCCGCAAAGCCACCTGGGTTCAGGGAGATTCCAGCGCATTCGCGCAACACTCTGACGACGTGGTGCTCGGAGAGCGCGCCGCGGAGTTCCTTGGCGCAAAAACCGGCGATCGTGTCCCCATCGGTCACGGGATGTTTCACGTCATCGGCATTCTGAAGACGGCCAACGGCTTTGAAGACGGAGGCGTGTTCATGCCTCTCAACTCCGCGCAAAGCTTCTTCCACAAGGAAGGGACTTCGTCAGTGATCACCATCAAGCTGCGAAGCAAGGATGACGCCGCACCGTTCAAAGCCATGATCAAGACAAAGTTCCCCAGCCTGGTTGCCCTGGAAGATGCCGAGTTCACACGATCGTACTCGCAGTTCAGGATTCTCAAGGCAACCGCATGGGCAGTGGGCGGATGCGGCCTGGTGCTGGGTGGCCTGGGCGTAGCCAACACCATGATCATGTCAGTCTTCACACGAATTCGGGAGATCGCGATTCTGCGCGTCAACGGCTTTTCCCACCTCCAGCTTGCAACCATGATCTTCGGCGAATCCGCGGTGGTGTCTTTGCTTGGCGCGCTGTCAGGATTGCTGACAGGAACTTGCCTTCTCCTGATTCTCAAGCAGGTTCCCGCACTTCACGGCTATGTCGACGTGAGCATACATCCCCTGGTGATGCTGATTGTTATTCTGCTTGCCCTGGCCACCGGCGTCGCCGGCGCGCTGTATCCGGCCGCCTATGCGATGAGGATTCGTGCGGTGGAGGCGCTGCGCTTCGAATGAGTCTGACCGTTACGCAATCTGGCAATCCGGAGCGCATTGTTCTCTCTGCGGAGAATGTGTGGAAGAGCTACGACGATGGGGCAATCGCAGTGCTGAAGGGGGTAAGCTTCGAGGCAATCGAGGGACAGACCGTTGCTCTGTGCGGCCCATCGGGCTGCGGCAAGAGCACACTCCTTCATCTGTTCGGCGGTCTTGATTCGCCAGACAAGGGTCACGTTGCCGTGAATGGCACAGGAATCAATCGTCATCGCAGTCTTTTGCATCTGCTCAGGCATGAAGTGGGCTTCGTCTTTCAACTGCATAACCTCATTCCGGATCTCACGCTGGAAGAGAATTGCCTCATCCCCACAGTTGCCGCCGGGATCGATCGGCGCACAGCGCACGCGCGCCTCCGGCAACTTGCAGATCGCACCGGCTTGACGCACCGGCTCGGCCATCGCATTCAGAAGCTCTCCGGTGGAGAGCGACAGCGCACTGCGCTTTGCCGTGCGCTGATGAACAAACCGAGGATCCTTCTGGCAGACGAGCCAACTGGTTCTCTCGACGAAGGAACCAGTGCCCTTGTCTTTGATTTGCTGCTTGACCTTGTGGCTACCGAGGGAGTGACCCTGGTGATGGCCACGCACAATCGCGGCCTTGCTCAGCGCTGCGACCGTTTGCTGGAAATGCACAATGGAATGGTTCATGAATCCGTTTTCGCTCGCTGAGCCTGCGCAGGCCCCTCCGCGAGTCATTGCCGGCGCTGCATGGCATAGCCTGCTCTGGCTTGTCATTGCGAATTCTGTCGGCGTGCTGATTGCCATTCTGCTGCTCTTCCCAGAGTTGAACAGATTCCTTGGCGAGTGGACCTATGGCCGATGGGTTATGGTGCATATGAACCTGGAGTTATACGGCTGGACCGCGCTTCCGCTGGTTGGTTTTCTGTTCAAAGCCTACGGGGCCGATCGCGGCCCCACGGCAAATTGGTGTCGGCCGGTCCTCTGGGTATGGTCCACGGCTCTCGCCGCTGGCGCACTCTCCTGGCTTTCCGGCCACTCCAGCGGCAAGCTCTTTCTGGATTGGAGCGGCTATCCCCGCGTGCTGTTCCCCGCAGCCCTCTTCGTGCTCTGGCTTCTCCTGCTCGTGTCGGCCGTCCGTAGCCGTGCGGAGAACGCACCTCTGGCGGTATGGGCCGCAAAACTCCTTGGTCTCGCAATCCTGCTTGCTGTTCCCTTTCTCATTTATGCTGCGGCCGGCCCCAGCGGCTATCCACCAGTGAACCCGGATACGGGAGGTCCCACGGGCACAAGCCAATTGGAATCTTCGCTGGGAATCGTGGCTATTCTGCTCGTGCTCCCGTTCGGGATTGCACGGAGGAAGCCCGGCTGTTCGAAAGCAGTCGCCGCTGCATGGGCCGTTCTGGTTGCGGAGTCACTGCTCTGTGCGTCACTTGCCCGCTCGGACATCAGCCATCACCTGGTCACCCAGTACCTAAGCCTGGGCAGCCTTCTGGTTTGGCTGCCCCTCACCCCTGCCTAC
Organism: uncultured Acidobacteriaceae bacterium; assembly: GCA_963776535.1. Lineage (GTDB taxonomy): Bacteria > Acidobacteriota > Terriglobia > Terriglobales > Acidobacteriaceae > Telmatobacter. The sequence continues at coordinate 7,987 of CAVZNB010000008.1, read as the reverse complement.
TTTGCGGCCTTCCAATGGCATGACAGTTCGCGCCGCTGGCGGATCGCTCTTCTGTGGTGGTGGGCAGCTCTCATCCTCACCGGCTGGATCTCTTTTCTTCCCGGAGTTCTCGACCATTTCAAATTCACGGATGGCCTGGTTGGTCACTCCTTCATTGCCATGGCCGGGTTCACATCCAGCTTCATCATCTTTGTCATGGTCGAACTCCTGGGCGACGGCGGTTGGATCTTCAATCGCGCACGCTCTTTTTATCTCTGGCACGGCAGCGTCATCGCGTACATCGTGCTGATGACCGTCGCAGGCTGGCGGGAGGGATTCGAACCTGCGTTCACCATCGTCCCGGGCATAGCCCGAAACTGCATCTATGCTTTACGCCTTCTAACCGGGGCACTCATGCTCATCGCTTCCATTGACTGGTTTCTCGATGCGTCCACGCTGCTTCGCGAACCGGTTCTCATATCCATCACGACAGAATCTCGACGGGAGAAGACAGCATGAACCGTCCCATCCTTCTTGCCTATCAGTGGGGCATCGGCCTGTCAGACACACTTACAGGCGCAATGCTCATTGTCGTACCGGAGTTCACGCTGCATCTGATGGGTCTGCGCGTACCATCCGACGCGCTCCCCTACATTTCGTTCATCGGCGCTTTTGTCCTTTCGGTCGGCCTTTCCTGCCTTTATGGCGCGCTGGTCATGGTGCGCAGAGGAAGCCCATGCACACTTGAGGCAGTCTGGTTGCTAACAGCGTTTACGCGCGCCAGCGTAGCTGTCTTTGTAGGAACTCAAGTCCTGGCACAGACGCTGGAACCGGGATGGCTCACGGTAGCCGTCTCTGACGGAGCATTCGTGCTGATTCAGGCGATCGGACTGCGCAGAGGTTGGCTGAAGAATGTCGCCCGTTAGAACTCGTCAATCCGGGTGGCAGGGCGCCAGCCTTGTCGCAATCACCTATGTCTATTTCTTGATATTCGCGCAGTTCGCATTTCTGAAGCGGCTGGCAAGTCTCGGACTGGCGGACGATCACCTGAAAGTCGTGATGGCGGCCATGGCTTTCGGCGGCATCCTCTTCAGCCTTCTCACTCCTCGTGTGAGTCTCTGGCCATCTCCGAACCTGCGACTCCGCGCAGGGCTCCTCACATCGGGCACAGCGGCCCTTCTCTCGCTTCTCCCGCTTAACCTCGCTGCCAGTTTCGGCATCTCGTTCCTCATCGGCGCCGGGCTTGGCGTGCTTACCGTCACGCTCGTCACCCACCTGCGTCAATGGACGGGCGCACGGTACGCTCTCCTGCTTGTTGGCCTGGGCACCGGCATTGGCTACTTTGTCTGCAATCTTCCAGTATTTTTCACAGCCTCTCCCGAAGTGCAAGCCTCTGTTGCAGGCTTGTTGTGCTTCGCGGGGATCGGCATCACTCTTCTGCCGGCGAAGGCGAAACCGGAGGCGACGCCGACTCAGCAATTGGGCGTCCCTCCTTTTCTTCGCGTTCTCGTATGCTTTGCCGCTCTTGTCTGGCTGGACTCAGCTGCCTTTTTCATCATTCAGGGCAACCCGGCACTGAAGGCCGGAACATGGCAAGGGGTAATCCATCTATGGGCCAATGGCTGGCTGCATCTTCTCGCGGCTTTGGCAAGCGCGTGGCTGTTGCGCCGCCGTGGCCTGATCCTTGTTCTCTCCGCTGCATTCCTCATGCTGGGCGTCGCCTGCCTGCTCCTGCTCGATCCCAGCCGGGCCTTCGTCGCTTCAATCTTCTATCCCATCGGTGTCTCTCTCTACTCGGTTGCTCTCGTCGCCTATCCCTCGCTGCTCGCGCCGGCTTCTTCTGTAGCACAGCGGGGCAGGCAGGCCGGATGGATTTACTCCACCGCAGGCTGGTGCGCTTCCGCTCTCGGAATCGGCATGGGGCAGAATCTCGGCCACGTTCCACCTGTATTTGTCGTTGCAGCCGGCGCCGTCGTCTTCATGCCCGGACTCTTCACAGCACTTCGACGGCGCGCTCGAGAGCTCGCACTCACCGCGCTGGTTGCTCTGGCTGCCTTCTGCCTTTATCGCCTCGTTCCCCCGGCCAGTGCTTTGCCCGAGCCATCACAAGTGGAACGCGGGCGCCAGGTCTACATCTCCGAGGGCTGCATCCATTGCCATTCTCAATATGTGCGTCCAAACACCGCCGATGTCCTCATGTGGGGACCAGTCGAGTCGATCCGGGACGTACGCCTGCAGAAGCCCCCGCTCATCGGCAATCGCCGCCAGGGTCCTGATCTTTCTCAGGTCGGAGCCCGGCGTTCTGCCGCTTGGCTCAAGGCGCACTTCAGTGACCCTGCCGAGGTCAGCGGCGCTTCAATTATGCCCTCATTCGATTTCCTCTTTCGCGATGGCCGCGGAGATGATCTTGTTGCCTATCTCGCAAGCCTGCGTGGGGCCGGCACGCTGCAACACCAGGAGGAACAGGCACAATGGCATCCCGCTGGCTCAGCATGGGCGCAGGCCAGATTCGCCGACGGGGAGCGACTCTTCGGTCGTTATTGCGCCACGTGCCACAGCGCTGGTGGCAAAACCCGCTGGCAGGCTGCCTTCAAGCGCTTCCCTCCTGACCTGACAGTTGGCCCCTTCCAGCATTTGCAACCTTCCGATTCCAATGCACAGCGCATGGATAGGCTGGCGCAGATTGCAAAGTTCGGAATTCCCGCAACCGATATGCCTGGGCATGAATATCTGCCCGACCAGGACATCGCTTCCATCAGTCTGTGGTTGTCACAGAACATTCGACAACCAATTCATTACCAATAATGTCGATTCAATCCAGGAGAGAGACCATGAAGAGCATCGCCAAATTCCTTTTTCTTACTCTTGTGCCTGCCGTCGTTCCGGTTGCACTTGCCCAGCATCAGACCTTCGCCGTGAAGCCGGATGCAAGCCAGGTTGCCTTTGCCCTGGCCGGGACCGGCCACCATGTGAATGGCACCTTCCACGTACAGAGTGGTTTGGTCGAATTTGATCCCACCGCAAAGAGCATCTCCGGATCCATAGTGGTCGCGGCCGGTAGCGGCAACAGCGGGGAGCCAAGCCGGGACAAGAAGATGACCACTGACATTCTGGACGTGGCGCATTTTGCCGATGTGTCGTTCGCGCCCAAGAGCTATCAGGGGACCATTGCGGCCAGCGGCGATTCCACCATTCAGGTTACCGGCGTCTTCACGCTGCATGGCACTCCGCACGACCTCACGGTTCCCATGCATATTCATATCGATGGAACAAGCCTCACGGCAAAGACGCAGTTCAAGGTCCCATATGTGCAGTGGGGCCTGAAAGATCCCAGCATCTTCGTCCTCAAGGTGGCCAAGGAAGTGGATATCGACCTCACGCTCGTGGGTTCCCTGTCTCCATCCAATTGATGCATGCGGAGACCCCGTCGAAATGCCGCGGTAACGCCTTTTGCGCTTATTAATGCAAGGCAGGTACAAGGGCGGCATTCAGGCATGTTTTGATGGACTGTGAGAGCAATCCCGACTAACTATAGGGTGCTGATTCAACTTGTAATAGATTGGTTCTAAGGTCCTTGGAAGGCTTAATGGCGGAGAGGAAGGGATTCTCCTAGAAGTGCCAGTTTATGCCTATCTTCGGAAAACCATTCGCCTTGGTACCACCCTGGTACCACAAACAGGCGTGTGCTTCCTGTCATGGACGACCGCAGCACTCTACTCATGATCAGATATAAAGCGGAAGGCGGAACGTGGAAACGCGCCTATCCCGCACGCGCCGCAAACGGCAGACTGAAAAATGGTGTGGCGCTGATCGGGGGGGCAGCCGATGCTGGTGAGCCAGTTCTGCTACCAGGTTCGGCACTACGAGAACCGCAAAACGAGGCGGACCACAGTGGGGACCGATGCAGCCGATGCGGAGGCGCGGCGGCTCACCATCCAGCGGCAGGTATCGATCCGGGCGGCGGCAGCAGAAGCCAACATGGTGGTCGTCGAGGGAATGGTACGCAGGGCACTCAAGGAGACCGCAGTCGAGTACATCAAAATGAAGAAGGATAGTCGGCACTTGGAGGCTGCAGCACAAGCCAGGCTGGTCACGAAAGAGTTCGTGGAACTCACGAAGAAGACCTACGTAGACGAGATCAAGCCCACCAATTTCTCTCACTTTCATCAAGCCTTATGGAAGCGAAAACTGTCCAACCGTACAGTCGCCAACAAGCATGAGCGACTCGCCTCGTGGCTGGCCTACGCCGGAATCGAGAAGGATATCATCCCCCCCGCGCCAAAGTATGAGGAGGGGTTGCCTACGATCTATGAGCGGGACCAAATCAGTACAATGCTTGGCGCGGCTGACGACTACATGACGATGGTGGTCATAGACCTGCTTCCAGTCAGAAGAATCTTTGCTGGCCAACGGCAGGGCGGATACCCTTCTGAGCTGACTTCGAGAGCGCCGAACTTACAGGCTTGGCAACAACCACATCTAAACTTGATCTCACATTTGCAAAGCCCTGTCTCCCTGTCTTGGTCAAAAACGCAGTTCGCTTGCGCTTATCTTCATCAGGTGTCAGTAGAACGATCCACTGAGCGCCGATCAGCTTTTGCGTAAGCTTGCTGATGCGCGGCTGGTTCAGGCCGAGCTGACGCTTCAATTCCTGTTGGAATATTCCTTCGTCTGAAGCGCTCAACTCCAGGAAGCGAATCAGAATCCTCGGATTCTCACGGACGAGTACCTTCGGAACCGTCGATTCCCACGCAGTCCACATTTTCATGAACAGCTCAGTTGCAGCGCTTTTATTGATCATCATGGCGCTAAGTATATTCCGCTTGGAATGCAACAATTATATATTCCTTTTGGAATATATGGGGATCGATAGAATATACGCTGAATAGCGTGCGGTACGCGCGTAACCCTTCTCTGAGCGCAGGATTGCGAGTGCCATATCGCACCTAAAGGCAACTACGCCTTCCTTAACCTATGACCTCGACCACAGTGTCTTCTGATGAGCCGGCCAAGACACGGATGTACAGATCAAAACGCACAGTAGCTATATTGCAAGCATGTGTCTGGGGCAGAAGACGAAGTCATCGCCCCGCGACGCATCCATATATAGCCCACATTTTGGGCCATTTGCTCCGATTCCGCCCTGCGCCTTTGGCAGATCAGCACCTGTGGAGCACTCTGCAGTTGGAAGGCGAAGTACCCATCCAATTCGACCGCGCACAGACTTGCGGGCCATGGCTTTGGCTACTTCACCTTCCTGATGCAGTGTTGCTTACAGGAGGCAGTATGCCCATTCAGTCACACCGCGGACTCTACCGGTCTGCGGAGCTCCCAGCTTTACATCAACTGTCAGACGAAGCAAGGTTCTGGTTCGTCGAGACCGGTCAGCTCAAGCTCGTCCTTGTCGCCGGTAAGGTCCGTTATTCCAAGCGTGAACTCAATGCACTCATGGCTAAATACTTCCCGCAATTCAAGAGGAAAAGACCTACAGCCATGAATGCGGTGCAGGTTCTGTCCCCAACCAACAAGATGCCGAGAACTGAATAGCCTCAGATTTTTGTGTCCATGACTGCTCTCGCGGTGTTCACCGCCAAGTTTTGGCAAAGGGGCACTCCCGTCGCAGGATCAGAACAGTCAGCAGAAGGTCTCCAAGCTTGCCTTATTGTGCAAATTACGATTGAGCGCAGGCCAAAACGGTAGGTGCCGGCAAACGCCGCAGGGTTCGCACAACCTTGGCCGGTCGGCGATGCAATCCGTCCGGATTTCTGGGGGGAAGGGCAGCTAAATGTCGGCTCATCTGATAGACTAAAATTCGTTGGTGGGTTGAGGGATTTGGTGTCCGGCTTGGTGTCCATTTGGTGTCCAAGAGGTCCCGAAATTCAGTCCAAACCAGCGAAAGGGTAGAATAGAGCGAAGACAGCGAAAGCTGCGAAACAGCTCATTCTATGTGACATATACCTAAGTTGTTGAAAAACAATCTGGGGACGTAGCTCAGTTGGTTAGAGCGCTGCCCTGTCACGGCAGAGGTCGCGGGTTCGAGCCCCGTCGTCCCCGCCATACAAAGCAAAGGACTTAAGCTTGTATGGCACCCACAGTGACAATCCACAATCCGATCCACAATTCACTGCACCAGGTGGCTTCCGAGTCCCACTGCACTCAGGAATGCGCCTTGCGCTGCCTGTTTTTCGTCGCGATCATCCTGCGTGTAGAGGTTCATGGTCGTGCGGATATCGCTATGCCGCAACATACCTTGCACCGTCTTCGGATCGACCTTTCCCTTGTTCACGAGCCAGGTGCTTAAGCTGTGCCGAAGGTTGTGAAGACCGAAGCGCTGCCCCTTCGCGAGTACGACGCCAGCGCTGATTGCCGCCGGCCGCAGATGATCCTGCACGAACGTCGACGCCCAGATAGGTACTTTGCCGTCCTTGAGCAGCGACGGAAAGACGAAATCATCGACCTTCGAATGTGGGCTCTGCGCACGCCATTCCTTCAGATACTGCGCCAGTACCGGATGCATCGGCACATAGCCGTTCGAGGCCGCCGTCTTGGTCTCGCCGTCCTCCCCCTTCGCCCATCGCTTCGATATGCGGATTTGCCCGTCGCTCCACAGGATGTCCGACCAGCGCAGCGAGATGATCTCGGATGCGCGAAGCGCCGTGGCGGCGCAAGTCAGGACCAGCGTGTAATGCAGCGGGGTTGTCAGCTTATTGAGAATGGCTAGGGTTTGCTGCGGCGTGATAACGACTGCCTTGTAAAGGGATTGGGAACGCGTCTCGACATGCTCCACCGGATTCTTATCGACGCGCTCATGCAGGATGCCGACCTTATAGACCCGGAGCATGATGCCGCGGATCTTGGAGACCGTCGTCCAGGCCAGTCCATTAACAGTATGAAGCGACTTCATCCAACGCTGAATTTCCAGCGGTCGGATATCGCCAGCGAGCTCATTGCCCCAGCGGGCAATGAGGTAGTCCCGAACGTAATGCTCGACGATCGGGATAGTGTTGACCGACTTTTGGCGCACTGCATCGTCGCCAAAATCAGCCTTCAAATAAAATTCCGCGAGGGCTTCGAAGCGGATGCGAGTACCAGATTCTTCACTGTTGATACGAACGAGCAGCCCTAATCTGTCTACCTCACGCCAGGCAGCCTTCTCAGTAGGCGAAATCCCTGAGAAGGCCAACTGGCAAGGTGTTTTCCTTGCGGCTGCCATCCGCTGTGTTGAGTCGGTAGCGAAGCATCCAAACATCTCCGCCCTTGCGGGACACGATTCTGAGTGATCCCCTCTGATATGCCATAACGTCTCATTTCAGTAGGGAACGCCTAATGATTGGATGATACGCCTGCTCGCATTCAGGCGGTCGACGGGAATTCGTGCCCTGTTTGCGATCGATTGCTGCAGCGAGTTCCGAGAGGCGGAACACCCATGTCTTGCGCATTGCGCCAGTTCCGATAGGGTAGGCGCCGGTGATCCCGCGACGGGCGAGCTCCATTAAGAAACGCCGGCTAATTCCCATGAAATCAGCTGCTTCCTGGGCGGATACAAACGGTTCCGGTGCCAAGAAGAGCTTCGGCGTATCCGCTCGCGTGTTCAGCAATCGCTCAGAGTCTTGAAGATGTTGACTTGAAACTGCTACCGGGTTTGTCGCAGACATACAAAACTCCCCATCCTAGAGTCCGGCTCGGATAAGGCCGGCGAATGGCGGAATGTTGAGCTAGTTCGAGTATTCGGTCAAATCCTCTGTTTCAATTGGCCTTTATCGGCGCAAAACGAGATCAATCAGGCGCCCCTTTGCACCAGAATGCTTATGGAATTTGACCGAGTTCGAGAAGGGGCGCACGCTTCCATCGCTGTTGGAAATTCGGGTGGAATCTGGACTGAGCGTGTCTTCACTGCGGTCGAGCCGAATCGCATTGAATCCTTCACAACCACCCGCGGGAGGAAGCTGTGTTCGATTCAATCGTGGAGTTTACAGCCAAGCTTACGGCGACCGGCTACTTCATCGAT
>CAVZNB010000007.1:0-229446 GCA_963776535.1 uncultured Acidobacteriaceae bacterium | reverse complement strand
GGCTTGTGATTCAATCGAACAGGGCCCGGGCTAGATAGGGACGCCAGGCCACCCAAATTCAACGGCTTTTCGGCCTACTATAGGCACGCTTACGATGCGGGTTTGATGGTTTTTTGCAGCCTTCATCCGTCAACCTTCTTGTGACTTGCCCAGAATAGCGGATTCGATATAAAACTCTGTTTTCCGTAAGAAAACTTATAGAGAAACCTGTTTCAAAAACAATGGGCGAAATGCGGAACGGCACTCTGACACATGGCCCGACGGGGCCTGGCAGGTTTGATCCTCGACAGGGTTGGATTTTGGCTGTGGGACATGGTGCTGCGCCAGATTTGGCGAGATTTGTCATCGGTTGGGGGCGGATTGGCAAAGTGAGCCAGCGGCTGCGCAGGCGAGCCTTTATGCGCCCGATTTTTATTTGCAGGCTCCGCAGCCGTGGTTGGTGAGTGAGCATTGGGTCGAAGTCAGTGCGGCTGAACTTCGGGAATTATTGCAGCCTGAAGCAGCGCATTTTGAAAACCCACTCACGTGGGATGAAGAGTGCTGAACGAGGATGCTTTTGCGCAAACTTTTCAAAATTTGCAATTGCAGATGGCACAAGGTCATTTGCGCAAAGCGGTGCCCGCGGTTTTTGCCAACACTCAGCATCGTCTGACTCCTGAAGAACGTGCGGCGATTCTCTTGCAGCTTTTGCCGCTCAATGATCGCTTGCGCATTTATGGTTTGTGGACTGAGCAAGAAGGGATTTTGGGGGCGACACCTGAGAATCTTTTTTGGCTTGAGCATCGTGTATTGCATACGGCGGCACTAGCCGGCACGCGTATTAAGCCTGCCGAGCATCAGGAATTTTTGAGCGATAGCAAAGAGCTCTATGAACATGATTTGGTTTCGCAAGATATCGAACAGGTTTTAGGACAATGGGGCCGATGTTGAAAAAGGTACGGTCGCGGTTTTTGAATTGCCGCAGCTTTTGCATTTGAAAACTGACTTTCGTTTGCATCTGTCACGTGACATGCGCCTCGATGAGCTGGTGCAGGCGTTGCATCCCACTCCAGCTTTGGGAGTCGCGCCACGCAGTCTTGGGCTTGAGTTCATGCGCACTTGGGATAAGCCGAGTTTGCGTTGGAGATTCGGTGCGCCTTTTGGCATGCAGCTCTCCTTCGGGCGAGCAAGAGTGTGTCGTCGCGATTCGTAATGTGCAATGGCGCGAGTGAAATGAGTTTGGGCTCTGGGTGCGGGATCGTTCCGCAAAGCAATCTGCAGCGCGAGTGGCAGGAACTTGCCGCCAAGCGGGCATCGGTGCGGAAAGCGCTTGGGATATGAATATCACGCGCGCTCGACAAGTTCTGAGTGAGCTCTACGCTCACGGTGTTCGCGAACTCATTTTGGCCGATCAGGAGTCGCCCATTAACGTCTCGAACGTAATGATCGTCTGCCCCAGCTGCGGGCCGGTGCGCGTCGGCTACAAGGTGGAAGGCACGAGCAAGGTTCGGATCTGCAAGAAGTGCGGGCAGACGCTGCCCACGAAGAAGTAGAGAGGCAGCTTCTAGCCGCTCGCTTCCAGCTGCTAGCTTGTTCGCGGCGAGTTGGGGAATTCAACCCTGGCAAAGACGAAGCTAGAAGCTAAAGGCTAGAAGCTGGTAGCTGTTTCCAGGAAACCCTTCCGAAGCGGTAAACGGCCCGCAAGGCCACTCCGGGCGCCGGAAGAAAGAGAGCGAAGCATCATGGCAGCACGACTGAAAGAGAAGTATCACAAGGAGATCAAGCAGGCTCTGCAAAAGGAGCTGGGTCTCGATAATCCGATGGCTGTGCCGGAGCTGAAGAAGATTGTGGTCAACATGGGACTGGGCGAGGCCACGCAGAACACCAAGCTGCTGGACCCACTGGTTGCGGACCTGGCGGCCATTACCGGGCAAAAGCCGGTGACCACAAAGGCGAAGAAGTCGATTGCGGCCTTCAAGGTGCGGGCCGGCATGTCGATCGGCGCCATGGTGACCTTGCGCAACGAGAAGGCCTACGAGTTTCTTGACCGGCTGATCTCGACGGCGCTACCGCGGGTTCGAGACTTCCGCGGCGTGTCGACCAAGAGTTTTGACGGACGCGGCAATTACACGCTGGGGCTGCGCGACCAGCTGATTTTCCCGGAGATCGACTACTCCAAGGTGGAGAAGATGAAGGGGATGAACATCACGATTGTGACCACGGCGAAGGACGACAACCAGGCCAAGGCGCTGCTGAAGCACTTCGGCATGCCGTTCCGCCAGGGGGCGTAGAACAGCTTTTAGCTGCTAGCTTCCAGCCTCTAGCTTTTCGAGGCAGGACGAGCAACTGAGGCAAATCGAATTCGGGTTTGTTCCGTCGGCTTGGAACGGAATCGAGCACGGAGCAAGCTAAGAGCTAGTAGCTAGAAGCTAGTAGCTGTTCAAGAGGGTTTATGGCAACTACTGCAAAGAGAGTGAAAGACGCGCGGAAGCCGAAGTTCAGCAGCCGCAAGCACAACCGGTGCCAACTGTGCGGACGCCCGCGCGGGTTTCTGCGCAAGTTCGGCATCTGCCGTTTGTGCTTCCGTTCGCTGGCGCTCAAGGGAGAGATCCCCGGCGTCGTGAAGTCGAGCTGGTAACGAGGCAGCTTTTAGCTTCTAGCTTCCAGCTGTTAGCTCATCGTGCTTAGTTGATGAACTTCACGCGGCGAGACGGGCTAGGAGCTGAAGGCTAGAAGCTAGAAGGTGTTGTTTGCATTCCCGCTGGTTTCCGCCCGAGGTGGACGAACGGGGAATGAAGGAGAAGGAATGAGTCTGACCGACCCAGTAGCAGATTTCCTGGCGCGGATCCGGAATGCAATCCGGGCGCGTCATCAGAAGCTGGACGTACCAGCTTCGAAGCTGAAGACCGAGATTGCCCGCATCCTCAAGGAAGAGGGCTACATCTCGAACTACAAGACGCAGGAAGAGGAAGGCAAGCTGGTGCTGCGCGTGTACCTGAAGTACGGCGGCACCGACGCGGCTATCCGCGACCTGGCCCGCATCTCGCGTCCCGGCTGCCGTGTCTACATTGGCCACGACGAGATCAAGCGCGTCCAGGGCGGGCTTGGCATTTCCATCATGACCACTCCGAAGGGCGTCATGACCGGCCGTCAGGCACGCCGCGAAGGCGTGGGCGGAGAACTGCTCTGCGAAGTGTGGTAAAGGCAGCTACTAGCTTCTAGCCTATAGCTTCCAGCTAGGGGGCAGGCTGAATCAGTTGAACGGCTTGTCCCAGCGAGAAGTGACTAGAGGCTAAGAGCTGGCAGTTAAAAGCTGCTTTCCGGCTGCAGTGGAACGCATGGGCTTCAAGGCTCTGGCGGGACTCGCAAGCCATGAGAAGGATTGATTCGATGTCGCGTATTGGAAAGAAACTGATCCCGCTGCCGGCGGGCGTGAAGTACAAGGTTGAGGGCAACACGGTTCTGGTCGAGGGCCCCAAGGGCAAGGTCTCGGCGCTGATCGCCGAGGGAATCTCTCTGGAAACCAAGGACGGTGTCCTGCATGTGAATCGCGACAGCGACAAGCATGCCGCGGTGCACGGGCTGACCCGCGCGCTGGTGTTTAATGCCGTGCATGGCGTAACGGCGGGCTGGAAGAAGGAACTGGATATTGTCGGCATCGGGTATCGCGCCGAACTGAAGGGTAAGGGGACGGTGGTGTTCACGCTGGGCTACTCGCACCCCATTGAATTCCCGCTGCCCACGGGCATTGAAGTGACGATCGACCCCAAGCAGACGCACCTGGCGATCAGCGGCATCGACCGGCAGAAGGTGGGTCAGGTGGCCGCGGACATGCGTTCGCTGCGCAAGCCCGATCCGTACAAAAACAAGGGTGTTCGCTACTCCGACGAGAAGCTGAAGAAGAAGGCCGGCAAGACCGGATCGAAGTAAACGAGTGATCAGGTTTCAGAGATCAGAGATCAGTCAAGGCGGGTTCTTGCTGATCTCTGGCAACTGATCTCTGAAAACTGAAAAATCAACCGAACGGGGCCGCAGGGCGGCTCCGCTGATAGGAATGAGAGACCGATGATTACGCAGACCAAGAGAAACGCAATCCGGCAGCGCATCCACGACCGTATCCGGCGCAAGCTGGCCGGCACCACGGAGCGGCCGCGGCTGAACGTGTACCGCTCGCTGAACAACATCTACGCGCAGGTGATCGACGACCAGACCGGGCAGACGCTGGTTTCTGCCTCGACCATCAAGCTGAAGACCGGCGGCAACGTGGCGGCGGCCAAGGAGATTGGCAAGACGGTGGCCGAGCTGGCAGTTCAGAAGGGCATCAAGAAGGTGGTCTTCGATCGTGGCGGCTACCTCTATCACGGGCGGATCAAGGCGCTGGCCGATGCGGCCCGCGAAGCCGGCCTGGAGTTTTAAAGGCAGCTATTAGCCGCTAGCTTCTAGCTGCTGGCTTGTTCACGCGAAGTTGAAAGACTCAACACGTGCAAGAAAAGAGCTGGAAGCTAGAAGCTAGCAGCTAGCAGCTCGAAAAGAGACGAGAACAATGACGATCCTGAAGAAGAAACTCGATGCCAACCAGTACAACCTGAAGGATCAGGTGGTGGCCATCAACCGCGTGACCAAGGTGGTCAAGGGCGGCAAGAACATGTCGTTTGCCGCGCTGGTGGTTGTGGGCGACGCAGCTTCGGCTGTGGTGGGCTATGGGTCCGGCAAGGCCAAGGAGGTTCCCCAGGCCATTCGCAAGGGAATCGAAGCGGCCAAGAAGAACCTGGTGCACATCAACCTGACCGAAACCACGATTCCGCACCTGGTGCTGGGCCGTTACGGCTCGGGACAGGTGCTGCTGAAGCCGGCTCCGGAAGGAACGGGCGTGATTGCCGGCGGCGCGGTGCGCGCGGTGATGACCTCGGCCGGCGTGCAGAACGTGCTGACCAAGAGCCTGGGCTCGCCCAATCCGCACAACGTGATCAAGGCAACATTCGATGCGCTGGTGCAGTTGCGCGACAAGGCCGACGTGGCTGCGGCGCGCGGCAAGTCAGTCGAGGAGCTCTAATCATGGCGAGCATTAAGACACCAACCAAGGCGACTGCGGGCAAAATTCGCATTCAATATTACCGCTCGGCCATCTCGACCCCGGTGAAGCACAAGCTGGTGGTCAAGGGCCTGGGCTTTACGCGCCTCAACCAGATTGTTGAACGCGTCGATACCGAATCCACTCGCGGCATGGTGAAGGCCATTCCGCACCTGGTGCGGATTCTGGAGAATTAGCTATTAGCTTCTAGCTTCTAGCTACTAGCTTGTTCTGTGCGGGCATTGAGATCCTTGGCTCGGCACTGCATCAGCTAGAAGCTAGAAGCTTGAAGCTAGAGGCTGCTTTACAACGCGAGTCGGCGAAGCTCAACTTCACCGGCGCTACAGCGAGGAAATCATGGCAAAGAATCTATCCAATTTACGCGCACCCCGGAAAGCAAATACCGGGCGCAAGCGTGTCGGCCGCGGTATGGGATCCGGCATGGGCAAGACCTCAACCCGCGGCCACAAGGGCCAGGGATCGCGCACCGGCTCCAGCCTGATGCGCGGCTTTGAGGGCGGCCAGATGCCGCTGCACCGCCGCCTGCCCAAGCGCGGCTTCACCAACATCTTCCGCACCGAGTACACGGTGGTGAACCTGGACCGGATCGCCGAGCATGTCGAGGGCCTGTCGGTGACCGAGATCGGCCTGGACGACTACAAGAAGCTTGGCCTGGCGTCGAGCAAGAAGGCGCTGATCAAGGTTCTCGGCTCCGGCGAGCTGACGGCGGCCATCACCATCCACGCCCACAAGTTCTCCAAGTCGGCGGTCGAGAAGATCGAAAAGGCCGGCGGCAAGGCTGTGGTTGCGGGCGCGGCACCGGAAGCGGCGTAGCGGAGCGAATCGGTATCCCAGGTTTCAAGATCGAGACCCGGGGGCGCCAGGCCTGTGGTGGCAGAGTTCCGCACCTGGAAACCGGGACCTGGCGGACGTGGTCCGATTCGGACGGGTCGGGGATTGAGACGTGTGACGGCCCGCATATACTGAGCTTCGCGGAATCCATAAGCTTGATGGCAATCGGGAATGCTCTAAGATGAAGTTAGTCACAACAAGATTCGAGTTGGCGGCAAACGCCTGAAGCGGATAACCAGACATGCTTGAGAAATTCCTCAATATCTTCCGGATTCCCGATCTACGCAAGCGCGTGTTGTTCACCCTTGGCATTCTGGCCGTGTACCGGCTGGGCTCGCACATTCCCACGCCCGGCGTGAACGCCCACCAGCTCGAGCTGCTGTTCAACCAGCAGAGCGGATCGGCGCTGGGGCTGATGGACCTTTTTGGCGGGGGAAACCTGCGCCGCATGACGGTCTTCGCCCTGGGCATCATGCCGTACATCACGGCCTCCATCATTTTCCAGCTGCTGACGGTGGTGTATGAGCCGCTGGCGCGGATTCAGAAAGAGGGAGAGCTGGGCCGGCGGAAGATTACGCAGTGGACGCGCTACATGACGGTGGTCCTGGGCCTGCTTCAGTCGATCGGCATCGCGGCCATTCTGACCAAGCAGGGACTGGTGCTGCATCCGGGCATGGGCTTCAACATGATGACGGTGCTTACGCTGACCACGGGCACGGCCTTCATCATGTGGCTGGGCGAACAGATTACCGATCGCGGCATCGGCAACGGCATGAGCCTGCTTATCTTCGCGGGAATCGTGGCGGGCCTTCCCCGCGGCGTGGCCGAACTCTACCAAAAAATCCAGTCCAATGCCTGGGGCTCGTTCACCATCCTGGCTGTGGGCCTGCTGCTGGTGGGCATGATTGCCGTGGTGGCGTTCATCGTGTTTGTCGAGCGCTCGGAGCGCCGCATCCCCATTCAGAGCGCGCGGCGCATCGTCGGCCGGCGCATGATGGGCGGCCAATCCAGCCACCTGCCCCTCAAGGTGAACTCGGGCGGCGTCATGCCCGTCATCTTCGCCAGCTCCATTCTTTCCGCGCCCATGCTGTTCAGCCAGGTGGAGTGGGTGCAGCAGAACCGATTCCTGCAGCCCATCGTGCAGGCGCTGCAGCCGGGCTACCCGTGGTATGAGCTGCTCTACATGCTGGGCATCATCTTCTTTGCGTACTTCTACATCTCCATCGTGATGAAGCCGGACGATATCGCCGATAACTTCCGCAAGTCAGGTTCGTTCATCCCCGGCATCCGGCCGGGCAAGCGCACCTCGGACTTTATCAACGACATCCTCACCCGCATTACGCTGGTGGGCGCGCTCTATCTCATCGTCATCTCGCTGGTGCCTACGTTCCTGATCTCCGGCATCCGTTTTGACAAGGTATGGCTGATCGGCAGGATTTTTGAATCTCTGCCGACCTGGACAACACACGGGCTGAACGTGAACTTCTACTTTGGCGGCACTTCGCTGTTGATTGTGGTGGGTGTGGCCATGGACACCGTCAACCAGATCGAATCGCAGCTGATCATGCGTCATTATGATGGCTTTTCCCCTCGCTCCGGTCGCATACGCGGAAGGAAAACCTGGTAATGTCTTCATCTATGCTCGCAGTCGAACAGGGCCGGGAAACGGGTTCAAAAACCCTTCCCGGCCCGATTCTTTTACTGGGCGCGCCGGGAGTGGGCAAGGGCACCCAAGCCAAGGAACTGGTGAAGCTGTGGGGCATTCCACAGATCTCTACCGGGGACCTGTTGCGTGCCAATGTGGCCAAGGGAACGCCGCTGGGCAAGGTAGCCAAGGAGTTGATGGGACGCGGGGAACTGGTGCCCGATTCCCTGGTCAACGAGATGGTGGCGGCACGTCTCAAGGAGCCGGACGCAGGGAACGGATACATCCTGGACGGGTTTCCACGCACCCTGGGGCAGGCCCACTGGCTCGACGGCCGGCTGGCCGCTGAGGGCAGCGCTCTGCCGGTAATTGCCGTAAGCATCCAAGTGGACTATAATCAATTACTGCGCCGGATTACGGGGCGCAGGAATTGTCCTGTCTGTGCGTCCATCTACAACGTCTACATGAATCCGCCCAAGCGGGACGGGTTTTGCGACATTGAAGGTGCGGCGCTGGTCCAGCGAGCCGATGACACGGAGCAGGTCTTCAAGGAGCGCATGCGCGCTTATTCGGGACTGACTGCGCCGGTTGTCGAACACTACAGGGCCGTGGGACGCTTTGCGGAAGTGGATGGAGACCGGCCGATTCGCGAGATTGCGGCCGGAATTGTCGCCGCCGTCGAGCGGTTACGCAGATAGCGTAGCCGAACGGCGGGTTTGTGCGTGATAGGCCAGTGATCAGCCGTCAGTTTTCAGTTGTCAGTTTCGCTGCTAGCGGCGGGACTCCAAACTGATAACTGACAACTGACTACTGAAAGCTGGTTTTCGTTGGCTGTTGTACTGAAGTCGTCGCAGGAGATTGAGAAGATGCGCCGCGCGGGCCGGGTGGTTCGCGAGGTGCTGGAACTGGTGCGCGCGAAGGTCAAGCCAGGCGCGACGACTCTGGATCTCGAAAAAGCTGCGCGAGCGCGGCTCGACGAACTGGGTGTGAAGGCCGCATTCAAGGGCTATCACGGCTTTCCCTGCGTGCTCTGCACCTCAGTCAACAGCGAAGTGGTGCACGGCATCCCCTCCGCCAAGCGGGTCCTCAAGGAAGGGGACATTGTTTCGGTGGACTTCGGCGCGGTTGTGGACGGCTACTACGGAGACGCGGCCATCACGGTGCCGGTGGGTTCCATCGACGCCGGTGCGGCGCGGCTGCTGGAAGTGACGGAAAAGTCGCTGCACGCCGGGATTGCCGCGGTCAAGCCGGGTGCGACGCTGGGCGATGTGGGCGCGGCGGTGCAGGATGTGGTGGAAGCGGAAGGCTTCTCGGTAGTGCGGGATTTTGTGGGTCACGGAATCGGGGTCCACATGCATGAAGATCCGCAGGTGCCGAACTTCGGCGAGCGTGGCCGCGGGATGAAGTTGAAGGTGGGCATGGTGATCGCCATCGAGCCGATGGTGAATGCCGGAAAGCCGGATGTGGAAGTGCTGGGCGATGGCTGGACGGCGGTGGCCAAAGACGGCAGCATGAGCGCTCATTTTGAGCACACGGTGGCGGTGACCGCTACCGGAGCCAGGGTTTTAACCGATTAGTACTCGGTCATAACAGGCCGGAGGCGTATGGCGCGCCGGCGGAATTGGATGCGGTTTGTCGAAGGAAGACGCGATTGAGGTCATGGCGGTGGTCACAGAGACACTGCCCAATGCGATGTTCAAGGTCAAGCTCGAGAACAATCACGAGGTGCTGACCCATGTTTCGGGACGGATGCGGAAGAACTTCATTCGTATCCTGCCTGGCGACCGCGTGGCCGTGGAACTGAGTCCTTACGACCTGAATCGCGGACGAATCGTGTACCGGTATAAGTAGCCGTTAGCTTCTAGCTTCTAGCTTCCAGCTTTTTTGAGTGACTGATGAAGCTTGCGCGGCAACAACAGGCTAAGAGCTGGCAGCTAGAAGCTAGCAGCTGAGTTTCAAGGAAGGGCAACAGAACAATGAAGGTCCGTGCATCGGTAAAGAAGATTTGCGTGAAGTGCAAGGTCATCACCCGCAAGGGAGTGGTCAGGGTGATCTGCGAGAACGCAAAGCACAAGCAGCGCCAGGGCTAAGCGAGCCTGGTACACGTGGAAGCTTCCACGAGAGTTGTCAGTCATCCGTTTTCAGTTCTCAGTTAAAGACCGCCGCAAATGGGGTTTTGAACTGAAGACTGGAAACTGACAACTGATCACTGGTAAAGAGGCTAGTTAGCTTGAGTCAAGGCTTGCGATGAACCTCTGGGAGCAAGAAGCACACACCGTGCGAACCGGTTGAGGCCGGGGGCACACAACCGCAGCAGCAAAGGAACCAACATGGCACGTATTGCTGGCGTCGATCTGCCCCGCAACAAGCAGGCACGGATCGCGCTCACATACATCTTCGGCATCGGAGATCCGCGTGCGCTCAAGATTCTGGAGAAGGCGAATGTGGATCCCTTCAAGAAGGTCCAGGATCTGGGCGAAGACGAGGTCAACCGTATCCGCCAGGTGATTGAAGACGAAGGGAATGTCGAGGGCGACCTGCGCAAGGACGTCTCGATGCACATCAAGCGTCTGATCGACATCCAGAGCTATCGCGGCACGCGTCACCGGCGTTCGTTGCCGGTCCGCGGACAGCGTACCCACACCAACGCCCGCACTCGCAAGGGCCCGCGCAAGGGCACAGTTGCCGGCAAGAAGAAAGCGACGGGTAAAACCTAATGGCGAAACCAGAGCAGAAAGCCGGCGCCGGCAAGGCCGCCAAGAACAAGAAGTTCAAAAAGCGCGAGCGCAAGAATGTGCCGTTCGGCATTGCGCACATTCAGGCCTCGTTCAACAACACCATCGTCACCATCACCGACCCGGTGGGCAACACGCTGAGCTGGAAGAGCTCGGGCTCGCTGGGCTTCCGCGGTTCGCGCAAGGGCACTCCGTTTGCGGCGCAGCAGGCAGCGCAAAACGCCGCCAGCGCTGGCCCGCGATCACGGCCTGCGCGCGGTGGATGTTCGCGTCGCCGGTCCGGGTTCGGGCCGCGAGTCGGCCATCCGCGCACTGGCCGCGGCAGGCATCGAGGTGCGCTCCATCCGCGACGTGACGCCGGTGCCGCACAACGGCTGCCGTCCGCCGAAGCGTACGCGCGTGTAAGAAGCAGCTGATTAGCTGTCAGCCTCAGCTTTCAGCTCCACCGCGCCGTGGATTGAGTCCGCGGGCTCCGGAGCGGAGCAAGGAAAGGGCTAGTGCGCTAGAGGCTGGCAGCTAGAAGCTGAAACATGGGCCGGGACGAAGCATGCTCTCACGAGCGGTGTAAACCGGCCGTCATCCGAAGTCAGGAGAAGAGAAGAAATGGCACGTTATACCGGAGCAGTCTGCCGCCTTTGCCGTCGCGAAGGCACCAAGCTTTTTTTGAAGGGCACCAAGTGCCTGTCTGACCGTTGCCCGCTGGAGAAGCGCAACTTTCCTCCCGGCATGCACGGCAAGGACCGCAAGGCCAAGATTGTGGGCTACGGCCTGCAACTGCACGAGAAGCAGAAGGCCAAGCGTATGTACTTCACCCTGGAAGGCCAGTTCCGCGAGTACTACGAAAAGGCCAACCGCGCCACGGGCGTCACCGGCGAACTGCTGATTCAGCAGTTGGAGCGCCGCCTGGACAACGTGGCCTACCGGCTGGGCTTCGCCATCTCGCGCCGCCAGGCTCGCCAGGTGGTTCGCCACGGCCACGTCACCGTCAACGGCAAGAAGGTGAACATTCCTTCGTACCAGGTGAACGTGGGCGACGAGATCGCCATCCGCGAGAGCGCAAAGAAGCTGCTGATCGTGGAGCAGGGCGCGCAGTACGCCGCGCAGAACCCGGTTCCGGCATGGCTCGAAGCGAACTTCGACAACCTTTACCGGGCCGCGTTCTCTCTCTGCCCAAGCGCAAGGACGTTAACCTGCCGATCAACGAACAGCTGATCGTCGAACTGTACAGCAAGTAACAGTGGTCAGTTTTCAGTTGTCAGTGATCAGTTTGGCACTTCGAGCACCACGGGCTCTTAACTGAAAACTGACAACTGACCACTGACAACTGCATTTCAACCGAAGGAGAACTTGCGCGGCCGCCGCAAAATGCATCGCGACGTACATGCCGCGCGGGAAAAGAGACAACGATATGCTTTGGAGAGGATTTCAAAAACCGAAGCGCCTGGCAGTCGATGCCGAGACGCTTACCGACACATTTGGCAAGTTCAGCGCGCAGCCGTTTGAGCGCGGCTTTGGCACCACCATCGGCAACGCCCTGCGCCGCACCCTGCTCAGCTCCATCGAAGGCGCCGCGGTCACCGCGATTCGCATCGAGGGCGTGCTGCACGAGTTCCAGTCGATCGCCGGCGTGGTCGAAGACGCCACCGACATCATCCTGAACCTGAAGCAGGTTCCCTTCAAGCTCGCCGGCGAAGGCCCCAAGGCGCTGTATCTGCGCGCCGACCAGCCCGGCGTTGTCACCTCGCGGCATGATTGAAGCCGACGGCGACGTGGAGATCCTGGACAAGAACGTCTATCATCGCCACCGCTCTCTGAAGGCGGCAAGCTGGACATGGAGATGCGCCTGAAGCGCGGCCGCGGCTACATCTCCGCCGACAAGAACTTCGACGCCGACCTGGGCCTGGGCTTCATTCCCGTCGACTCCGTTCACTCGCCGGTGCGCCGCGTGAACTACGTGGTGGAAGCCGCTCGTCTGGGCCAGATCACCGACTACGACAAGCTGACGCTCGAAGTGTGGACCAACGGGGCGGTGCTGCCCGCCGACGCTGTCGGCCTGGCCGCCAAGCTGCTCAAGGACCACATGAACATCTTCATCAACTTCGAGGAGGAAATCGAAGCCGAGGCGCGTGGCGAAGAAGGCCGCACCCTGCTGCGCAACGACAACCTGAATCGCTCGGTTGAAGAGCTGGAGCTTTCGGTCCGCAGCTACAACTGCCTGAAGAACGCCAACATTCAGTCCATCGGCGAGCTGGTGCAGAAGACCGAAGCCGAGATGCTGAAGACCAAGAACTTCGGCCGCAAGAGCCTGAACGAGATCAAGGAAATTCTCGCGCAGATGGGCCTGTCGCTGGGCATGAAGATCGACGAGAACGGCAACGCGGTTCCCGGACCGACCAGCATTCCGCCCGCCACCGCGCTGGCCGCCAGCTACGGCCGCTACGACGACGAGGACGAGCCGCTGGATTCGGTGGATCTGCAGCTGCCCACCGAGACCGAGAACTTTTAAGTCAGCTACTAGCTTCCAGCTGCTAGCTTCCAGCTTTGCCGTGCCGGGTTCGGCAGTCGACGGCGAAGCCGGATAGCTGGAAGCTGGAGCTAAAAGCTAGAAGCTAACACCGAAAGAGAGTTGCATCATGCGCCATCGCAATGCAGGATTCAAGCTCGGACGCAACACCAGCCATCGCCGCGCTCTGCTGCGCAACCTGGTCACGTCCGTCATCATAGAAGACCGCGTGGAGACCACCGTGGCCAAGGCCAAGGCTGTGCGTCCGCACGTGGAAAAGATGATCACCCTGGGCAAGAAGGGCGATCTGCACTCGCGCCGTCAGGCGCTCAGCTTTCTCATGACCGACAAGGCCGTCGACGCGGCTGTTTGACACCGTGGCTCCGCGCTACGGCGATCGCCAGGGCGGCTATCTGCGCATCGTCCGCACCGGCTTCCAGCAAGGGCGACGGCGGCGAAAAGGCCTTCATCGAACTGCTGGGCGCCGAAAAGCAGCTGGAAGTGAAGAAGCAGAAGCGCGACGAATCAAGGCCAAGAAGCGCGCCGAGCTCGAAAAGCAGCTGGAAGAGAGCAAGAAGGAAGAGCCGGGCGAAGAGGCTGCCTAGGACTTAGCGTCCAGGCGGAGTTTCGCTTAGCGTTGAAGGCAGCACGGGCGTCCGCCTCGGCGGATGCCCGTGCTGTTTTTGTGGCGGACGCTGAATCTTCACCCTGGAAGATCCTTCCAAAGCGATAGGCTCGTGCCTGGGATCACCGGCGATCATGATGGAGTGATCTATTACGCGCACGCCAAGTAGGGCGATCGGCCGGGGCGCGTTATGCTGCCCGCGCCAGCCGCTTGGGTTTGAAGCTGCGCATGAAAATGTAGACGATCAGTTGCAGCGTAACGGCGCCGGTGCAGTCCAGCAGCACATCCCAGGGGGTGCCCGTGCGGTTGGGAAGAAAGCTCTGGTGCCACTCGTCGCAGCTGGCCACCAGCGCTGTGCCCAGCAGGGCGAGGAACGCGTCGTGCAGAAACTGGGAGTGGGGCAGCGTCAACCACCAGGCGCGCAACCAAGCCAGGCCGATGAAGCCATAGCCGAGAAAGTGGCCCGATTTGCGAATGTAGTGGTGGATGATCTCCCAGCTGTCGTCCGAGACCTGGCCGAAGAGGTACTCGAAGATTTTGCGCAGCGGGCCGCTGGTGTGGTTGGAGCCAAGCATCTCAGTGGACTCCATCATGATGATGGCGATGCCGATGACCACCGGCAGCCAAACATAGACCCAGTACAACAGGCCCTCTTGTCTTATTCCACATGATAGTTGGGCGCCTCGCGGGTGATGATCACGTCGTGGACGTGGCTCTCGCGCAGGCCGGCGCCGGAGATGCGCACGAACTGCGCCTTCTCCTGCAATTCGGCGATGGTGCCGCAACCCAGGTATCCCATGCCGGAGCGCAGGCCGCCCACCAGCTGGTAGACCATCGATTCCAGCGGCCCGCGGTAGGGAACGCGGCCCTCAATGCCCTCGGGGACGAACTTGGCCAGACGGTTCTGGCTGGCGCGCTCGCGCTGCACAACGCCTGCCGTGCCCACCTCCGCGCTGGCCATGTCTTCAGTGCTTTGGAAGTAGCGTTCGCCGGAGCCCTGGCTCATGGCGGTCAGCGAACCCATGCCGCGATAGCTCTTGAAGCTGCGGCCCTGGTAAAGAATGGTCTCGCCGGGACTCTCGTCCACGCCGGCAAAGAGCGACCCGATCATGACCGAGCTGGCGCCGGCGGCAATGGCCTTGGTGATCTCGCCGGAGTACTTGATGCCGCCGTCGGCGATTACGGGGATACCGTGCTCGCGCGCGGCGCGGTAGGCTTCGGCAATGGCGGTAATCTGCGGCATGCCCGCGCCGGTGACCATGCGGGTGGTGCAGATGGAGCCGGGGCCGATGCCCACCTTGATGGCGTCCGCACCGGCCTCGATCAGCGCCAGCGCGCCCTCGTAGGTGGCGATGTTGCCGGCCAGCAGGCCCACGTCCGGGAACATCTTCTTCACTTCGCGCACCGCCTCCAGCACGCGGGAGCTGTGACCGTGCGCGGAGTCGATGGCCAGCACGTCCACGCGGGCCCGCACCAGTTCCGCGGCGCGCTCCAGGAAATCTCCTGTCGCGCCAATGGCTCCGCCCACGCGGAGACGGCCCTGGTCATCCTTGCTGGCGGCCGGATACTTCAGCTTCTTCTGGATGTCTTTGACCGTGATCAGCCCTTTGAGCTCGTACTGGTCGTTCACCACCAGCAGCTTCTCCACGCGATGCTCGTGCAGAATCAGTTCGGCCTCTTCCAGCGTGGTTCCCACCGGGACGGTGATCAGGTTCTTCTTGGTCATCACGTCGCCGATGGGAATATCGGTGCGGGTCTCGAAGCGCAGATCGCGGTTGGTGAGGATGCCCACCAGCCGTTTGCCCTGCGTGACCGGCACGCCGCAGATCTTGTAGCGGCGCATCACTTCCAGGGCGTCGGCGATCATCTGGTCCGGCCCAATGGTCACCGGGTCCACGATCATGCCGCTCTCCGAGCGCTTCACCTTGTCGATCTCGCCGGCCTGGTCGGCGATGGTCAGATTGCGGTGCACAATGCCGATGCCGCCCTGCTGCGCCATGGCGATGGCCATGCGCGACTCGGTTACCGTGTCCATGGCCGACGAGAGCAGCGGCGTGTTCAGCGTGATGTCGCGCGTCAACTGGGTTTGCGTGCTGACCGTTGCGGGCACCACATCGCTGTAGGCAGGCACCAGCAACACATCGTCGAAGGTAAGGGCTTCCGGCAGGTTTTTGGCTAGCATATATGCTCTGATGCGCCGGTCGGGCCGGGGATTCTGGTTCCCGGCGCGGCAGGCGCTTCATTCCATTGTAGCGGAGGCACAGGGATAAATTTGTCGCGCCTGCTTCGGAGCCGAGGAATTCGGGTATATGATTTGGCCGACGCACTTTACGCGCGGGCTTTGCCGCCCCGCGTTTTATGCCGGATCGATTAGGAAAGGTCGCTGTCGCCATGCACGTTTCGGCGCGGTTTTTCGCTATCTTCTCGTTGTCCATGGTTTGCCTCTGCGCCTGCAAGGCGGGAACGCAAACAACAACCCAAGCTCCAACCCAACTGACAACGGTCAATGCTCCGCAGGGGGGCAAAATCGTCTTCGGCGCAGTGGCGGGAGCCACGACCCAGCCGGCCGTGCTGGCCAAGCTGCTCAGCATGGTGCACGCCAACTGCGGAGAGAAGCCTCTGATCGGCACCCCCTTTCAATTCACAGGAACCAACTCGGTCGGGGTCTTCTTCACGGTAACGGACCATCCGGAAGGGAACATTCCACTGGCAGGATTGGCAATCGCCGCCGTAACCGGGCCCAACCAGGTGCAGGCGGCCATGATCTATGACAGGGCCTCGCAATTCGGGCAGACCGTGAATCCGATGCTGCAGCAACTGTCCAGCGTCTGGCATCCCGGCGCGCCGGCGGCATCAGGCGCGGCCCCTGCTGTGGCTCCCAGCGCAACCGGCGGCGGAACATCGAATTCGGCTGCGGCGCTCACCAGGTACACCTTGCCTGACAATACGGCCAGTGTCGGCGTTCCCGCCGGATGGCAGGTGACGAAGGGAAGCAGCGGCGGGACCATTTCGCTTACCGGACCGCATGGAGACTATGCCAACCTCGACCTGGCATTTACCGCGCTCGACACCACGAATCGGATGGTGCAACAGATGATCCGAAGCGGCGCGGAGAATGCCTATAAGGGGAAGTGGATCTTCTATCCGTCCAATGCCGATTTGACCAAGGTTTTTCCCGATATTTACCAGCAGATGCGCGTCATCGCCGGAGCCACGGGCTCTGCCAACCTTCAGATTGCCAGGATTCAAGCGGTTTCCGGTCCTCAGGGCCAGCGCTGTGCGCAGGCGAATGGGCAGATGAACCCGAACGGACAGGGAGCAGAAGAGTTGGATGCGGTGATGTGCATCAGCACCCCCAGCCAAAGCGGCGAGTATGGGTTCACTCTCTCCACAACCGTTCTGCCCGTTGCCTATGCCGCTCAGGATGGCGCCACCGCGGCCGCTATTCTCTCCAGCTTTCAGGTGAACATGGCGCTTCTCAAGCAGCAAGCGGCGGCTGCGGCCGCTCCTGGCATTGCAGCGAATAACCAACGGGTTGAGGCGCAGGCGCAGCAGTACATTGGCTTTATACATCAGGAAGGCGCCAACACGACAGCCCGGATCAACGCATCCGAAGCCGCCAACAGCGCCCAGCAGGCCAACTGGCAAGCCGGACAGAACGCCAACGCGCAGAACGCGCAGGGCTTCAGCAACTACCTGCTGGACCAGTCGGTTATCCAGAACAACTCGACAGGAGCGCATGCGACCACATGGAACTCGACAGCGAATGCACTGGTGCAAGCCAACCCCAGTAAGTACTCGTATGTGAGCACACCGAACTACATTCCGGGGACGGACTACTGATTCTCAGGAAAGGCGCAAGGCGATCAAGGGAGTGTTGGCCTCTGAGAAGGGTGAGCGAGTCGTGCTCAAACCCCCACGGGAAACGGCTTGGGGCTGGACTCGTCGTCGGATTCCGGGGCGCCTGTGCGCCAGCGCTCAAACCGCCCCTGCAGCAGGCTCATCAGGCCGGTGTACCAGTAGCCGATGACAAACAGAATCAGGAACGGCGCGGTGAAGTAGTTATGGTTGGAGAACGTATAAAGAATGGCGGCCATGAAATAGCAGCCCAGGAGCAGCTCGATCCATGGCGCCAGTACCAGGCGCTTGCGGTACTTGGCAGCCTGTGACTTCTCGCCCTTCTTGGCCACTCGGTACTTGGGCGTGCGCACAAAAGCGCTCTTCATGCCGAAGAGTGCCTCCATCACCGCCTTGGTATTGGTGACGGTGAGGCCAATGCCCAGCGCCATGAGAAACGGCAGATAAAGGAACGTCTTCATCCAGGTCTTGGGGAACAGCTCCCGCTCGCTCATGACGTAGAACACCGCAATGGAGAAGGTGGAAGCGGTGAACAGCGGCACGTCGATCAGCAGCATCTGGAACCAGCCCTGGTAGAAGCGGCAGATCATGGCCGGAATCAGCAGCGCCGACATGACGATCATGAGCGGATAGCTCAGGTTGGCCGTCAGGTGGTAAACCGCCTCCACCTTGATGCGCCGCGGCACATCGGAGCGGAAGATCTTCGGCAGCACCTTGATGCTGGTCTGGATCAGCCCCTTGGCCCAGCGCGCCTGCTGCGTCTTGAACGCAGTCATCTCAATGGGCAGTTCCGCCGGGCACTCGATGTATGGCAGGTATTTGAACTTCCAGCCGGCAATCTGCGAGCGGTAGCTGAGGTCGGTGTCCTCAGTGAGTGTGTCGTGCTGCCAGCCGCCGCCGTCGGCAATGGCCTTGATGCGCCACATGCCGGCCGTGCCGTTGAAGTTGAAGAAGTCGCCCGAGCGGTAGCGTGCACCGTGCTCCAGCACAAAGTGGCCGTCCAGCAGGATGGCCTCAATCTGGGTGAGCATGCTGTAGTCGCGGTTCAGATGCGTCCAGCGCGTCTGCACCATGCCGATCTCGGCGTCGGCAAAGTGCGGCACCACGTTCATCAGCCAGTCTGCGGGCGGTAGAAAGTCAGCGTCGAAGATGGCCACAAACTCGCCTTTGGCCACCTTCAGCCCGGCATCGAGTGCTCCGGCCTTGTATCCATACCGGTTGGTCCGGTGAATGTACACGATGGGGTGCCCCAGCGCCGCATAGCGCGCCACAATATCCGCGGCCACCTGCTGGGTCTCGTCGGTCGAGTCGTCCAGCACCTGGATTTCGAGCTTTTCGCGCGGATACTCCATGGCGCAGACCGCCTCAATCAGGCGGTCGATGACAAACTGCTCGTTGAAGATGGGCAGTTGCACCGTCACGCGAGGCAACCCGTTGAATTGGCCCTTCGGAGTGAGGTTGGCGTTTTTTCTGTATTTGAAGTAGAGGTAGCACATTGTGTAGCGATGAACGCCGTAGATGGCGAGCACGATCATGACCGCGAAGTAGGGCAGCAGCAGCGCCGCATCAAACAGGTTCCAGTGGTACAGACCCTTGAAGGTCTGGTCTGTGGAACGCATGGCCTTGAGGTAGTGAATCAGGCCGTTCTGCGGGGCCAGAGTGACCCACGCAGCCATTCGCAAGTGCAGCCCGCTGGCCGTGCCAATCGGCAGGCCGGCAGCAGACGTCAGGCAGTTCACAAGCGCGGCAAACAGGGCAACCCTCCACGACCGGGATAACGACCATTGTATGCGATGGAGGGAGAAGCCGCCTCAGCCCGGTCCCGGGTGCAACCTGGCCAGGACGGAGGGCCGTTCGGCATCCAGAACCCGGACCGCATCCTTGTCGTCGAGGCCGGGGTACTTCTTTGCCGTCACATAGCCGACCCGCTGCATATAGCGGCCAAGCTTCACGTCAAAGATGTACATATTCACGGTGTAACGATGGGGGGCGAAATGCGTCTCTTCTGCGCCAGGGTCCCAAACAAAGTCCGCAGTGACCAGGGCCGGCGCTTTGGAAATCTCAGGCAGGTTCCACAACTTGTACTCGCTCTGGTTGGTCAGTTGAACTGGCGGCAGAAGATTCACGAAATCGCAGCTTTGCTGCTGGAGCAGCGCGAAGTTGGTGAGTGTCCCGGTTCCTCCGCCGGAAAAGGTCGCCGTGAACAAAACCAGGTCGTGCCCGTCGAGTTTGCCGACGGTGTGCGCTCTGGGGTCGAGGCCGAACGCGTACTTGCCGCTGGGAGGGGCGTAGCAGTGTTCGGTGCCAGTTGTCCCCGGACAGATGCGGGCCGGGGTCGCGGGAAGCCCATTAGAATCCAGCTTGCCGGGCAGCACGCGATACTGGGCGAAGCAGGATACGACGCCTGCTGAAACTGCCACGAAAATCGCCAGCCGGCGGAGTTCCACGTTCCAGGTCACTCGATCCTCCGCGACTGCCTGCTGGGAATTCCCATCTTCAGCACGCATTGAGACGCTTGCAACAAGCCAGCATCATGTTAAGCCAACCTGGCTCTCCAGTCGCCGGTGAATTTCGCGCGAATTCGTGGAACGGGCCGCACATTTGCCCAGACCCGCCCGTCTATCGTAGTGTTTCTGGCAGTTGGAGATATCGCTATGTCTGTTCTTACCGCTTCTCCCATTATGGCCGCTGCGGGTGGCAGTTTTCTGCTGGATACCCGCACTCCGGCCGAAGTGTTCACCCCCGAAGACCTGAACGAAGAACAACGCCAGATCGCCTCGACCGCAGCGCAGTTTGCCCGCGAGGAGGTCCTGCCCGTCGCGGATGCCATTGAGGCCAAGGCGCCGGGCGTTTTGCGCGCCGCGCTGGTCAAGGCAGCCGAGCTCGGTTTTACCTCAGTCGACATCCCGGAAGACTACGGAGGCGTGGGCTTGGACAAGGTCTCCTCCACGGTCATCAGTGACCACATCTCGGTGCTGGCCAGCTTCTCAACGGCCTTTGGCGCGCAGACCGGCATCGGCACCCTGCCGCTGGTCTGGTACGGCACCGAGGAGCAGAAGCAGCGCTACCTGCCCAAGCTGGCCACCGGGGAATGGATTGCCGCCTACTCGCTCTCTGAGGCTACCTCCGGCTCCGACGCCATGAACGTCCGCGCCCGCGCCACGCTGTCGGAAGACGGAACCTACTACCTGCTCAACGGCGAGAAGATGTGGATCACCAACTGCGGCATTGCCGACCTGTATACCGTCTTCGCCAAGATTGACGGGGAAAAGTTCTCCGCCTTTCTCGTTGAGCGCACCTTCCCCGGCCTCACCGTCGGCGCCGAAGAGCACAAGCTGGGCATTCGCGGCTCCTCCACGTGTCCGCTGGTGCTCACCGACTGCCGCGTTCCCGTCGCAAATCTCCTGGGCGAAGCCGGCAAGGGCCACCACATTGCCTTCAACGTGCTCAACATGGGCCGCTTCAAGCTCGGCGTGGCCTGCATCGGCGGCGCGCGCCACGCCCTGGCCCACATGGTTCGCTACGCCAAGGAGCGCACAGCTTTCGGCAAGCCCATCGCCGACTTCGGCCTCATCCAGCGCAAGATTTCTCTCAGCGCATCGCGACTCTATGCGGCGGAGAGCATGGCCTACCGGACCGCCGGCATGATCGACTCCAGCCTGGCGCAGCTTGGCCCGGAACTGGCCCACTCCCCGCGCGAGACCCAGCGCCGCATTGAGGAGTACGCCGTGGAATGCTCCATCCTCAAGGTTTACGGCTCTGAGATGCTGAGCGTGGTGACCGACGAGCTGGTGGCCACCATGGGCGGATACGGCTATACGGAGCACTACCCCGCCGAGCGCTACTACCGCGATGCGCGCATCAACCGGATTTTTGAGGGGACCAACGAGATCAACCGGCTCATCATTACCGGCTGGCTCATGAAGCGCGCTTTGAGCGGGCAACTGCCGCTGCTCGCGGCCATCAAGAAACTTATGGACGAAGTGATGCAGCCGCCGTCGTTCGACTCCGGCGCAGACGGGAGCGAACTGCTGGGGCGCGAAGGCGAACTGCTTACCGCGTCCAGGAAGATTGCCTTGTTTGCCGCTGGCGTGGCCAGTCAGCGCTTCATGGCCGCGCTTCAGGATCAGCAGGAAGTGATGGCCGATCTGGCTGACATGATCGCCCAGGTCTTCGCGCTGGAGTCGGCTTTGCTTCGTGCGCGCAAGCTGGCAGCCGCAGGCAAGTCCTCGGCCGAGCCCGCAGCGGCCATGACCGGCCTGCTCGCGGACGAAACCATCAGCCTGGCCGAGCCGGCTGCCCGTCGCGTGCTCGCGGCCTGCAGTGAGGGCGACATGCTGCGCACCCAACTCGCCATCCTGCGCCGTCTGGCCCGTTATACGCCAGCCGACACGGTGGCTCTGAGCCGCACCGTGGCGCGCCACGCCATTCAACTGGAACGCTATCCGGTGTAGGGCTGGCGCTCTGCCGCAATCGAGACCGGCTCAGCCTGAAAAAAGAACCTCCATCCCGGCGCAAATTGCCGCCGGGATGGAGGGGAGACCGCCAGGAGACATTGCGGCCCGCTGCAATTGGACAAGCTGCAGCAAAGGGATTCCGATCTTAGCGCTGAACCTGAACGGTCAGGGTCATGTCCGTGGCCACCGGCTGGTTGTCGAGCATGGCGGGACGGAAGCGGAACTGGCGAACCGCGGCTTGCACGCGGGCATCCAGTGTCTGGTCGAGCGAGTCCACCACCTCGACATCCTGCGGCTGGCCCGTCTGGTCCACATTGAGCTTGAGCACAACGTGGGCATTCACCGGCAGGGCTTCCTCTTCAGATGGGGTGAGGGTGATGTTGGGAGAGTAGATGACCTTGGCGGGCTTCACACCGGTGGAGAGGGTGCGCGCAGGGGTTGAGGCATCCGAGGCCGGCTGGCTGGCAACGGCGGCTGCTGGAACGAGCAAGGAAGAGAGAACAACGCTGACTGCGAGGATATGACGCATGTATTACCTCCAGGACGTTAATAGTAACCGTCACAATCTTAACCCGAATCAAATACGATTGTCAACATTTTTATTTCGATCATTTAGTTTCAGTCGCTTGCATGGTCATAGCGAGAAGTTTCAATAAATTGCCGTGGAAGTACCGCATTTCGGCAAGCGCGGAGAAGATAGGCCGGACTGCGGACGCAACTCTCTCTGGCCGCGCCAAATGGAGGCAGGTCCGTTTTGGCGTTGGGCGTTTACAGAAGGATTTGAGTCTGCTTCGATGGCTGACAGGGATGGATTCTCAGTGTTCGTGCAGAGAGGCGCAGGCGCCTGCAACGGAGCTTTTTAGTTGGCCAGAGAGATGGCAGCCTTACCCATCAGCCGCTCACTGATATGTTGCCCCAGCCGGTCGGCAAAGCTCCCCGCGGAGCCTATGCCGGTGTTCAGCAGCACCACGGCGGCGTAGTCGCCGGAGGGGTTGAAGAAAGCGTAGGAGCTATACCCGCCGGTGGCGCCGTTGTGCCAGTAGTTTCCCGAGTCGGCTTCGAACAGCCAGGCCATGCCGATACGCATGCCCGGCAACGCGTCGGCACGTAACGTGTGCTGCTGTGTGAGCGCGGCGGCAAGTGTTTCTGCTGCCGCGTTGTGCCCGGGCGTCTTTAGTTGCTCGGGGTGCAGGTTGGCCTCCAGGTAGGTCAGCATGTCCGCGGCAGTCGAACGGATGGCGCCTGCTCCGGCGAAAGCGGCGAGGTCCCAGGCGTGGGCGGGCCGATGTTCTCCGTTGTGGCCGGGCAGGAAGCGGGCCTGTTGCTCCGCCGTCAGCGAGATGGTGGTGTCCTTCAGCCCCAGTGGCTCCGTCACTTCTTCTTTCAGCAACTCGGGATATGGAACGCCGGCGCGCACAGCCAGCGCCTGGCCGAGCAGCCCGAAGCCAAGGTTCGAGTAGAGAAACTCGGTCTTAGCCTGACGGCCCAAACCTTGTTTGGCCAGGAATGCATACAGGTTGGCGGCGCCGTAATCGGCATACGGATTGGCGGGATCGGCAGGCTTGAAGTTGTCGGGCATGCGAGGCAGCCCCGAGTGTTGCGTGGCCAAGTCAATCAGCGTGATCTCTTCGCCCGCGGGCCTGGCAACGGTGCCGGGCGGCAGCAGCTCCCGTACCGGCTCATCCAGCCGGACCTTCCCCTGCTCCGCCATCTGCGAAAAGATCAGCCCGGTGAACGTCTTGCTGATGGAGCCGATCTCGAAGATCGAGTCGGGCTTTGCCGCGCCATAGCTGAACACCCGTCGAACGCCATGCTCGACAACCGCGATGGAGACGCCCGCACCGGTCGCCGGCGCCAGTTCGCCGCTCTTCAGCGCCTCCGCCAGGTCCTTGTCCAGAACCGCCTGCAGGCCGGCTGCGGAGACCGGCGGCAAAGCCGCATCGAACCTGGGTGGAGCGACAGGCGCCGGGGCGAGAGCCGTAACCTGGCGGATGAAGTTCAAAGGCATCGGTTGTCCCTGGGTCCACGTGCCGGTGAGAGTGTTCGAGTTGGCGGAGAGCTTGCCGTCCCAACTGCCGTGCACGACAGGAATTTCGAACGAAAACTCCGGTGCCGCGAAAGCCACATGAGCGCATTCGTTCCCCATTGCCCCCTGGTCCAGGCTATCCAGCGTGCAGAACTCGCTGCCGCTGGCATCGCTCTTCACATGCAGCTGAATGCGCAGCGAGGTGCCGCCCGCCGCAAGCGTGCCCAGCCAGATGCCATCCACCGCCGAGGGCTTGGCGGCAGCCACGAATGTGTCGCGTGTAAAGTTGAGCGGATGCGGTGCGCCCTGGTCCCAGGTTCCGCTCAGGCCGTCGGCGCTCACGGTTCCCTTCCACACGCCATGGACTGCGGGAACACTGAAGCTGAGCGCCAGGCCGTCGAGATGGAAGTCTGCGCAGGGAATGCCCAATGCGCCCTGGTCGGGACTGTCGAGCGTTCCGGTAATTGCACCCGCTGTATCGACTTTGACATGCAGCTTCACATGCAGCGGGCCAAGCGTCCCCGCGTAGTCGCCAGCCACGGTTGGGGCTGGCTGAGCGAAGGCTGGCATGAAGCCGAAGGCAAGAAGTATGAGAGGCGCCAGCAGGCAAAACCTTCTTGTCTGCCGGGAGCCGCAATGAAATAGCCGTGAATAGGTTTGCATCGAAGAAGTTCGCCTTCTGGCCTGTTGGCCGGTTTCAGCTAAAGTGACGGCCCTTTGAGAGCGTCAAGGGCATCGATTCTTTCCTGCAATTTCCTGGCCTTACCCCGGTTCAGTTTCCCCACCACGGCGAACACTACGGCACAGAATCCGGCCACTGCGGCAAACCCCAGCTCGATTGCGCCCTGGCGCGCCGAGGCGCCGGGCCGGGAAAGCGTCGTCTGCAGCTGCCCGAGCAGGAACAGACTCATGCCGGGAACGAACGGCAGCAGATACCACTTCCAGACGGTCGCGTGCAGATCGCGCTGGCGCACCAGCTCAGCGCGATGAAAATCAAGGCAGTTCTGGGCGTCCATCTCCTTCGCCATGGGCGCGGCCGAGCCTCTCTTATGAAGCTGGAAGACGATCCACAGGACGCCGGCCACCGTGAGCGCTGAGCCGAGCCGGAGTAGCCACGTTTGGAACTCAAAAAAGAAACTCCCATACCCAACCACCACGACGCACGCCGCCAGGTATTCCCGTGTGTTTCTCCAGAAGACTCTCCGCGTGAGCTTATGCGAGGCGCGGCGTAGTTCCTCCACTGGAATGGAGATGGTCTCCGACGGTTGGCATTGCCAAACCGTGCGAAGGTCGTCAGGAGAGCGATCGTTACTCATGATTCCCTCCCTTGTGAAAGCGGTCGGAGAGGATTGCCTTGATGCGATGGATCTTTGTGGCCACGTAACTGGAGCTGATACCGGTGACTTCTCCGATGGAAGCTGCGTCGATGCCTTCGAGGTAGAGAAGAATCACCTGGCGATCCAGCGGGTTGAGTTTCTGAATCAGCACGTAGAGCCGCTCCAGAATCTGCGCATGCTCGACCGAGTAATCGGCCTCAGGCAGGGCAGCAAAACTCGTCGACTCGCCGCTTGCTTCAACTTCTTCCAGACTGACCAGGGTCGTCGTTTTCCCTCTGCGGATGCGCTGCACATAAGACGCAGCTGCATTGTGAGCAACGCGATAAACCCACGTGCGCAAAGAGCAGCGGCCATCAAAGCTGCTGAAGCTACGCCAAAGCGCAAGGTGCATCTCCTGCAGCAGGTCCTGACGCGCATCCGGGTCGGACTCCCATGCCCGCGCCATGCGGCCCAGCGCAGCGCCGTATGCGGCGGCTGCATCCCTGTACAGATTGTCCTGCGTGTTTTGGGTGCTCGGCATGGGCGCTCAAGAATGCTTCTATCTAAGGTAGTCGCCGAGCGGGGAAGTTTCTTACAGGTGCGAGAGAACTATGGCCGGTGAACAGGTTTCAGCCCGCCGGCCACAGGGTTTGTGCGAATTCGAAAGGTCTCAGAACTTGGTGCCCTTGTTGTAGTCTGCCGTGATAGCCGTGTGCACGCCCGTCATGCAGCCGGGATCGTTGAAGATCAGCCCCAGCTCGCGGTTTTTGTTGAGCGAATCGGTTGAGAAGTTTTCGCTGCCGACAAAAAGGCTGGCCTGGGGTGTCCCGTAGTCGGCCAGAATCGTCTTGGCGTGGATGTAGTAGCCGGTCTTGGAACTGAAGATGGCAATCACCGCGCCTGCGGCCTTGAGAGTATTCAGCACCGAGGAATAAGCGCCGTTGAGATTCTCCTGGACCAGCGTGACCGCGACACCCCGCTTCAGTGCCGCCTCTACCGCGGACTGTATGCCCGCATCGTCGAACTCTTCCTGGGAGATGAGCAGGGAAGCCTTTGCTCCGTTGATCAGCGCGGTCAGCGCGGAGCGGGAGTTGGTGGGGCTCCAGACCAGGTTGTCGCCGGTGGGCGGCGTGATGGCCGCATTGGTGAAATCCGCGTTGAAGGTGGTTTCGATCGCGGCCACATCGGCGGGGTCGTTGGTGATCACGGCAAAGTCGCGTGTGGTTGCGTAGTCCTCTGGCGTCAGGTTGAGCGTCATGATGGCCGAGGTGGCTGAGTCAATGGTGATGGTCTTCTGGTGGGTGCAGGCGTAGACCGGGTTGGCCCAGTGCACCTGCACTTTGCCGGCAGAAAGCGTGTTGTACGCGGCGGTGTTGTTGGCCTTCTCGTTGTTCTGGTCGAGGATTACGCGGACGGTTATTCCATTCCCCGCTGCGGTGGTCAGGGTCGTGGTCACCGTTGTGTCGGAAAGCTCGTACATGGTCATGTCGATGGATTTCTTCGCCGACGACAGCAGGTCATAGATCGCCTGCAACCCCTGGTCCGGCTCGGTAACAAGGGTGTAGGTCACAACCCCCGGCGCTGGCGCGGGCGAAGGAGCGGGAGTTGGAGAAGGGGCGGGAGAAGGAGCAGGTGATGGTGCGGGGGTGGGGGCCGAGGTCGGCTTGTGCGTGGGGTGATGCGTCTTCCTTTCTCCGGACGTGCCGGGCCTGGACGTATCTTCCGTTGACATGTCTTCCTCCCTTCTGGGTACCTTGTTGAATTGGCTGCCGGCTTCACATGAAGCTCAGTGGAGATCCTATCTTCACCGTTCCGGCTTTCCATAAAGTTGCAGTGAATTGTCGTCCTCGCCACGGGCAAATGGCAATTGTTCTTTGCAGAATGCACTCCGCCAGATGCAAAACGGCCCGCCTCTCGCGATGAGAAGCGGGCCGCTTTGCTGGGTTGCAGCGGTTGGGTTTATGCCTTTGCCGTGGTCAGGGCGCCGAGGTCGGCGGCCAGCTTCTCTGTCGAGAAGGCCTCGATGAGGTCGCCTTCCTTGATGTCGGTGAAGTTGCCCAGGCCAATGCCGCACTCCATGCCGTTGGTCACTTCGCGCACATCGTCCTTCACCCGTTTCAGTGAGCTGATCTTGCCCTTGAAGACCTGCTGGCCGTCGCGCATCACCTTCACCTCGGCATCGCGGCGAATGGAGCCGTCCTGCACGCGGCAGCCGGCGATGGTGCCGACCTTGGGAATGCGGAACACCTGCAAAACCTCCGCGCGGCCCACGTAGTTCTCCTTGAACGTCGGGTCGAGCAGGCCCAGCATTGCCAGGCGCATCTCGTCCTGCAGTTCGTAAATGATGGAGTGCAGCCGGATCTCCACGTCTTCCTGCTGCGCCAGTTCCGCGGCCTTGCGCTCGGGGCGCACGTTGAAGCCGATGATGATGGCGTTGGAAGCCGTAGCCAGCAGCACGTCGCTCTCGGTGATGGAACCCACACCGGAGTGGATCACCTTGACGCGCACCTTTTCTGTGGACATGCGCACCAGCGAGTCGGCCAGCACTTCCACCGAGCCGGTGACGTCGCCCTTGATGATCAGCGGCAGATCTTTCACGCCCGCCTGACGAATCTGTTCGGCCAGCCCTTCCAGCGAGACACGGCTGCTCTTCGCCAGCTGCGCGTCACGTTCCTTCATCTTGCGGTACTGGGCAATGCCCTTGGCCTTGTCGCGATCGGCCACTACGAGGAAGGTGTCGCCGGAGTCCGGCATCGCTTCCAGGCCCAGCACTTCGACCGGTGTCGATGGGCCGGCTTCTTCCAGCGCACGTCCGCGATCATCAAACATGGCGCGAACCTTGCCGAACGTGTTGCCCACAATGTAGCTGTCGTTCAGGCGCAGCGTGCCGTCCTGGACCAGGACTGTGGCCACGGCGCCGCGGCCGCGATCGAGCTTGGCCTCGATGACCGAGCCCACCGCCTTGCGTCCCGGCGTCGCCTTGGGTGCGCGAATATCGGAGACGAGGCAGATCATTTCCAGAAGCAGGTCGAGATTCTTGCGCTTCTTGGCCGAGACTTCGACAAAGACAGTCCCTTCCTGGCCGGCGCCTGCCCACTCTTCGGGAATCAGGCCGCGATCGGCAAGCTGCTTCTTCACGCGGTCCGGATTCGCTTCCGGTTTGTC
Source organism: uncultured Acidobacteriaceae bacterium (assembly GCA_963776535.1). GTDB lineage: Bacteria > Acidobacteriota > Terriglobia > Terriglobales > Acidobacteriaceae > Telmatobacter. The sequence goes on along the minus strand of CAVZNB010000007.1, from coordinate 201,214 downwards.
GATCTTGTTCACGGCCACGATGATCGGAACATTGGCAGCCTTGGCGTGGTCGATGGCCTCAAGCGTCTGCGGCATCACGCCGTCGTCCGCGGCCACCACAATCACTACGATATCCGTCACCTTGGCGCCACGCGCACGCATGCGGGTAAAGGCCTCATGGCCCGGCGTATCGAGGAAGACGATCTCGCGCCCGGAGGCAGGTGAGCCCTCCTTGGCGAATTTCACCTTGTACGCGCCGATGTGCTGCGTAATGCCGCCGGCCTCGCCGGCAGCCACGTCGGTCTCGCGGATGGCGTCGAGCAGCGAAGTCTTGCCATGATCCACGTGGCCCATGACGGTGACCACCGGAGAACGCGGCACTTCCAGTTCGCCCGTGTTTTCCGCTTCGAGAACCTCTTCGATGGCCTGGTTGGCAATCTCCTCTTCGTAGCTGATTACCGTGGCCGCCGCGCCAAACTTGGCCGCAACGTCCTTCACCATCTCCGCGTCCAGCGACTGGTTCACGGTGACGAAGACGCCGGTCATCAGCAGCGTGGCGATCAGGTCCTTGGCGCGCACTTCGAGCTTCTCTGCCAGGTCCTTGACGCTGATGCCTTCGGTCACGGTGATTTCGCGGGTAATGGGCAGCGGTTCTCCGCCATATTGCACCCCGCCATAACGTGGCGGCGGCACAAAGCCCTTCATTGGGCCTTCCTTGGTCTTCGGATACTGCTGCTGACGGCCGCCGGGACGTTTGGCGGGAGCGCGCTGCGGGCGCGGAGCCTCACCCGTGGGTGGTGCTCCGCCCGCTCCGGGACGAGCGCCGAAGCCAGGCCGCGGCGGTCCGCCAAAGCCGGGACGAGCGCCAAATCCAGGACGCGCACCGGGAGCGCCGGTGCCGCCCGGACCTGCATACCCGCCGGGCGTGGTGCGTGTGGGATGCTTGGGACGAGGACCGCCAGGGAACTGTCCGGGCGTTCCGGCAGGGCCGCTGGCGGAAGTACGCTGTGGATAGCTTCCCGGTCCGCTGCTTGGCCTGCGGTCAAAGATGGGCTTGCCGCGCTGAATGCCTGCGCCGGCGGCCTGGTTGCCGGTGCCCGGCACAATCACGGCGGGCGGCAGAATAGGAGCCTTGTACACAGGACGGGGTCCTGTCTGCGGCATCACCATGCGGCGGACGGGAGGAGCCGGTGCGGGTGCGGCGGCAGCCGGTTGGCTTTGGTCGCGCTGCGGCGCAGCGGTCGCCGACTCTGGTTCCATAACATCGGTAGGAGCTAAGACTGGGGATTCCTTTTCGGCCTCGCGAGACTCTGAGGCTGCTGGTGCTGCAATCACGGGTGGCTCGGCCACAGGGGCAGGGGTTGCTGCAGTGGCCTCGGCTTGCGGCGCGGCTGTAGCCGCATCCTGAATAATCGCGGGAGCCGGAGCCGCTGGCTGCGGCTTGGCTACTTCGGTCTTAGCCGCAACCGGTTTTTCCTCAACACGAGGCTGCTCCGGGCGCGGCGCCACGGGAGCAGCAGGCGGCTTGACCACCACTGCCGTCTGCGGTGGTGCAACCACAACCACAGGCGGACGCGCAGCGACAACTGCCCCTGCGGGCGGCTTGGCCACCACGGCCCCAAGGGGCGGGCGCGAAGCAATGGCGGGCTGCGTGGGAGGAGCGGCAACAATGGGCGGCGCAGAACGCGGCTGCGGCACAATCTTGCGCGGCTCGGGCCGTACAGGCGCGGGCGTTGCCGCAACCACCGCGGGGGGCGTCGGCGGCGCAGGGCGAGCAGGTGCAACCACCGGCGTCTGCGGGCGGGCAGGCATGCGGGCATGCCGCGCCTCCGCCTCCTCTTCCTGCTTCTTGGCCAGGATGGCCTTCAGCACGTCACCGGGCTTGGAGATGTGCGACAGATCGATTTTGGGTTGAATGCCCTGGGGGGCGCGCGAGGCCGCGCTGCCGGAGTGCCCGCCAGGCTTCGAACTGCGCTCATACTGCGCGCGGACCTTGTCCGCCTCGTAGTCCTCCAGAGAACTGGAGTGGGTCTTGCCGCTGGCCAGGCCGAGCTCCGCCAATATGTCAAGAATCTGACGGCTCTTGACTTCCATCTCGCGTGCGAGATCGTTGATTCGAACCTTACTCATCCGCCTCTTTTCAAATTTTGCTGCCCACGCCCTTAGTCGCTCATAGCTACCTCATGGCAGTGGTTTGTTTTCGAACTTCCATTATCGCCTGAATGGGTTAAAAAGACGCGACGCATGTTACGCGCCATCCTCTTTGTCCCCATTCTCCTTCTCGGTTTCGTCTTCGCCTGCGACAGGAGCGTCTTCCACGGCCAGTTCTTCGGCGGTTTCACTCGCTTCTTCTGCCTCTGTCTCGGCCACACTTCCGTCTTCCGCGTTCTCCAGCAGGTCGGTTTCCGCCTCGGCTGCCTGCGTGCTTTCGGCTTCTTCCAGGACGTCCTGGGCGTTTTCGGCCTCCGCTTCCGCATCGGCCTCCACGGCATCCGCGTTCGCCACTTCCGCTTCACCGGCTTCGTCCACAGCCTTCTCCACGGAAACAACTTCTTCGCCCTCGGCAGCTTCAGCCTCAGCGTGTTCTGCGTCGATCTCTGCGCTTTCGGCCGTCTCCGGAACGTGCCCTTCTTCGCCCTCTTCAAAGTGGCCGAAGTAGTGCCGCACAGCGACGCTGATCCGTTCCAGCGTCTTTTCGCCGATGCCCGGAATCTCTTCCAGCTGCTCGGGGGTCATGTCGGCCAGCGACTCAACCGTGGTAATGCCCGCCGCAACCAGCTTCTGAATAATCCCTTCGCCCAGCTCGGTAACCTGTTCAATCGGCGTCGAAGGTCCGCCGGAGAGAGCCTGCATCTGCTGCTCCACTTCCTGGCGCTTCTCTTCTTCGCTCTTGATGTCGATCTTCCAGCCCAGCAGCTTTGCCGCCAGGCGCACGTTCTGCCCCTTCTTGCCAATCGCCAGCGAAAGCTGCGTGTCGTCCACAATCACTTCCAGCTGCTTGTCCGTTAAGTCTGAGATAGATACGCGGCTCACCTTGGCCGGCTGCAAAGCCTTCTCGGCAAAGGTCGTGATCTCTTCACTGAATTCGATGATGTCGATCTTCTCTCCGCGCAACTCGCGGATGATGGACTGCACGCGCATGCCCTTCATGCCCACGCAGGCGCCGACCGGGTCCACGTCCTTGTCGCGGGACTGGACGGCAATTTTGGTCCGCTCGCCGGCCTCGCGCGCGATGGCGCGAATGACTACCGTGTTGTCGTAGATCTCGGGCACTTCCGACTGAAAGAGGTTCGACACCAGCTCCGGCGCGGCCCGGGACACAATCACCTGCGGCCCCTTGGCCGCGCGGTCCACCTTCAACAGCACCACGCGCACCCGCTCGCCAATGGAGAACTGCTCCAGCCGCGACTGCTCGCGCTTGGGGCAGCGCGCTTCCGCCTTGCCCAGGTCGTAGATAATGTCCTGGCCTTCAATCCGCTTCACCGTCGCGTTCAGCACTTCCTTTTCGCGATGGGCATACTCCTGGAACACCGTGTCGCGCTCAGCCTCGCGCACCTTCTGGAAGATCACCTGCTTGGCCAGTTGCGCGGCAATGCGGCCCAGCGGGCTGGTGTCGCGATACATCCGGATCTCGCTGCCTACTTCGACGCCCGGAGCCAGTTCGCTTGGCTTCCGTCAGCGTGATCTGGTTCAGCGGGTCTTCAATCTCTTCGTCGTCGGCCACGACCGTCTTGTAGATGTAGGCCGTGATCGCGCCCGTCTCTTTGTTCAGCTCGCCGCGCATGTTTTCCTGCGTCTTGTAATACTTGCGCGTGGCCAGGGCAATAGCCTCTTCCACGGCACCGACAACGATCTCGGGCTCAATGCCCTTCTCTTTGCTGAGCAGTTCGATACTTTGATACAAAGCGCTGGTGGCCATACTCTGCTTACTTCCTTGTTCGTCGTTCGCGGCTGCGGCCAAAGGCCCAGCCGGTTGGTTGTGAGAGGGTCGCGCGACAGAGGAGCCAGGAACTCAATCACCCGAATGCTGGCCGGGTTCGTCCCGCAACGCTTGTTATCGAGTCCCTACGTCCCTTGGTTCCTAGTCCCTGCGTCCCTGCTTCTTCAAATCTCCGGCACCAGTTGCGCCTTCTCCACGTTGCTCAGCGCAATCTCCACCGTGTTCACGCCCGTCTTCCGGGTCTTCGAGTTCTGCTTCACCGCGTTCAGGTCAAGCGAAATGGTCTCTGCGGGGCCGGCCGTCAAACGCCCCTGCCAGTGCCGGTTGTTCCTGATGGGCTCAAACGTCTGGATCTTCACCAGAGACCCGGTAAACCGTTCGAAATCTTCGCGCCGGCTCAACTTTCTGTCCAGCCCCGGCGAGCTTGCTTCCAGCACGTACTCGTTGCCCGGAACCAGATCTTCCACGTCCAGCAGCACACCAAAGTCCCGGCTGAATGCTGCGCAATCCTCATGTGTGATGCCGGAAAGCTGCTCCACACTCAGCGTACCTTCCATCAGGCTTTCCGGCAGGTCAAGCGCCTCGCCCGCCGCAATTGCCGCCTTCAGCTTCGCCCGGCCCTCGGCATTCTTCTCCAGATAAATTCTCAGCGTCCGCTCTTTCGCCGGGCCAATGAACTCCAGGTCCACGACGTCCAGCCCATGCGAAGTTGCCACCCTTTGCGCCGCCGCTCGAATTTCGTCCAGCTTCACTGCCATCGGTTCTCATCGCCCCAGCCAGCCGGAAAACGCTGCCGGGAACTTAGCTTCTTCACCCCGGGCGGCCAAAACCGTTCCCGGGAGATATTGGTTCTTCCCCGCTTAACTGCCATTCTGACAACGACTTGTCCCGCCAGGCAATGGCCGTTTCGGCGGGCTTTCTGCCGGAGTGTTTGCCCCGGGTTGTGCCTTTGGAACGGGGCAGCCCTTTGCCCCAAATAAAAAGTGGGCTGTGAGCCCACTCATCTCTCCGCCAGCCGGCATGCTCACGGCAACAAGGGCGGACAAACTCGTCTGCATCGTTATCATACGGCCATTTCCGGGGAATTTCAACCACCCCTTGCGGTGGGGCAGACGCAAACCGGCTATCCTCATGCTATGTCCACTGGTGACTTCACGCACTCCTCGCACTCGTCGCTGGCCGGCGCTTCCGTTGCCGAGGCGCGCACCGCTCTGCTGAAGCGGGCGGCGCGCGACGCAATGGACTACCTGGAAGCGGTGGACGCGCGGAGGGTTTCGCCTGCGCCGGAGGCGGTTGCCAGACTCAGCGCCCTGCGCGGCCCCTTGCCGCCGGGGCCGACCAGCGCGGAAGCGGTGCTACATCTGCTCGATGAGTACGGCTCGCCGGCCACGGTGGCCAACGGCGGCGGGCGGTACTTTGGCTTTGTCAACGGAGGCTGCCTGCCGGCGGCGATGGCTGCCGGCTGGCTGGTGACGGCGTGGGACCAAAATGCGGCCTTCCTGGTGCAGTCGCCCACCGCGATCACCCTTGAAGAGGTCGCCATTGACTGGGTGCGCGAACTTCTCGGCCTTCCCGCGGGAACCGGAGGCGCGGTTGTCACCGGGGCCACCATGGCCAACTTCGCCGCTCTGGCCGCAGCGCGCCACACCCTGCTGCAGCGCGCCGGCTGGGATGTCGAAGCCGACGGCCTCTTCGGCGCCCCGCCCATCACCGTCGTCGTGGGCGAAGAGGTACATCCTTCCTTGTTGAAGGCTCTCGGTCTGCTCGGCATGGGCCGAAAGCGCATCGTCCGCGTCCCCGCAGACGGCCAGGGCCGCATGCGCGCCGACGCCCTGCCGCATCTCGACGATCGAACCATCCTCTGCCTGCAAGCAGGCAACGTGAACACCGGCGCCTTCGATCCCGCCGCCGCCATCTGCCCGGCGGCGCGAGCGGCCGGTGCGTGGATTCATATCGATGGCGCCTTCGGCCTGTGGGCCGCGGCTTCACCTGAGTACCGCAAACTGACCAAAGGCTTTGACCTCGCCGACTCCTGGGCCACCGATGGCCACAAGTGGCCCAACATCGGCTACGACTGCGGCATCGCTCTTGTCCGCGAGCCGGCGGCCCTCAAAGACGCCATGAGCGTCCGCGCCGCTTATCTTGAAACCGATGGTCCCCGGGAGCCTTCGGACTATAACCCCGAGCTCTCCCGCCGTGCCCGCGGCGTGGAGCTCTGGGCCGGTCTGCGCTCGCTTGGCCGCCAGGGCATGGCCGCCATTGTGGAGCGTACCTCAAGCCACGCCCGCCGCTTTGCCACCGGCCTCAAAGCCGCGGGATACGAAGTGCTCAACGAGGTGGTCATCAACCAGGTGCTGGTTTCGTTTGGCAGCCCGGAAAAGACCCTCGGCATCATTGCCCGCCTGCAGGCCGAAGGCACCTGCTGGTGCGGTTCCACCGTCTGGCAGGGACGCACCGCCATGCGCATCAGCGTGTCCAGCTGGGCCACCACCACGGACGATGTCGACCGCAGCCTCGCCGCCATGATCCATGCGGCTCAGCAAGAATAGGAAGCAATGTTATGGAACCGCGCGATGAAGTGGAACCCGATCAACTGGATCTGCTGGCGCAGGCTTTTTGCGAACAGTTGATGGCCTGCCTGGATGAGTGCGCCCGCGGCCGCAAGGGCCTGTTCTCTGATGTTGCCCTGCTAAGCGACGAGGACGAAGCCTGCTCATGGCCGGAAGCAGCGCGCCTGCGCGAGCTGGCCCTAGCTTTGCAGGGAGTATTCGCCCAGCAGGAGAGTCGCAATGCCCTCTGCGATGAGTTCCTCGACCTCTGCTCCATCCACGGCGAGAGCCATCCCGGCGAGCGCAAACTGGCCCGCGCGTTTCTCGAACGCATCGAGCGCGGTGAGGTTGGCGTGCAGCCGCAGGAAGAAAGAAGGCTATGGTCGTAGTTCATGCATTCCTGGCACTGCTGGCCGGCTTTGTCACCATGGCCGTTCTGGTCATAGTGCTTACCGCACTCATTGCGCGAGTGGCCCCGGAGTGGGCCGGCGCAGATGGCAAGCCGAAGCCCGGGTACGCCTTCGTCAACCTGGGCTACTCGTTCCTCTCCGCAGCGGCAGGCGGCTACGTCACAACCCTGGTTCCGGCGGCCAATCCACTCATTCTGGTGCTGGTTATGGGAATCGTCGTGCTGGCCATGGCCGCTCTCAGCGCCCTGCAAGCTCGCGGAACCCAGCCCGTCTGGTACGCACTCACTTTGCTGGCGCTTATGCCGCTTGGCGTTTTGGCCGGCGGCATGGTTCGCCTCCGCGTGCTGGGGATTCTCTAAGCAAGTCAGCAGACCGGCATTGCCTCCGCAAGAACTCTCATCTTCGCGCCCGGCATCGACGCAAGGATGAGAGTCTACGCGCAGTTCTTGTCCGTCCCCGGCGCTACCAGCGAATACCGAATGTAACCGGGATCAGTTCGGTCGTCCCCAGCCCGTCGGTCGCGGTGATCGGCGGGGTGTGGATGTACACATAGCGCGCCTCGGCGAAGAGTTTCATCGTTCCGTCGCCATACACGCCGCCCAGCCGGTGGCTGTATCCCAGGCCAATGTTGGCGCCCAGCTGGTTAGACGAGAAGCTGTTTGCTGTCACTGTCACGGGATAACCGTAAAAGTCGCAGCACTCTTCGATGTTGAAGTTGGTGCTCTTGTGGTAGTACCCCACACCGCCCGTAAGGTAAATGCTGTTGGACGATTTTGGGAACAGGTCGATCACAGGGTCGGCGGTCAATGAGATGATGTGCGCATTGCCGGTCTGCCCGCCGCCCGCCGCAACCAGCGCGCCAGGCAGTTTGTTGTCCATGAACTGGAATTCACCCAGCAGGCTGAACCGCCTGGAGAAGTGCACGCCCGCACCACCGGTAAAGTTGCCGCCCCAGGTAATGTAGGGTGTGTCGTTGCCAATCGGCGCATTAAAACCGCCTCCTGCCTCGAAGGCCAGGCCGTGGAGCAGGCCGTGATGTCCGCCTTCCTGGCCGGCTCCGCCGGAGTTGAGGGCCGCAACCGCATCGTGCAGGGCCCCTGCACCGGTCACATCGTCGTCGGCCACAAGCTGGAAGGCGCTGGAACTTGAGTCGCCTGCGGAGAATTGAGCGTTGGGGTTGGAAAAGATAGAGGATTGGGCACTCACAAAAACAGTCGCAAAAACTGCCGCGCCTGAAAGGAAGCAGACACGCCGCATCAGCGACATCGAACGGGGGGATGACATGTCGGTAACCTCATTATTCGAATTGTGTTAAGTGCATTCGGAATCACGCAGTACTCCGTGCAATAGCTTAGACACCAGTTTCCAGGGAAAGGTTGCGGCGGGCGTACCAGAAACAACAAGGCCGGAGCGGTTGCTCCGGCCTCGCTGCTGCTTCGACATATTGACCCGCTATCCCTGAATGTCGAACTGCTCCGGATGCAGCGTCGCATCGCTCTTCACCAGGATATTTTTGCCCACCAGTTCTTCGAATTCGTTGAGCCACGAAGCGTTGTTCTGCTTCAGCACCTTGACCGTTTCCGGGTTCACGCGCAGCAGCACATCGGCACCCTCGAAATGCTTTTTCATCTTGCGCAACTCGATGTAGATCTCGTTGCACACGGTGGTGGGGCTCTTCACCATGCCGGTCGCCTGGCAGGTGGGGCAGGGCACGCTCAGCGTCCGCTCCAGCGATTGCTTTACGCGCTTGCGGGTAATGGCCACCAGTCCAAAATCGTTGAACTGCAGCACCTTCGTTGGAGCCCGGTCAGCCTTCAGCGCTTCTTCCAATGCCGCCAGAACCCTGAACCGGTTTTTGCGCTCATCCATGTCGATGAAGTCGATTACGATGATGCCGCCCAGGTCGCGCAGCCGGATCTGCCGCACAATCTCCGGAACCGCGTCCAGATTCGTCTTCACAATGGTGTCTTCCAGCCGCGCCGACTTGCCTACATACTTGCCGGTGTTGATGTCGATGGCCACCAAGCGCCTCGGTCTGGTTGATGACGATGGAGCCGCCACTCTTCAGCCACACCTTCGAGCGCAGAGCCTTCGAAATCTCGTCCTGGATGCCGAAGTGCTCAAACAGCGGCGTCTCCTTGGTGTACATTTTCACGCGCCGCACCAGCGTAGGCGAGAAGCGATTCAGGAAGCGCACAATGCGCTCGTAGTCGTCCTGCGAGTCAACCCAGATCGACGAGAAGTTCGCGCTCACCTGGTCGCGCAGAATGCGCTCGATGAGCGACAGGTCGTGGTAGATCAGCGCCGGCGACTTCGACGATTCAGAGCGTTGCTTGATCTCGTCCCAAAGATGAATCAGGAAACGAAGATCCGCGCGCAACTCTTCCTCAGACGCGCCCTCGGCCGCGGTTCGTACGATGAATCCGCCTGAAGCATCGCCGCGCTCGCTGACCAGGACGCGCTTCAGCCGCTGCCGTTCTTCGTCGGAGGCAATCTTGCGGCTGACCCCGATGTGCGAGACTGTCGGCATGAACACGAGGAACCGTCCCGGCAGGGCGATGTGCGAGGTGATCCGCGCGCCCTTCTTGGCGATGGGCTCCTTGGCAATCTGCACCAGAATCTCCTGCCCCGGCTTGAGCAGATCGGAGATGATGGGCAGATCGGAAGTCTGTGCGTTGCGGCGCGTCATGCCGCGGCGATTGCCCTGGCCTCCCTGCGGTCCGGCCTGCTGGCCGCCACGGCCGCCGCCACGGCGTCCGCGCCCGCCGCGATCGCGACGCTGCTGGGGCTCCTGACCCTGGCCCGCGGCCTGCTGTCCGTCCACGGCGCCTTCGTCTTCGTCGTCTTCCTCATCCTCATCGTCTTCTTCTTCGCCGTTTTTGCTGTCGAAGTTCATCTGAATCTTGTGGTCCAGGTGCGCTTCCTGCAACAGCTCGCCCAGATCCCCGGTGCGCAACTGCGGGGGAAGCGTCTCCTCTTCGTAATCTTCCAGATCGTGCTCGTCGCTCTTGCTGTGGTGATGATGGTGGGGAGCGTCAAACTCCTCCTCCTCAATCAGCTCTTCTTCAATCAGCCCCGCGCCGGGCGCATAGGCTGAAACCGTGGTCACCGTCGCCGGCTTCGCAGCCGGAGCCGGCGGCGGGGGAGGCGGCGGTTCCTCGGTTTTCTTCTTGCCCAGGCCGAACAGCCTGAAACCGGTGGGCGCCGATGGGTCCAGGTGGTGCGACGCGGAAGCGTCGGATTCCAACTCCGTTTCTTCCGGCGCCAACACGGTTTGCGACTCGCCCACAACCTGGTTCTGGCGCACCACCGCTTCCGCAACTGGCTCCTCAGCGGAGGGCTGCTCAATCACTTCTTCCACCGCGTACTCTTCGGGATCCTCCGGAGCGTGCGTTGCGTGCGCCTCTTCCGTTGTCTCCTCGAACTGCTCCTCTTCCACCAGGTGATCTTCAGCCTCTTGCGCGGCCATGGCCGCGGACGCCGCTGCGTCAGCCTCCGTGCGCTCGACAAAGAACTCCCGCTCCTCGATTGCGTCGGGAGCCTCGGAACTGGCTTCGTGCGATTGGGACACACTGGCCTCCCGTTCGGGTTGCCGGTTGCGGTGCCGCGAGATCGACTCCCCTGGCAGCAGACCGCTGCCGTCCCACGCCAGCGGCGCTTCAATCAGCGTTGCCGGCTTGAACGTGCTCGCCGGGCGCGCAGGCGCAGCTGCGGCAGCTTTGGGCGCTTCCTCTTCTGCCGTGCCTCCGTACTTGCGCAGTGACTCGCCTGGCAGAACAAACGGGATCGGAACCTCGCTGCCGCGCTGGGCAGGCTGGTAAGCCGGGGAACTGGAGGACCGGTTCTGAGAACCGCCTCGGTCGCTCCCCGCACTTGCCTGAATCTCCTGGGCTACGGCTGGCTCCTGTGTTTCGGTCGAGTCCTCAGCGGACTCATCAGAACGGCCCTCAGGTGAGTTGCCGGCCGACGCCCGGCCCCCGCGGCGCCGGCGGCGTCCACGCCAGCGCTTGGCGCCTGCACCGTCTTCCTGGTCGCCTTCAGCCTGGCTCGAACTCACCGGAAATTCGGGAGCTGCCGCCTCTGCAGCCTCCGTGGCGGGTTCCACCACAATGCGCCGTTCGCGCGGCTGCCCTTCTGTTATTGGGCGCTCGGGGCGCTGTTCCTGCTTTTGTCCCTGCCTCTGCCCGCGATCGTCGCCGCGTCCCTGCCCACGGTCCCCGCCACCGGTGTGGTGAACCTCCCGCGGGGCCTGATTGCTGCCAGTCGCGGCGGCCTTCTCCACCTCGTCGGACTCTTCCGGGTCTTCCAACTCCAGGAAGTCCGTTACATACAGGAACGCGTCGCGCTCCAGACCCACATCCACAAATGCCGACTGCATGCCGGGCAGAACACGGGTGACACGGCCGTTGTAAATCGACCCTGCCAGCGTGTACTCGTTTTCGCGTTCGTAGTAGATCTCCGCGAGTTGATCGTCTTCAAGGATTGCCAGCCGCGTTTCATGCGGCGTTGAGGAAATACAAATCTCTTTTGCCATCGTACCTTTCCGTCCAGCGGCATTGGCCTGCCGGGGTTTGTGCGGTACTCCCAATCACTCGGCCTTTTCCAGCCCTGTGCAGGGTGCCTTCTTCTCTACGAAAAAGACACTGCAACGAGATGGTTTCCGGTTAGTGAAATGGGCGAACCGCGATGCGGCAAGGAGAGATGGAGACGCTCGAGTACGGAAGGTGGGGGGATAAGCGGGAGGGATGACCTGCGAGTCGCTGGGGTGCCGGTTGTCGCACTGCGGCCGGCCCGGAGGGGCGGCGAACTGGGCGAGGTGAGGCAGATTTCCTGACGATCAAGCTGTGTGTTGCGGTGACCCGATTGCAGAGAGTTTGTGGCCAACCTGGCTGCGGGCAACTTGAAAACTGCCTGCGGCGGGGCCGTTCCAACCCTGGCGATCGCACGAACGAACCACGCCAGCAAGGCGAACCAGAATTGGCTCGTTCCTCCCCCGCGCTCCGTGCAACTTCTACGCTGCCAAAGGTCTTCCCGTCTCTGCGTGCTCATGAACCCTTGTCCTGCCGGGCTCGAGATCCATCCGGACCTGGCCGGCTAGCACGCCTTTCCAACCGGAAAGGCGCAGTAAATGCCTGAAACTCTTTCTCTTGCGCTCCGTACAATTGCGGCGGAACGAAGAGGCGAACTTGTGAAACCGGGCCGAGCCCCCGATGAGGCCGAGCCTTCAGTTTACGAAGCGGCGCATACGGACATTCATCACCGTACCCAGCGCCAGGAACGTAAACAACACCGAAGATCCGCCGTAACTCATTAACGGTAAAGGAATTCCGGTGACGGGCATAAAACCGATGACCATGCCCACATTGACCGCGATCTGAAAGGTCAACACAGCCACTACGCCCATGATAATCAACGAGCCGGACAGGTCTGCGGCTGTTTGAGCGTTCTGAATCAAACGCATCAATATGAAGAAGTATAGCAGCAGCACAAAAATCGCGCCCACGAACCCGTGCTCCTCGCCAAATGCCGCGAAAATGAAGTCCGCGTGCGGGATAGGCAGAAAATCGCCCTGTGTCTGCGTCCCCTTTGCCGCTCCCTTGCCCCAGATTCCCCCTGAACCCACCGCAATCTTCGACTGCAGCAACTGGTACCCCGACCCTCTGGGGTCGTTGTCGGGATTAATAAAACTGGTAAGCCGCGCCTTTTGATAGGGTTTGAGCAGCTTTCCACTGGACCACACCCCCGCTACCAGAGCCACCGCGCAAGTCCCGAGGACCAGCGATTGGCGCAGGTTGATGCCGCCCAGCAGCAGTCCCGCAACCAGGATCGGCGTGTAGGTCAGCGTCGTTCCCAGGTCGGGCTGCTTGAGCACCAGCAGCATTGGCGCTCCCACCAGTGCAAAGGCCTTGAAGATGTCCGTCCAAGTCAGCGAGCGTCCGCCCAGGTTGGCAAAGTACCGCGCCACCGCGATAATCAGCACCAGCTTCACCCACTCCGAGGGCTGAAAGTGCATGGGTCCCAGCTTGATCCATCGCCTGGCTCCCAGCACCTTTTGCCCGGCCACCAGCACGGCCAGCAGCGCCACCAGGCAGAATCCGTAAGCCCACGGCACAAAGTCGATCAGCTTGTGGTAGTCGATCTTCGAGAACAGGAACATCGCCACCAGTCCGCCCGCAATCCAGTAGATCTGCTTGGTGTGGAAGCCGGTGTACTTGGTGTGCAGCGTGGCCGAGTAGATCTCCAGAACCGAGATGGTGCACAGCAGCAGCACCATGCCCAGCAGCGCCCAGTCAAAATCGCGAAAGCTGAGAATCCGGCGCATCGCTTATTGGCCCCTGCCGTTCGCGGGTGGGTCCGGCTTCTTCGCCGGTTGCGCTTTGTGTTGGTTCGCCTGCGCCGCCAGAGCATTCCGCGCTGCCGTGCTTCCCGTCTTTGCCGCCGCCGTTCCTGTCTTCTGTGCCGCGTCTGCTGCCGGCGCGCTCCGGGCCACAATCTCGCCTCCCTGGTCCACCAGGAAGCTGCCCGCCTGCACGCGATCGCCCTCAGTCTTTTGCTTGCCGCTCCTTGGTGTCCGGTCAGCCGGCACCGTCCACACCGCCGCCCATCTCCACCGGCGCTGCCGGCTTGGCAGGCTCGGCCAGGTTGTGCGCCAGCCGCCGCTGCTTCTCCACATACGCCGCCACGACCTTGGCGCCGATGCGGGCCGCGAACCAGCTCTTGTTGCCATTCTGCCAGAGCACGGCGACCACCAGCTCGGGATTGCGGCGCGGCGTCACGCCCACAAACCAGACATTGGGATTCGTGGCGCTGCCCTTGGTCGTCTTGCCCAGCGCCTCGTGGCTCATCACCTGGGCGGTTCCGGTCTTGCCGGCGAAGTCGATGCCCTCCAGGTGCTCCCCGCCCGCGGTATGAAACGCTCCCGGCTGCGTCACCTCGGCCATGCCGTCGGTGACCGTGATCCCAGTTCTCCGGGTCGATGGGTACAGTTGTCGTCTCCCGATCCCGGAAAGCTCTCCAGCAGCGCCTTGCGGAAGTCCGGCGGAAGCTGATCGGGGAAGACCGACGTGCGGCCGCACCATGTGTCCGCCGGAGGCAATGCCGCCGATGATCCGCGCCAGTTGCAGCGGCGTCGCCTCCACCGCTCCCTGGCCGATGGCCACGTCCAGTGTCTCGTCCGGATACCAGCGATTGTGGTAGTTCTTCATCTTCCATTGCGCGCTCGGCATCAGCCCGGCCTGCTCGCCTGGAAGATCGATCCCCGTCTTCTGCCCGTAGCCAAACTCCGTTGCGTACTTGGCAATTCGGTCGATCCCCAGCTTGTCACCAAGCATGTAAAAGAATGTGTCGCAGGAGTACGGAATCGCGTTGTGAATATCCACCTCGCCGTGGTGCTCGTCGCAGTGGTGGAAGAACCCGTAGGGCCCCCATCCGCCCGCGCAGTTGATCTTCATGTCCTGCGCAATGCCTTCCTGCAAGCCCGCTACCGACATCATGATCTTGAACGTCGAGCCCGGCGCCAGCTGCGCCTGGATCGCTTTGTTCATCAGCGGCCGGTCCGGATCGGTGATCAGCTGGTTCCAGTCCGTGCGATTGATGTGCACCGCAAAGTCGTTTGGATCGAAGCTGGGCCGCGACACCAGAGCCAGAATCTCCCCGTTGCGCGGGTCCATGGCCACAATCGCGCCGTTCCGATTACCCAGCGCCAGTTCGGCCGCCCGTTGCAGGTCGTTGTCGATGGTCAGCCGCAAATCCTGCCCCGGTATCGCGTGCTGCACACCCAGGTACCCCACCTCGCGCCCGTGGCTGTCCACAATCACATCCCGCGATCCATCCTGCCCACGCAGCAGTTCGTCGTAGGTCTCCTCCACGCCGGCCTTGCCCACCACGTCGCCCGGTTCATAGTACGCGTAGCGCGGATTGTTCAGGTCCTCTTCGCTCACTTCGCCCACGTAGCCGATCAGGTGCGCCGCAAACCCGTCGCGCGGATACAGCCGCCGTTCCTCGTCCACCGTCTCCAGTTCCGGAAGCTCGTTGCGGTGCGCCTCAATAAAGGCATCCTCGTCCGCCGTAATATCCTGCTTGATCGGGATCGGCTGGTACCCCGGAGATGCGCGATAGTGCCGCAGGGTAGCCCGCAACTGCTCGAGGTCCAGGTTCAATCCCTTTGCAATCAGCGGCAGGTCGGCATCCACATTCTGGTTCTGCTCTCGCACCAGGAAGCACGACACAGACGGATAATTGTCCACAATCAACCGGTTCTCGCGGTCAAACAGCTTGCCCCGCGCCGCCAGCACCGGCTCCTTGCGAATGCGGTTCTGCTCTGCCAGCACGCGGTAGTTGTCCGCGCCCAGCACCTGCAGCCGCCACAGCCCCGCAGCCAGCGCCAGCATCATCAGCAGAATGCCGTACTGCACCACCGTCAGTTTCAGGGTGGGGATCTTTTCGCCGCGATCGATTCTGCCCGTGTCCATCGTTATACCTTCAGAATACAGCTACCTTCCCTGGCTCTGCGGCTTGTAAATCATGTACGAAGGCTCCAGCATTCCCATTGGCTCATACCATTTCTCGCCGGCGAAACAGAAACCGATGCTCAATAACACCTGGCGCGACGCCGAGTTCAATGGGTGATGCCCTGCGAACACCGCATCAGCTCCCAACTCCCTGAAGCCATAGTCAATCACCGCACGTCCCGCCTCCTGCGCCAATCCCCGCCCCCAGAACTCGCGCCGCAGGTAATATCCCAGTTCGTACACGCGTTCTTCCTTGCGGTAGATTTGCAATCCCGCGCATCCCACGTGCCGATCGTCCTCAAGAAGAAAGACGGGCCAGTACTGCATTCCGCTTTCGCTCATCCGCAGCATCTCCCGCCTCAGCCGCGCCTGCACCGCATCCGGGGTAAACGGTCCGCCCGTCAGGGCGGTCACTTCCGGATCGCCCCAAAGCTCCATGGCCAGCGGCAGATCCTCTTCTCTCCAGCAACGAAATCCAAGCCGCCGCGACCTCAAAAAATAATCCATCGCTCCCCGGCCCTCGACTCCCGCCCGCGCCGCACCCTGGTCCCTCAGCCCCTGCTCTTTCACTCACTGATCTGCAGACGGTCCAGCAGCGGAAACAGCACCAGCGCAATCACCGAGTTGCCCACCGCGGTAAACAGCACCGTGTACCAGCTCCATGCGTAGTCCAGCCCCAGCATGTACCGCGAAACAAACACCACCAGCCCGCTCGATACGAGTGAGAGCAGGAAGTTCAGCACCAGGCGGATGGTGTGGTTCTCCACGTCGATGCGCACGCCCACCGAGGCCGCGAGAAATCCCGCCACGGTCTTGGCTACTCCGTTCACCCCGATCGCGTGGTGGGTGAGCGCATCCTCAAACAGCCCCATCGCCGCGCCCATCAGCGTGCCCTGGATCGGGCTGCGCCGTCCCAGAGCAAAATAGACGGTGATCACCAGCGGAAGGTCGAACCACGCATACTGGCCCGCCCAGCGCGGCAGCCAGGCCTGCAGCACCAGCGCCGCCAGCGGCGTGAGCCCATACACCAGAATCGGATAGCGGCGAATCTCAATGTCGCGCCGCATGTCGGCGCCAAGCAGGGGCATGTCTATCCATTCCTCCCCGGCTTGTCAGTCTGTGGCTGGGTCTTTGCTGGCTGCTTCTGCGGCGCAGGTTTGCCCGGCGCGGCGTTGCCGGGCGCTCCCGGCTTCTGATTCTTTGGCGCACCGGCAGCGCCCGCCACGGGCGCAGTCTTCGCGTCGGGAACAGGCTCCTGAGTCGTTTCCGCCCCCGCGTCCCCGTCGGCGCCAGGGCTGAACCGGTCAGGATGCAGCGGCTGCGGCGGATGCGCCACCGGGTTGGGGTTCGAGCTGTCATGCAGCGGCTGCTGGTCTGGCGGCAGATTCGGATCGATCAGCCCCGGCAACCGTTCCGCCATCACCTCCGAAGCCTTCTTCTGCTCGCTGATCGCCGCTGCCTCGGCGCCCTTCAGCGCCTCGCTGGTCGCCAGGTCCTGTTGCTGCTGCGGGCTGAAGCGCGGCTGGGTCGAGGTAATCACCAGCACTTCGTCCAACCGGTCAAGATGCGCGGCGGGCGTCACCAGCACGTCAATGAACGAGTCCCGCTCGGGATCGTTCACCACCTTGTCCACCACGCCCACAGGAAGCCCGCGCGGGAAGATCTGGTCCCCTCCGGCCGTCAGCACCGCCTCGCCCTTCTGGATGCGCTTATCCGCCAGGATGTCCACAATCTGCGGCTGCCCGTTCGCGTTGCCGCGCAGGATGCCGCGAATCCGCGTCGTCTCCAGAATCACGCCTGCGCCGCTCGACTGGTCGTTGATGGCCAGCACCTGCGCCGAGCGCGGAAATACATCGCGGATCTTGCCCACGATGCCGTCGGCTGTGATCACCGCCATATCCTTGTCCAGCCCGTCGGCCGATCCCTTATCGATATAAAAAACACGCGACTGGGTGCTGCCGCTCGACCCGATGGCCTGTGCCGCCACCGTCTTATAGATGTATTTTTCCTGGAAATTCAGCAGCGCCTGCAGCCGCTCACCCTGCTTGGCGTCTTCCAGCAGCGAAGCCTGTTCAAGCCGCAGACGGTCGATCGTTGCCTGCAGATCCCGGTTCTGCTGCCGCACATTGTGCAGGTCCAGATAGTTTCCCCAGAGATTTTCCGCGCCCATCTTGGTTGAGTGGATCAGCCGTTCCGGAGGAGAAACCAGAGCATTGGCCCACAGCCGGATCAGCCGCACTCCCGGCCCATCGCCTGGGTCCAGCGTATTACGCCCTTCGCCGTTATGCCGCACCTGCACCGCCAGACCGATGATCTGCGCCAGCAGCAGAGCCAGCAGCACCAGCGGATTTCGATAGCGAACAAAAAACGATTCCATGGCAGTGGGAGTGCAGGGATCAGAGATCAGGTTTCAGAGATCAGGATTCTCCTGGCGATTGGTGAGGCTGGGTGCCCAGGTTCTAGATCTGGGCCCCGGGGAAGCCGTAATCCCTCCCCCGGCCCAGGAGCCCTCACTGATCTCTGATCTCTGACCCCTGATCCCTCGGTTAGTCGATCTTGATCTTGCGCAGCAGCCGGAAGTCTGACAGCATCTTGCCGGTGCCCAGCACCACCGAGGCCAGCGGATCGTCAGCCACGGAGACAGGCAGCCCGGTTTCCTCGCGGATGCGCTTGTCCAGGTTCTTGATCAGCGCGCCGCCCCCGGTCAACACAATACCACGGTCCGAAATATCCGCGGAAAGCTCCGGTGGAGTCCGCTCCAGCGCCACGCGAATCGCGTTCATGATCACGGCGATGCACTCGGCCAAGGCTTCGCGGATCTCGCTGTCGTCGATGGTAATGGTCTTGGGCACGCCTTCAATCAGGTTGCGCCCCTTGATCTCCATCGTGAGCGGCTTGTCCAGCGGATAGGCCGAGCCGATCTCAATCTTGATGTGCTCCGCCGTACGTTCGCCGATCAGCAGGTTGTACTTGCGCTTCAGATAGTTGGTAATGGCCTCGTCCATCTGGTTGCCGGCCATCCGCACCGAGCGGGAGTAAACGATGCCGGAGAGCGAGATCACGGCAATATCCGTCGTCCCGCCGCCGATGTCCACCACCATGTTGCCGCCTGGTTCCTGGATGGGCAACCCGGCGCCGATAGCCGCCACCATGGCCTGTTCCACCAGGTAAACCTCGCTGGCCTTGGCGCGATAGGCTGAGTCCTCCACAGCGCGCTTTTCCACCTGCGTAATCTCTGAAGGCACCCCGATCACAATCCGCGGATGCACCAGCATCTTGCGGTTATGCGCCTTCTGAATGAAGTAGTTAAGCATCTTTTCAGTGACCTTGAAGTCGGCAATTACGCCGTCCTTCATGGGCTTGATGGCGACAATGTTGCCCGGGGTCCGGCCCAGCATCTCCTTGGCCTCTTTCCCCACGGCTTCCACCTCACCGGTGTTCTTGTTGATGGCCACAATGGAGGGCTCGTTCACAACGATCCCTTTGCCGGCCGCGAAGACCAGTGTGTTGGCGGTGCCAAGATCGATGGCCAGGTCGCTGGAAAACATGCTGAAGAGCGAGCGCAAGCCATGCGATCGCGAGGAGCGCGAAGGATAACCGTTCAATGACATTGGAAAATTGAATCTACCTCAAGAGGTATTGTACGGCCACCGGGCCGTCGCCGTATCGCCAGTCCGCAAGAGACGCAAAAGGTTACCCCGATGCGGTAAACTCAGGTGTTTCCGGTTTGGCTTGGCGCTCTCAGGCCGTTCCGGCTTTTCGAACTCTTTTCGAGGTTTTTCAAGTGAGCTATCCCACGTATCACAATCTGATTGGCGGTGAGTGGCTGCCCGCCCTGAGCGGCAAAACCATCCTGAATCTCAACCCCGCGGACCACAACGATGTCGTGGGTGCGTTTCCGTCCTCCCATGCTGAGGACGTGGCCCGGGCCGTAGCCGCCGCCAAAAAGGCTTATGCCACCTGGCGGCTGGTGCCCGCTCCCAAACGTGCCGAGATTTTGGTCCGCGCCGGCCTGCTCCTTCAGCAGCGTAAGGAGCAGTATGCGCGCGACATGACCCGCGAGATGGGCAAGGTTCTTGCCGAGACCCGCGGCGATGTGCAGGAAGCCATTGACGAGGCCTTCTACGTCGCCGGCGAGGGCCGCCGTCTCTTCGGCCAGACCACCCCCTCCGAACTCCAAAACAAGTTCGCCATGAGCGTCCGCATGCCCGTCGGCGTGGTGGGCCTGATCACTCCCTGGAACTTCCCCATGGCCATCCCCAGCTGGAAGCTCTTTCCCGCCCTCGTCTCCGGCAACACCTGCGTCATCAAGCCGGCGACGGATACTCCGCTCTCCACCTACAACCTGGTCCAGGCCCTGGTGGACGCCGGACTTCCCACAGGCGTGGTCAACCTGGTCAGCGGCAGCGGCGGGGCCACGGGCTCCGCGCTCATCGAGCATCCCGACGTCCGCGCCATCAGCTTTACCGGCTCCAGCGAGGTCGGCTCCCTGGTTGCCCAGCGCGCCGCCGCAACCTTCAAGCCTGTCTCCCTTGAGATGGGCGGCAAGAACGCGCAGATCGTGATGGACGACGCCAACCTGGAACTGGCTCTCGACGGTGCGCTGTGGGGCTCGTTCGGCACCACCGGCCAGCGTTGTACCGCCACCAGCCGCATCCTGCTCCAGAAGGGGATTGCGGAGAAGTTCACCGCCGAGTTCGTGTCTCGCGCCAAAAAACTCAAGGTCGGCAACGGTATGGATGAGTCGGTCGAAGTTGGCCCGCAGGTCAACGAAAGCCAGATTGAAACGTCCGCGAAGTACGTCGAGATAGCTCTCGCCGAAGGCGCGCAGTTACTTGCCGGCGGTCACGCGCTGACTCAGGGAAGCTATGCCCACGGCACCTTCTTCGAACCCACGGTGCTGGGCGGAGTTACCCCTTCCATGCGCATCGCCCGCGAAGAAGTCTTCGGCCCCGTTGTGAGTCTCATCGAGTTTGAAACCTTCGAGCAGGCCATCGAGATCGCCAACTCCATCGATTACGGTCTCTCCACGTCGATCTACACCAAAGACGTCAACCGCGCCTTCACCGCCATGCGCGACCTCGAAGCCGGCATCACCTACATCAACGCTCCCACCATTGGCGCTGAGGTCCACTTGCCTTTTGGCGGCGTCAAACACACCGGCAACGGACACCGCGAAGGCCTTGGCGCCATCGACTTCTTCACCACATGGAAAGCCGTCTACATCGACTACTCCGACAAGCTCCAGCGCGCCCAGATCGACAACGCGGAGTGAGAACGGGGGAATTGAGACGAGAATTCCGATTCTATCTTCTCAGGTGCGCGTTCAGCACCGCTGCGCCCCGGCGCGAAAGTGTGCACGCGCCGTTCATGTCGCACTTGTAGTGAATATTCGCAGGTAAATCCTGCCACTTGGCCGCAGCTTCGCGCGCGCTTGCCGCGTTGACGACGAATGTGATCCTCGTGCTTGTTTTCGCGATTCCCCGGGATGGGTCAAACCCGACCAGTTCATCGTCACCTTCAAGTGCGAATCGGACCGGTTCCTCAGCAGCCAGCCTTTTGGCTTTCCGCCGAGCCGCAGCAGCGGCGCGAACTGCGGCGGCTTCAGCATGCGCTGCGTCGGGATTAGCTGGATCGTCCTTTTCGCGTTGCAACAAGGAAGCCTGCTCGCCTACAGACGGAAAATCCGGAGAGAAACTCCATGAGGCCGTGTCTGCATACGCTTCGTTCGAGCACGGAATCTCTCCCTCAGCACTAATCGATTGAATTTGCCCGTCCTGGCCGGTTTCATTGCGAAAGATGTCCTGACCGCGCTCCCGCTCCATTTCTTTCGCTTCCAATCGAGCCATCTCGTCTGTCTGCGCCGGCTGGCTCGCGGAAACGATCCGGGCACTTTCCGTGCCTGCCGCGGCCTGCCGCGGATCGTACTTCAGCACGATGGTCTTGATGCACAACACGTAGCCGCCGGAATCCTTCAATTGAATAGCGACGGAGAGCGGACGCGGCGGATTGCTTACCACCTGCGAAAACTCCGCATTTCGCATTGGATCGCTTGGTTCCACCGCCAGGCGGTAGCCCAGCTTCTTATTCCAGTTGAGGACAAGATCGCCCTTCAGCCCAGCCGAGTCGAACTTAACCGGCCCAAGATCGTACTTGCCGGTTCGACCCGCCGGCCCTCCAGCAGTAATTGCGACCCCGACACCAACGAGAAGGCCGAGCGCCACGGCAATTGCCGGATAGATGTAAATCAGTCCCGGAGCGGACTTGGCCGGCTGGAAAACAGGCGAATGCGCGACCGCAACTTCCGATTCGCTGTCTGAAGGCTGGTGGCCTTGATCAGCTATCTCGCCTTCCGCATGTTGCTGGTTTTCATCTGTCATCCGGATCTTTCCTCCCGGTTTTCCGATACTCCAATATTGAGGTTCAATTATTGAGGTTCAATCAATCTCCCATTGGAATACGCTTCGCCCTCATCGGATATAGCAATTCCGGGTGAGGGATATCCCGCTTTACTGGGAGAAAAAGGGAGCCGCCGGCCAAAGGCGCGTAGCCAGGCAGCAGTTTGTATGAGGAAATCGCCGGTAAGTTGTATGAGGAAATCGCCGGTAAGGCCGCTCACCTCAACCCACTCAGAGTCAACGCTGCGCGGGTCCTTCTCTTTTTCTATGCTCAAGGCAAGAGCCAAAAGAAGGAAGAGACGCGGAATCCCATCGCGCGCGGCGCCCTTCGGCCTTGGTTACTCGTTCATCATCTGAACAGATACGATCGATTGAACGGTTGCGTGGCCCCGGTTGCCCTACCGCGCCAGCTTCGCCTCAGCCGTCGCCCCGCCGCGCATCAGCGTGCAGCTTCCGGCCCCGTCGCAGCGGTAGTGGACATTGAACGGAAAATCCGGCCACCGGATGGCACTCGTGTCTCCCACCGTCTTGTCCAGCACAAAAGTCTGTCCCTCGTAGGTCTCAATGGTTCCCGAACCCTCGTCATAGCCGGCTACCGTCACCTCGCCCTGAATCACCAGCAGAAACGGCCCTGAGTTGGCCGCCGCCATTGCCTGGTCCAGCGCGGTCGGCCCGTCGGAGGAAGCCGGAGCGTTCGGCGAAACGTAAGGCATCCGCTTGGCTGTGCCCTTGAGCCCGCCCTTCTTCCAGGTCCACAGCTTGTCGCCGTGCTTCTTGTGCCTGCCTGCCGTCTTGCTCGACTTCTCGCTCACCAGCGTCAACTGCGGCGTGCCGGCGGCGGCCTTCTTCCCCGGATCAACCTGGTTCAGCAGTGACGGAGCCGGCCCCGCGTACGCCGCTGGCAGGTTCTTCAACCCTGAGGCGTGCAGCGATTGGGCATTCGAAATCCCTGGCCCGGCCGTGATCTTCCCATAGCTCGCGCCAATGGCAATCACCAGCCCCGCCAGAAGTCCCACACCCGCGGTTGCAGTCACATAGGCGTATGCAGGGCTGAAAGCACGCCGGGTGAGCTCAGCGGGGATAAGCGGCCGATAACCAGCCGAATTCTTCGTTTGTGGCTGCTGCTCGGAAGCATCTTGCATCAGACGGCACTCCTTCAGTGTCTCTTCGTACTACTTGTCTATGGATTCAATGTGATTCGACCATTCTTCTGTGTTATCGGCAATGCGTACTAAGCGTTAGTGCCATAGGCATTTAGTAATTTGGAAAATCAAACTATTTGGGGTTCGATGGTAACCTGCCGGCCACCCCACTCAACCCTTCACGTCCAGAACGTCACGCAGCGCAAAACTTGTCTCCAGCCGCGTTACTCCCGGCAGCCGCGATAACTCATTCTGATGGAGCCGGCCGTAGTCGTCAATCCCGGCCACCCGCACCTGCAGCATGTAGTCATATTGCCCGGCCATCAGGTGGCAGCTCACAATCCCCTTCGCCCGCCGCACCGCCGCTTCGAACGCCGCCAGCACCGGCGCAGACTGCCGTTCCAGCGTCACGCGGATGAACACCGTCATGCGTTTGCCCAGCAGCCGGTCATCAATCTGCGCCCGGTATCCGCGGATCGCTCCCGAGGCTTCCAGCGACTGAATCCGACGCGAGGCTGCGGATGCCGACAACCCCACCGCTTCACCCACCTCGTAATTGGTGGCGCGACCATGCCGCTCCAGGTGGCGAAGAATCGCCTCGTCCAACTCGTCCAGCCCCATACCGCCAGGTCCTGGCGCGTATTCTGAAGCAGCTCCCTCAACCTCAGTGCTTGATTCTTGCGCGAGCGGTGCCTTTGATTCACGTTTCGTTCTCATCAGGTCCTTTTATCACGAAGATTGCACACATTGGAAGCGCCTTGCGCCGTACGATTCTTGGCAGATGAGCTCGGATGCGCGTCCGGCGCCGCTGCGGCCCTCCCCGGAAAACACTGAACCGGCGCCGGACCTCCGCGGAAAGGTGCGCCCACCGCATTCCGGCATCCAACCACTCAAACAGGAGACTCAGCAATGATCATTGGCGTTCCCAAAGAGATCAAGGACAACGAGGCCCGCGTATCCGTTACCCCGGCAGGCGTCAAAGCACTCACTGAGGCCGGGCACACCGTGCTGGTTGAAACCCGGGCCGGCGAGCAATCGGGCTTTGACGACGCCGAGTACCAGAACGCCGGCGCTGAAATCGTGGGCGATGCCGGCTACGCCTGGGGCAAGGCCGACCTGGTGGTCAAGGTCAAGGAGCCCATCGAGAGCGAGTACGTCTACTTCCGCGAAGGCCTGGTGCTGTTCACTTATCTCCACCTCGCGCCGCTCCCCGTTCTCACCGATGAGTTGTTGAAGAAGAAGGTCATCGGCATCGCCTATGAGACTGTCCGCGACCGCCAGAATACTCTGCCCCTGCTCACCCCCATGAGCGAAGTGGCGGGCCGCATGAGCGTGCAGGTCGGCGCAACCTATCTTGAAAAGGAGCGCGGCGGTCGCGGCATTCTTCTGGGCGGCGTACCCGGCGTATCTCCCGCCAACGTTACCATCATCGGGGGCGGCGTAGTCGGTACCAACGCGGCCAAAATAGCGCTTGGTTTCGGCGCCAAGGTCACGCTGGTGGACGTGAGCATGAATCGCCTCCGCGAGCTCGACGACATCTTCGGCGGCCGCCTCTACACGCTCGCCTCCAACAGCTATAACGTCGCCCAGGCCACCAAGGAGGCGGATCTCGTCATCGGCGGGGTGCTCATTCCCGGCGCGACGGCTCCGAAGATTGTCACCAAGGCCATGGTCGCGCAGATGAAGAAGGGCGCGGTCATCGTCGATGTGGCCATCGACCAGGGCGGCTGCGTTGAAACCGCGCGCCCCACCTCGCACTCCAATCCCAGCTACAAGGTTGACGGCGTGGTGCACTACTGCGTCACCAACATGCCGGGAGCCGTGCCGCACACCTCCACGCTGGCGCTCACCAACTCCACTTTCCCTTATCTCCTGCGCATCGCCAACCTGGGCGCGCGCGAAGCGCTCAAAGCTGACGCGGGTTTTGCCGAGGGGCTCAACACGTATCTTGGCACCCTCACCCATCGCGGCGTCGCGGAGAGCCAGAAGCGCGCGTGGACCCCGGCGGCAAGCGTGCTTGCCTGAAATTCAACGAGCGCGTTTGACCGCAGAGCAGAAAAAGATGAGAGCCGGGTACAACAGGCGTTGCTGTCGTACCGGGCCTTCCTATTTGCCCGAGGGAGCAGTAAGGCCATGAAGCAATCTGCCAAACAACGGCCCGGTTATTTCTGGACATCCTAAGGATTCACATCACCCAACGGTTGGAACTGAGTCGCCTGGTGCATGGCATCGAGCAGATCCTGCGAGTTCCCATCGTAGTCTTCATCGAGCGACCACATGAAGGTTCCTCCCATGTTCAGAACCCAGTCCGAATAGATTACGCGCGTGTACGTGGAGAGCGGATCGTCGTACGTGATGAAGCCCGGAGAGCCGTCTTTCCTCAGCAGGTAAGGAACCAGGGCGACCGGGTCGCGGTAGCTGACCCATCCATGTGCATTGACCTTGTCCTTGATCTGGGGGCCGTAGCTCAGTGTCTTGACCGTGTTGTCGCAGTCACCATCCGCCGTGGTGGCGGCGTTGGGGCAAGTGCCAAAGAGCTCACTCACGTTGGTGTACTTATAGCCGTAAAACGGGGTGCCCTGGTTGAGCTGCGAAGCAGGCACCTCGGCGAGGAAGATGGCAGCCGATTGCTGATCGCTGCCGCCTGGTTCGCATTCGGCGGGATTTGGATCGGCCGGGTCCCAGAAAATGGGCGAATTGAGCTGGCCGTCGGCTGTCCATGGCCCCGCGCAGTCGTAGGTCATGATGTTGAACCAGTCAATGACATTCTTGAGGTGCGTCGCATCGTACAGGGACGCGCTCCACGGAGCAGCATCAACCGAGAGCAGATAGCGCGGGCTGGGGAAACCGCTTCGAAACGCCTTTTCGAGAGCGAGAAGGAAGGCGGTATCTGCAGCGCTTCCTGGATACTCCCAGTCGAGATCGAGCCCGTCATAGCCGTACGTGGTTTCGAATTGCTTCAGATTCGCGACAAGGGTGGGAACCGCACTGGGATTGGCTTCAAGACCGGTGACGTCACCGCTGATAAGCAGCAGGACCTTTGCGCCTGCAGCGTGGGCCTTCGGAATGAGTTTGGGTTCGATGAATTGGCCGGGCACTTGCAGATTCCCATCGGCGTCAAAGCCCACACCTGAGTGGATGATATGCGTGATCTTGGAGTAGGGAATTTGCGCGGCGGTATAGGTGTACGGCGGAGCGAGAAACTTGCTGCCGGAATCGTAATCGGCAACCAGGCGTTTGCCGGGTTGTTCGGTGCTTGTTGCGAGGGCCGGATCTTGAGCCTGCGCATAGATGAATGGGGAGGAAAGCGTGACGACGAGGGCGACGCGGAACAACATGTGGTTTGCCAAGAGTCCTCCTTGAAAAGCTGCGTTGGCACCTGGGGAGGGAGGCGGAATGTTCTGTTAAAGACAGGAGAATCTTCTGCCTGGGAGGACGGGGGTGTCAAGGCGAACGGGCGCAGGCGCTCAAAGACTTCGCTATCCGGAGGCCGTATTAGAATGGTGCTTCGATTGGAGGCATCATGAAACGGCGTGAGTTTCTTGCGGGATCGGTTGCAGCGTCGGCTGTTGCGGCTGCGGGACCTTTATCGGCGAATGCACAGGCGGCCGAAGGCGCCGCGGCCGTGGGCCGCGAGTTCTACCAGCTCCGCCGCTACGCTTTGCAATCGGGCCCGCAGGCAAAGTTGACGGAAGATTACTTCGCCAATGCGCTCATTCCCACGCTGGCGCAGAGAAGCCTCGGTCCGGTGGGGGCATTCCGTGTCGACATCGGTCCGGAGACGCCTGTCTTCTACCTGTTCATTCCCGGTCCGTCCCTGCAAGACCTCGCCGAGTTGGACCTGCGCCTGGCCGAAGATGCGGCCTTTCTCAAGGTCGCCGATCCATTCTGGAATGCCACTGCCGGCGCACCTCCCTTTGAGCGGGTCGAGAGCTCTCTGCTCGCAGCCTTCACCGGATGGCCGAAGGTAACCCCGCCCGCCGCTGCGGCCACCAAAGGCAAACGCATCTTCCAACTGCGCACTTACGAGAATCCCAGCAACGGCGAACATGCCCGCAAGGTGGAGATGTTTCACTCCGGCGAGTTTGAAATTTTTCTCCGCGCCGGCTTTCATCCCGTCTTCTTCGGCGATACGCTTGTAGGCTCCCGCATGCCCAACCTCACCTACATGCTCAGCTTCACTGACCAGGCCGAGATGGACGCAAAGTGGGACCTGTTCCGCAACGATCCCGCATGGAAAAAGCTCTCCACCAGTCCGCGCTTTGCCTTCGATCAGATTGTCACCAACATCACCAACCTGGTCCTGAGCCCACTGCCGTGTTCTCAAATCTGAAGCACCGCGCAGAGCCGCCATCGAGGGGAGATTGCTGAGTATGTCGATTCATGAAGGAGTTGTCCGCCACTTCTTCGCGTGCCCGCTTCGTGCACGGCGGCCCGCTACTGGAATGACAACTGCTTGCAGGTGCTCCCGCTTCCACGTGCCACCCTTCGCCAATCCCGCGCTCGCGGTAGTCTTGCTCGCGACCGCTTGTCTCACGGTTGCCGCGCAACCGCCATCCGGCACACCGCCTCTCGCCGGAGCGCGCCAGGTCTTCGACGGCACCATGCTGCCGGATGTCGAGGTCAATACGTTTTCACACAGCGATACCCTGTTTCCGGTCAACATCGTTGCGCGTGCAGGCGAAGTGCGGCAGCTTCCGCAAGCTGATCAAGCGGTCCAATCCAAAGTGAAAACGCTTCACTTCCAGTCCCAGGGCCAACGCTTCGATCTCTACGACTATCTGGCCGAAGACCGCGTAGCCGGCCTGTTGATTCTCAAAGACGGCAAGGTGGTCCTCGAAGATTATGAACTGGGCGCAGGCCCATCCACGCGCTGGATCTCGTTTTCCATGGCCAAGTCCATCTCGTCCACGCTCGTCGGCGCAGCGTTGCAGCAGGGCCTCATCGCCAGCATTGACGATCCGGTCAGCAAATACGTGCCCGCGCTCAAGGGCGGTGTCTACGACGCCGTAAGCGTGCGCAACCTGCTCCAGATGGCCTCCGGCGTCAAGTGGGACGAGACCTACACCGATCCACGCTCCGATCGCAGAAAGCTTCTTGAATTGCAGCTGTCCGGCAAACCGGGCTCCATCGTCGGCTATATGAAGGCGCTGCCCCGCGCCGGCGCCCCTGGGACAATCTGGAATTACAGCACCGGCGAGTCTTTCCTTGTCGGCGCTCTCATTGAGGGCGCAACCCACAAGCCGCTTGCTACATTTCTTTCGGAGACCCTCTGGTCGCGCCTCGGCATGGAGCGGGATGCAACCTGGTGGCTCGAGTCGCCCGGCGGCATTGGACTGGCCGGCAGCGGCCTGGGCGCGACCCTGCGCGACTACGCCCGCTTCGGCCAGTTCGTGCTCGATGACGGCGTCGTTCAAATCAACGGCCGCGCGCAGCGCATCGTCCCCGAAGGGTGGTTCCAGGAGGCTGGCAAAGCCCACCAGATCGGCGCAAAGCAAGTTGATTACGGCTACCTCTGGTGGCCGCTCCCGGCAGGTGATCCGATCCACGCCGGCGCCTTTGAAGCCATCGGCATCTTCGGCCAGCACATCTACATCAATCCCCACCAAAAGCTGGTCATCGTCTCTCTCTGCGCCCGCCCCAAACCCGACCCCGACCGCAACCCCGTTGAAGACGACGACTTCTTCGCAGCTGTCGCGCACGTGCTCCAGTAAGCGCCTCGCTGGCCCATCCGGAACAAAGAGACCAGCGCCAGCATTCCCCGCTCGTTCAACCTCCAACCGCACTATAATCGGCGCATGGCTATCAGCGGCGATCCGCGACGCCGGTCCGTTGCCCTGCTTGCAGGCGGCGTGGCGTTGTTCTTTGCCCTGCTGGGCGCGCTGCAGTGGTTCAATACCTCCAGCGTCCGCTTCCTCAATCCTGAAACCTCCGGCGAAACCCTGGTCTTCACCAGCCTCACCGTCCTCGTCTTCCTGCTGCTGCTCACGCTGCTGATGCTGCTGCTCAGGAACATTCTCAAGCTTTATGTAGGCCAGACCAGCAGCGCCCTCGGCGCCCGCCTCCGCACGCGCATGGTGCTTGGTGCCGCGCTCATCGCCCTCACTCCCGCGGTCTTCATGTTCCTGTTCAGTTTCAACCTCATGAACCGCTCCATCGACCGCTGGTTCTCCCAGCCCACCTCCGAGTTGCGCGAAGACTCCACCCGCGTTGTGCTCGAGCTGGCCCAGTACGTCACTGAAAACGCGCGCGTCGAAGCCGAGTCGATCGCCGCTTCCGCAACTCCGGACAAGAACCCAGCCGAGCTGAAGGATATCCTCGGCTCCCACCGCATCACCCTGGGCGGCGGCTTTGCCGTTGTCTACGGAAAAGACTTCCACCCCATCGCCAACTTCCAGTCGCCCGCGGAAACCAGCCAGGCCAGCCTGCTTCCCTGGCTCCCGGAGAAAAATGACGCCGGCAATCTGGGCGCAGCCGTCCCTCTGCACGGCCCGTTCTCAGACAGCCTGCTCTCCGCCGCGCAGCGCGGTGACGAAGCCGTCTTCCAGGTCGACGATCACGAGTTCGCCCTCGGCATCGCCGCCACCGCTTCCGGCAAAGTCGTTGTTGTGGCCCTGCCCATGCCCAAGGGCCTGAGCCAGACCGTCATCCGCATCCGCTCTGGCGCAGACGAGTATTGGCAGCTTTTCCGCTCCCGCAATCGCATCCGCACCACCTTCTTCCTGCTGCTGCTGCTCATCACCGTCTTCGTCTTCTTCTCCAGCGTCTGGCTTGCCCTGTTTCTCTCCAAGCAGATCACCCGCCCCGTTGAAGCTCTCGCCGACGCCATGGACGAAATCGCCGACGGCAAGTACGATCATCGCGTCTCCGTCCTCGCCACCGGCGAAATGGGCGACCTGGTCCGCGCCTTCAACCACATGGCCGCCGATCTTGAAACCAGCCGCTTTCTCGCCGAAAGCTCTTCCGCGCAACTCACCGCCGCCAACCAGGCCATTGAAGAGCGCCGCCGCGAACTCGAAACCATCGTTGAAACCATCCCCAGCGGCGTCGTTACGCTTGACGGCGTCAGGCACCGTTCTGCAGTCCAATCGCGCCTTCGCCGCCCTGATGGGCCGTCGCCAGGATGCGAGCCTCACCGGCGAAAGCATTGAAGCACTGCTTCCCGCCGACTGCTGGGAAGATCTTGCCGGCGTCATCCGCCGCGGCCAGCGCATGGGCGCGGCCTCCACTGAGATTGAACTGCAGGCGCGCGGCCGCACCATCCACCTTGCCGTCACCAGCGCGCGTCTTGAGCTCGCCCACGGCCAGCAGGGGACCGTCCTCGTCGTCGAAGACATGACCGAGTTGCTCCGTGCCCAGCGCCAACTCGCCTGGAAGGAAGTTGCCCAGCGTGTCGCCCACGAAATCAAGAACCCCCTCACCCCCATCGCCCTCTCCGCCGAGCGCATTGGCCGTCATCTTGAGCGCGGCCAGCCCGATTCGCCCCAGGTCATTCGCAAGTGCAGCGAGGTCATCCTCGGCTGCGTCGGAACCCTGCGCACCCTGGTCGACCAGTTCTCCGCTCTGGCCCAGTTTCCCGCGCCCCAGCCGCGTGCCTGCGACCTGAACCGCGTAGCCGAGGAGGCGCTCGCCCTCTTTGCCGGCCGCCTCGAACAACATCACCGTCAAGTGGGATCTCGATCCCGATCTGCCCATGGTTATGGCCGACCCCGAAGGCATCCGCCGCGCCCTCGCCAACCTCATCGACAACGCCGCTGAGGCCATGCAGGGCAGCCTCCTGCGCGTCCTCGGCATCCACACCTCGCTCAGTGAAGACGGCGCCTCCGTCGAGGTCGCCATCTCCGACACCGGGCACGGCCTTACCGACGAGATTCGCGAGCGCCTCTTCCTGCCCTTCTACTCAACCAAGAGCCGCGGCACCGGCCTTGGCCTTTCCATCGCCGCCAAAATCGTTCAGGAGCACGGCGGCACCCTGCGCGCTGAGTCCAACAGCCCCAAGGGCGCGCGTTTTCTGCTCCGCCTGCCGTTCGCCGCGCATGCCGTCGCTGACCAGCCTGTACTCGAAGGCGCATCCGCATCGGTTGCCAAGGGATTGCCCTCATGAATCACGTTCTGGTGGTGGACGATGAAGCGGAGATTCGCAACTCTCTTGAGGAGATCCTGCACGAAGAAGGTTACGGCGTAGCCACTGCCGCCACTGCCGCCGAGGCGCTGGTGCTCTTACAGGACGCTCCCTACGACGTCGTTCTCCTCGACATCTGGCTCCCCGACCGCGATGGCCTCGACGTTCTCGCAGACATGCATCAGCTCGCGGTCGAAATGCGCCCTGAAGTCATCATCATCAGCGGCCACGGCACCATCGAAGCCGCCGTCAAAGCCACCAAGCTCGGCGCCTACGACTTCCTCGAGAAGCCGCTCTCGCTCGACCGCACCCTCATCGTCCTCAAAAACGCCGTGGAAGCCCGCCGCCTGCGCACAGAGAACATCGAGTTCAAGCGCCAGTTCAACGTCGGCTCCGTCCTCACCGGCGAAAGCGTGCCCCTCAAAGCCCTCCGCCAGCAGATTCGCCTGATGGCTCCCACCAATGGCCGCGTCCTCATCTACGGCGAGTCGGGCACCGGCAAGGAACTCATCGCGCGCGCCATCCATGCCGAGAGCCTCCGCCGCGATCGCGTCTTCGTCGAGCTCAACTGCGCCGCCATCCCTGAAGCGCACATCGAGGCCGAGCTCTTCGGCTATCGCCACGGCGCGCAACCCGGCGGTCCCGTTGAGCAGCGCGGCACCCTGGAACGCGCCGACGGCGGCACGCTGTTTCTCGATGAAGTCGGCGACATGAGCCTCAAGACCCAGGCCAAGGTGCTCAGTGCGCTCGACGACCAGCTGTTCACCCCCGTCGGTGGCACCCAGCCTCTGCGCGTCGACGTCCGACTCATCGCCTCCACCAACAAGGATCTCGAAGAAGAGATCGCCAAGGGCAACTTCCGCGAAGATC
Organism: uncultured Acidobacteriaceae bacterium; assembly: GCA_963776535.1. Classification (GTDB taxonomy): domain Bacteria; phylum Acidobacteriota; class Terriglobia; order Terriglobales; family Acidobacteriaceae; genus Telmatobacter. Next base: position 169,294 of record CAVZNB010000007.1, on the reverse strand, counting down.
TTTTCTACCGCCTCAACGTGGTCCCGTTCTTCGTTCCGCCGCTGCGCGAGCGCAAGCAGGACATCCCTCTGCTGGCGCGAGAGTTTCTCGCCGAGTTCGGCCGCCAGTACGGCCGTCCGCGCATGGAGATCGGCGAAGAAGCTCTCGCCACCCTCGCCGCGTACCACTGGCCCGGCAACGTCCGCGAGCTCAAGAACGTCATCGAGCGCGTCATGATCCTCAACCCCCGCGTGCTGCGCATCGAGCGCAAGCATCTACCGCCGCTCACGCACAAAGCCGGCACGCGCTCCACGGAGGAGTTTTCGTCGCTCCAGCAAGCCCGCGACGCCTACGAGCGCGAGTACATTCTCAAGAAAATCGAAGAGGCAAGGAACAACGTCAGCCACGCCGCTGAGCTATTGGGCCTGGAGCGCAGCCATTTGTATCGCAAGATGAAGGCGCTGGGGATCAGCGTGCGCGAATAGAGAACACGAAACAGTGGGGCGGGTGCGCCATGCCTCGATTTTCAGACCTGGGATTCGCCTGTCGCCCCGGCCCAATTACCGCTCCCACTTCATTGCTTCTTATCCGACAGCCGTGTCTTCCCCGCAGGGGTCGGCACCGCCGTTCCCGCACCCGGCGTCACCAGTGCCTGGACGTCCGCGACCAGCAACTGCACTGACTCCGTAAAGCTCGCATCCCTATGCTTCTTGAAGAACGCCGGATCCACCTGCTCCACAAATCCCCACAGCGCCACCCCCGTCTTGGCGTCGGAAATGCCCACGCGGATCTGCGGAATCGGTGCATCGACGAAGCGGACCGCAAAGACCACGTCCGCCAGGCTCGGGTCCAGCACCAGCTCATACCGACCCCACGTCTTCATCTGCGTATAGAACTCGTTGTACGCCCGCTCCGGCCCACCGCTATAAGCTTGGGGGAATGACGTCACGTCTCCCAGATCGTAGGAGATGAAGGCCCGCTTCCCATTCAGCAGCGGCGTCGGCACCGGCGCTGCCGCTGTGTTCACACCCTTGGCCGCCGAACTCCGCACCTGCGCGCCCAACGGTGCGGCAAGGCACGCAGCAACGCCTATCACGGCAACCAGTCGATTCAAAGACAGAAACATGATTCCTCCCACGTACAAAAAACGATCCCCATTCGGGTGATGTGTAGCCATTTGATCTGCGTTACCAGCAAAGGTTAGGACGATTATCGGAGTTTTACCGGAGCCGCGCCACAAACACACTGCGGATGCCCCATCCTTGAATCGCTTTTGATCCAAGGATTGGATCGCGCGATCTCCAACGGCGCTCGAGCTACGCCCGCCCCGCCGCAGGTGAGTCCTGTCCGCAACCGCACACAATCTCCCAAAAGCGAACACTCGATGCCCCGGCCTGAACGGTACTCGCCGCCCAATCCCCTTGCGGATGAGTCTTTTGCCCGGTGAAGAAATCTCATCCGTCTGGCCCCCGGATTGCTTTACTCTCACTGCAGGCACACCCCAGGAGGCTTCCCATGGCGTATTTCGAGCGGGTTCGCGATGTGGTTTCCGGTCCCTTCAGCCCAGACGTGATCAAGCAGCGCACCGCCGCCGGCTGGCAAATGGTTTCCATCGAGTGGCGGCGCGAGCTGCCCGACTCCGAAACGCCGCCCGAAGGCGGCTTCGACGAGGACATCCCCTACGGCCTGCGCGTCTCCGACGACTGCCGACGCCTCGAAGTGCACCCCCAGGAACACCAGGCCCTTATGCTCATGATGGAGCTGCTGGTCCAGGACTTCAGTTACTCCGCCATCGTCAGCGACCTCAACGAGAAGGGCTTCCGCATGCGCGACGGCCGCCCCTGGAGCCGAATCGCCGTCTTCAACATGATTCCCCGCCTGATCGAAGTCGGCCCCCGCTTCTTCAACTCCGATGAGTGGGAAAAGCGCCGTCAAAGGTTTTCCAAGGCCAAGCCGCCCGAAGCGTCCTAGCCAGTACAGTCAAACGCGCAGCTCATTGGCTGCCTGCGGCGTGGACAAGGATTTCGATCGATCGACGCTGCAGGGCAGACAAGCGAGATCTCCGGACTTCCTGAGCCTCGAATGTCTCCTTGGGCAGGTTGAGGGCGTCGTCCCATTCCTCTGCCAGAAGGCTGGCTTCCGCACGTGTGGCTTTATTGATTGTCGCGGGGTCCGCCTGGGCGATCTCGCGGATGCGAGCCGCGAGCTGCCTGGAAGTCAGGGACCAGGGATTTGCGTTGGAGTCTTCGCTCGTCATGCGAACTTCCTCCCTTCTACATTGGAAGCGGGATGATGAAGATACGCTGGCTCAAATAGCTCGCTATGCTGTTGTTTTTCCTGCGGTACGCCGACCCGGCATGCCAATTCCTTCTCAACAAATTCCGCACAGAATCTCCGGTATTTCCTTCGGAGTTGCCTGGGTCTTACTTGTAAATCGGTCCCAGCGAAGCCGGGTTGTCACCCATCTGCGGGTCCACGCGGAAGTCCCACACCGACTGGTTGATGTCGGAGGCGGAGAGAATCTCCACCACCGCGTACTCGCCAATGGTCAGCGTCTGCGCCGGCGTAATCTTCAGCCAGTGCTTGCCAGGCAGCACCTCCACCTTGGTCGGGATCACGTTCTCGTCCTGGTTCACCGTGCCGCTTGGGCTCATGTGGATGGCGCCCACAATGCGCAGCGCCCGCCGCTCGTCTACCCGGACAATGGCGAACCCCGAGTTCACAGAGTGCGCCCCATGCTTGCCGCCCACCACTTCCCTGGCGCCCCCGGTGTTCACCGTCATCGCGTGCGAAACCACTTCCTCCGCGTCGTCGCGCGCGTTCAGCGATAGATAAATCGCGGGATCGTTGACGTGCAGATGCACTTTGGCATGCGCTCCGTCCAACTCCAGGCTGGCCCTGGCGCCCGCCATCGGGTTCAGCGTATTCAGCCCGTGCTTCGATTTGGTATTGGCATTCAGTTCGCTGGGCAGCATCTCAACCAGCTCCGGCGTGCCCTGAAAAGTGTCCAGAGCAAACACGCCGTCCTCATCCGGCAGTTCCAGCCCCTTGGCCACCTCAGGCCGCCGCGCCTTCGCCTCCTCGCGCTCGGCTGCCTCTTCCTTGTCGATCTCCGCCGCCTCCTTCATCGCGTCGGAAGCACCCTCCACCTGCGTGGTGTGGTCCCGCTCCCACTTGCGCGTGGCGTCCCAGTCCACCAGGTCGTAAGGCAACTCCTCCCAATCCCCGCCGCGCTCGACCGAGATGTACCGCACACGGTCTCCGACGATCTCATACTTCCGCACCACCTGGTACGTTCCGTCTTTCAGGATGAGCCGGTGGTTGGTATTGGTGCCCGGCACATCCGGCTTCAGCGGCAGCGTCTTCTGTCCTGACAGGTACCCGGCAGACCCGGCCAGCAGCAGGATGGCCAGCAAACCTGTGAGCATGCGGCGCAGATGGGAGAAAGATTTCATAGGCCGTGCGGGGGGTAGCTCCGCTCCAAGTGTAGATCAATGGAAGTTAGACGGCTGGGATGAGGGAGGGTTGGTAGAGTTGACGGGGTGAAATGGGCGGTCAATGGAGTTACCTTTTTGGGACTCAGAACATCCAATTGTGTGTATTCTTAAAGTAAGGGGAGTTGTGTTGGAAGGAATTCAGACACCTTGGAGCTGGAATCGCGGCGCAAAGCATAGGACTTTGCCGCTGGTGACAGTGGTGTGTCTGATTCTGCTGACGCTGCTGGCCGTGGTGCAAGTGGTGCACGTGCACCAACTGGACACCGACGCCGACCATTGCCCGCTGTGCATCGTGATGCATTCCGCGGCGCCAGTTGCGGTGACGGCCGTAGTGGTTGTTCTGGTGGAGATTGAGCACAGCACCCCGGTCTTTGAGGCGCGGACGGTCACACGCCACTGGCATCCCAAGCTCTTTACGCGCCCCCCTCCCGACGGCTTCCAGGGCTAGTTCCGGCTTCTTCTTCAATCGTTTGATCGATCACATTTCGCCCTGTTGGCAGGGCGAAGATGAGACTCATCCTTCGTAACTGAACGAAAGACGGACAGTCGCCCCCATGCGCAACGGACTCCGCGGCATTTCCCCGCGGCCTTGTCACCGCATTATTCAGTCATCATCTGGAGGCCTTCTATGCCGTTTACTCGCGGCACGATTTTTCGCATCCTTCCCCTTCTCTTTCTGGCCCTGACTACCCTGGGCGCATCAGCCCAGACCGGCAACGCCGGCGCAATTCATGGCACAGTTACCGATCCGTCGGGCGCCGTCATCCCCAATGCCACGGTGCATTTGACCAACGGAGCCAGCGGATTGGACCGGACGGAAACCACCGATTCACTGGGCCAATTCACCTTCTCCAACGTTCCCTTCAACCCTTATCAGGTAACAGCTTCGGCAAAGAACTTTTCCTCCTTCACCCAGGACATCGAGCTGCACTCGGTGGTAGGAACCAACCTGAAGCTGGTTCTAGCGATCGCCGGTAGCAACCAAACGGTCACTGTGGAGGCCCAGGGCGATCTGATCGAGAACGATCCCACCTTCCACACCGACGTGGACCGCGACAAATTCATCACTGTGCCGCTGGAGAGCGCATCTTCAGGATTGAGCTCGCTGGTCACGCTCACCACCCCCGGCGTCGCGGCTGACTCCAACGGTCTCTTCCATGGGCTCGGCGACCATGCCTCCAATTCGTTTTCCGTCGATGGGCAGTCGATCACCGATCAGCAAAGCAAGGTCTTCTCCAACCAGCTTCCTTCCGATTCCATTCAGTCGATCGAAGTGATCAGCGGTGCGCCACCGGCCGAGTTCGGCGGCAAGACCAGCCTGGTGATCGTGGCCACCACCCGCTCCGGCCAGGGAGTGACCAAGCCGACCGGCGATATCACAAGCTCGTATGGAAGCTTCGGGTCGGCGTCGGGCGGCTTCGACCTTGCTTATGGAGGAAAGAAGTGGGGCAACTTCCTGGAAGGCGACGGGCTCAACACCGGACGCTTCCTCGATCCTCCGGAGTTTACCGTCTTCCACGACAAGGGCAATGAGCAGAACATCTTCGATCGCGTGGATTATGTCCTTACTCCAGTGGACTCGATCCACTTCGACGTAAACTACAGCAGATCCTGGTTCCAGACCCCTAACGACTACGACAACCTGAATGTCAGCAACGTATCCAACGGCGGCACGAGCGCCGCGCCAACCTTTGGGAATGTGGGTGACGCCGACCAGCGCTCCAAGATCGGGACCTTCAATATCTCGCCGACTTACACGCGAATCCTGGGAACCGACTCCGTCTTCAATGTCGGTGCCTTTGTCCGCAGGGACGCCTATAACTATTTTCCCAGCGGCAACCCATTGGCCGATCTCGGGGCTTCCAACCTGCAAACCGCGTCTATCTCCCAGTACCGCACCCTCACCAACAGCGCGGTACACTCGGACTTCTCCTATGCCAAGGGCGTCAACAACATCAAGATCGGCGCGCAGTACGGGCAGACATTCCTTCGCGAGAATGACAGCCTAGGTGTTGTCGAGAGCACTTACAACTCTCCCTGCATCGATTTGAAAGGGAACCCCGTGCCTGGGTTCTCCTCAACATCCCAGTGCGTATCGGCAGGCTACCTTTCCAACGATCCGTCGGTCACCTACGCTTATGGCACCGGCACTTACATCCCGGTCCTCGCGCCCTACGATCTGACCCGCGGGGGTAGCGACTACAACTACATCGGCCATACCGATATCAAGGAACTGGCCTTGTACGCAGAGGACCAGATCAAAGCCGGCAACTGGCTGTTCAACCTGGGCCTGCGCGAGGACGTTTACAACGGCCTGGCGGACGCCAACCAGACGCAGCCCCGTGTGGGCATTGCTTACAACATCAAGCCCAGCGGCACCGACCTGCGCCTTTCCTACGCGCGCACCATGGAGACGCCGTTCAACGAAAACCTGGTTTTGTCCAGCCAAGGTTGCGCGAACGCGGTACTTGCGCCGCTGCTGGCCTGCTCCTCGGGTGTTTCCGGAGTTGTATCGAAGAACCTGGAGCCCGGTTTCCGCAACGAGTTCCATGCCGGATTCCAGCAGGCCGTCGGCAAGTGGGCGGTCGTCAGCGGCGAGTACATCTGGAAGTACACTCACAACGCCTTCGACTTCAGCGTCCTTGGCAACACCCCCATCACCTTCCCCATCGACTGGCATAGCTCGAAGATTCCCGGCTACGCGGCGAATATCGAGATTCCCAAGTATCACGGCTTCAGCGCATACCTGGTGACATCTTCAGTTGCGGCTCGCTTCTATGGCCCGCAGGTTGCGGGAGCCGGCGCCACGGGCGGGGTTGCCCAGGGACAGGTTTATTATCCCTTCCGCATCGACCACGACGAGAAGTTCAACGAGACCACCCACCTGCAATACGAGATTCCAGGGACCAGGTTCTTCAGCGGCCTGTGGGGTGGATTCAACTGGCGCTTCGACAGCGGCCTGGTGGCTGGGTCGACGCCTTGTTATAGCCCGACCGATCCCAACTCTGCCTGCCCGAACACCTCCATCACGCTGCCAGACGGTTCGGCTGGAGTGGCGATGGTGGACAACAACATACCCGCTACCACCAACATTGTGACGGGCGCGAGTGTGGCCCTCCCCTTGACGTTGGACGAAGAGTCTCAGGGAGGCTTCACCTGCAATGGCGTAACCGCCAACATCAACAATCCGGCTACCTACTTTGCCACATGCCCGGCGTCGCAACTGACGTCCAAGCTGATCGATATCCCGGCTCCGGGAGCGGGCGACAACGACCACGACCCGCCGCGCATCCAGCATCGTGGCCTGTTCGACGCGACAATCGGCAAGAACAACATCTTCCACAAAGAGCGCTACAAGGTGAACCTGGATCTTACGGCGATCAACATTACGAACAAGGATGCGCTGTATAACTTTCTGTCGACGTTCAGCGGGACGCACTATGTGACGCCGCGGGCGGTGACGGCGAAGATTACGCTGAACTTCTAACGTGTTGTCAATCGAGAACGAAGAAGGGCGAGCCTGACGGGCTGGCCCTTTTTTGCTGCTCGAAGATGGCCCCCAAAGGGCGACGCGGGCGGGGGGGTGGTTTGGAAAGCGGCGCAAAATCGGCCGTTTTGGTGGATTCGGGGGTGGGTGCGAGGTATAAGTCCTTTAGAATGAATTCGAAAGCCACTTTTTTGCGCGTAACTCGTTTGTTTTCATATAGCTACAGAGAAATCCATAGTTTGACATGTTCTTCCCCGCGGTTCCGCGCCATTTTCCCGCGGTGCGTTCACGGCCAACGGAGCAGTGGAATGGCGTTTGCCGGGGTACGATACCGGTGGCCTGGGCCTTGATTTCTTCATTGTGCGCCAAGAGCCCATAATTCTATGCAAACAGGCGGGGAGAAAAAACTCGCTGCTCGCTCGCAGCCATCCGGTGGTCTTGCGCTGTCCGGTTGGTTTACTCCAGGGCGGGGGATTTGCCGGCAAGGGCGTTTGCGATGGCTCGCTGGCAGGATCCGTAGACCGCATTGTCGAAGCAGGCGAAGATTACCTTCTTGAGGTCCGGGTTGGCGGCAAGTTCCGCGAGGGTTTCGCGGAGGGCGATCTGGACAGCGAGGGGGATGGGATAGCCGTAGATGCCGCAACTGATGGCGGGAAAAGCGAGAGTGCGCAAGTTGTGCTCTCGGGCGAGGGCGAAACAGGTGCGATAGCAGCTGGCGAGGAGTTCGGGTTCGTTACGGGTTCCTCCGTTCCAGACGGGGCCTACGGTATGGAGGATGAAGCGGGCGGGGAGGCGATAGCCCTTGGTTAATTTGGCCTGGCCGGTCTTGCAGCCGCCGAGCAGGCAGCACTCGGCGAGCAGATCGGGACCGGCGGCGCGATGGATGGCGCCGTCAACGCCGCCCCCGCCGAGTAACGAGTTGTTGGCGGCGTTGACGATGGCGTCGACGGCGAGGGTGGTGATGTCGGTCTGGAGAACTTCGATTCTGTCGGGCATTGGTTGGGTGCCTCTTTCTGGGTTCGAAGGGCTTAGCAGAAATCCCGAAAAAACAAAATGCAGGTCCTTCGACTCACCACCCCCAGGCTGAAGTACGCCTGGGGCCCCGTTCGCTCAGGATGACAACTCCGCTTCTCGGGATGACAGCTCTATGAGAGCTCCGTTTCTAAGACGCGCTTTCGGGGCCACACGGCTCACTTTTCGCTGTCGAGATGTTTCATCTGCATGGCGTCATAGCGGGTTCCGGCGACGGACTCGGCCGGGACCGCGGCTTCGAGTTCCGCAATTTCATCCGCGGATATTTTGACCTGGAGAGCGCCGAGACTCTCTGCCAGTTGCGCACGGGTGCGGGCGCCGACGACGGGGACAATGAAGCTCTGCTTGGTGAGCGACCAGGCGATGGCCAGTTGCACCGGGGTGACGCCCTTTCCGGCCGCAATCGCCTTGAGCCTGGCGGCGAGCTGCTGGTTGGCGGTGAGGTTGGCGCCTGTGAAGCGCGGCAGGTGGGCGCGGTAGTCTCCGGACGCGCCGATTTGCGAGCCGGAGAGCAGGCCGCGGGAGAGCGTGCCATAGGTGGTGGCGGCGATGCCCAACTCCTCGAGGACGGGGAAGATCTTTGCCTCCGGGCTTCGGCTGACGAGGGCGTACTCGATTTGCAGATCGACGATGGTATGGACGGCTGCGGCGCGGCGGATGGTTTCAGCGCCCACTTCAGAGAGACCGATGTGGCGCACGTACCCGGCTTGAACCATCTGGGCGATGGCGCCGATGGTGTCTTCAATGGGCACGGCGGGATCGAGGCGCGCGGGGCGGTAGATGTCCACGTAGTCAACGCCGAGGCGCTTAAGGGAGTAGGCGAGGGCGGTTTTGACGGCGGCGGGGCGGGCGTCGAAGCCCAGCCAAGCGCCGTTGGGGGCACGCTGCGCGCCGAATTTGACGCTGAGCAGGACCTGTTCGCGCTGGAACCGCAGAGCACGGCCGAGGAGCATCTCGTTGTGGCCCATGCCGTAGAAGTCGCCTGTATCGAGCAGGGTGACGCCGGCGTCGATGGCGGCGTGGATGGTGGCGATGGACTCGGCGTCATCGGTGGCGCCGTACATGCCGCTCATGCCCATGCACCCGAGCGCGATGGGAAAGACCTCGGGGCCGGAGCTGCCCAGTTTGCGGGTCGGCGTGGTGATTATGTTCATGGATGTGCATCCTTCCATGCAGCATCCTAGACCGACCGGCTGGATGAGGCAAAACGGGAGTTTGACAGGACTCAAATCCTGGTTGGGGCAGACAAGAGGGCGCGAGGTAATTGGCTGGTTTTACACAATGGGTAACTTTCGCAACATCTTCAATTCAGTCGAGTTAACTTACTTCGTTGGCGACTTTTCTGGTGCGAGGGCGAATTTTTGTTTCATTCCTGGTTCGATCTCTGCCATACTTGATTGTGCCCACCTGGTTCGTCCAATCCCAACAATTGAATAGTGAGGTTGCAGCGATGTCGGCAAAGTATGTCTTTGTGACGGGCGGAGTTGTGTCCAGTTTAGGCAAGGGCCTGGCGGCGGCCTCGATCGGCTGCCTGCTGGAGAGCCGCGGCCTGCGCGTGAACCTGATGAAGTTTGACCCGTATCTGAACGTCGATCCGGGAACCATGTCGCCGTTTCAGCACGGCGAGGTGTTTGTGACCGACGACGGCGCGGAGACGGACCTGGACCTGGGGCACTACGAGCGGTTTACGCATGCGCCGCTTTCGCGGGACAACAACCTGACGACGGGCCGGATCTACGAGCAGATCATTCTGAAGGAGCGGCGCGGCGACTACCTGGGCAAGACGGTGCAGGTGATTCCGCACGTGACGAACGAGATCAAGAACGCGATGCGGAAGGTGTCGTCGAACGGCGCGGACGTGACGATTGTGGAGATCGGCGGCACGGTGGGCGACATTGAGTCGCTGCCGTTTCTGGAGGCGATCCGGCAGATGCGGCAGGAACTGGGGCGCGAGAACACGGTGTTTGTGCACCTGACGCTGGTGCCGTGGATTGCCGCGGCGCAGGAGTTGAAGACCAAGCCGACGCAGCACTCGGTGAAGGAACTGCTGTCGATCGGGATCCAGGCCGATATTCTGCTGTGCCGCAGCGACCGCAACCTGAGCCGCGAGATGAAGCAGAAGATTGCGGCGTTCTGCAACGTGGAAGAGCGGGCGGTGATGGGGGCGACGACGGTGCCTTCGATCTACGAGGTTCCGCTGCGGTTTGCGGAGGAGGGGCTGGATGCGCTGATTCTGAAGTATCTGCACAAGGAGGCGCCGGAGGCGAACCTGGCGGCGTGGAGGGACCTGGTGGACCGGTGCTACCACCCGAAGGACGAAGTCTCGATTGCCATTGTGGGCAAGTATGTGGAGTACGAGGACAGTTACAAGACGCTGAAGGAAGCGCTGACGCATGGGGCTGTTTCGCAGAATTTGAAGCTGAATGTGACGTGGATTGAGGCCGAGGGGCTGGAGTCGAAGACGCCGGACGACAAGAGCTACGAGGCGCAGCTGGAGGGATTCGACGGGATCCTGGTGCCGGGCGGGTTTGGCAAGCGCGGGATTGAGGGGATGCTGAACGCGATCCGGTATGCGCGGGAGAAGCCAAGTGCCTTACTTCGGCATCTGCCTGGGCATGCAGACGGCGTGCATTGAGTTTGCGCGCAATGTGTGCGGGCTGAAGGACGCGAATTCAAGCGAGTTTGACCCGGCGAGCCAGCACCGGATTATTTACAAGCTGCGCGAACTGCTGGGCGTGGAAGAGATGGGCGGGACGATGCGGCTGGGCGCGTGGACGTGCATCCTGCAGGAGGATTCGCTGGCGGCGAAGGCGTATGGCGGGGCGACGGAGATCAGCGAGCGGCACCGGCACCGGTACGAGTTCAACCGGGAGTACGAGGCGCTGCTGACGGGCGGCGGATTGCGCATCAGCGGGACGACGCCGGACGCGACGTATGTGGAGATTGTGGAGATTCCGGGGCATCCGTATTTCCTGGGCTGCCAGTTCCATCCGGAGTTCAAGTCGAAGCCGCTGGAGCCGCATCCGCTGTTCCGGGAGTTTGTGGCGGCGAGCTATAAGAACCGATTGGGACGGCTGGCTGTGAAGGAGCTGGAAGGAAGTCAGCGGCTCAGCGAGTCAGCGGGTCAGCCCGTGGGCTAGGGCGTATCGACATATACTGACGCGCAGCGTTGCGAGCGAAAATCCGGCCAGACGAAGCCGAGCCCGATGGCTGTGGCGGGTCCACTGTCGAGGGCGAGAATGAAGTATGGCCGGATTTACGCCGCAACCCGAAGGGACGGGGCCATTTTTCCCCATTTCGTCGTCGATCGTCGCTCGCATACCCCGGTATGCGTCGCTCCTCTCTCCTCGAACTGAGAAAAAATGGCTCCCGTCGCTGTCGTGCCAGTATATGTCGATACGCCCTAGGGCATTCTCGGAATAAACGAAGACTTTTTGAGGACCGTGAAAGGTGGCCTTTTCTTGAGGAAGGAGCCATTTGAGTTTGTGCTTTCGGTCCTCACCAATTCCGAAAGGTGAATATCAATCTTGCCCCGGCAATTGTTTTCGTGAGGCAGCAAGGTCAGTTGCGAACATCAGGAGATTCCGCAGGGGCTAAATGTAAAGTTTCAACACCTTGTTGTCCATTCGGTCGAGAACTGGGAAGCTTGTGTTGCAAGGCAAAGTGCTTTGGCCGCCCATGCTGCTTGCCTGAGCACGATTGATATTCATCTTCCGAAAATGCTGTAGGCACTGGTGGTTTTCCAGGTCTCCGAGAAGCGGGACTCCGGGGACTCGGCAGGGGCCTCACCGGCTGCTACGCCAGCAACACAGCTTCCTTTACCTTTCCGGCCAGGGAGCGGTCAAAGGTCACCAGTGTCAGGTTTGCGGCTTCGGAGAATGCGGCCAGGTAGGAGTCTGCCCATTCTTTTGGCGAGGCTTGTTCACCGCTGGAAAGGGGCCGGAGGATCGACTCCAAGCCGGCAGGTTCATCGATGAAGCCCGCCCCGGCAGTTTGAAGCAAGCGGTCATATGCTTTCCAAGCCTGCCCTTGCGTCAGGGTCCCCTGGCCCATCACACTTTGTGAGGTTAACAGGCGGAGCAGTCCAAGCTGGGTGAATCGGCAGAATAGCAAGACCGTTTGGGACGGCAGCTCTTTGTACCAAGCCCATGCCGGTTTGAAATGCTTATGATCGCGGGAACTGAGGGCCAACCAGACATTCACATCAAGGAAAACCGATGAGGTCATAGATTCTTTCATTGTCAATGTCGATGGAGCCTGGAGCATAGGACTTCAGGATGGGCTCTGAGAGTCTCGGCAAGGGGGATGGCACTTGCTCGTCGATTTCACGCAGCAACCCGCGCAACGCAACTTGGCGGAGAGTTTCCCCCTGACCGCCGCCTTGATCTTGAGTCGGCGATAGACGTCGTCTGGGATGTCCAAAGTAGTGCGCATAAACGCATATTAGCATATCTATGCTTCCGTTCATAGCTTCGCCACATCCATTCGGACTGGAACCCTAAGTCGTCCTCTTTTGCATGTGTACTTTTGGTTATTGACAAAGGTTTTTGGGCGGGCCTATGGTGACTTGGTTTTTGAGTTCGGAGGAAGTACGACTATGGCGCATTTTGAATTACAACCGGAATCATCGGAACTACAGCAACTGGCGGAGCAGTACTGGCAGAAGACCGGCGAAAAGGAACACGAGTTGGAGAAGGCTGCCTTTGAGGCCGGAGCGGCGATAAGAAACGGCGACCACTCGCTTGGCAACCTGGAGACGATTGTGCGCTGGAAGTCAGAACGCGTGGTGCATTACCTGATTGGCAACAGCGAGGCCAAGATCAGGCGGGTTCTGGCGGTGGCGGCGGCGCCGGAGACCTCGCTGCGCAATGCCGTGGAGGCGCTGACCTCGCTGCGCGGCATCGACCTGCCGATTGCCTCGGCGATTCTGGCGGCGATTTTGCCGGAGCGCTACAATGTGCTGGATTTCCGCGCCCTGGAAGCTCTGGGGCATGCGCGCCACAATGTCGACTTCTACGCGGAATATGTGGGGTTTTGCCGGCGGCTGGCGGAACGGGGAATCATTGTGCCGCAAGAGGATCTGCCTGGGGCGACCAGCCTGCATGCCCTGGACCGCGCGCTTTGGGAGTGGTCAAGGAGCCATGTGGACGCGGCCACGCTGGTGTGAGCGGAAGCGGGCGGGCGGCAGGGTAGAATCGGCTTGGTGAAGAACTCATTTGAAATCGGGCCGGTGCGGGTGGGTGCGGGAGAGCTGTTCCTGATTGCCGGACCTTGCGTGATCGAGTCAGAAGAGCACGCGCGGCGGATGGCTGAGGCGATCCAGCGGATCACCAGCGACCTGGGCGTTCCTTATATCTTCAAAGCCAGCTACGACAAGGCGAACCGCACCAGCGTGAAGAGCTTTCGCGGGCCGGGCCTCAAGGAAGGGACGCGGATTCTGGGACGGCTGGCGAAGGATACGGGGCTGCCGGTGCTGACGGACGTGCACGAGCCGGGGCACTGCGAGATTGCCGCCGAGGCTGTGGACGTGCTGCAGATTCCGGCGTTCCTGTGCCGTCAGACGGACCTGCTGGTGGCGGCGGGGAAGACGGGACGCGCGGTGAACATCAAAAAAGGGCAGTTTGTTGCGCCGTGGGACATGGTGCACCCGGTGGAGAAGGTGCGCTCGACGGGCAACGAGCGGGTGTTTCTGACCGAGCGCGGAGCGAGCTTTGGGTACAACACGCTGGTGGTGGATTACCGGAGCTTGCCGGTGATGCGGGAGATGGCGCCGGTGGTGTTTGACGGGACGCACTCGGTGCAGCAGCCTTCCGCGGCGGGCGGGGTGAGCGGCGGGCAGCCGGAGTTTATTCCGCTGCTGGCGCGGGCAGCGGTGGCGGCGGGGATTGACGGGCTGTTTCTGGAGGTGCACGACGATCCGGCGAACGCGAAGTCGGATGGGGCGAATGCGCTGGATTTGAAGCTGCTGAAGCCGTTGCTGGAGAGGCTGCTGGCGATCCACGCTGCGGCCACCTGCGGTGGGGCAGACGGCGCTTGTGCGCCATGAGGTTGGTGGTTTCCCACCGATTTCGCGATGGGACTCTGAAACGGATGGGGCACCCTCAACTGCGGTGAGCGGTCGGCCTGTGCACGGAACACCAGGGAGTGCTGTAGGCTGAGAACGATGATGCCCGCATTTCTGAATTTGGCTGGCCTTCAAAAGAAAATCGAGTTGGAGTCCGGTGCGGCGCGAGGCTGGGCCCGCATTGCGGTGGGTTCGCTGGTTGGCGCGCTGAGCGTCCTGAAGTTTTTCTATCTGACGGCGGACTTTCCGAACTGGTCGCCGTGGATGATTGACCAAGCGAAGTTTACGGATGAGGGGTGGTGGGGCGGGGCGGCGGTGACGCATGCGCTGACCGGCCATTGGTATATCCCGGGGGACTACAACCCTGGCGTTGCCCTACCTGTGTGGCCGATGTTGCTGTCTGCGGTGTTTCACTTCACGGGCGTGAGCGTGGTGGCGGCGCGGGCGTTCAACGTGATTCTCTCGATTGCGACGCTGGGCGTGGTGTTCGCGCTGGTGCGGCGGTACAGCGGGAGCAGAGAGACGCCGGCGCTACTGGCTGTTTTGCTGCTGGCGGCGAGCCCGTTTGCGTTTGTCTTCAACAGGCTGGCGATTCTGGAGACGCCGGTAATCTTCGAGTTTTGCGTGCTGCTTCTGGTGGCATCGTACGCATCCGCGAAGCGGTGGTGGCCGCTGGCGGCGATGCCTTTGCTGATTGCAACGATGATGCTGACCAAGACGACCGCGGCGCTGCTGGTTCCGGCGGCGTTGTGGGTGGCGTGGTCGGCGATGGGGTTGAGGCTGGGTGGGTTTGTGCGGGCTGTGGTTGCCACCATGGTGGTTCCGGCGGTGCTGGTGAAGGGATATGCCGCGCTGGTGGCGGCGATGGGATACGGAGCCGATTACCGGTACTTCTTCGAAGTGAATGCGATGCCGGATATTGCGTGGGGGCAGACGCTGGCGACGCTGCGGGACCTGTTTGAAAACTGCCTGTGGATTGACCGGGTGTTGTATCCGGTGGGGCTGGCGATCCTGGTGGTGACGGTGGCATGGAAGCGGGGGCTGTGGCGGAATCCGCTGTTTACGGCTGCGTGGATGGTGCTGGGGGCGCAGGCGGTGTTTATCTTCAGCAGGCAGGATGATTATGCACCGCGGTACTTTTTGCCGATGCTGGCGCCGCTGGTGTGGATTGTGGTGCTCAGCTTTGGCGAGCTGATGGCGAAGGGCAGGAAGACTGCGATTCTGCTGATGTTGGCCATGGCCGGGTCGTTGGTGGCGAACCTGGTGATGATGCGGCAGTTTTTGACCGATCGCGATTATGACTTTTATAACGCGGCCAATTCGATCCGGCAGATTGTGCGCAGCCATCCGGAACAGCACGCGTTGATGCTGGGGGTGAGCGGGGCGCAGATCTCGCTTATGACGGGGATTCCTTCAATCAACGACGGGTTCAGCACGGAGGACATGGCCAGGAAAGTGGCGCAGGATCAGCCGGGATGGTACCTGGCGTGGAACGAGATTGCGCCGGAGGACCAGGCGGCGCTGGCGCCGTTCGCGCTGGAAAAGGTGGCGAGCTATCCGGCGTTTGACGATGACACGCGGACGGAACTGATTCTGTTCAAGATGGTGCGGAGGGCGGCTGGAAGGTGAGTGGGTAGGTTGTTCCTTCCGATGTCTCGGTCTAGGCAGTGTTGTTCCGGGGCGAGAGAGGCCACGGAATTGGAGCCAGAGAGAGGGTGGAATTTCAAAAAAATCGTCCCTCGGTGGCTAAACCCATGCTCATTCTATTGGCCTTATCGGCACGACTGAAGTCGTGCCCTTTCAAAACGAGGGGCCGATTGAGTTTTTCCGCAGCATGCGAAGCTGGGCTCTTTCAAAACTGGGTTTCGATTGGGGCGTCGTGCAGACCGTTCCCGCCTGTTCGATTGAGGCTGATAGGATTTCCCTATGTTTTTGACTGCGATTCGCAAATGTGTTTGCGCCGGGCTGTTGGCGGGCGGCGCCCTGGTTTTGAGCTCAACCTTCAACCTTCCGTATGCGGCTGCGCAGGAAGCGGCAGCGGGAAACGCGGGGGGCAGGGCGCACATTGATGAGGTGGTGAAGGGGCTCAACCGGGGCCGTTCGGTGGGGCAGGTGGCGGTGTCGCCGGATGGGAAGCGGCTGGCGTGGATCCAGAATGGGCGGGAGGGGTCGGAGATTCGGGTGGCTCCGCTGGACGACCTGGCCAAGAGCGAGCGGGTGACGGCGGCGGCCAAGCCGGAGCAGCACTGCCATGAAGGGCAGATCGTGTGGGCGCCGGACTCGCAGGCGCTGGCGTTCTTCTCCGATTGCGCGCAGCCGGAGGAGCAGACCGATCTGTATGTGGCTCGGCTGGACGGGAGCGCGGCGCGGCGGCTGACGCAGCTGAAGGGATATGTGGAAGAGCCGGCATTTTCGCCGGATGGGAGCAAGATCGCGTTTCTCTATGTGGAAGGTGCAACGCGGGCGGCTGGGGCGCTGGCGGCGATGAAGCCGCCGTCGGGGGTGATTGGGGAAGACGGGGTGGAGATTCAGCGCGTTGCCTATGCGGAGGTGGATGCGGCGACAGCCGGTTGCGCCGAGGTGGGCGACGCCGGCGAATCTGCATGTGTATGAGTTTGACTGGAGGCCGGACTCGAGAGGCCTGGCGTATGTGGCAGCCGATCCGCCGGGAGAGAACAACTGGTGGGTGGCGAAGCTGTATACGCAGGAGCTGGGC
The DNA here is from genome assembly GCA_963776535.1 of uncultured Acidobacteriaceae bacterium. Lineage (GTDB taxonomy): Bacteria > Acidobacteriota > Terriglobia > Terriglobales > Acidobacteriaceae > Telmatobacter. The sequence continues at coordinate 152,519 of CAVZNB010000007.1, read as the reverse complement.
AGGCGCGGCGAAGGCGGTTCTGGCGCCGGCGGAGGTTTCCGGCGCGCTGCACGGATTGCAGATTGCGGTGCCGCGGTGGTCGCCGGATGGGAAGGCGATTGCGTTTATCGGCGGGCTGATGAGCGACCAGGGGTCGACGGGCGGCGATGTGTGGATTGTTGCCGCGGGAGGCGGGCAGCCGGTGGATCTGACGCCGCAGCGGCCGACCTCGCCGGCATGGATTGAGTGGGGCGACGACGAGCATATTTTTGTGAGCGAGCTGGCGGGCGGGAATTGCCAACTGATCCGGCTGCACCTGAACGGGGACAAGGCGGGGCCTGGGGTGACGATGAGCTTTGGTTCGCCGATCTTCAGCATTCCGGGGAGCGTGGGCGACGGGCGGATGCAGCTGAGTCTTTCGTCGACGGCGGACCGCTCGGTGTTTGTGTTTCGCGCCAGCACGTTCGACCATCCGACGGAGGTGTATGAGGCCAAGGCAGGGACGGTGATGAGCGCAGGGCTGGAGGGAGTGATTCAGCTGACGCATTTGAATGACGGGGTTGAGCCGGCGTGGGGCAAACTCGGTTTCGCTTAACCTGGAAGAGCGATCAGTTTCATGTGCAAGGCTGGCTGATGCTGCCGAAGGACTACGACCCGGCAAGAAGAAGTATCCGATGATTGTGGAGGTGCATGGCGGGCCGGCGGCGGCGGTGATATCGCATTGGGGCGGCGGGGGAGGGTTGAGCGCGACTGCGTTCTCCGCGCTGGGGTACTTTGTATTGCAGCCGAATCCGCGCGGCAGCTATGGGCAGGGCGAAGAGTTTACGCAGGCCAACCGCAAGGATTTCGGCTATGGCGATCTGCGCGACATTCTGGCCGGTGTGGACGCGGTGCTGGCGAAATACCCGGTGGATCCGGGCCGGGTGGGCCTGACGGGATGGAGCTATGGCGGCTTCATGACCATGTTTGCGGTAACGCAGACGCAGCGGTTCAAGGCGGCAGTGGCGGGGGCGGGGATCTCCGACTGGCAGAGCTACTACGGGGAGAACTCCATCGACCAGTGGATGATTCCGTACTTTGGGGCGTCGGTTTACGACGATCCGGCGGTGTATGCGAAGAGCTCGGCGATCAACTTTATCAAGCAGGTGAAGACGCCGACGCTGGTGGTGGTGGGCGACCGGGACGGGGAGTGCCCGGCGCCGCAGTCGTATGAGTTCTGGCATGCGCTGCGGGACGAGCATGTGCCGACGCAGCTGGTGGTTTATCCCAACGAGGGTCATGGGTTTGTGGACCCGGCGCACCGCCGGGACGTGATGGAGCGGACCGTGGAGTGGTTTGCAAAGTACATGGGAGACAGGGAACTGAGCCTGCTGCCAAAGCTGCGGCTGGGGAGTCTATTGAGGCAGGGCTACAGATGAATCGGGGTGGAACCGGCGGGCGTTCGCTCCTGCTGTCTGCAAGCGAGGGTCTGCCCTGATACACTTTTGACTGGAGAATTAGAGCGGGTTTAGCCGCGTGATTGCAACGCACAGCGCACCGCCGGAGGCCGCATTGGAGCGGATTCAACCGGCAGTGGGGCAGCTTGGGTTACGTAGGCGGGCCGTGATCGAGCATGTTCGGAGACAAGGTGGTTCCTGGGTTGAAGTTGAGTGGCGTTGCTCCCCGGGGCGACGCGGGCCACAAGGCAGCAGCTTCAGTCTGGCGAGTTTTCGCACGTGCTATAACCCAATTTTTCTGACGTTATTTGCGAGAGACCGTTCCGCGGTTTGATGAGGCGGGGCGGGGAGGATTCATGCGGCGGTTTTTGACGCTTGTTTGCTTGTTGTGCCTGGCCATTCCGGCCGGGATTTCGATCTCCGGCTGCTACCGCAACCCGGCAGGGGAACTATTGCAACGGCCTGGGTTATGGGTTGAAGGACACGGACGTGGCGTCCATCTTTCTAACGCCCCAGACTACGGGGATCTCGCTTGCCTTTGGGCAGACGCAGCAGATTGCGCGCACCGACGGCAAAGACCTGCAAGGGGACGCGCGGCCAGTGTAAGCAGCTATACCTACGGCACGACCAACAACCAGCTGGTGGATATTTCGCCGACGGGCAACATCTGCGCCGGCACGTGGAACCGCAACTCCGGTGGCGGCATTCGCCAACTTCACCATTTGCAACCCTCCCAATCCGCTGCCGTCGACGGGCGGTTTGCCGTATGGGATTGCCTACATCACAGCTTCGGCCAACTCGGTGACCTCGAATCCGGTGCAGGTCTACGTGCATGCGCAGGTCACGTCCGTGGCACTAGCCGGGCCAACAGTCCTGTCTTTCGCAGGGCACGCTGTATACGCAGTCCTCTGGACGTGCAGGCCTGCTTTACGGGCAGCAACAACACGCAGCAGCTATTTTGCGCGCCGCCCAGCGTGACAGGGGCCACGAACCCGAAGCTGGCCTGCCCGTTGCCTTCAGGGCATGAGCCTAAGCTCGATTCCCGACTGCTCGACGGCCATTGGGACGTTGACCTACAACGTGGGAACGGCGACCATAGCTTCGATCAACCCGGTGACCAACCAGATCACGGCTGAGGCGCCGGGGACCACGGTGATTACCGCGTCGGTGGCGGGCGGATCGTCGACGGCCGGGTATTTTTCAACCTGCCCGCCGGCATCAATCCAGCTGAGCCTGGCCAACGGAAACACCTCCGGGACGGTTACCCAGGGGGTGACGCAGAATCTGACGACGACCATTCTGGATACGAACGGCCAACCGATCACCGGTTTGACATCTGGATTACCAGTCCACGGACCCGATCGACATTACCGCGGCGGGTTCGGGAAGCATTACAACCAACTTCCCTGGCGTGGCCTCGGTATACGCCATTTGCCAGCCCACCAGCTGCAATCCGGCTCCGATCAATGAGGCGGGCACCTATGGAACGGGGCTGTCGCTTACATCGAATCCAGTAACGGTTACGACACCGGGCACGGCCAGCGACTATGTGTGGTTTCCGCACCGGGGCAGTCGCAGTACTTCGTACCAATCGAACTGATCAGCGGGACGGTGGGTTCAACGGTGCGGCTTCCCTATGTACCCAATTCGATGGTGATGGACAAGGGGGGCACGAATCTTTACTTCGGATCGTTGCATGAGTTGATGTATTACAACACGACGACGAACACGATTACGAAGCAAGATCCGAATGTGCCGGGAGTAGTTCTGGCAGCATCGCCGAACGCCGGACAGCTGCTGATCAACGACCAAGTGCGCCAGGTACTGTACGTCTACAGCACCGCCAGCGGAGGTTCATCGACCTTCGGCGGCATGGCCGTTGCAGCGGAGTGGACGCCGGACTCGAAGACGTTGTACGTCACCGACAGTGCGGCTGCGGGCGCGGGACATACCGATACGCTTTATGTGTACAACGTGTACACGGGCTGGACGACGTATCCGCTGGCTCCGTCGTCGACGACGGGGACGAATCCGGGCGCACAAAACCTGGCGATGACCATTCCCGGCGTGGGAGCGTACCTGAGCGGCAACCCCACCGTTGCCCACACCTGGTGCCCCTCAGGGACGGTTGGGGACTCAGCCAGCATGGTCTTTTATCCCCAGGGCGACTCGGTGAACACGCTCACCGACGTGCTGGCCGCCACGACCGACGGAAAGCATATTCTGGGCGCAGCATTGAACGGGAGCGCGATCTCTCTGTCTGATATCGGGGTGCAGATTCCGGTTGGAGAATGCCCTGAAACGACGACCGGAGTTGCGCCGAACCAGGTGCAGACGCTGTCGCCGCTGACGATTCCGCACACGTTTACGGCGCCGATCACGGTGAGTGGTGTGACCGCAACGGCTGTGGACCAGGTGGTACCGTCGCCGAACTCGGCGCTGGCGTTTCTGACGTACAACGGGACCACGGGGGAGCTTCGCTGCCGTATTACATTCCCGCCACCGGCACGCAGGCGGCGACCCTGGGGTCAGTGACGCTGAGCGACTGTGCGTTGGGGGCTAGCGGCTATCCGTGCAATTCGGCGATTACAGCTCCGCTGGTGGGTGCGTTTACGCCGGACGGCACAATATTCTTTGTCGGCACGGGCGGAGACAACCTGCTTCACTACATCACGATTCCGTCGAGTTTGAGCACGGCAACCCCGCCGATGGATACGCAGACGATGGCTCCGAATCTTCCGGCGTGCACCCCTGCGACCACCAATGGAGGCGGCGACCTGGGCTGCACGTACACGGGAACCGAAACCGTGGTTCCGATTACGGCGATCGCCGTGAAGCCGCGGTCGACCACCTAGCGCCGTGCGTCGGGAGATCATCGCATGAATCCCGAGGTACAACCGCAGGTCCCCTTGGACTACGCGCAGGGCAGGCTTTCGACAAACTACCCCCAGACTGAAGAGCGTCTGGGGCGCCGTTCGCTCAGGGTGACAGCGCCGATTGTGTGAAGAATTTCAGACTCAGGATGCAAGCTTAAGCCGAAAAGATGGGAGATGAGAAAGGCCGGCACACGCCGGCCTTTCTGTTTTGGCTACGGAGACCGCGCGGAAACGGGGAGCCGCTCTCGCACGATAGAATCAAACCATGATCAAGGGGATTTCCTTTCTTCGTCCGGCACCAAGCGCCGCAGCCTACGATCGGCTGGCGAGCTTTTTTGCGGCGCTGGGATTTGGCCGTGGGGCAGGATGGAACGAGGAGTCGAGCCGCGGCGCGGCATTCCTGGCTCCGTTGGGCAACCTGGAACTTGTGGATGGGGAGTTTCCATCGACGGCCGATGTGCTGGTGGAGGTGACCGCGCTGGACGCGGTGCACCAGGCGGCGGAGAGCTGGTTGCGCGGGGCGTTCGGGGACGATGGCGCGGGGTGCCTGTCGCCGATCAGCGAGACGCATTGGCGGTCGCGGATCTTCACGGCTGAACCGGAGGCCGGCTTCAGGATCAGCTTCTGGGCGTGGACCGATCCGGAGAAAGGCAAGCCGGTGGCGGTGGAAGGCGATCTTTCCGCGGCGGGAATGAAGTTTGCCGTTGTGGTGGCGCGCTGGAATGCGGTGATTACCGAACGGCTGCTGGAGGGCGCGCTGGATGCGCTGCTGCGCAGCGGGGCGAGAGCGGGCGGACATTGATGTGATCCGCGTACCGGGCGCCTGGGAAATTCCGGCGGCGGCGCGGACGGTGGCGAATGCGGGCCATGTGGATGCGATTGTGACGCTGGGTTGTTTGCTGCGCGGCGAGACGGCGCATTACGAAGCGATTTACAACGAAGTGGCGCGGGGCATTGGGCAGTCGCAGCAGGAGACGGGGATTCCGCACAGCTTTGGCGTGCTGACCTGCGAGACGCTGGAGCAGGCGCTGAACCGGGCCGGGATCAAGGCTGGGAACAAGGGATTCGAGGCGGCCGTGGCGGCGATCGAGATGGTGAGCCTGAAGCGCAAGCTGATGCTGGCAGGCGCGGTGGAAGGCGGCGCGGTTTGACGGCCGGGACGCGGCGCAAGTCGCGCGAACTGGCCATGCAGATGCTGTTTCAGGCAGACATCGGGAAGCAGACGCCGGACCAGGTGCGGGCCACGTTCTGGAAGGCGGGAGACGAAGTGGAGCCGGAGGTGCGCGGGTTTGCCGAGGACCTTTTCCGCACGGCGATTGCGCACCAGGAGAAGATTGACGAACTGATTGTGGCCAACTCGAAGCACTGGCGCCTGGAGCGCATGCCTGCCGTGGACCGCAACCTGCTGCGCATGGCAGTGGGCGAGATGATCGGCTTCAAAGGGACACCGTTTCCGATCATCATCAACGAAGCGCTGGAGATTGGGCGACGCTACTCGGCGCCGGAGTCAATCAACTTTCTGAATGGGATGCTGGACGCGATTGCGCGCGGACTGATTGGGAAATAGGCGAGAACCGAGATTGCGGCGTTGATGGCGCGAGAGCGATTGTGAGCAGAAAAGCAAGAGGCCAACCGGAGATCCGGTTGGCCTCTTGCTGTATGGGATGCTGCGTTTTCTACTGTCCGTCAGTGCCTTTGGCCGGGGGGCTAATTTGTTCCGTCGGCATTCTTTTTGGCCGCGGCTTTGTGGGTTTCGTGGGAGCGCATGGGCACAGGCTTTCGTACCTGCGGTTTGACGACAGTTTCATCGACCGGCTTGGCGCCGTGCACATCCGAGGCGAAGTTGGCACCCTGGGGCACGAGGTAGTCTTCGACGCCATGTGTGCCTTCAACGCCGGTGTATACGGAGATGCGCGATGCGTCGATACCCTTTTCGTCGACCAGATACGCCTTGGTGTTGACGGCACGCTGCGCGCCAACGCCGGTTGGGCCCTGGGCCTCATTGGGGGTGGACTCGCCGACGATGGCGAGGGTTGAATCCGGGCTCTGCTGGATGGCGAGAGCAACCGTGTCGAGGCAGGCCTTGGCTTCGTTGTTGACGCGGGTGGGCCGTTTAGCGTCCTGGCTGAAGTCGATGGAGCAGAGCGGCTGCACGTGGAGGATGAGCGGCGGGGGCGGCGGCTGAATGACGAGACCGCAGTTGGCGTCGGTGGTGTTTCCCTTATTGTCGGACACGCTGCAACTGATGGTGACCGGGCCGGAAGGAGCTCCGGTGGGGCTATAGGATGCGGTGTTGCCGTTCATGGCGATGGTTCCCGCAGATGCAGTGCACGCGTAAGTCAAGGGGAGGTTCTGAGGGCTGCGACCCTTGAGGGTAATGGAGGCGGTCTGGTCGGGATTGATGGTCATGGGCTCAGCGGAGCATTCGAGGGTGGGCTTTTCCCACGGGATGACGGTGAAACTGGCTGCGCAGTCCGCGGTTTGGATGGGTTTGGGGCCCTCTGTGACTGTGGCTTTGACTGTGTAAGTGCCGGGGGCGAGAGAATCGGTGGCGATGGTGCCCATATTACCGTTGGCGGAAACCTGTGGGCCCGACCAGGTGAAGGTCGCGGTCTGTTTGGGATTGAGTCCGGAAGGTGTGGCAGTGACGGTGACGGGACCACCTGGATAGACTGTGCCGGGCGTGGCTACGCATGTCAGCGCAGGGGGAGGCAGCGGGCCGCAACCGGAGTGGGGGCCGTACGCGGATGCGCCGCGGAAGACGAGGCCAGCGGCGAGGCGGAATGCGTTGATGTTCTCGTCGTCGCGCCAGACGAAGTCTCCAGCGGCAAGCGTTCCGGACGAGACGCCTGAGTTTACGTGGATATATTCATAGTCGGCCTCAAATAGCCGAATGCCGAAGTGGCAGCCGAAGTACCAATCGAGGCCGCCGCCGCCGCCGATGATCGGGCCCCAGGTGTAGGGCTCGTGGTCCGGGCCATCGACATACGCGCCGCCGGCATAGCCGTGAACGAAGGGGGTCAGATGAACTCCAGGCCAGCGATAGACCAACCCGCTTTCAAGGGTGAGGATGCCGCTGTTGCTGGCACCGGTGGCGGCGAAGCCGGTGTTGGTAAAGAGATCGTGCTGGCCGGACTCAACCAAGACGCCGACATGGCGGTTGAAGTAGTAGGCTGCGGATTCAAGCAGGCCCGTCTTCTCCAACTTGAAGGAGACGGGGAGTACGGAGCCATCGGGCTGAATGGGGTAGAACGTTCCCCTGGGATCAAGGATGCTGTAGCCCACAAAGACGTCCCACTTGGGTGCGGGGGCATCCGGGTTGCCCTTTGCCTGGCTGGCCACGACCTGAGCGGCCAGGTAACATGGCAACGAAGCCACAAATGCCAGGGCGAAAACCCGGCTCATCGTACGGAATTTTTGAGAGTACACGCGTTTACCTCCACTCCAAAAGCGAACCGGCAGAGAATTGCTGCCTTTATTTCCAGTATCTTCCGGGCATTTGCGACACACGTAACAGATTCGCAGAATACTTCAATTCTGGTATAACGTCTGTACCCCGCAAGTCACCGAAAAGTGGTTACCCGTGGTTACCAGTGGTTACCTTCTGACCACTTGCGGCTTGGCAACGATTCTATCCTGCGATGAGCTGGAGACACGGAGGGTGACTTTGACGCATGAAGGCAGAGTGGGAATGAGGGTGTGGGTACTGGTATCCTGTGATGGTGACGGGGTGCGTGCAAGTCAATATACGAGCAACCTTAGCTGCAACTTTGGCGCTGCAGTGTGCAGTGTGGATGACTGCGTGCCACAAGGAAGAGCAGGCGGTTGTTGGAGTGGCGCAGAATGCCGTGAATGCTGAACACCAGGCGCAGGCGGCAGCGCAGGCCGCGGCAGGGAAGCGCGACCAGCAACGGGCTAAGCTGGCCAATGTACCTTTGCCGACCAAGAGTCTGTATGTGGATGTGCATGAGCCGGGCGCATGGCTGAATCCATTTCTTTCCGTCGACGCCCGCTATCTGACCCTGCGCGTGACGATGACCGATGCGAATCCGAGCAGCCTGGGGCAGGGAACGATGCTTCGTCCCGACGCGGCGCGCCGCCAGGAGTTGCAAGTGCGACCTGCGGATCTTGCCGATGCGCTGATTGCCCTGCCGCCGGGAGCGTGGCGATACGGGCGGGTGGTGGCGGTGGGTGAGTCACCGCTGGCGAGCCGCAAAGACCGGCCCATTGTTCGCCGCAATGTGGAAGCGGTGATTCAACAGCTGAACGATCTGGGAGTTGTTGTGGAAGAGTGGCCCACGCGATAGATCGATACAAGGTGGGAGCGATGAACCTGGCGTCGATTTCCATTGCCTCCACAGTCTCAGGCTCGCGATTCCGACTTGAAGCGTGGTCGCAACTCTGCTAGTCTTCGCTCCAAGGAGATATAGATTCACAGGAATTGCGCAATGATTGCGAGCGCGAGCGAAAACCGAAGAGTTGCTCAACCTGGCACGAATCACAGCGGTGATATTACCTGATTTCCTGAGTGGATAGCTGGAAGGGATTTGCGGATGAATGAAGAAGAAATCTACGCACGGCTGGCAAAAATATTCGAAGACGTATTCGATGAAGAATCAATCAAGATAACTCCAGAAATGACAGCCAAGGATGTGGACGGATGGGACAGTCTGACGCATATCCGGCTTATGCTCTCCGTGGAAAAGGCGTTTAGAATAAAGTTCACCGCTTCAGAGATCGGAAAGCTTGAGAATGTTGGCGATCTTGTCAAGCTCATCAAGGCTCGCATTTAGATTCACGTTACCAGACCCGCGAAACACGCCTATCTGAGAAACCCCGTCGCAGGAGACGTGCCAATGAAATCACTTTACTCGGAATTGGGATGGCTGCCGCGCGTTCCGCAGGAGTTCTCTTCCCGGTTGAAGGCGCTGCCGAGTGCGGATGGCCCGGTGGGCGATCAAATTCAAGCGCTGGCTTCGTATGCGCTGGATTTGAACCAATTGACAAAATTGGCCAAGGCGATTGGCAAGGCTCGCGGCGAAGACAGGTCGCTGGCGCCACTCACGCCGTTCCGGCTGGCGGTGTTGAGCAATTCGACGATTGACTTTATTGTTCCCGCGCTGGTTGCCAGCGCAGCGCGCCACGGGATTGCACTGGAAGTGATTCAGCCGTCGTACGACCAGGTGGCACAGGAAGCTTTGACCCCGGACTCGAAGGTGAACAGCTCAAAGCCGGACGCTGTTCTGTTTGCGATCGACTACCGTGCGTTGCCGCTGCGCTTGACCTTGGGCGACGGCGACGCAGCGGCGGCAGGTGTGCAGGGAGCGATCGGATATCTGCAGGCGTTGCGGGACGGCGTCAAGGCTGGCTCGAATGCGGTATGCATGTTCCAGACGTTTGCTCCGCCGGTGGAATCTCTTTTCGGGAGTCTAGACCGGGCATTGCCGGGAACGTTGAGAAATCTGATTGAGGGAATCAATCGCGGGCTCGCAGAGTTCGTGATCGACTCCGGCGATGTGCTGGTTGATGTGGCCGCGTTGGCTGAAACCGTGGGGCTGGCAGACTGGCACAACACGTCGCTTTGGAATCTGGGAAAGTTTTCGTTTTCCGACGAGTTTCTTCCTCTCTACGGCGACCATGTGGCGCGAACGGTGGCAGCCATTCGCGGCAAGAGCCGCAAGGTACTGATTCTGGATCTCGATAACACGGTGTGGGGCGGCGTGATTGGGGACGATGGCCTGGAGGGCATTCAAATTGCGCAAGGAGATGCACGCGGCGAGGCGCACCTTGCCGTCCAGCGAATGGCCCTGGAACTGCGGCAGCGCGGCATTGTGCTGGCTGTGTCGTCGAAGAATACGGACGAGGTGGCGCGAGAGCCATTTGAGAAGCATTCCGAGATGCTGCTTAAGCTCGACCACATAGCGGTTTTCCAGGCGAACTGGAACGACAAGGCGACGAATATCCAGGCGATTGCCGAGGAACTGTCGCTGGGACTGGATGCGATGGTTTTTCTCGACGACAACCCGGTGGAGCGGGGGCTGGTACGCAAGCTGCTTCCGCAGGTGGCCGTGCCGGAACTCCCTGAAGACGCTGCCTGGTATGCGCGCACGCTGGCGGCGGCGGGCTATTTCGAAGCAATCGCGTTTGCAAACGAAGATCTGAAGCGGGCAGGTTTCTACCAGGACAATGCCAAGCGCGCGAGCCTGCAGAAGCAGGTGGGCGGCGTGGATGCTTATCTTGCGTCGCTGGACATGACGATCACCTTCCAGCCATTTGACGCAACGGGACGCGCGCGCATTGTCCAACTCATCAACAAGTCCAACCAATACAACCTGACGACGCGGCGCTATACCGACCCCGAGGTGGCCGAGGCGGAGAACGACCCGGAGGTTTTCACGCTGCAGGTGCGGCTGGCGGATATTTTTGGCGACAACGGGATGATCAGCGTGGTGATCTGCAGGCCGGGCGAGAGCGGGGTATGGGAGATCGACACGTGGCTGATGAGTTGCCGCGTGCTGGGCCGCAAGGTGGAGCACATGGTGCTCGGCGCGATGCTGGAGCATGCGCGGGCGGCGGGCGTGCACACATTGGCGGGCACATACCGCCCGACCGACCGCAACAAACTTGTTGTCGACCATTACGGCAGGCTTGGATTCACGAAGGTGAGCGAGGCGGAATCCGGGCTGACGCGGTGGGAGATGCAGGTTGAGGGCGCGGAACCGGAGAGTGCGCCGATGAATGTGGTTTCGCAGGGGTTTACGCCAGCGAAGGAGAGAGTTCCCGCATGACCCTGCCCGGGAGCAATGAGCCAAAGGAATTGAAGGAAGCGAGGATCCCGCGCCGAGATTGGATACTGCTTCCCTTGATCGGCCTGCTGACAATTTGTCTGCTGGCAGGGGCAACAGAACTTATAGCAACGTTGAGGTTTCCCAGGTACAAAGGGCACGTGGAGGACTGCTTGGTTCTTGATCAACCAGCAAGGGGCGCTCGCGGGATACCAAACTGCAGATGCTGGGGCGGTGTGGTGGAGGGCTCGCGGGTGGAATACAAGTTCAACAGATGCGGAGACCGCTCCGAGCTTGATTGCGATACCAAGGAGCCGGGGACTTACAGGATTGTGGCCATAGGCGCCTCGCAGGCGTTTGGATATGGGGTGGCCAGCGAAGAGACTTTCGATGATCTACTCCCTCTCGAAATATCCCAGCGGCTGGGCCGCAAGGTTGAACTCTACAACGATGCAATGGCTCGTTATGGGACGTCGCATGCTGTTTCTCTGCGCTTCAAGGAGACATTGGCTACTCATCCCGATTTGATTCTCTGGATGCTGTCGACCCATGACGTTGCGTCGGAGCCGATCACGGCCGATGGTGCGAAAGGCGCGAGTGGGGCTGTGAGTATGGCCGCGGTATCCGGGAAAACCGGGGGCTCTCATGCGGGAATCTGGGAGCAGATCAAGGCTGAGTTTGTTGGCAGATCCATTCCGGATGCGGTGCGTGAACTGTCGGGAAGGACTCGCACGGTTCCATTTCTGGAGAACCTTTTGTACAGGGACCGGAAGCGCTATGTAAGGAATTTCATGATGGGAGGAGTGGACGCGCAGCTTCTAAAATCCCAGTTCAGCGCCGAGTCAGAGAAGAAGGTGGAACAATTCGACAGAGATACGGCTGACATCGAGGCGCAGTCTGCTGCCGCGGGCGTGCCGTTTGTGGCGGTTCTGTTACCGAACCGCGCGCAAGCGGTGATGATCTCAATGGGCGAGTGGCCGGCGGGATCCGATCCATACAAGCTGGGTGAACGGCTGCGCAGCATTGTCACGCGGGGCGGCGGAATCTTCATCGATCTCCAACCGTATTATCGGAGCATTCCCAATCCTGAGCGAGGCTACTTCTCAGTGGATGGGCATTTGAATAGCGAAGGGAACGCGATGGTGGCCAGGATGATGGCCACGGAGATGACGAGCGGCGTGATTCCCGCGCTGAAGGCGGCCGGCCAGGCGCAACCTGCATTTGAGAAGGGCAAATAACGTTGGATTCAGCCTCATTTCAGTTTGTGGCCTTTGGCCTGGCCGTGGCGCTTGTCTCGAACATCAGCCGGTCGCGCGGCTGGCGGTCGACTGTGCTGATGATTGCCAGCGTGGTTTTTCTCGGCCTGCTCGCGCACGATCCAATTCTGTTTTTCCCGCTGGCCGGGTTTCTGGCGCTGGGCTACGCAGCGCGCCTGCTGCTGGAGCGCGGATGGTCAAAGCTGCTGGTGTGGAGCTTGCTGGCGGTGATCCTGGTCTATATCTGGCTGAAGAGGTATGTCTTTCTGCCTGCAGGCATCTTCCTGCACTCGCCGTACTTCACGGTGGGGCTATCGTACATCTTCTTTCGGGTGCTCCACCTTTTGATCGAGACGGGGGATGAGGACGGGAGACGGCACGTCGGCCCCGGCGCTTATCTGCTCTATACGCTGAACTTCACCACGCTGGTTTCAGGGCCGATCCAGCGCTACGACGAGTTTGCCAGGGATCAATTTGCAGTGCAACCGATTGAACTGGGTCCGCGCGTCATAGGACTGCAACTTGAGCGCATCATTCGCGGCTTCTTCAAAGTGAATGTGCTGGCGATGCTCTTCAATATGGTGTGGGCCGACGCGTTGGCGCAGATGCCGGAAGCGTTATCGGCATCGGCGAAGATGCTGGCCGCCATCGAGCTTTTAGTGGTTTATCCCTTGTTTCTCTATGCGAATTTTTCCGGCTACATCGATATTGTGATTGGCCTGGCGCGGCTGATGCGCGTGCGCCTGCCGGAGAACTTCGATCGCCCGTTTTCGGCGACATCTTTTCTGGACTTCTGGAACCGCTGGCATATCACGCTTTCGACCTGGCTCAAGACCTATGTCTATAACCCATTGCTTTTGGCGCTGATGCGGAGGATCTCGTCCGTGGCTGCGCAGCCGTTCCTGGGGGTCTTCTGCTTCTTTGTGACGTTCTTCCTGGTCGGCGTCTGGCACGGGCGCACTTCGGAGTTCCTCGTATTCGGTGTCCTGCTGGGTTTGGGGGTCTCAGTCAATAAACTCTGGCAGGTTGGAATGGCTGGTGTCCTGGGCCGGAAGGGGTACAAGGCACTGACCAAGAACCCTTTCTATACTGCCTTCAGCCGCGGGCTGACGTTTACCTGGTTTGCCGCGACAAACCCGTTGTTCTGGGGAGACTGGGAGCAGCTTCACTCGCTTTTTGCCTCATTGAGCGGGGCTCATTGGTTTCTCGTATGGCTGGCAATCTGGTTCTGCGCTTCGGTGGTGCTGGCGTTATGGGAGGCTACGCGCGGTGCACTCCTGTCGATCAGGACCCTTGAGGGGCCGGTGCTCACGAGCCGCTATGCGCGCGTGGTTTATGCTTCGGCGCTGGGACTGGCAGCTCTGGTGATCACAGTGCTGCTCAATCAGCCGGCTCCGGGGATCGTATACAAGGCATTCTAGGGTCTGCATGAGAGATGCAAGCTTAGGCGCCGGGCCCCATCTTCCGTTCATTGGATTGCAGTACCTGCGCTGCTTTGCCTGGCGTCTCCAGCGGGATTCAACGATGGATTTCCATGATCGAGAGTGGCGCCACGGTTGGTAAACTCAATACGAGCGAACGGGCCGGGACAGGGTCGAGCTCACAGCCCATCTTTACAGTCAAAGGAGCTTCGGTGAACAAGGATACCCCAGCAGACCTGTATCTTGACCTTCTGAAGCGGTCGCTCACGAACACCATTTTTGAAACAGAACCCGACATTGACGACGACGAATTCCGGTTCACGATGAACTGCGCGACGCACTATGTGAATTCGGACGCGGTTTCGATGATTACTTTAGTCCGGTTCGATAACATCAGGAGTTGCATTGAGAGTATTCTGCGCGACGGCGTTCCCGGCGATTTCATTGAGGCCGGCGTCTGGCGGGGCGGCGCTTCGATCTTCATGCGCGGCGTACTGAAGGTCCACGGCGTGACCGATCGGGTGGTGTGGGCGGCGGACTCTTTCGAGGGGCTGCCGGCACCGGATGCAGAGCAGTTTCCGCTGGAAGCAAAGGTTCAGTCGGGACCGGTGATGCAAAAGCTGTATCACAATCTTGCCGCCAGCCTTGAAGATGTGAAGCGGAACTTCGCCGCCTATGGGCTGCTGGACGACCAAGTCAAATTCTTAAAGGGCTGGTTCAAGGACACGCTCCCGACGGCTCCAACGGGTTCGCTGTCACTGATCCGTCTCGATGGAGACTTCTACGAGTCGACGAGAGACGGCCTCGATTCCCTCTATGACCGGCTTTCGGTGGGCGGGTATGTGATCATCGACGATTACGGCCAGGACTCATGGACGTATTGCCGCAAGGCGGTGGATGAATTCCGGACTGAAAGGCAGATCAAGGATCCGTTTATTACGGTCGATTCAACTTGTTCTTACTGGCGGCGCAGCGGCGCCCCAGAGCAGTGAATTCGAGTTGCGCCGACAAGCCATAGTTTTCCACCAAGGAGCCTCGATCGAGATGGAAACTCCCGCGGAATTGTATCTTGACCTGCTGAAACGGTCTCTGACGAACACGCTTTTCGAGACTGAGCCCGATATCGACGACGATGAGTTCCGGTTCACGATGCACCGTGTGGAGCACTATGTGAACTCGTACGCGGTTTCGATGATTCCTTTGGGACGGTTCGACAACATCAGGAACTGCGTGCAAGAGATTCTGCGCGATGGCGTCCCTGGCGATCTAATCGAAACAGGAGTGTGGCGGGGCGGCGCGACGATTTTCATGCGCGGCGCGTTGAAGGCCTACGGCTCTACTGACCGCCTGGTGTGGGCTGCCGATTCGTTCGAGGGGCTTCCGGAACCGGATCCGGAGCTTTTTCCGCTCGAAGCGAAGGTGCAGTCGGGTCCCGTGATGCAGAAGGAATATCACAACCTGGCAGTGAGCCTGGAGGAAGTGAAGCGAAACTTCGCGGCGTATGGATTGCTGGATGATCAGGTGCGGTTTCTGAAGGGCTGGTTCAAGGACACGCTGCCCTCTGCGCCGATTGGCGCGTTGTCTCTGCTGCGGCTCGATGGGGATTTTTACGAGTCGACGCGCGATGCGCTGGCATCGCTGTATGACCGGCTTTCGATTGGCGGATATGTGATTGTCGACGATTACGGCGAGGAATCCTGGACGTATTGCCGCAAGGCGGTGGACGAATTCCGGGCCGGACGGCAAATCGAGGATCCGTTGATCGCAGTTGATTCAAAATGCTCGTATTGGCGGCGCACGCGTTGAGGATTCAGTTCGGGCTGTGGCGGCGGCTTTGGATACAGTTCGCAATGTGGTATGTCGCCCGGCGAAGCTGGTGTTTTTGCGACGTTGCGAGCTATTTGTGACTCGGCACACGCACTGGGCTATGGTTTTGGGCTAGGATTCCTGCGTGAGTATCCTTCCGATTTCCGAATTGCTGAATCAGGCTCCGCTGGACCACGAGCGGTTCTCCGCGCATCGCGAGCTGGAAGCCAAACTGAAGGCCACCCTCCGGGGTGAGGTGCTGTTCGATCTGGGCTCGCGTGCGCTGTACGCGGCTGACTCCTCGAACTACCGGCAGATGCCGATTGGGGTGGTGACGCCGCGCGATGCGGCGGATGTGGAAGCCGCGCTTGCGGCCTGCCGGGCTACGGGGGCTGCGGTGCTGCCGCGCGGGGCGGGGACCAGCCTGGCCGGCCAGTGTGCGAACGTTGCGGTGGTGTTCGACTACTCGCGGTACATGAATGGGTTGACCTCGATTGATCCGCAAGCCAAGCTTGCCGTGGTGGAGCCGGGGATTGTTCTGGACCGGTTGCGCGAGGCGGCGGAGGTGTATCACCTGACGTATGCGCCGGACCCGGCGACACATAGCCGGTGCACGCTGGGCGGGATGATTGGGAACAACAGCTGCGGCGTACATGGGCTGCTGGGCGGCAAAGTTGTCGACAATGTGGAGCGCATGGACGTGGTGCTTTACGACGGGACGCGGATGACGGTGGGGCGGACGAGCCCGGCCGAGATTGAGGCATACATCCAGGGCGGCGGGCGCGTGGGGGAGATTTACGCGCGGCTGAAGGATTTGCGCGACCGGTACGCGACACTGATTCGCGAGAGGTTTCCGAGGATTCCGCGGCGGGTTTCCGGCATCAACCTGGACGAGCTGCTGGACGAGAACGGGTTCAACCTGGCGCGGGCGCTGGTGGGGTCGGAGGGCGCTTGCGCGACGGTGGTTTCCGCGACGCTGAACCTTACATCGAGCCCGCCGTACCGGGTGCTGACGGCGCTGGCTTTTGACGATCCCTACCTGGCGGCGGACGTGGTGCCGCGGGTGCTGGAGTTTGGGCCGATTGGGCTGGAGGGTTTTGACGGGCTGCTGGTGGACTTTATGCTGCGCAAGAACCTGGCGGTGGACGTGAAGCTGCTGCCGCCGGGGGGTGGATTCCTGCTGGTGGAGATGGGCGCGTGGAACGCCGAGGAGGCGCAAAGCAAGGCGGAGGCGCTGGCTGCCGCGGCTGAAGGATGGGCGGAAAAGCCGCGGGCGCGGATCTACAACCACGAGGATGCGGAGAGCGTATGGAAGGTGCGCGAGTCGGCGCTGGGTGCGACGGTGTGCGTGCCGGGCGAGCCGGACAGGTGGGAGGGCTGGGACGATGCGGGGATTCCGCCCGCGAACCTGGGAACCTACCTGCGCAAGCTGCAGGCGCTGATGGACGAGTATGGCTACCGGAGCCCGCTATATGGGCACTATGGCCAGGGGTGCGTGCACCTGCGCATCAACTTCGACTTCCGCACGGTGGAGGGATTGAGGAAGTTCCGCGAGTTTATTGACCGGGCCGCGGACCTGGTGGTTTCGCTGGGCGGGTCGCTGAGCGGGGAGCACGGGGACGGACAGGCGCGGGCGGTGCTGTTGCCGAAGATGTACGGACCGGAGCTGATGAAGGCGTTCCAGGAGTTCAAGGCGATCTGGGACCCGGATAACCGGATGAACCCGGGCAAGCTGATTGATGCGGTGCGAGTGTACGACCCGGTGGAGAACTTGCGCTACGGGCCGAAGCCGGAGGGCAAAGAGCACGCCAGGCTGGAGACGCACTTTGTGTTTGCTTCCGACGGCGGGTCGCTGGAGAATGCGGCGGCACGGTGCGTGGGAGTGGGCGCGTGCCTGAAGAAGGAAGGCGGGGTGATGTGTCCGAGCTACCGGGCAACCGGGCAGGAGCAGCACTCGACGCGCGGGCGGGCGCGGCTGCTGTGGGAGATGCTGGCCGGAGCGCTGCAGGCAGAGGGATTTGAGAGCGAGGCGGTGCATGAGGCGCTGGACCTGTGCCTGAGTTGCAAGGCGTGCGCGACGGAGTGCCCGGTGCAGGTGGACATGACGCGCTACAAGAGCGAGTTCCTGGCGCAGAAGTACAAGGGGAAGCTCCACCCGCTGCATCACTATGTTTTTGGGTTTGCGGACAAGATGGCGCGGCTGGGTTCTCTGACGCCGGCGATTACCAACCTTGTGCTTTCGAGCCCGATTTCGAGTCCGCTGATCAAGCATATTGTGGGTGTGGCCAAGGAGCGGCAGATGCCGCAACTGGCGCGCAAGAGCTACAAGGCTGCACGCGGGCCGGCCGACGAGACGAGCAACGTGCCGCGCGCCGCAAAGCCGCCGGGCGAGGTGGTGGTGCTGTGGGCGGATACGTGGAACAACTACTATCACCCGCAAACGCTGGTGGCGGCCGAGCGAGTTCTGATGCAGGCAGGGTTCCGGGTGCAGACGACCAAGGGACACATTTGCTGCGGACGCGCGCTTTACGACTTCGGGCTGCTGGATACAGCCAAGGGGTACATGGCCAAAGTTCTGGACAGTATTGCGCCGCAGATTAACGCGGGGCTGCCGTTTATTTTCCTGGAACCGAGTTGCGCGAGCATCTTCAAGGATGAGGCGCTGGAGCTGTTTCCGAACGACGAGCGCGCGCAGAAGATGAGCAGGCAGGTATGGCTGCTGGCGGACTGGCTAGCGGAGAAGGCACCAGAGTGGGTGAATGGACGACTGGCGGGGGCACAGGTGCTTCTGCACGGGCACTGCCACCACAAAGCGGTGTTTGGCGGGCCGAAGAACGAGATTGCGCTGCTGCGCAAAGCGGGGGCGCAGGTGGAGATGGTGAACACGACCTGCTGCGGGATGGCGGGCCCGTTCGGGTTTGAGGCGGACAAGATCGAGGTGTCGAAAGCGATTGCGAACCTGGGATTGCTGCCGGCGGTGAACGCAGCCGATGCAACCACGATCATTGTTGCGGACGGGTTCAGCTGCCGGGAGCAGATTGCGCAGCTTTCGGACCGCGAAGGGATGCATTTTGCGGAGATTCTGGACCGGAGTTGCGGTTGCGGGGGGTGAGCGGGTATCAAGGTGGATGGCAAGGGAACCCAATTGCAACCAGGGCCTTCTCATGGAAGGCCCTAGAAGGGGATAAACCTTGAACACCTTTGACCGGCGAACTTTTGTGCAGCTTTCCACCGGAGCTTTGCTCTCGGCGGCATCGAGCAAGCTGCTTGGCAGCGGCCAGGCGCCCACGATTATCGACCTGGACGGGCAGATCACCGTCAAGGGATCGAACTACAGCTGGGAGTATAGCCAGGCGAGCGATACGTTTCGCCTGCGGGACCGGCGCAACCGCGTGATTGTGAGCGGGAAGATGCAGCCGGCGGTGGTGGTGGCGCCGGCGGACCGTCCAACGGAACGGCTGTGGACTGCGGGCAAGGCAAGCGGGCATCATGTTGAGCCGGGGCGCGTCGTGTTTGCATACGAGGGCGTCAACGGCGCGGCGCGCCTCAAATGGGCATGGCGATTCGATGAGAATGGCATCTGGGCGGAGCCGGTCTCCTATGAATCGAGCGGCACCGAAGACGTGGTGAGCCTGCATTACTTTGTTGAGCCGGACGCAAAGAGGACGCCTGCACTGGATATGGAGTATGTGATTGCGCCGGGCCTGCTTTCGGGGTCCACGGTGAGCCCGATCGTGAGCAGGAATGTGCATCTGGATGAGAGCTTCTGGCTGGGCCGGGGCAGCTTTATCCCGGGGCTGAATCAGCAGTGGGGGCTGCCGGTGCACTACTTCTGCGGCTTCAACATCGAGGAGACAAACGGGCAGAGGAACCGGTTTACCGAGGGACGGTCAGAGGCATTTGCGTGCGGATTGGCCGATCTGCCCGGCGGCGATCTGTTTCTGCAGCTTTATGAGGGCAGGAGCAGCCTGTGGATCGACTACCGCGGCGACCTGTGGAAGCACCTGCGTGGCCCTGGAACGATGACTCTGGGCGCGACCTTGCTGTGGACGGTTGCCCCGGACTACTACGAGGCGATTGCTGCTTATTACCAGGGGCTGTTGCGGGCGGGCGTGATTCAGCGCAAACAGAACTCGGCGCACAAGACGGCAA
Organism: uncultured Acidobacteriaceae bacterium; assembly: GCA_963776535.1. GTDB lineage: Bacteria > Acidobacteriota > Terriglobia > Terriglobales > Acidobacteriaceae > Telmatobacter. Next base: position 132,808 of record CAVZNB010000007.1, on the reverse strand, counting down.
CTGCGCTGACGCCGCAGTTCTGCACGTGGGGCGTGCAGATCGACCGCAACAAGGGCGGAGAGCGGTTGGACGAGGCGTTTCTGCGCGAAGTCTATGGGGAGTTGAAGGCTTCCGGGATGAAGGCGGGCCTGTTCTCGATTGACGACAAATGGGAGGGAACTTACGGGAACCTGGTGCATTCCGAGGCGCGGTTTCCGCACTTCGAGCAGTTTCTGGATGAACTGCGCGGCGACGGGATGCGGATTGGCATGTGGGCCGCGCTGATGCGGTGCGAGCGGCCGGCCGACCTGGGCCTGAGCGAGGACAACATGCTGAAGCGGCCCGACGGCAAGCCGTACCAGGTGGATTTTGCACAATCCCACTATTACATTCTGGACTTTACGCAGCCGGAAGTGGCGAAGGTGCTGGGGGAGTTGGCGCGGCGGTTTATCCGGAGATACAAGCCAGACGTGCTGAAGTTCGATTTTGGCTATGAGTTGCCGGCGGTGGGGATTGCCGCTCCCAGGGATAAGCAGTGGAGCGGCGAGCGGCTGATGCTGAAGGGGCTGGAAGTGGCGATCAAGGCCATGCGCGAGGAAAATCCGGACCTGGTGGTGATGTACTACAACCTGTCGCCGCTGTTTCTGGAGTACTTTGACCTGCACAGCCCGGACGATCTTTACCAGTGCGTGGGCGAGTACGATGTGGAGGCCAACCGGCGGTTTTTCTTTAGCAGCCTGATGGGGCCGCTGGGAGTGCCGACTTATGGGTCGACGGGCTACGACTGGGCGAGTGCGCCTCACATCTGGTTCGATGCCGCGGCGATGGGGACGCTGGGCTGCCTGAACGACTTCAAGGGCGATGAGCAGGGAGAAGGGGCCACGCCGGAATGGATTGCCAAATACAACGGGCTGACGCAGGTTTTGCGGGGCACGAACGTTTTCGAGATTCTGCCGATGGATACGGTCTCCGAGGCGCCGACGCTGGGTGCGCATGCGCGGTCATGGGCGCGCTTCGAGCAGGGCAAGCTGATGCTGCTTGCGTACCGGCCTCCAATCACGGGTGAAACGAACGCGCTGAGCCTGGCGAGCAGAATGGACCCGCGGGTGAAGGATGCGATTGAGTGCAGCGTTCCAGTGGTGGTTGCCTCCAAGACGAGCGAGGACCTGGGGCACACCGACAGGCTGGCGCTGGCGCTGTATGGGAGCGAGGAGATTGTGCTGCGCTGCAGGGAGGGGAAGCAGGCAGAGATACGCAGCCACTACTTTGGGGGCACGACGACGCAGGAGGTTGCGCCGGTGGAGAGTGGACGGGTGCGGATTGCGGCACGGGATCGAGACGCGGCGGGGCGGCCGCTGGAGTGGGTGGAAGTGCTGATTTCCTGAGCAACGGCGGGCACCGATGGAGCGATTCCCGGGGTTCTGTTGCAACAAGTTGTTCATCTGCTTCGTGCATACTGGACGAATGACTTCCGCGATGGACCGGAAACTCTGGATGGTTTGGATATTTTGCGTGGGGGTATCTGCGCTGCTTTCTGCTGCCCAGGCCCCGAGCGGCGTGACCGCTGTGCTGCCCAACGGGCGCGAGATTCACCCGGCAGGAAACTGGATTCCGGTGGCGCCGTATCCGTTTGCGCTGGCGGTGAGGCCGGACGGCGGGCAGATTGCGGTGCCTTCGATCGGATTTCCATTCGCCCTGAACGTGATCGCGGAGCCTGCCTCTGCGGAGCCGACGGTGCGGCGCATGCCTGCGGGGTCAACGGACGATCCAAAGATGGAAGTGCATGCGGGGCTGGCCTACTCGCCGGATGGGGCATTGCTGTACGTTGCGACAGGTGACACGGGAAAGATCCGGGCTTCTCGGACGAACGACTGGAGCACGGCTGGGGAGGTTTCACTGGTTGGCGAGCAGTCTGACGCGAAGGATCCCGCGCGGGGCGCTTTTGCCGCCACCCTGGTTGTATCAGCTGACGGCAGGACGCTCTACGCGCTGGACCAGGGGAACTGGAAGGTTGTGATACTGGATGCGGCGACGCTGCGGCGGATTGGCGAGGCGCCGACGGGCAACTATCCATTCGGGCTGGCGCTTTCGCCGGACGGCGAACGGCTTTATGTGACGAACACAGGATTGTTTGAATACACGACGATTCCGGGCGCAAAGGCCGAGGACAAGCTGGGAACCGGGCTGCACTTTCCGCCATTTGGATACCCCTCGAAGGAGGCGCGCGAGGGGACGATTGCGGAGGGCAGGCAGATTCCGGGGCTGGGGGACGAGAACTCTGACCGGGGCAGCTCGCTGTGGACGTACGATGTGCGCGATCGCGAACATCCGGCGGTTACGGCGAAGCTGCGCCTGGGCACGAAGATTACCGAGGAGGCGGGTGAGACGGTGGGCGGCGCTGCACCGACGGGGGTAGCGGCCGGGGACGATGCGGTGTTTGTGTCGCTGGCGCATGAGGATGCGGTTGCGAAGATCAGCGCGGACGGAAGCACGGTGCTTAAGGAGACGCAGCTTTCGCCGTTCAGCGGGGATCGCTTTCAGGACCGGGAGGGAAGGCCGTTGCGCGGGGTGATGCCCAGCGGGCTGGCGATTCGGGATGGGCGGGTTTATGTGGCTGAGTCGGGCATTGACGCGGTTGGGGTGATTGACGCACAAACCAACCTGGTGATCGAGCACATTCCGGCGGGGTGGAATCCTTCGGCCGTGGCGTTTTCGCCCGATGGACAGACTCTCTACGTGGTGAATACCAAGGGCAAGGGAGCCGGGGCCAACGCGGGCAAACTGCACGATCCTAAAGCGCCCACTTACGTTGGTTCCCTTGAACTCGGAAGCGTGAGCGCGATTTCGCTGGCGGGGCTGGCCGAGGCGGATGAGCTGACACAGACGGTGATTGCCGCCAACAGCGCGGCGATTGCGAAGCGGACGGAGATGCCGCGGCTGAAGCATTGCTTCCTGGTGATCCGCGAAAACCGCACCTACGACGAGGTGCTGGGCGATGTGGCCGGGGCCAATGGAGACGCTACGCTGGCGCGCTACGGACTGGACGGCTGGGCCGAGGAGCAGAAGACGGCGAGGCACCTGCGTGTGACTCCGAACCTGCACGCGCTAGTGAGCCGGTTTGCGATGAGCGACAACTTTAATGTGGATAGCGATGTTTCGGCAGACGGGCATCGCTGGGTGATGGGAATTAACCCGACACCGTTTTTCAATACCGCGTGGACTTCGGGCTATGGCGGCAGGCGGCACGAGTTTGCCGGGGCGAGCGAGCCGGGACGGAGAGCGCTGTTCGGCGGGGCGGACGCACCGATGCCGGAAGATGAACCGCAGTTTGGGTCGCTGTGGGAGCATATTGCGGCGAGCGGGTTGGGGCTGTTGAATTACGGGGAGGGGTTGGAACTGGAAGGGAATGACGAGATGCCGGGCGCAAAGCCCGAGGGTCAGAGGCTGTTTCTGAACTCACCGCTGCCCAAGCCGGTGTTTGAGTCGAGCGACCGGCGGTATCCGACGTTCAACCTGGGCATTCCCGACCAGTTTCGGGTGAGCGAGTTTGAGCGGGATTTCAAACGGAAGCTGGCGGCGGGGAAGGTTCCGGCGCTGATTGTGATCCGGTTGCCGAACGACCATACGGCCGACCCGCGGCCGGGGGATGGGTACCCTTACCGCGCCTCGTTTGTTGCGGATAACGACCTGGCGCTGGGACGCATTGTGGCGTTTCTTTCGAAGACATCCATCTGGAAGGACTCGGCGTTGTTTGTGACCGAGGACGATGCGCAGAGCGGCGTGGACCATGTGGATGCGCATCGCAGCATTCTGCTGGTGGCGAGCCCGTGGGTGAAGCCGGGCGCGGTGAGCCATGAGCACGCGAGCATGGGCTCGATTACGCGGACGATGGATGAACTGCTCGGGCTGGGGCCGATGAACCTGGAAGATGCGCTGGCGGGCGAAGTTTCTGGCATATTCGATACCGCTCCGCACCTGGAAACGTTTGTCGCGCAAGAGGCCGACAAGCGTGTTTTCAATCCTGCCAAGGCGCGCTTTGCCCATCCGAAGACAAAGGAAGAGGCGGCGGCGCTGCACGATGTGGACGACGCGGACGAGATTCGCGGGCAGATTGAGAAGTCCGGCGCCCAGTTGCACAAACCGAAAGACAATGACTGACGGGCGAACCGGGCGCTCTGGCCACTGAGGTGCGCAGTTCATCAAATATTAACTTTCTGCCGCGAGAACCTTCGCTTCTGGACTGACAACCTGGAGTGGGCGAGGGAAATGGGGCTGCTCGCAAGGGGATTCCGGGCAGAAACGCGATGAAGAGGCGAACGTAAAAAGAAAAAACTGGACATTTGGTCAAAAAATGCTGTAGTTTGAACGCCATCAGCTAAGCCATTCCCCGTTCAAGGTTGGTCAAATTCAACAACCTTTAATCAAGCTCCGGTAGGCTGAAACCGTTGTCCACTCAAAAACCTGAATGAAGCGATGAAGATGCGCGGGAGCGCTCACTTCGCCGCTTGAGGAAACAGGCAGGTGCTTTGAGGGGGCGACAAGATCCTCGGGCCGAAGTCCGTCTGATTCTTTCTTGAAGCGAGCTCTATTTCTCAACCCAGTACTCTCCCGCTTGAATAGACCCGAGATAAGACGGGAGATCTGCTTGATCGTCCGCTGTCCGACTTCAACTCAATCAACACATGCAGCATTCTGGAGGAAGTGACCCATGCACAGACACATACAATTTCCCTGGCAGTCTCTGCTGAGTAAGCCGCTGGCGACGCTCAGCCTGTTGCTGGTGATTGCGCTGGCCTCGACGCAGGCCGGAGCCCAGGCCACGCAGGGTTCCATCGTCGGCTCCGTGAAGGACACGGCGGGTGCCGTGGTTCCGGGAGCAACCGTTACGCTCACCAACACGGATGAGGGCGCGGTGCGCACCACCAAGAGCAACGGAGTGGGGGATTACCACTTTCAAGACGTAAAGGCGGGACACTACTCGGTGGAGGTTTCTGCACCTAGTTTTGAGAAGTGGAAGGCATCGGGGGTGGTTCTGGAGGTGCGGCAGGAGCTTCGCCTGGACGCGAAGCTGGCAATTGGCACGGTGCAGCAGGAGGTTCAGGTGACCGGCGACATGGTAAGCGCGATCGAAACCGATACGCCAACCATCAGCGGCGACTTTACCACCGACGACGCGAATAACCTGCCGGTGAACACGCGCGCGAGCTTCAGCGGAACGAGCGCGGCAAACATCTTCAGCGCGCTGCCCGGTGTGCAGGCGGATGGCGACAGCTCCGGCGTTTCGCTGCAAGGGGCGCTGCCGTACCAGGTGGATGTGACCGTGGATGGCGTAACGGTGAAGAGCGCGACGGGCGGGACGTATATCGGCGACTCATTTCCTTCGACGGAGTCGATCTCGGAGATCCGCGCGGACGGCGTGCTGGCCAATGCGGAGTTCGGCAACCCTGGGCAGATCGTGGTGACCACAAAGGGCGGTTCGAATATGCTGCACGGATCAGGGTTCTGGTACTACCAGAACTCGGCATTCGACGCCATTGCCTATACCTTCCCGACGACCACGACCAAGCCCAGCGTTACAGGAAATACTTTCGGCGGCAGTGTGGGCGGGCCGGTGGTGTTTCCGCACCTGTACAACGGACACAACAAGACGTTTTTCTTTGGCGCGTATGAAGGCTGGCGGCATCCGGCGCAGACCACGATTGAGGAAGTGGTTCCCAGCACACTGATGACTCAGGGCGACTTCTCCAAGTACACTTCCACCACGTTTACCGGGCTCACGGATCCGTATAACGGCGCCAACTGGGGGACGAAAATTCCCACGGGTTCGCTGAGCCAGATTGCTTTGAATGCTCTGAAGCAGTTCTACCCGGCTCCAAACATTGGCGACCCGACTGCGTACACGGACAACGGCGTGGCCAACTACCAGGCGAACGTGGATAACAGCGGACACTCGAACCAGTTCGATGTGCGCGGCGACCAGTATTTTGGATCGAACCAGAAGTTTCTGCTGTGGGGCAAGTTCACGTGGAAGGACTTTCCCATCAGTAATCCTGAGGAGTTACTGATTCCTTCTTATTTATCCATCAGCCAGAACCGGGCGTTGAAGGTGGACACGAACTGGAGCATCAAGCCGAACCTGATCAACGAGGGTGGATTCGGCTATACGCTCTACACCTCTGGCCAGAGCGACAGCTTCAACGGCAATGCGTGGACGACAGCGCAGGGCTGGGTGGGCCTGCAAAACCTGTTTTACAACGGCATTCCGGAGATGGACTTCAACAACATCAAGAGCTTGAACGCCGACCGCCTGACCAGTCTTACCAAGTCGAATACCTACGACTACAGCGATGTGCTGATCTGGAACAAGGGCAGCCACACGGTGAAGATTGGAGGCGACATCCAGGAGCTGGAGGCGGTTACGCCGCTGGGATTCAACGGCTCGGATAACTACGGAACGTACCAGTTCAACACCCAGGGCAGCGCGGGCTTGTTCACGGGCGTGGATTTTGCCGATTTTCTGCTGGGGATTCCCGACCAGACGTTCTACGACGTGGTTGCGCAGGACAACGACGGCGTCTCGCAACACTACGCGTTCTACGGCCAGGACGAGTGGCGCGTGAGCGAGAAGCTGACGCTTTCCTACGGGCTGCGCTACGAACTGCATCCGGGCTACTACGACAAGGGCGGCGACATTGGCAACTTCGATCCGAGTGTGGCCGGAGCCGGCCGCGTGATCTATCCCACGGGCAAGCAGTCGCTGCTGGCGCAGAGTTTCCTGGCCAGCGCCAATGCGTGCGATCCGGATGGCGTGACTCAGTCGAACTCTTCCGTGGTGAATGGCGCACCCTGCATGCAGGTGGTGGGTAACCAGGCGGCGGGCTACCCTGATGGCCTGAAGAAGTATCCACACAAGCGCTTCATGCCGCGGTTTGGCTTTGCCTATCGTCCTTCCGGCGACGACAAGTGGGCGATTCGCGGGGGCGTGGGCCTTTACAACATCAACATGCTGGGCTCCAGCTTCTACTCGCTTACCGGCACGGTGCAGGCTTACACGCAGCAGTTCTCAAACACCTATAACTCGACCACGCATGCCATCGGCTACCAGTGGCCGCAGATCTACGCGGGAGCTGGCAGCGCTGGGTCAACGACTGCGTACGGCAGTGACTACTTCGGCACGGCCAACAGCACCAACTGGAAGGATCCGTATACGGAACAGTGGTCGCTGAGCGTGGATCACGATCTTGGCTCGGGTTATGCGGCGCGCATCTCGTACATTGGGTCAGAGACGCACCAACTGGTTTGGGCGCCGGATGAAAATACGCTGCCGTTCTCAAGTACGGTCCCGGCCTTCAACAACGACATCGGCAATCGCCTGTTCCCGAACTGGGGACGCATCAACACGCGCGCGACGGGCGCAAACAACAGCTACCACTCGATGCAGGTGGATGCGAGCCATCGCCTGCAGCACGGCCTGGAGTACCAATCGGGATTTACATGGGCAAAGAACCTGGCCGACAACCAAGGGCCGAACAACACGGGGTTTGCGGGTGAAGGCGGCGGCGCGCGCTCGACCTCGATCCTGGACCGGGAGGCGGACTTCGGCAACGTGGGCGGAACGCGCAGACTGCGTTGGAACACGACGTTGCTCTACGATCTTCCTGTGGGCCGGGGCAGACTTTTCGGCGGCGGCATGTCGAAAGCGGCAGACCTGGTGGTGGGCGGGTGGCGGTTCTCGTCCATCCTCACCCTCCAAACCGGACCGTATCTGACGCCGTATTTCCCGAACGGGCAAGGCGACCCCTCAGGGACAGGATCGGGTTCGAACGGGGAGTATGGCGACGGTACCGGCAGCTTTGACGGGGGGCACCGCAATCAGCACGCGGATTGGGTTCCCGGGCAGGGTGTCAAGCCGTCTGGAAGGAACCGCTTCAACTGGGTCAATGCCGGCGCATTTACCTGCCCTGGGGACACAACCTGGACGGTTGGCAATCCCTGCGGCACTGGTGCGGGCTTCGATCCGGCGACGGGTGCTCCGCTGAGCGCGCATCCGCTGCCGATCGGCCGGTTTGGCAATGCGCCGGTCGGTTCGGTCGAGGGGCCTGGCCTGTTCAACCTGTCGTCGGGGTTGAGCAAGACCTTTGCGATCACCGAGCGCTTCAAGGTGAAGGCGGAAGGCACATTTACCAACGTGCTGAACCACATCAACCTGGGCGATCCGAACACGAATCTCAGCTCGGGCAGCTTCGGGCTGGTTTCCAACTCGATTGGTTCGGACTTTGGCGGGGCGCGTACCGGGCAGATTGCGGTGCGGGCGGAGTTCTAAAGCGAGCAGTTTATTTGCACAACCGCGGCGTGGGCCATTTGGTCCACGCCGCTTTATTATTGGTAAGAGCCGCATTTGATGTGATTCCTCCAGTCTGGGTGAGCAAAGCAGCGCACCCGGCATGGGGTCTTTGCTGTATTGTTCTCAACAGGAGCAGATCGCGGGCTTTCCCCGGGACGGGTTGCAACTTTGGCCCCGGAATCTGCGTCCAATGGCTTGGGCCGGCACGAACAGGTACTTGAGCGGAGCGCGTGCCGGTTGTGAGACGCCTGCGCCGCATGGGGATTTCGAATTGCGGCCAAGCGGCAAATTTGCTACGCTCAGGCATTCTTCAGGCTGGGCGAAAGGAGAGTTTTCATCATGACAGAAGATAACAAGATTCATCATCTCGGATGGTTTCTGGCAGGTTTGGGCGTGGGCGCGGTGGTTGGGATTCTGTATGCCCCCAAGAGCGGCCGCGAAACCCGCGAGAGTCTGGCCAACAGCGCCCGCGAGGGCACGGAGTATGTGAAAGCCAAGAGCCAGCAGGCCGCCGAACAGGTAAGCGTGCTGGTGGACAAGGGCAAGGAGCAGGTAAGCGCGCTTGTAGACAAGAGCAAGGACCAGGTGGTTGAGTACGTAGACCGCAGCCGCGAGGTGGTCGATCGCGGACGGGCACAGTGGGAAGAGTTTGTGGAGCGTGGCAAGAGCCTGGTGAGCGACCAGACTACCCGCGTGAGCGCCGCTGTTGAGGCTGGACGCAACGCCTATCAAGCGACCACCGTCGATCCGACGGAACTGTAGGCAGAGCGGTTGCCGTCATCCACTGCGGTGCGGCTTTTCTTGCTCCCATTATCCCCTCCGGAGGCCGACGCACCCGGCATTTCGCCCTGAGGCGCCGGTTCCGGAACAGGACGCTTCCTTTTGGCCGGGGTTGCGTTGAACGAGTTCCTGAAGGTCCAGAGTCGAACTGTGCGAGAAGATTTCGAGGCCAAAGATGGATCATGAGACGATCGAGCTGGCGTGCATTGGAGTGGGTGCGCTGGCTTTATTGATACAGGCGCTTGTTCTGCTGGGGATCTATGCAGGGATCAGCAAAGCGACGAAATCGATTAAGGAAGAGATCGACGATCTGCGCTCTTCAGTGACGCCGATTCTGGCGACGACCCGGGAACTTGCGGAGACCACGCGGCAGGTTGTTGTGCGATTGACGCCGAAGGTGGAACAGACCGTTACGGACGTGGCGGAACTGACGCGGGGGCTGCGGGAGCAAGCAGCGGAAGTGGAAGCGGTAACGGAAGAGATTCTGGGCCGGGTGCGCAAGCAAACAAGCCGCATCGACGCTATGTGTTCCGGCACCCTGGACGCCGTGGACAAGGCGAGCACTTTTGTGACCGAGACGGTGGGCAAGCCAGTGCGTCAGCTTTCCGGGCTTCTGGCCAGCGTCAGGGCTATTGTGGAGTCGCTGCGAGCCTCCGCTCCTTCGAGCCGCGAGCCGAAGCTTCACGACGATAAGGATATGTTCGTCTAGGCCAGATTGCCTGGTCTCAACGCATCCTTCCATCGTCAAATCATCATGCTCACTCGAGGACAGGGAATGAAGACTCGAATGCTATCTCTGCTGCTTCTGGCCGCCATGCCGGCGGCGTACCTTGGTTCACAAGAAACTCCCAGAACAACGCTGCTTGCGCTTTCCAAGCAGGATCACACGCTATCGATCGTGGATCCCGCAGATATGCATGTGGTTGCCCGCGTCCCTGTGGGCGACGACCCGCACGAGGTGACGGCCTCGGCTGACGGCAAGACTGCGTATGTGTCCAACTACGGATTTGGCGCTTTTCATACGCTGGCAGTGATCGACCTGGTGGGGCAGAAACGGCTGGATTCGATTGACCTGGGGGCGCTGCGCGGGCCGCACGGGCTGGATTTCAAGCTGGGCAAGGTGTGGTTTACGGCCGAGGCGGCCAAGGCGATTGGCGCCTACGATCCGGCAACCGGCAAGATCGACTGGATTATGGGAACCGGACAGGACCGGACGCACATGGTGTATGTGTTTCCGGATGGGAAGCGGATTGTTACGACCAATGTGAACTCCGCCACGGTGACCATCATGGAGAAGGCCGAGGGCCGCGCGGGCGGGCCGCCGCCGGGGATGCCGCCGGGAATGCCGCCGGGTGGGGGACCGGGAGCGGGTGGACCACCGCCGGGACCTCCGCCTACGCCGCCGGGAGGGGATTGGAAGTTGACGGTGATTCCGGTGGGGCACGGGTCAGAGGGGTTCGATGTTTCCCCGGACGGGAAGGAAGCCTGGGTAGCGAATGCGCAGGATGGCACGGTTTCAGTGATCGACATTGCGGGGAAGAAAGTTACGGCCACTCTGCAGGCCAATGTGCCGGGGGCGAACCGGCTGAAGTTTACGCCCGATGGGAAGCTGGTGCTGATTTCGGCGCAGCGGGCGCTGGTGGTTGTGGACGCAGCGACCCACAAGGAAGTGAAGCGGCTGACGGATGTTCATGCCGGCGGCGGCATCCAGATGCAGCCGGATGGGGCGCGGGCTTATGTGGCCTGCGGCCGGGACGGGTACGTGGCCGCCATCGACCTGAAGACGCTGGAGATGGTGGGCAAGGTGGACGTGGCGGGGCCGGACGGGCTGGCATGGGCGGTGCGGGAGTAGGAGAAGTTTAATCGTAGAAGAAGGGCGGAAACCTTGGCGTTTCCGCCCTTTTTCCTGCATTCGTGTTGGTCTGTCTATTTCTCGTTCAGTTGGATGACCTGAATTGCATAGCCTGGGACGGTGTGGTGGAGATGGTTGCTCACGCCGTGGAGCGGAGCCTCCACCGGGACAATCTCGTTGGGGCGATCGATGGTATTGGTTGCCTGGGTGCTGTGAGCGCTGAGGCTGACCAGGGTGCCTGCGTCAGCGAGTTTGACGCCGGTGAAGTCGATGTCGACTGGCTGCGGCGTGGAGGTTGCGTTGACCAGCTTGAGATAGAGCCGCTTCTTCGTCGCGTCGCGGGTGATGGAGTAGAAGAGCCGGGGGCCTGCGCCTTCAAGCGTTGAGCCGAGCGTCTCGCTGCCCAGGTACTTCGCGAACATCACCTGCGCGTAGTAGCTGGGCGAGCCGTAGCTGCGCATGGCGTCGTAGCCGATCAGGTCGGTCTCCCACTGCATGCCGCCGGGGTTGACGTTGACCAGCAGCGGCGCATAGGCGGCCATGACGATGATGTCGCTGTTGCGCTCCATGCCGGTCATCCAGGCGGCATCGCCGAGGGCGGCGCCGAAGTTGGGGGTGGGCGAGCCCTCGCGCGTGGCCCACTCGCCGACGAAGATCTTGGGGCCGTTGCGGTCGGTCTTGTCGTAATGCGTGGCGTCCTGGAAGAACTGTCGCAGCGCGGACGTAGTAGTGCTCGTCGATCACGTCGGGCGGATGCTCTTGACGGGCATGGTGGCGATGAGTTGCAGGTCGGGATACTTCGCCTTGATGGCTTTGTAGAACTGGGAGTAGCGGCCTTCGTAGCTGCCCGATTTGTCGAACAAGTCCTCGTTGCCGATTTCGACATAGGTGAGCTTGAAGGGAGCGGGATGGCCGTCCTGGGCGCGGATGGCTCCCCACTTGGTGTCGACGCTGCCGGTGACGTACTCGATTTCGTCAAGCGCGTCCTGGACGTAGGGGTCGAGATCGTGGCCGGGGTTCACGTGCTCCTGGGCCATGGAGTAGCCGGCATAGACGGCCAGAACGGGCTGCATGTTCAGGTCTTCGCACCACTCAAGAAACTCGAGCAGGCCCAGGCCATCAGAGGAATGGTAGTTCCAGGGGCTGGGGTGGGTGGGGCGGTCGACGAGCGGGCCGATGGTCTTCTTCCATTCGTACCGCTCGGTGATGTGGTCGCCCTCGAGGTAGTTGCCGCCGGGGAAGCGCAGGAATGCCGGATGCATGGCGGCGAGCTTTTCCATCAGGTCGATGCGGTTGCCGTTGACGCGGTCGTGATAGGTGGGCGGGAAGAGGGAGACGAGGTTGAGCCAGAGGGTTCCGGCGTGACCGACCGTGATTTCGAGGTGGTTGGCGGCGGAGGGTTCGATTTCGCCCGTTTTCAGCGTGAATTCGTATTGCTTCCAATCGGTTCCGATTGCGTGGACTTCCGCGCTGGCTGCGGTTTTGCCGGTCTGGTTGTTCACCAGGCTTGCGGTGACGGGGCCGAGATCGGTGGCGCCCGCCTTGGCGTAGAAGGAGCCTTTATAGGTTGTGTTGGGGCGTACGGGCATGCCCCAGTAGCCTTCGTTGAGGACGCCGGCGGGGCTGTTGGGGCCGGCCTGCTGGATATCGATGCGGAGGCTGGAAGGGAGAGCAGCGCTGGGGCCAGTCTTCTTGTCGACATCCATGGTGGCCTGGGCGTTGCCGTCTTCGACGATGAACCAGTGGTGGACGCCCTCCCAGCCACTGCCGAAGGTGCGGTTGCGGACCATTTCGGCATAGAGGCCGCCGTCGTAGGAGTAATTGATCTCCTCGGTCATGAGGCCGTAGAGGGTGGGACTGACTTTGGAGACGGGCTGGTCGGCATGGATGGTGAGAGTGGCGGGCGCGGTCTGGGCGAGGGCGAAGGCAGCAGCCAGGGTGGTGCAAGCGGCTAGGGCAAGCGGCCGAGCAAACGTTTTCTTTGTCATGGATTTTTCTCCAAGAAGTCGGTGCGGTGCCAGTATATCCTGAGCGCCCTTGGTGGCGGCAACATGCGATCCGGCCCCAGGCGCTGCGCCGGATCCGGGGCCGGCGCGCTAGACGATCCAGCCGCCGCCGACTACTTCGTCGCCGTCGTAGAAAACGGCGGACTGGCCGGGGGTGACGGCGCGCTGCGGCTCGTCGAAAGTGGCGACGACTTCGCCTGGTTCCTGCGCCGGTTCGAGCGTGGCCCAGGCGGGCTCGTGGCGATGGCGGATCTTGATCTGCACGCGCATGGGGGCGGTGAGCGCGGGGATGCTGATCCAGTTGAGGCGGCGGGCGCGCAGGGTGCTGCGTGGCCAGCTCGGCGTCGGCGCCCACGGTGACGCGATGGCTGGCGGGGTCGATATTGAGCACGTAGAGCGGCGTGGGCGAGCTGACGCCCAGGCCCTTGCGCTGGCCGACGGTGAAGTTGAAGATGCCGTCGTGGTGGCCGATGACCTCGCCGTTGGAGGCGACCAGTTCGCCGGCGGTCTCAGGGATGGGCTTGGCCCTGCTCTTCGAGATAGGCGGTGAGGAACTGCTTGTAGTCGCCGCCGGGGATGAAGCAGATCTCCTGCGAGTCGGGCTTTTCGGCGAGGGCCAGGCCGTGCTGGCGCGCCACTTCGCGCACTTCCGGCTTGGTGAGGCGGCCGAGCGGGAAGAGGGTGTGGGCGAGCTGCTCCTGGGTGAGGCCGAAGAGGAAGTAGGTCTGGTCCTTGGCGAGATCGGCGGGGCGCTTGAGAATCCAGCGCTGGCGGGCGGGGTCGTACTCGTTGACGGCGTAGTGGCCGGTGGCGATGCGGTCGGCGCCGATGGAGCGCGCGGTCTGGAGGAGCTGGTCGAACTTGAGGTGGTTGTTGCAGAGCGAGCAGGGGATGGGCGTGCGGCCGGCGAGGTACTCGTCGACGAAGGGGCGGACGACGTCCTGCTCGAAGCGCTCCTGCTGGTTGACGACGTAGTAGGGAATGCCGAGGTGCTCGGCGACGCGGCGGGCGTCGTAGACGTCATCCAGAGAGCAGCAGCGGCCGGCCTTGGGCGCGTCGGGAATGCCGTGCTTGCCGGCCAGGCGGGTCTGGTCCCAGAGCTGGAGGGTGAGGCCGACGACCGTGTTTTGCGAATCGGCGGAGCCGTCGTTCTGGTGGGCGAGCATCGCCGCAACCGTCGAGGAGTCAACTCCTCCGGACATGGCTACGGCGATGGTTTCATTCATGAGCAAGTCAGCAAGTCAACGGGCCAGCGAGTCAGCTTAAGGTGCCGGCGGCTACGGGGGAAAGGGCGCGCAGGTGTTCGACGGCTTCGGGGACGACGCGCAGGACGTGGTCGATGTCAGCTTCGGTTGCGGTTTTGAGCAGGCTGAAGCGGAGGCTGGCGCGGGCGCGGGTTTTGTCGAGGCCCATGGCCATGAGGACGTGGCTGGGCTCGGTGGCGCCGGAGTGGCAGGCCGAGCCGCCGGAGACGGAGACGCCCTTCAGGTCGAGGGCGATGACCAGGGCCTCGCCTTCCAGGTTGTCGAACCAGATGTTGGTGGTGTTGGCGGCGCGGGGGACGGGGTTGCTGTTGAAGAAGCAACTGCAGGTCCTTCGACTCGCTGCGCTCGCTCAGGATGACACGGTAATGCAGGTCCTTCGACTCGCTGCGCTCGCTCAGGATGACACGGTGATGCAGGTCCTTCGACTCGCTGCGCTCGCTCAGGATGACAATCATTAAAATGCGCGCCGTTGACGCCGGTGCCGGGGAGCTGGAGGATGCCGGCTTCGAGGCGGTCGCGGAGCTGGGCGAGGCGGTAGATGGTGCCGTCGTCGAGGGAGTGCATGGCGAGTTCGGCAGCCTTGGCGAGACCGACGATGCCGGCTACGTTCTCAGTGCCTGCGCGCTGCCGCCGCTCGTGGCTTCCGCCGACGAGCAGGGGCTCGATGGGGGTTCCGCGGCGGACGAACATGGCGCCGATGCCCTTGGGGCCGTGCATCTTGTGGGCGCTGATGGAGAGCAGGTGGCAGCCGATGCGGCGGACGTCGATCTCGATTTTGCCGGCGCCCTGAACGGCATCGATATGGAAGAAAGCGCCGGTCGCGGCGGCGATTTTGCCGATCTCTTCGACGGGCTGGAGGACGCCGGTTTCGTTGTTGGCGAGCATGACGCTGATGAGGCGGGTTTCGGGGCGGATGGCGCGGAGAATGTCGTTAGGGTCGATGAGGCCGCTGGGCTGGGGCGCGACGAAGGTGGTTTCGACGCCGAAACGGGCCATGCGGTTGGCTGCCTGGAGGACGGCCGAGTGCTCGATGGAGGTGGTGATGAAGTGGTCGCCGGGGTGGAGGAGGCCGAAGATGGCGGTGTTGTCGCCCTCGGTGCCGCCGGAGTTGAAGACCACCTCGGCGTCATGGCAGTTGAAGAAGCGGCCATGGTCTCGCGGGCGCGGTCGACGGCGGTGCGGGCCTGCTGGCCGTGCTGGTGGATGGAGGAGGCGTTGCCGAAGTGCTCCATCCAATAGGGGCGCATGGCCTCCATCACCTCCGGCAGCAGGGGTGTGGTGGCATTGGCGTCCATATAGACTCGGCGCATGGCGGCGTTCTCCCTCCCTTCGATTGTAAGGGCAATCTGTATTTCCTGCCCACGCATCGGCAAGGAGCGGGGAAGGTGGGACGTCGGGTGGCGTGGAATGAATGGCGGCTGGTCTTGCGGTTGGGTTGGCAGCAGAGGCACGGCGCGGCAGATGGGGAGGCGGCCATTGTTCTTGCGGTCGTTTCGGCTGGTGGTGAGCGTAGGCACAGGCTCTGAGGGCTCGGTCCAGGACGGTACGGACTGCAGCGGTCTTTACAGTTTCTGGAATAGGCGATGCAGGTGATAGCTTGCACCAGAAAGTAGCGTGGAAGGCGAGATGATGATTGGAGAAAATTGGTTGCCCGGAGGCAAAGAAAAATGAATGAGTAATTGCTGTAAGGTGATGAAAAAAATAATTTTACGCACGGATTTATGATTGCGTTCCTGCTTTGTTTGATATATTGAGACTATTGGGTTCATGGGGCGTTACGAAGGCGGAATTCAGAGGACGGATGAATGTGGTTGCTTTCGTTCGCCTCAGACAGATGATGGATGGTTCGGCTCAACTTCACCCAGGCAGGTGTGAGGGAACTATGGGAAGCATCAGCCAGCGGAGGATTCAACCGGAAGAGAGTTTCGTGCCGGGCTGTGTTTCCGACCCTGAACTTCGACCGAGGTGGTTTGCCGTGTACACGACTGCCCGCCACGAGAAGAAAGTAGCGCAGCATCTGACCCAGCGCGAGATTGAGCACTACCTTCCCCTTTACCGGTCAAATCGAAAGTGGAGCGACGGCTCAAGGGTTACCCTGGAGCTTCCGCTTTTTCCCTGCTACCTGTTTGTGCACATACACCGCAGCCAGCGGGTGCGGGTGCTGGACATACCGGGGGCGCTGGCAGTAGTTGGCGGCACCGGCGGGGAACCCGTTCCCCTGCCAGATGAAGCAATTGACGCATTGCGCAGCGGACTTCACCTGCGGCGTGCGGAACCGCATGCCTTGCTGGCGGTGGGACAACGGGCGCGAATCCGGACGGGCGCTCTGGCGGGCATGGAAGGCATTGTGGTGAGAAAAAAGAACACGCTGCGGGTAGTTTTGACCCTGGAGCACATCCAGCGGAGTATTGCTGTGGAAGTGGCGACGGAGGATCTGGAGCCGCTGGGAAGCGACGACCTTTCAGGAACTCAAGATGAAGATTAACCCTGCAGAATCCCGTATTGTGAGAGCAACGCTCACTGCGGTTTTCGTGTGCGATGAAACTGGGAAGAGCAAGGGTGCGGTCGAAGCAGAGGTCCTGAAGGTTGGTTTAAGTGAGCTGATGCACAGGGCGCAAATCCAGCAGGATGTGAGTATGAGATCGGCCTGAGCCGGTTTTTTTGCCGCAGAGGAATAGTGGACGTGCAACTTTCCACCAAGTTCAACCCGTCGTTTAATGTGGAGCTTCCAAATTGAGACGGGAGCGACACGCCGGCGAAATTTCCGCAGATTAGCCAGTAACCGTCAAAACGAAACGGGCGTCAAAGCTGACACGAGGAGAACCATGCCTTCACGCGGCGGCGATCGGTTGACAACTGTAAGCACTGGCGGCGATTCTGCGAAGAGCATCGCCTTTACTCTGTTCTTCACGGAGTTATAAGTGTCTGGAATCGATGACAATGCAAATAGTGGGCATACAGGCAGTGATCGCCAGTTGAGTGCGCCGCCTCCCAAGTCCGGCAAGAGCTGGATTCTCTGGACCACATTGCTGGTGGTTCTTGTTGTTGTCGGCTACTACTTCTATCACCGCAGCGCGGGCGAGGGGGTGAAACCTGCGACCGGCAGCGGTGCGAGCGGGTCTGGCGGCGGGCGACGGGGTATGACCGGTCCGGTGCCGGTCACAGTAGCGACGGCCACGAAGGGCGACATCGGTGTTTACCTGGATGCAATCGGTACGGTTACGCCGGTCTACACCACGGAAATAACACCGCAGGCGAGCGGGGTTCTTACCGCGGTGGATTACAAGGAAGGGCAGTTCGTGCACCAAGGGGATGCGCTGATCGAGATCGATCCTCGGCCCTACCAAGCAACTTTGCTACAAGCGCAGGGCACTCTTGAGCGAGACACCAACGTGCTGGCCCAGGCGCAGATGGACGTGGAACGCTATCGCGAGGCGTGGGCGCGGAACGCAATCAACAAGCAGCTGCTGGACGACCAGGAAAAGATTGTGCTGCAGGACCAGGGCACGGTCAAGAACGATCAGGGCACCGTGGATTACGACAAGGTGCAGCTGAGTTATTGCCACATCACGGCGCCGATCTCCGGGCAGGTTGGTCTTCGTCTAGTGGATCCTGGCAACGTGGTGCAGGCAGGCAGCACGACACCGCTGGTGGTGATTACGCAGATGCAGCCAACCACCGTGATCTTCACGCTGGCGGAAGACAGCCTGGGGCAGGTGGAAGCGCGGATGCGTCAGATGCACTCTCTGCCCGTAGACGCCTGGGACCGCACCTCAACGAACAAGCTGGCGACGGGCAAGCTGCTGACGATCAATAACCAGATTGACACGACGACGGGAACAGTAAAGCTTCGTGCCACCTTCGACAACAAGAACAAAGCGCTATTTCCCAACCAATTTGTGAACACCAGATTACTGGTGAATACGCAAACGGGAGTCACGCTGATTCCCACGGGAGCCGTTCAGCACAACGGATCGGTTGCGTTCGTGTATGTGATCGATCCGACGAAGAAAGTGGCAGCCCTGAAGAACGTGAAGCCGGGGGTGTCAGACAGCGGGCTGATCGCGGTGCAGGGGATCAATCCCGGCGACCAGGTGGCGACCAGCAGTTTTGAAAAGCTTCAGGACAAGAGCCAGATCATGATCTCGAAGCAGGCGATTGCGGCTAATCCAACGGAGGGGAATACTCCGTGAGTCCATCCGGGCCTTTCATCCAGCGTCCTGTTGCAACCTCGCTGCTGATGGCCGCAATCCTGCTGGTGGGTATCGTAGCGTATACCCAGCTGCCGGTGTCTGCCCTGCCACAGGTCGACTATCCGACGATCCAGGTGGTCACGTTTTATCCGGGCGCGAGTCCGGATGTGGCAGCCACAACGGTGACGGCTCCGCTGGAGCGCCAGTTTGGCCAGTTGCAGGGTTTGAGCCAGATGACGTCGACCAGTTCTGGCGGGTCGTCAGTGATTGTGCTGCAGTTTGCGCTGAGCCTGAACATTGATATTGCAGAAGAAGAGGTGCAGTCGGCGATCAACGCGGCGCAGAGTTTCCTGCCTTCCGACCTGCCCACGCCGCCGGTTTACAGCAAGACCAATCCGGCGGATGCGCCGGTTTTGACGCTTGCCATCACTTCGGACTCCATGCCTCTTTCGCAGGTGGAGGACATGGTGGATACGCGGCTTGCGCCCAAGATTTCGCAGTTGGCCGGAGTGGGCCTGGTGAGTATCAGCGGCGGGCAGAAGCCGGCGGTGCGCATCCAGGCAAATCCGACGGCGCTGGCGTCGTACGGGCTGAACCTGGAGAGCCTGCGCACGGCGCTGGCGCAGACCAGTGTGAACCAGGCTCTGGGAAACTTTGACGGGCCGCATCAGGATTACCAGATCAATGCCAACGACCAGTTGGTGACCAGCGACGACTATCGGAAGGTAGTGGTTGCCTACAGCAATGGCGCGCCGGTGATGCTGACCGATGTGGCCAAAGTGACGGACGGAATCGAGAACAAGAATCAGGCCGCGTGGATGAACGATACGCCGGCCGTGATTCTGAACATTCAAAGGCAGCCGGGCGCGAACACCATCAACGTGGTGAAGGCGATCAAGGCGATTCTTCCGCAACTCGAAGTGAACCTGCCCGCCTCAATCAAGGTCACGCCGCTCACCGATCTGACTACGGCGATCAATGCCTCTGTCGACGACGTGGAGTTTGAGCTGATGCTCACGGTCGCGCTGGTGGTGATGGTGATCTTCCTGTTTCTGCGCAACGTGTATGCCACGATCATCCCCAGCGTCGCGGTGCCGCTCTCCCTGGTGGGAACATTTGGCGTGATGTACTCGCTGGGGTACAGCCTGGACAATCTGTCGCTGATGGCGCTCACCATCTCAACGGGATTTGTGGTGGATGACGCGATTGTGATGATCGAGAACATCTCGCGCTACCTTGAGTCCGGAGCTACGCCGATGGAGGCCGCGCTGAAGGGCGCGGAGCAGATTGGCTTCACGATTATTTCGTTGACGGTGTCGTTGATCGCGGTGTTGATTCCGCTGCTGTTCATGGGCGGCGTGATCGGGCGGCTGTTCCGTGAATTCGCGGTTACGCTGGCCGTGACCATCATTATTTCCGCGGTTGTTTCACTGACGCTGACGCCAATGATGTGCTCGCGGATTCTGCGTCATACGCCGCAGGCCGAGCAGGGACGTTTCTTCAGGGCTTCGGAGCGCGTATTCGAGAGGATCATCAGGTTTTACGGCCGCACATTGAAGTTTGTGCTGCGTTTCCAAGGCGTCACCATGGTGGTGGCCGTGGCCACGCTGGTGCTGACCATTGTGCTCTACATCATCATTCCCAAGGGCTTCTTTCCCATCCAGGATACAGGCGTGATCCAGGGCATCTCGCAGGCGCCGCCGACCACATCTTTTGCTGCCATGTCAGAGAAGCAGCGGGAACTGGCGCAGGTTGTTCTTGACGATCCGGCGGTGGAGAGCTTGTCCTCGTTTATCGGGGCAGACGGCACGAACACGACGCTGAACAGCGGGCGCATGTCGATCAACCTGAAGCCGATTGAGGAGCGGAAGATCAGCGCGGCGGACGTGATTCGCCGGCTGCAAACAAAGCTGAAAGACGTGAAAGGCATTGAGCTCTACATGTCTCCGGTGCAGAACATCACGGTCGACGACCGCGTAAGCCGCACCCAGTATCAGTACACGCTGGAAGATCCGGACGTGAACGAGTTGAACCTGTGGACTGGCAAACTGGTGGACAAGATGACGCATCTGCCGGAATTGGCAGATGTGGCGACGGACCAGCAGACCGGTGGACTGGCTGTTTCGCTGGTGATCGATCGCGTAACCGCGTCGCGCATGGGAATTGCTCCTGACACGATTGACAACACGCTCTACGATGCATTCGGACAGCGGCAGATCAGCACCATGTATACGCAGCTGAACCAGTACCACGTGATTCTGGAAGCCGATCCAGCCATCCAGGCGAGCCCGGCGAGGCTGCAGGACTTGTACATCCTGACCAACGCCTCCAGCGGCGGTTCGGGTCCGGGGGCATCCGCTTCGTATGCATCCTCAGGATCCTCGTCTGCGGGATCCAATGCGACGACAACCTCGGCGCCGTACACGCCTTCGTCCGGGGTATTTATTCCGCCTGCCAATGCACTGAGTTCCGGTGTGGGCGGCAGCAGCACCTCCACGTCGTCCTCTCCCAATACGACGACAACTTCGACGCCTGCGGGGGCTGTGCCCCTGAGTGCGTTCAGCCATCTGGAAAGGACCACCGAGTCACTGTCCATCAACCATCAGGGCCAATTCCCGGCTGTCACGATCTCGTTCAACCTGGCTCCGGATGCAGCATTGGGCGGCGCAATCACAGCCATCAACAAGGCGCAGAAAGACCTGAACATGCCGGCCAGCGTGCAATATGGGTTCCAGGGCACGGCCGCTGCATTCGAGGGCTCGCTTTCCAACGAGGGCTTGTTGATCCTGGCGGCACTGGCCGCGGTCTATATCGTGCTGGGGGTTCTCTACGAGAGCTTCATTCATCCCATTACGATTCTGTCCACTCTTCCCTCGGCGGGCGTCGGTGCCCTGCTGGCCCTGATTCTGTTCAAACAGGATCTGAATGTCGTGGCGATCATCGGCATCATTCTGCTGATCGGCATTGTGAAGAAGAATGGCATCATGATGGTGGACTTCGCTCTGGACGGCGAGCGCGAGCGAGGCATGAACGCGACCGACGCCATCTACGAGGCCTGCCTGCTGCGCTTCCGTCCCATCATGATGACGACGATGGCCGCGCTGCTCGCGGGAATTCCTCTAGCGATGGGCACCGGCATGGGATCTGAGCTGCGCCGCCCGCTGGGCATCGCCATGGTGGGCGGCTTGCTGCTGAGCCAGATTCTTACGCTCTATACCACGCCAGTGATCTATATCTTCTTCGATCGCTTTGGTCATCGCGTGGGCAGCGTGCGCAAGGCGCTGAAGAATGGCGGCGATGCGCAAGCGGAGGGCGCATGAACCTCTCGGCGACGTTCATCCGGCGTCCGGTAGCTACAACCCTGCTGACGATTGGTGTGACACTTGCCGGCGCCATCGCGTTCAACGTTCTTCCGGTATCGCCATTGCCGCAGGTGGATTTTCCGACCATTTCGGTGAGCGCCGGGCTCCCTGGTGGAAGCCCGGTGATCATGGCGTCGTCGATTGCGACTCCCCTGGAGCGGCAGTTCAGCCATATCGCCGGTGTTACAGAGATGACGTCGTCGAGTTCGCTGGGCAGCACCAACATTACCTTACAGTTTGACCTGAGCCGCAACATCGACGGTGCGGCGCGCGATGTGGAAGCGGCCATCAATGCGTCCCGCACATACCTGCCCGCCAACCTGCCGGGCAACCCGACCTATCGCAAGGTGAATCCGGCGGACGCGCCGATCATGATTCTGGGGCTCACATCAGATAAGTACGACAAGCCGACGCTCTACGACTACGCTTCGTCGGTGATTGCGCAAAAGCTTTCTCAGTTGCCGGGAGTGGGACAGGTGGGCGTGGGCGGAGGCGCCGGCCCATCGGTGCGCGTGGAAGTGAATCCCACCAAGCTGAACAGCTACGGACTCACGATGCCGTCTTTGCAGGCGGTGCTGAGCCAGCAGAATGCTCACGAGGCGACGGGCCAGATTCAGGATGGAAGCCGGACTGAAGACATTATTACCAATGACCAGATGCACCAGGCGGACGACTACAAGCCACTGGTGATTGGCTATCACAACGGGCAGGCGGTTCATCTGTCGGACGTGGCGGACGTGTCGAGCGGGGCACAGAACGTTCGGGCGGCCGGCTACCTGGATGGCGTTCCTTCGATCACCATGGTCGTCTTTCGCCAGCCGGGCGCCAACATCATTGAGACCAACGATCGAATCAAAGCTGAATTGCCGTCGATCGAGGCCTCCATACCGCAAGGCATCAAGACGACCATTGTTCTCGACCGCACCACCACCATTCGTGCTTCAGTAAACGATGTAGAGCGCTCGCTGATCGGCTCGGTGATTCTGGTGATCCTGGTTGTTTTCATGTTTCTTCGCAGCTGGCGAGCCACGCTCATTCCCGCGGTCGCGGTGCCCGCTTCGCTGGTTGGCACCTTTGCGGTGATGTACCTGCTGGGATTTAGCATCGACAATTTGTCGCTGATGGCGCTGACGATCTCGACCGGATTTGTTGTTGACGACGCGATTGTGGTGATGGAGAACATTACCCGCCTGCGCGAAGGCGGAATGAGCCCAATGAAGGCAGCCTTCGAGGGTTCGAGACAAATAGGGTTCACCATTTTTTCCATCAGCATGTCGCTGATCGCAGTCTTTATTCCAATTCTGATGATGGCCGGAATTGTGGGACGCCTTTTCCGCGAGTTTGCCATCACGCTATCCACGGCCATCGTCATGTCGATGCTGGTTTCTCTGACCACGACGCCCATGATGTGCGCCCACATTCTGAAGGACGAACGCGAGGTGCAGCACGGCCGATTGTACCGGCTCAACGAGAAGGCGTTCTCGCGGATGCTGGGAGGATACAGCAGAACACTGCGATGGGTGTTGGACCATCCCTGGCCGATATTCGGCGTACTGCTGCTGACCATCGCGGTGAACTTCTACCTGATTGCGATCATTCCCAAGGGATTCTTTCCGCAGCAGGATACAGGGGCACTCGTGGGCGGCGTGGTGGGCCCGCAGGACGCTTCGTTCGCGGTGATGGACAACTCGGTACGGTCACTTGTGGGCGTTATCAAGGCAGACCCCGCCGTGGCTCATGTGAATGCCTACACGGGGCAGTCGAACGGCGGGTTCATTTACATTGCGCTCAAGCCGCTGGGGACGAAATGCAAGGAGTCGATGCCATCGTGCGATGTGCGTCAGACTGGGGCGCCGGACATCATCAACCGGCTGCGGCCCAAAATGAACCGGCTCCCTGTAGCTCAGGCGTTTCTGCAGGCGGCACAGGATTTGCGCATCGGAGGAAGGTCAAGCGCCGCGCTTTATCAATACACCATCCAATCGGATAATGTGGCTGACCTCTCGAAATGGGGTCCAATACTTCTTGCCGAGATGAAGAAGCTGCCGGGCTTTCAGGATGTGAACTCCGACGCGCAGAACAATGGCCTGGAGGAGCTGCTGACTTATGACCGGCCCACGGCGGCGCGGCTCGGCATTACGCCGTCGTCGCTCGACAGCTCACTTTACAGCAACTTCGGGCAGTCGGAAGTTTCGATTATCTACACGCAGTTGAACCAGTATTACGTGGTGCTGGAGGCGGCGCCTCCTTACTGGCAGGGCCCCGAAGGTTTGAAGAACGTCTACCTGAATCCGTCGGGCAAGGGCGTGATTCCACTTTCCACGGTGGCCAAGGCAGTGTCTACTACGACGCCGCTGGTAATCAACCACACAAGTTCCTTTCCGTCGGTAACGGTGTCATTCAATCTGGCCACGAACATGTCGATGAGCGACGCTGTGCGCGAGGTGGGCCAGATGCAGCAGCGGCTGAATATGCCGGAGACTGTGCGCGGCTTCTTTGCAGGCACGGCGGCAGCTTACCAGACCTCGCTGGCCAGCGAGCCGATTCTTGTGGCTACAGCCTTGCTGGCCGTTTACATCGTATTGGGCATCCTGTACGAGAGCCTGGTGCATCCGCTTACCATCATCTCCACTTTGCCATCGGCAAGCGTGGGAGCGATGCTGGCGTTGATGGCCTTCAAGATCGACCTCAATGTGATTTCGATCATCGGGATCATTTTGCTGATCGGCATTGTGAAGAAGAACGCCATTATGATGATCGACTTTGCCCTGGTGGCGGAGCGGGAGGAAGGGAAGACGACGACTGAGGCAATCTACCAGGCGTGCCAGTTGCGTTTCCGTCCCATCCTGATGACGACCATGGCCGCGATCTTCGGCGCGCTGCCGCTGGCCTTCGGCACGGGGACGGGTTCCGAACTCAGGCGTCCGCTGGGCATCACAATTGTGGGCGGTTTGATCATGAGCCAGATCCTCACGCTTTACACGACACCGGTTGTTTATATTCTGTTTGATTGGGCGCGCCTTTGGATTCGGGGGAAGCGGCAGCATCATGAGGCACTGCGCCCCGGAACCGCGGAGGCCAATTAGGTGATGAAGTTCGATGGAGAGCTGTTTATGAGAACCTCGAGGGGTCAAAGCCCGCAAGTGTCAGGCGCATTCTGCGCTGCGTCTGTCGCGGTGCTGTGCGCGATGCTGGCAGGCTGCAACGTGGGTCCGAAATACGTGCCGCCTACGATGACCGCGCCGCCTGCCTACAAGGAGTCTCCCGCGCAGTTCAAGGAAGCCGGCACGTGGACCGTCGCGCAGCCGCAAGATGCGGTTCTGCGCGGCAAATGGTGGGAGATTTACAACGAGCCCGAACTGAATGCGCTGGAAGATCAGCTCAATATCGACAACCAGAATATCCGCGAGGCATTCGAGAACTACATGGAGGCACGGGCGCTGGTGCGGGAGGCGCGCTCACAGTTGTTTCCTACGCTGGGGGTCGGCCCCTCTTACACGCGCTCCCAGACTTCCTCAAGCCTGGGTTCAGGCGCCATAGCAAGCAGCCAGAGTGGGACCCAGTCGCAGATATTCTCGCTTCCCGGCGAGGTTTCGTGGGAGCCTGATCTGTGGGGGAAGGTCCGCAATACGATCCATTCCAGCCAATACACGGCGCAGGTAACCGCGGCGGACCTGGCCAATGAACGGCTTGCGGAGCAGGCGAGTCTTGCCGAGTACTACTTTGAGATTCGAGGCCAGGACGCTTTGCAGGCGATTCTCAATCAGATTGTGGATGTCGACAAGAAGGGTGTCGAAGTGGAGCAGGGCCGGTACGACACCGGCGTTGACGATGAGATTACGCTGGTGACTTTGCAGTCGACGCTGGCGAGCGCCCGGGCTGCGGCCACCAATCTGCAGATTGCGCGCGCGCAGTATGAGCACGCCATAGCGATGCTGATCGGCAAGCCGGCTTCAGATTTCTCGATTCCCGTGCAGGCGAAGACCAGCGCACCTCCGCCCATCCCGCTTGGACTACCGTCGCAACTGCTGGAGCGCAGGCCCGACGTGGCCGCCGCGGAACGGGGCATGGCGTCGGCGAACGCCCAGATCGGCGTGGCTTACGCTGCTTACTATCCTTCGCTGACTCTCTCGGGCAGCGGGGGCACAGAGAGTTCCACCATCGGAAAGCTGCTTGCGGCTGCCAGTCGCTTCTGGTCAGTTGGGCCATCCCTTTCGGAGACGATTTACGACGGAGGGCTGCGGAGGGCAACGGTGAACCAATACATTGCCACTTACAATGCAGACCTGGCCAGCTACCGCCAGACTGTCCTCATAGCGTTCCAGCAGGTAGAAGATGCCTTGGCCGAGGTGCGCGTGTTGTCGCAGCAGATGATGCAACAGCAGGCGGCCATTGACTCCGACAAGAAGGCTTTGGCCCTTGAACAGGGCCGTTACGATTCGGGGATCGACCCGTATACCGAAGTGGTGACGGCGCAGGCTAATCTACTGACCAGCCAGCAGTCTCTGGCCAGCCTGCAGGTGGAGCAGATGACCGCATCGGTTGCCCTGATCCAGGCGCTCGGTGGAGGTTGGGACAAGACACAGTTGCCCACACCGGGGCAGGTAACGCAGAAGCCGACGGCCGCGGAGACTGCCATCCAGCACTAAGCCGCAGGCCATTTTCTGTAGTTGGAGGATGCGTCGGCAAGGGCTCGTACTTGAAGACTGGGATCGCATCCTTCGAAGCCTGGAAGCCGGCCTATTCCGGCCAGGCGCTGGACCCACGCCAAACCTGTCTTGAAAATGCTATCCCGCTTTGTGCGGATCGGGGTATACTGCTGTTCCGCGAAGACAAGGGCTGCCCGCCAGGTAATCTTCGCGTTGCCGTGCGGTTTTCAGGAGCCAGGAGGGACCCGTGAAAATTACCGACACCATTGGATTGGTGCTGAAGAGCAAGGGCCAGAAGAACGTACTGTCCATTGCACCCGAGCAGCTGGTCTATGAGGCGCTTCAGATGATGTCCGAGTACGATATTGGCGCCCTGCTCGTGCTTTCCGATCATCGCCTGGCGGGTATCCTCTCCGAGCGAGACTACGCACGCAAAGGGGTGTTGATGGGCCACCTTTCCAAGGAGACCCAAGTGAAGCAGATCATGACCAGCCCAGTCGTGTCCGTGACTACCCAACACACGGTTGATGAATGCCTTGCGCTGATGACGGAACACCGCATTCGCCATCTGCCGGTGTTGCAGGGGGAGACGGTTGTGGGGATCGTGTCCATTGGTGATCTGGTGAAGTGGGTGATCTCCGGGCAGGAACGTACGATCCAGGATCTGCACGGATATATTGCCGGCGCCTATCCGGGTTGAGACGTCTTGGGTTGTGGAGATTGGTGGAGGCGGCGGGAGTCGAACGAGTTTTCCACAGGATAAGTCATTAAGTATCTATAGTTTCTAAAACATGCAAAATGCCAGAAATGCCAGAAGTCCGGTGTCAAGTTACAAATCCGTACAAAAAGCAATTTTTCGTACAAAATGACCGCGAAATCAAGGTGCCTCCATCTATGGGTACGTTCGGCGGGAGCGCCCTCCTAGTCTGTCCTTCTTTACGTCAAGAGGCCCCCACTCTCTATCAAACTGATTTGTGTACCATTTTGTACCTGGCTCAGTTGAGACTCAACGTCAGGGCGGCATTTCCGGGCGCCTCAAGTTCATTCACCCTTACCTGGTAATCCGCCGTCTCGGCAGGCAGCGAATCAATCCCCTCCACTATTTGGTCCAAAGCTCGACTTCGAGCGTACAGCCTCGGCAGGCGGAAACCCCGCCGCCTCCAGGGTAAATGCACTCTGATCGAGTTGAATATAACAATAAATGTTATATTTGAAAGGTGACCGGATCAGAACTCAAGAATGCTCGCAAGGCCTCCTCATGGACGCAGGTTCAGGCCGCCAACCGGCTCGGTGTGACGCAGGCCTATCTTTCCATGGTCGAGCGTGGAGAGCGAGCCGTTTCGGACGAGCTGGCTTTGCGTGCGGCAGAAGTCTTTGAGGTTCCCGCTACGGCGCTTCCATTGGCGGACTATCAAGCTGGCGATTGGGACACCGGCTTCTTTCAGACGATGTTGGGCAGTCTGGGCTATCCGGGGTTTGCCTATCTGCGAGGCTCGCGCCGGATGAATCCGGCCGAATTGCTGATAGCCGCAATCGATTCGGACGATCTGGATGCGCGAGTCATCGAGGCGTTAGCCTGGCTGCCTTTGACCTATCCACAGCTCGACTGGGATTGGCTGACCGCGAATGCGAAGCTTCGGGATAGACAGAACCGGCTGGGATTCTTGGTCGAGCTGGCGCGGCAGGCAGCCGAGAGAAATGAAAGCTCAGAATTGGAGCAGCAACTGGCCTCCCGCATAGCCATTCTCGAACCTTCCCGACTGGCAAGCGAAGACACCCTCTGCAGGGAATCGATGACCCAGACCGAGCGTAAATGGCTCCGTGCGCATCTGTCGAAATCTGCCAGGCACTGGAATCTGCTGACCGATCTAACAGTGGAGCAACTCGATCATCTCGTTGCCTAAGTGAACTACTTGAGTTCGCCTAGCTTGTGCAGCTTACTCACAAGCTGGCCGATCCGAGCCTGACTCGCCTCATCGGGTAACAGATAGCCGGGAAGTGCGTCGAGAAATCGTGGTTCGACAAGCAGCATTCGCACAGCTTCACCTATATAGGTTCGCAGGCCCTCCGAGGCCGTTTCCAGTTCTGTGAAAAGTGATGACCTTCCATCCAACACGGCCATGAAATCCTCAAGATCGTGACTGGCGAAATAGTCGCCGTGTCCACGTCCGCGAAAGGCTTCGAGTTTCGTGCCAAGGAAATAGGGCCCGGTAATGGCCCGCACAGTCAGCCCGGCGGGAAGTTGGACCTCTTCGGCGGCTTCGAGCGCCTCGGGATACCAGCGATTGGAGAATCCGAGGATCGCGGGATCGAGGGGCATTACATCGAGGATCAGCTCGCCATGTTTCCACCGGCAAAGAGGTGCGCCTTCAGTTGCGTCTTCCTGAAATCCAAGGGCGCGCAGCCGTTCAGAGAATATCGCGTACTCTGCGTAAGTCCCAATCTCGGCGATCACGTCAACGTCATAGGTTCCGCGAACGGGAGCGGCGCCCGGATCATCAATCAGGAGTCCGGTTGCGCAGCCTCCGACGAAGACAATCTCTGAGAGGAGCGGGCGCAACCGTTCGGTGGCCAGCTCCAGCAATTCAAGATTTGGATTCGGCATTCGCTGATACCTCCAGCCTCTTGGTTAACTCCTTGACGGCCAGTTCCCGCTCTCGTGCCCGGCCATCACGAAGCGCATCGACGAGCGCTAGCAGCTCATAGAGCCGTTTGTCTTCGAGGGCGGCTTGAGGCACATTCTTATGCAGCGGCGTGAAACTGTACCCGCGGACCGGTCCATCGGCATACGGCCACACCGGAGGCAGTTCGCCGGCGTCAGCAATCGACTTCCGGAGGGGAGCCGCCGCATAGCTGGTAGGTACGCCGCGCGTCGGCGAACCCTTTTCAGCAGGGAATACATACCGGACGCCATGGAGCAGGAATTCGAGCAACGCAGAGCGATTAAGCCGGTCATCAAGTTCCGGCCCCTGCAGAAAGTGCGAAGCACGCGCGCGTTTCACGGAGGCGTAGACCTCGGATGGATACAGATGGAGTTCGTTAGCCAGGCGCAGGTAGGGAGGCCGTCCGCCGTTCTCCAGCGAAAGTTTGAGCAGTACAACGAGATCGAGCGGCCTCAACATGCCACCATTCTAGGGCAATCTCATTCAATATTCAAATAAAATGAATATAGAATGAACAAAAGTGCTAAGCCTTTTGATTCGTTCAGATGCAGACTGAGAGAGGCAAACTCAGAACTTGTAGCGTTCAAGAAAGGTTCTCACCCCACCCCTCAACGGATCGCTTCCGGTTGCGACCCAGTTGGCCCAACTGAGCCAGCGGGCCAATTCCGGCGAATTAATCTCTTCCTTGGAGGCGGAACCTTGGACCTCTGCAATCAAGGAACGCAGTTCTGTGGAAGTCCGCCAGTTTCGCGAGTCCGATTCCATCTGCCGTCTCCGTGATTGCTCCAGATATCGCTGCCGGAACTCTTCGTGTATCTCAGCCGTCCTCCGCTCGCTTTCCAGGCGCTTTTCACGGATCACCAGGCTTAGGTCCACCAAGGCGGGAATCATGTCGTTGAGTTGCTCCTCCAGGGATCGTCTTGCACCATCTGACCAGCTTCTCCGGAAACCACTGGCCCAGAAATCGTGAATGCGAAAAGTAAGCCTTGTGGCGGCTTCGGAACGCGCTCAAACTTCTTCTTCCTGGCCAGAGGCTTGTCGGTCCATGTCGAACGCCACTGGGTCATATTGCGAACATTCAGCTCGCGCAGGAAGAGCAACTGATGCTGTTGGGCGAAACCGAGCAGCTGTTTCCTGAAGATCTGACGCAGTTTTTCCATCGTGGACTCAGCAAGTCCACGCGCCTGCGCATCGGCGAGGTATCCAGATACGGCGTCCTTCACGGTGGGCTGAGCGCTATCGGCCTTGATCTCTTCGCCTCTCTCGGCCTTGTTCTCATATTTACGGGAGATTAGCTCGGCCTGCTCCCATGACCGCGTCTTGGCGGACATTCGGACGCGTCCGGAACGGTTGGGAAGAGAGCCAGTGAGCCACTTGGGGCAGCGGCAACGGCGCCACAGTGGTTCGCTTTTCTTGGGGCAATCGGCGGTATGGCGAGTGTAGACAGTCAACATGGTGCTAATTTAGCACCAGTACAAAAACGGTACAAATCCAGACAGTCTAACTTTTCCACAGTTTAATTATCTTATTCTATTGCATTTATCTATGGTGGAGGCGGCGGGAGTCGGTCGGACTCTAGTCCCTCAATCCACGTAACTTATTGACTCTGTGAAGTGCAAATCTGTCATGATTGTCATCATTTTCAGATCTTGGCACAATCCGGGTACAAAATAGGTTCAACTCGGACCCTGCTCACTTCTCAGCACCTTTCCACACTTCCCAATCTGGTTTCATCATTCGAGCACTCTGAAGTGCTCTTGGACCCTTTATACATGATTCGACCGCCGCAGTGAGGTTGTCGGCAGCGTATAGCGTAGGCACATTGGCGGCCGGAGCTCCAGGAAACGGATTGAATCGAGCGCCTTCCTCCTCGATCTCGATGCGTTTCCCGGTGTTCGGGTTATAGACATTGCCCGCACGCGATTTGCTATGGAAGCGCGTCAATGCCGAGCCCGCCTTTAGGATCGCGGTCTGGATGACAAGTGCGGGATTTGCCGCGACAGGCGCGGGCGGGCATTTAATAGGCATCGGCGGGACTGGCCGCGGCGCGAGCAAGCAAGAGGACACGTTGGGGATCGGACTTCAGTACTTCGAGAGGCTTCCGCCCCCCGATGTTCGCGTTGGGAGTAGCAAAGAAGTAAGCGAAGTCCCAGCCATTGGCGTGGCTCGAATACGCCTGGATGACCTGCCCAATTGTGGTCAGAGGCTCACCATCCTGAAACTGGAAGAGCGGATACCAGAGCTGCCCTTCGTATTTCACCGCGAAGATCTTTCCTTTGGATTGCGTTTTTCCCAGACGTTGAATCCACCTTTCAGGGCAGCCGGTTTTACGACCAGGTGGGCTGGATTTGTAAAGACTGGCCGACGTTCTGGCCACTAATCTGCCGTCGACGAGCCCAATGGCGACTTTGCGCGAAGCGAGAATCACTCTTGCTTACCGCTTCGTTGGAGCCGTTACCAGGAGATGGCTTTTGGGTAGCCGACGATCCTCTCGGAACTAGGAAACGCGAACCCTGCTTTCCACGACAGTCAAGGCGTCGGCTCGCATTCGCGATCGGAGATTGGCGCAGTTCCGCTGTCTTCGGCAGTTCGGATAGACGCGCATCTCTCTGCAAATCTTTATGGATTCGTGCCAAATCCGGCGAGTTTCAAATCGAGCAACAATCTGGAATTCGAAACCAAGCCCTGAACCTGCGGCATGGGGCCGGATAAATCGATCCAGCTAAACCCCAATCTGGCTCAAGATTCAAGCACTAGCAATGGTAGCCTGAATCCCGGACACTGGCCGACCTCCAGAGTACCGATTCATCAGCGTTGGAGGATTTTAAAATTCAATCAACGAGTGTGGCAAATGATCCTGCGAGTTGGTGAGTGTGTTGCGGATTACTCTGTTCAGCGCCCCCGTATCGATGCTTCTACAAGACCTCTCCAAATTATGAATGGCAATATACGGTGCAGCAGCAGAAATGGATTGGCGGCAACTGGATACCTCAGGTGATTTGACCCGTCCGTCGCAGCACGCAGGATCGTTCTGGCGACGACTTCGGGAGTAGGCGCCTTGATCATGGAGCGCTCTTCCGATCGCCTCAGTTTCTCGACCACTCTTTCATAAGCTGGATGGCTGTGCCATTCCGTTTTGAATTGCGTTCGAATGCCTCCCGGTTCAACGAGCTTGACGCGCAATCCGTGCGGTTTCAGTTCGTAATACAGGGATTCGGTGAAGCCCTCGAGCGCGAACTTGGTTGCACAGTACGGAGAACGAAGAGGCAGACCCATTCGGCCGGCAATGGAAGAAACGTTGAGGACCGTGCCCGAGCCAGCCGTCCGGAAATGCGGGAGCAAGAGACGGGTGAGTCGCACCGCGCCAAAGAAGTTGGCTGCAAACAGGGCCTCGAAGTCAGCCTGGGGAATCGCCTCAACGGGCCCGGCGAGGCCAGCGCCGGCGTTATTCACCAGAACGTCGATACTCCCACGACGCTGCATGGCCTCATTGACGGCATATTGTGCTGTGTGCTCGTCGGTGACGTCGAGTGCAAGCGCGGTCACGCGATCCGATCGGCACCAGTCGCCCATTCGTTCCGGCTCACGCGCAGTGGCAATCACATGCCATCCGTGCTTTAGAAAGAGTTGGGCGCTGGCAGCGCCAATGCCGCCAGTCGTCCCAGTAATGAACACTGTCTTCGCCATGTAATGCACCTTTTAACTTCCCAAGCTCGGGAACGCAGATCGCGCCTGTAGCCCCAGTGATTCAAACGACAAGCCTCATAACGTCTTTCATTGAGTAGAGGTCAGCCGGTGGCGGCGATTCTGGAGCTTCTGATCGAGGCTCATCTGAAGTCTCTGTTTCGCGCGAAAGAGTCGCGTTTTGACTGCCGGAAGCGATACACCTGCTGCTTCTGCAACTTCGCGTAACGTTCCATCGCGCGCAAGCCGAATCTCGACCACACTGCGTAATATGGGCGGTAGTGCCCGAATTGCCGCAGACAAATGGTAGAGACACTCGGACCTCAAGATGCGTGACTCAGCATCCGGTGATCGATCCGCCAGTTCCCAGTGGCCCTCATTCTGTGGGAGACCATCATTGATTGACGCGTCAACATATCGGCATCTTCTTCTTACCGACATCAGGGCGGTGTTAATGACAATCCTCGTAATCCATGTAGAGAATTGAGATCTGCCGTCGAACCTGCGAATGTGACAATAAGCTTTGAGAAAGCTCTCTTGAACTACATCTTCAGCATCATCCTGGTTTCTGAGGATTCTGTATGCGGCATATGACAACCGCCGGCGATGACGGAGCCACAACTGTCCAAATGCCGTTTCATCGCCACGCTTGGCCTTTTCTACCATGAGCGATTCCTCAACCGCTTCCTGCCGTGAATTTGACTGCATAACAAACTCCTGCGTTGTTCAGCCCGTCGCCCACTGCGGGAACAGTAAGGGAGGGGCGGTCTGCGATTGCGGTCCCCACCGCGACCACCCCTCAATTGACAGCACCTGCGGCGTTTGCGGATATCCATCCATTTACGTCAGGGCCCGTTCCTAAGTGGAGCCTGAGTCTTACTGTGTGCCCGCGGCCTCCGCAATGAACTTGGCAACTTCGGCGGGGTGAGAAAGCATGGGAACGTGGCTAGACGCGATATGGATCGTTTTCGCATGCATCTGCTCTGCGAGTTTCTTTTCCAGCTCTGGCGCGATCATCCGGTCATGATCGGCCACGATGTAGAAGCTTGGCTTGTTTCTCCATGCGGCAGTCGTGACCTTTGCACCCAACTCGTTCGGTCCGCTGACCTGGCCCTGGGTTACGGCCAGTATCTTCGTTACGGAGGCAGGTAGATCCTGGGCAAAATCCTCGGCAATGCCTTCGTCGGTCATTTTCAGGAAGCCCTGTGCATCGGGGCGAAACTCCTTGTCGCCTGGAGGTGCGGGAAATTCGTTGTTTTGATCGCCGGCGGATTGTCCGGAATCGGGAGCGAATGCCGCCACATAGACCAGCGCTGCCACCTTTGGATCGTTCCCGGCTTCCGTGATGACGGCTCCACCATAGGAGTGGCCGACCAGAAGCACAGGACCGTCCTGAAGCTCCAGTGTGCGCTTCACGGCGGCCACATCGTCAGCAAGCGTGGTAAAGGGGAGATGTACGGCTGTGACGTGAAAGCCTTTCTCCTCCAGGAATGGAATGAGTTTATTCCAGCTTGATCCGTCCGCCCACGCTCCATGAACGAGCACGATATTGCGGAGTTGGACTGGCTGAGGAGTGCCATTTTGTGCATTCCCAGTCAGCGGCGCCAATGCGAAAAGCCCGACAAATGCGGCCTTGCGTGCCGAATCCAGATGTTCCATCCATTTACTCCTTGAGAAACGTGTACCCATGGGATACTCCTTTGTCAGCGTTGGAACTACGGCTTTACCGTAGTGTTTTTTGAAAGTGAGCGGACAAGCGGATGCAACTAGACATTCGATCAACGCATGCCTGAACATAAGGAACGCGGCATCCACTGACCAACCAAACAATGGGAAGGTCCTACATGCCTTGAACGCTATCGCGAGGCACCGCAACGGGCAACGACGATGGTACGGATTGCGGACTGTACTTTAGTCCAGTTCCCAGGAAGGCGAGGTTGGCGTTATTCTGTCGTAGCTTGCAACGCGATTGCATGCAATGCTTCTGGAGGACGAGGCTTCGCTTGCGTTAAGGGAACGGCAATGAGGGAGGTTGAATTCCGAATGCGCAGCCCATCACAGAAACAGGATCGATGAAATATATGCCTGGATTGCGTCGACACCCCGGACTTCTTGATTGTCTTATCCTCGTCTCAATCGTCTTCCTTGCTCCGGCCCTCGCCCTGGCCTTGGATCCATCTATGCCGCTAACTCAAGCCGGTCACAGAGACTGGCGCGTGCAGGATGCTTATTTCAGCGGTTCCCCGCTTTTCATGACTCGCACGACAGACGGCTATCTCTGGATTGCCACGACTTCTGGTCTGGTGCGTTTTGATGGAGTCAGGTTCACTCCGTGGGAACAGGCCACCGGTCAACCTGCAATCACGGCGGGAATCACTTATCTCCGTGGTGCATCTGATGGGACGCTCTGGATCGGAACCGTAGGGTCTTTGTTACATTGGGACGGCAAGAGCCTGAGAGATTACAGAGACCACACGGGCGCTATCTTTTGCATCATGGAGGCTCGCGACAAAACAATTTGGATCGGCCGCGGCCATGCAAGTGATAAAGATGGCCCTCTCTGCCAGGTACTCGGTCCATCACTCCGCTGTCACGGAGCAAATGACGGCATTCACACTAGCTTTATTAGCGAGATGGCGCAGGATGCGAACGGTGAATTCCTGTTGGGAACAATCAATACGATAATTCAGTGGACACCTCACTCCTCTCGAGTAGCCACGAATCATCACAAAGAGATTCAGGGAACGGGAGTCGCCGGACTGATTCCTACGGCAGAGGGAGATGTTTGGGTTGCCTTCGGCAACACAGGGGAGGGGCGTGGACTACAACTCTTTCGCGACGGCAAACTCAGAAAGCCCTCGATTGCCGGTCTCGCCCCGGAAACTTTGAAGTTATTCTCAATTTTCGAGGATAGTCACGGCGCCATCTGGTGCGGCACCGTCAACTCCGGAGTCGTACGTATATATCAGGGACGTGCAGAGTATTTCGCGCGCAAAAACGGCCTGTCCGGCAATTGGGTTCAATCCATTACCGAGGATCATGAAGGCAACATCTGGGTCGCTACCTACTCAGGCATCGACGAATTCCGAGACCTGAGTTTCAAGCCTGTTTACACAGGAGAATCGGATACGGACGTTGTGGAGACAGCCGTGCCTCTCCATGACGGAACCATATTGTTTAAATCAGATGGAAAACTCTTTGCCCTACGCAACGGCCATTCCCGAACGGTTCAGAATCCACCTGGCGACGTCTTGACCACGATATTTGAAGATCGCGAGGACCGTCTGTGGTTAGGGTACGATGACAAACTCTACCTACGCTCTGGTAGTAAGTCGGCTCCAATAAAGTTGGAGGGATCGGCAAGCCTGGGAGACATAGTAGACTTGGCCGAAAGCAAAGACGGCAGCCTGTGGGCAATTGGTGTAGCGCCGGAATATAGGAGACTATATCGAATATCTGCCCTAACCCTTCAAGCAACGCGGGTATCTCTTCCTGCTCAACCTTATGCTCTGGCAGCAGATTCAACGGATGGGATCTGGATTGCACTGAGGAATGGAGACGTAATTCATCAATCGGGCACAACACTGACGACAATCGCTCGTTCCACTACCGGAGAATGGGCGACAGACATCGCGGTGACCTTGGACGGAACGATATTCGCAACCACACAGAAGGGGTTAAATGTTCTCAAGGATGGAGCTTATCTGCCCGTAAGCGTCTTTCCAGGTCTACGTTGCGCGTTGCACTATTCGTTAGACGTGGATCGTGACGGAAATCTTTGGGTTGCGACCATGTGCGGCGTTGCGAAATACAGTGTGGCAACAATCCATGGATTAGAATCCGGAAGCCACATTGTCCCTCAATTCTTTGATCTCAATGACGGAGCTCAGCCGAGCGGTCTCGTCTCACGATTTTTATCCAATGGGCCCGACGGCCGCGTCTGGCTTACTTCTCAAGGAGGGATCAGTGTCCTGGATCCGGCACACCTTCCTCAGAACTCATTTCCTCCGCCCGTTCACATTGAGAATCTCGTTGCCGATGGAAAGAGATATTCGGTTCAGGAGTCTCTGCGAATTCCTGCTCGCACACGTGATCTCCAAATCGACTACACGGCGCTGAGCTATGTGGTGCCGCAAAAAGTACAATTTCGCTATCGCCTTGAGGGGCGGGATAGAGATTGGCAAGATCCAGGGAATCGGCGCCAGGCCTTCTATACCGACTTGCGTCCCGGGCCGTATCGCTTTCATGTGATTGCGTCGAACAACGATGGAGTCTGGAATGCGACCGGGGCGACAGTGGAGTTCTTTATCCTCCCAGCTTTTTACCAGACAATTTGGTTCCGGATTGTCTTGGGAGTAGCAGCTGCAAGTCTAATCTGGCTGTTGTACTCGATTCGCCTCAGACAAGTCACCGCGAATATCAAAGCCAGATTAGGGGAGCGCCTCAATGAACGGGAGCGAATCGCTCGGGAACTCCACGATACTTTACTCCAGGACTTCCAAGCAGTCATACTCCATTTTCAAACGGCAACAAGACACCTGCAAAAGAGCGATCCGACACGAGAGGTATTCGAGCAGGGGCTCAACTATGCAGACGAAGCGCTGGTTCAAGGACGCGATCGCATCCATGACCTTCGCACAGATTCAACGTACGATGATGAATTATCAGAGTCCTTAGCAAGGTACGGAAATCAGCTCGCGCAAGCACAGGCCATGTCGTTTTCGATGAAAGTGACTGGGGCGGAAGATAAGATTGATCCGATTGTCCGCGATGAGATTTGTCGTATTGGACGGGAAGCCCTCGGGAACGCATTCAAGCATTCCAATGGCTCTGGAGTTGAAGCGGAGATCATCTATGACCCTGGCGCGCTCAAGATGAGGATTCGCGATAGTGGGGTTGGAATTGATCCGGAAGTTCTACTCCACGGACGGCCGGGGCATTGGGGACTCTCTGGTATGCGCGAACGGGCAGATAAAATTGGCGCTAAATTGAGTATTTGGAGTCGCCCCACCGGAGGCACTGAACTGGAATTGGTTCTGCCGATGCACCGTTCACACCAGAGAGAGTCGTGGTGGCTATCCTGGACGAGGAAGAGACGTACCTCGGACAAAGGAGAATCAAAATGACCACTATTCGCAAGATCAGGGTACTTGCTGTGGACGATCATCTGCTCTTGCGCAAGGGAATCGCTGCGGTGATCGATGAGGAGGAGGACCTGATGCTGGTCGGCGAGGCGGCAACCGGAAGCGAAGCAATCGAACGATATCGGGAGCTTCGTCCGGATGTGACGCTCATGGATCTGCAGTTGCCCGACATGAATGGTATCGATGCAATCGATGCCATTCGTAGCGAATTTCCTACGGCATGCATCGTGGTCTTGACCACATACCGGGGAGATATCCAGGCATTGCGTGCCTTTCATGCGGGCGCCCGTGGATATCTATTGAAGAGCATGATCCGGAAGGAACTGTTGGAAACAATCCGTATTGTTCATTCCGGGCGGCGCCATGTTCCTCCCGAAATCGCAGCTGAACTGGCGGAGCACGTTGCCATGGATCAGTTGAGCGAACGCGAGATCGAAGTTCTACGGAAGGTAGCCCGTGGCATCTCAAACAAAATCATTGCTGACGACCTGCAAGTAACGGAGCGAACAATTAAAGCTCATATGAGCAGCATCATGTGCAAGTTGGGTGCAAATGACAGAACCCATGCCGTTACGATAGCAATGAAGCGGGGATTTATTGAAACTGTCTGAGGAGAATCACGAGCCATCGGCAAAAGTTGCGAAAGGTGTATTCAGTTCAATAAGATTCGTAGATCGTGGACAGAACGGTTTGATGCCGGTGAATTCCACGAATGAGCCGATGGCACCGCGTAGCAGATCATAATGATGCATTCATTGTTGACTTCTGCCGTAACGGCAACGCAGGAATTCGTAAGTCAATGAAATCAGGCGCAACGGACGGCTACGGTAGAAGCCCTGGGATGCCCTGGCAAAGGGATTATTGAGCCAAATTTGCACCCGCGTCATCAGTCCACTCGACCTCTGTCCACGACCATAAGTATTGAGCTTGATCCCGCGTCATTCCGAAAAGATCGACAAGCCAGAAATAGAGTGGCAAGGGTCGCGTTTTTATCAGATATGGAACCACGAGACGTCTGTTTAGAGATTCTGATGATCGCGACTTAACGGCAGGAGAATTGAAGCGCTTAAAACTCCACTACGACCTTGCCGAGGGAGCCTGAGGCTACAAGCGCATGCGCCTGGCCGATGGTAGAGGCGTCGAAGCGTTCAGTCGACAGAAGGGGCTTGAGTTTTCCTTCGTCGGCCAGTTTTGCAGCTGCGGCTAGAATCTCTCCATGATGAGCGCGGCCCTTTCCGGTGATCAGCGGGAATAGAGTGAAGACGCCTGAATACGTCGCTCCTCGGAAAGACAGGGGAGCGAGCGAATGAGACCCCCAGCCGAGGCAGCTAAGGACATGCCCCGTGTACTGGCAAACGGATGCGAAAGAATCGTCGAGAGTCTTTCCTCCTACGGTGTCATAGACCACGTCGAACCCTGCGCCGCCGGTGTATCTGGCAAGATACTCTTCCACAGAAAGGGCCTTGTAGTCGATCGCAGTTGCTCCGAACCGTGTCGCGATCTCAGTTTTATCCGCGGAGACGGTCGCAAAGACCCGCGCTCCGAGGGCGTGAGCAATCTGCACCGCGACGTGTCCGACGCCACCAGCGCCGGCGTGAATCAACACCGTTTGCCCCGCGTGAACACCGGCGCGATCGACAAGTCCCTCCCAGGCCGTGATGGTACTCAGTGGTAGAGCCGCGGCTTCGCGCATCGAAAGGCTCATCGGTTTGTGAGCAAGCAGATTTGCGTCGGCGGCAACAAATTCCGCGAGTGAGCCCTGCAGTCCTCCCACTCCTCCTGTCATGCCATAGACCTCATCTCCCCGCTTGAACCCGATCACTCCTTCTCCTACGTCTTCCACGACGCCCGCCATATCCAGACCCAGCACAGCTGGCAAGGGCTGCTTTGCATGAGCGGCCTGGCCTGCTCGAATCTTGGTATCCAGAGGATTGACGCCACTCGCACGAACGCGAACGAGGACCTCGCCGGCCATTGCAACTGGATCGGGCACTACTGTTTCAATGAAGTCCCCGCTAGGCTGCTCCACTCTATAAATCTTCATCTGGCTGCTCCTCTTGAAATGCGGTCGACCTGCTGGCCTGATTTTTCCGGCGACCTCAGATGTTGTTCCTCGCCAGAAACTGCCGAATTGCCCAAGCCACATCCTGCACATTCGTTTCCAGTGCAAAGTGACCGGTATCAAGAAACTGGACCGTCGCGTTCGGGTTATCCCGTTTGAACCCCTCCGCACCCGCTGAGATAAAGAATGGATCAAACCGCCCCCAGATCGCCAGCAGAGGCGGCTTCGAATTGCGGAAGTACTCCTGAAACGCTGGATAGAGTTTCACATTGTTGGCATAGTCCAGAAATAGATCGAGCTGGATGTCCATATTTCCCGGACGAGCGATCATGGCCGCATCCAGGGTATACCCGACTGGGTCGATTCGTTCCGGATGAGGAACTCCGTCGGTATATTGCGAACGAATCCCGGCCGGACTTAGTGCCTGGTGTACTACTTCGCGATGCTCCGCGGTCGGCTCGCGCCAGTACTGCTGGATCGGCGCCCACGCATCACCCAGTCCCACTTCATACGCATTGCCATTTTGCGAGACGATCACCGTTACACGCTCCGGATGTGCCATCGCGAGCCGAAACCCGGTCGGCGCACCGTAGTCGAACAGATACAGCGCATAGCGGCTCAGGTGA
The DNA here is from genome assembly GCA_963776535.1 of uncultured Acidobacteriaceae bacterium. Classification (GTDB taxonomy): domain Bacteria; phylum Acidobacteriota; class Terriglobia; order Terriglobales; family Acidobacteriaceae; genus Telmatobacter. Next base: position 92,199 of record CAVZNB010000007.1, on the reverse strand, counting down.
AGCGCCTCCGTAAAGGCTTCCACGGTTTTTGCAAGACAGTCGAAGCTGTACGTGTAGCCGCGCTCAGGCGGAACCTCAGTAAAGCCAAAACCCGGCAGGTCCGGCGCGATGATCCGATACTTGTCCGCCAGCCGCGGAATCAACTCGCGGTACTGGAAGGAGCTTGTGGGGAACCCATGCAGCAGCAAAATCACCGGCGCATCTGCCGGGCCAGCTTCGCGATAGAACATGTTCACACCATCTGCCTGCACACGCCGAATATGCGTGATTGGAATGTCGGGATGGTTTGTCGCGTGCACGGCAGCCGAGGCCGGAATAGCGGCTGTGGCGAGCGTGGTGGTGCCTGTTGTGACGAAATCTCTGCGGGTCATGATTTACTCCTTTTGAGTGCCAGAGTTGGAGGGTCACAGGTTTCTACAAATCTCTACGAGGAAGCATATTCGACGTCCAGTTTGGTCGATCCAACTCTCGACGAGACTTGCGGTTGCCAAAACTTGGCGAATAGTTGATCAGCCTCTCGCACTAAAGCATCCATTAGCTCTCCAGCCTTTCGGAACCGCAGGAGCGGCGCCGCTTGACCGGCCCATAGCCAAAGAAGATCCGCGCGCCCTTGTGCGAGTGCTGCCTCGCGAAGTGTGCCGGTTAGCATTGCCTGTGTGGGAAAACCAGGCAACCGCTCATCGTAGGCCTTCATCTCCGCGTAGTAGCGGTTTTGAATGCTTCTTGTGAGCCGTCCTGCAAATACGCGAGACAGCACCGTGTACCTGGCGTCCGGCTGAAACAAAGAATCTCGCTCGAGTTGGGTGGCTCCGGATTCGTTGCAGGCTAGAAACGCTGTACCAATCTGGACGCCGGACGCGCCAAGACTGAGTGCCGCCGCCAATCCTCTTCCATCGGCGATTCCACCTGCAGCTATGACCGGCAACTTTGTCGCATCGACAACCTGAGGAATCAATGCAAAGGTGCCAGTCAAGGATTCTTGAGCAGGTTTGAGGAACGATGGCTTAGCGCCGCCCGATTCGAAGCCGGTAGCGATGACAATATCTACCCCAGCCTTTTGAAGCGCTATTGCTTCATCGACAGTTGTGGCTCCTCCCATCGTAATGATGCCTCTGTCACGACAGGTACGGAGGATCTTCGAAGAGGGTATGCCAAATATAAAGCTGAATGCCGCAGGCCGCGCCTCGATGACCGCGGCGGCCTGTTCTTCGAAGTCCTGGATAATTGCTTTGGGGACTGCTGGCCGCTCCATGCCCAATTCTTTGAAATATGGCGTGAGGAGATCCAGCACTCGCTCAGATGCATCGTCATCCAGCGATACTGCATCTGGATCGTAGTTGGAAACCCATAGATTGAGAGCGAATGGCTCGCTGGTCAGATGGCGAATTTCCGCAGCAACATTCAAAATGTCGCTGGGAGCCAACGTAAGGGCTCCGTAAGAACCCAGGCCACCGGCATTCGATACTGTCGAGACAAGGCTCGGCGTCGACCCTCCGCCTCCAAGCGGGCCCTGAACAATTGGATAGGTTATATTCAGGCGCTCCGTAATCAGAGTTTCATTCCATCTCTTCGCAATGCGAGCCGAAGCTACGCTACCACCTTCCGGCATGTGCACCTCCATCCACATGCAAGACCTCACCGGTAACGAAGGCCGCCGAGTCGAGATAGAGCAGTGCCTCGACGATCTCGGAGATTGCAGCCAGACGCTGAATGGGATGCAATTGCTTGAGGAACTCATGGCTCTCCGGGGCGTGCATCGGGGTATCAACAACTCCCGGCGCGATTGCGTTCACACGAATGCCTTGGCCGGCAAACTCAATGGCCAGGGCCTTTGTAACCGATTGCAGTCCCCCTTTGGTCAAGTTTGTGAGAGCCGCTGGAACTCCTGAAATGGGCTGGTCAGCCAGAGAGGTAGTCATAGTCACAATGTGGCCGGACTTCTGCTTCCGCATTTGGGTAATCGCCCTCTGAGTCGCGAAGAAGAAACCAAACAGGTTGGTTGAAATCATCCTTTCGAATTCGTCCTTGGTGAAATCCGTAAAGGGCTTCGGGATAAAGATGCCGGCATTGTTGACGAGTAGGTCAATACGTCCAAATTCTTCCAATGCGACATCCACGAGCTTTGCCGCCGTCCCTTCCGCGCCGATGTCTCCATCGACAAGCAAGAGGCTTTCATTGGGTTCCAGCATCCGGGAATGCGTAATGGCGCGCGAGTTCGCGACGACATTGTAACCGCGTGCCATAAGCGAATTGACAATGCCCAAGCCAATGCCGCTAGACGCGCCAGTTACGATCGCTGTCTTGTGGTTTTCGGACGGAATAGCGAAATGCGATTCGCCTTCAGACAAAGTATGGAATGTCGTAGCCATATTCTGACCTCCTATGGGGACCGATGCCTGTCTGAGAAACGGATCACCATTCGTTCGGCGCCAGCCTGGCGTCGGTGTAGGGCCTCGCTAACAGTGCTGCCTGGAGTTGCATTGACTTACACCATGCCCGGTGCATCCCGTCGACATCTTGCTGAGAATGCCCCTTTGCCGCAAGATACGGCTTAATGGTTTCGTTCATGACCGCAAGGAAACCAACGATATCTCGCAGGGGTACATGCGGCGTCGAATTGACACCATCGACCTTGTTTTTCTTGAGTGCCGTGTGCCGCAGCGCGATCTCATGCAGATAGTTGATCCAGCCCTGGTCGTAAGGCCTCAGACAGGTATCAAGCACCCATTGTTGAAAGCGTAGCCCGCTCTTCGCCGCATAATCGGGCAGCGCGGTTCCATCCAGCGAGCGGGAGTGTTTGGCAAGGTGCGGTATGCTTGCGATGATTCTGCTGCGCCAATGGTCGACGATCTGCTTCGTCTGGCCAGTCAACACCTCTCCAGCCAGCCGGAGATAGCGCTCATCGTCTACCGAGAATCCGACGCTGACTTTCAGCTCTTTCAACTCATCCATCGATACGGGAGATCTTTCAATGTCTGGGTTTCCATACGTGTAACCGGGAATCTGTTCAGCAACCATCTTCATCGACATCGCTCCTTGTTCAGATGTTCCCGCTATCGATCAGCATTATCCCTTTTGCCTGTTCAGCAACGCTCGAACTCATTGCCGTTGCTTCGAAATCCGATCGTGCCCAGATGCGAATTCCGAGAACCGTTGCGAAGAGCCCAATCCCTGTGGAAAAAGCAAAGCGATTCAGCTCTACGCCGGCCAGTTCCGCGAAACCGAGCGCGAATGCGAAGACCACCACGAGGATTCCGAGGGCGCGCGAAGCCGCCTTGGCCTTTACCTGACCGGTCGCAGCCAGCGCCTGCGTTGATGCCGCGAGAAAGCCGTCCAGCCCGTCCACCAGGACCATCCCCAGGGAAAACGCCCCGCCCAGCAGCCACGCGTTCGTCTGTCCTGCGAGAATCATCGCCGAAAGCTGCGAGGCGGTCTCGAACCCGGCCGCCAGCAGCATTCCCAACAGGAAAGGCTGCGCGATCACTGGGCGCCTGTTCAGCGGCGGTTGCGCGGACCCTCGAATCAGCTTCCAGGAGTTAATCGCGCCAATCAGGATCAAGCTCCATGGCCCAACAAACGCAAAGCGATCGGCAAGCACGTGTCCAATTCCCACTGCCAGCAAAATCACCACCAGCCCATGACCAAGCGCAAAATAGACTCCATTCGCGCGCCGCGGACGAATTCGGGTCAGTCCGTCGATGGCCGCAAGGTGATCGGGGTCGGCACCGTGCCGCATCCCGAGAGCCAAACCCAAAACAATAACTTCGTTCATCATGGTCATTCGCTCTTCCTGGCCGGCTCAATATTCGGCCACATTGCTTTCCACCTTGTTTCCACCGATCACTGGTACGGATAAACGCAGTTGCCTGGGAAATAACAGCGCAAGAACTACGCACGCGACCATCGCTCCAGCAAATTCGATCAGGACTGTCAAATACAGGGTGCTACGGATCTTGTCCGCATGAAACGGCAGAGCCACGCCCAAAGCCACCGCAGGATTCGCAAAAGTGAAAGGGATCGCGACGGAAGAAGCGGTTAACCAGGCTCCAACGGCAAATGCGCCCCATTCCTTCCGCGCGCCCGCCGTGCAACTGAAGACAACAACCATGAGCCCAGCTGATGATAGGAGTTCGGCGATCGTTGAGCTCGGTTGAGCGGTCACAGTCTCTCCTAGTCTGCCAGTTGATCTCTCGGCAATGGCCGCAATGAACGCACCGCACACTCCTCCGGCAAACTGAGCGGCAACGTAAGTGATCGCACAAGTCGTATTCCGCAGCCGAAACAGCCATTGCAGAAAGGTGATGAGCGGGTTAAGCTGGCCTCCAGAAAGCGGGCCGAACGCAATAATCAATCCTGCCAGCGCACCGCCCGCAGCCACAGGACCCACTAGCTGGCCTGCATCTCGTCCCCCGGCCATAGCCTGGAGGCCGTTCAGCCTGGTCCCCATCAAGACCACTACCAATAGAAGCGTGCCCGTGAACTCCGCTCCCGCACGCCGAAGCAGCGCGAGCTGCAGATCTGACTCTATGAAACAAACAGGCGCTTCATTAGTTAACGAATTCACGCTTCACCCCGCTCGCATGGCTCACTCGTTCCTCAAGAAGCGATAGAATCTGCTCTTAGGAATGGGTCGAACTGAAGTTTTTCAAGCTCGTCGGGAAGCGGCGCCAGTTCTCCGGCTCCAGCGCTCATCGCGGCCCATTCGAGCAGCGCCGAATAATGGCCGAACTCACGCAACGTGCCGCACCAGGCCATCCCCGCTGAGGAGTTGATATTTACAACGTTGGACAAGTCGCACGGTCCAAGACACCCGGTAATTGTCAGCTGAATCCTCTTTTTTAATTCGCGCTTCTTCCACTCATCCTTCATCCAGTCCACTGGAACCTCCGGCTTGCCCTTCTCGACGGCTCCGCAGCAGCATCCACGGCATATCGAAATGTGCGCCAGGATGGTGCGCTTGGTCAGTAGCGGGAAGTCCGGTCGCTTATCTATGAATGTCATCAGCCGGCCTCTAATTAGTGCAGCTGGTGGTTTCTTCGCCGCTGCGCGCCATGACTTCGTCCATCTTCACCGCCAGTTCTTCCGGTGTAAGAATCCCCTTCTGAAAAAGAATGTTGGCAAAGGCAACGATCCAGCGTTCGTAATAGGTGAGACTGCCGACAATCTCGTTGCCAAGCGCGCTCACTCCGCGACGCTTCTCTTCGGTGCTGATGATTTTATGGAAATCGAGAACGTCGGCGAGCGCGTGGCAGCGCTTTTCCCATGGCTCCAGGTCGTGCTCTACGCGTACCAGCGGTCCAGCGTCCAACCCGCCAAGCTCCGTGGGCAAATGCTTGATCAAGTGTTCGGTCTGCGTCATTGAGGCGTCTCCTTCGTCTCAGGAATCTCGGCCTTGACCACGCCGATCATTGCGTCGCGAGTAACCAGCGCAGCCAGTTGCTCCTCGCTGAAATCCTCAGTTGACGCCGGTCGCTGCGGCAGGACGAGATAGCGCACCGTCGCCGTTGAGTCGCTGACGCGAACCTCAACATCTTCCGGAATGATGGTTCCAAACTCCGCCAGGAGCGATCTTGGCTCCTTGACGGCGCGTGCCCGGTAAGGCTTCAGCTTGTACCAATCCGGCGGCAGCCCCAGCACCGGCCTCGGGTAGCACGAGCAGAGCGTGCACACGATGAGGTTATGCACCTCGTCGGTGTTCTCAAGCACGATCAGGTCCGTCTCGTCGTAGAAGCTGATCCCGAATTCCTCGCATGCCTTGCGTCCGTTTGCAAGCAGCCGCGCCTTGAACTCGGGATCAACCCAGGCACGCGCGACAACCTTCGCGCCCAGCGCGGGAGTGCGTGAGTCCAGCACTTCGATCTGCCGTCTGATCTCGCCCGGAGTGATGAGTTTCCTCTCGAAGAGCAGTTCGCGAACTGCGGTCTCCATCACTTCGTAATACCCGGGGGCCGCGTGGTTCGAGTCCGGAGCCGGCGTATGGTCGTGAATTTGCTGATTCATCCTCTGATCCTTTCAAGCCAGGTCTCGAACACTTCAATGCGTAGTCCATCGTTCGACGAACCAGCATAGTTTGGCCACAGTTCCGTCAATGGAATCGCGATCCTGTAGTAGTGGCGCTTGTTGCCAGCATTCCGTCCGAATCCCTCTTCTTCGTTATTGATGATGGTGGGTTCGATCACGGCTTCGACCATGCCGTTCTTTCCGCGAATGTAATTCGGGACACGGAAATGACCGATCGGGAATCGCATCGAGATTCTCACCTGATCACCCGGTGCAAAGATTGGTTGCTCTCCGTCTGCCTTAACAATGTCCGGAAAATCACGCGTCATCGGCTGAGCTCTTTGCGCCATTTGTCACGCCCCCCTGCCCCATTTGTCTTGATCATGAGCTTGAATGAGAATCGTCTTTGCAACCACATTTATTGCGATAGGTTTCGCCCTGCATTTTTCTTCAGGAATCGTAACCTTGCCAAAGTTCGGCGCTTCGCGCGATTGACCGCCGACCCGGGCTCGCCTCATTGAGAACGGGAATGTGTAGTTCTGATAATTCGCAACTCGACGAGGAGTGCGAGCGTATTGATGTGTGCAGGCGTGCCGGTCGCATTTCCTTCATGCTGGTAGTAGAGATCGGCCGCCAGGCTTTCGCTTATTTCCTTTCGGGCGCCGGTTGCAATTCGGTTCCTCGTCCAGCCCTTGGTGCTCGAATAGTAGACTGCCTCATCCCACACAAACACGGATGTGCTCCGACGCAAAGGTCCAATCAGATAGTCGAGCCGGGGTCGATTTCGGTAGTCCCACGATGGCCCAATTCCATCCGGGCCAAATCTCCCACACAAGCGGTTGCGGTCAGATCCGATGATCTTCCCGCGCGAAAACATTAGCGTCATTCCAAGTACCGGCGACTGGCCATGCGTCATTGCGCCGGATGCCTTGCGTGAGGCAAAGTAATACCAGGACGGCGTAAGAACAACGTTCTTGCTTATCCCAAAGTTCCAATCCGTTCCGAAGAGATAATTCGCCGGGTTGCGAAGTTCCTTACTGAATCGTTCGCGCGCTATCCATGTGACATCCAACTTAGAACTCAACTGGGTTAAAGCATCGAGCTCATCCCAACTCTGAAAGTCTGTGCCCACGGCCGAAGGCTGAGGCGTAGCCTGGCCTGCCAGCTTTACCGAGATCAACGCGATGCAGAGCAATAAGTGCGGATATGGAAGCAGCCTTCGCTTGAACGTTGCCTGGCAGCACCTTCGCAACATGCGAATTGGCGCCGCGAGGCAATTGGAGCGATTTTCCTTGTTGACAATCATCTACCCGCAAGATCCACTTGGCGTCGTTCGTGATTGCGACAATGAGTCGTCACTACTCCGCGGCTTTTTCGGCAAGTGTTTTCACAGCCGCGATGTTCTGCACCAGGTCCTGCGGCAGGCTGTGGCGCTTCTTCAGATACTCCGGACTGTTGTACGAAAGCCAAACCTTTCCCTGGGCGTCTTCCCAAACCAGAATCTTCAACGGCAGGTCGATGGCAATGCTGGGAGCGGCCAGCATAAGGGGCGTGCCGGCTTTAGGACTTCCGAAGATGAACAGTTTCGTGGGGGGCATTTTCATACCCACTTTTTCCGCTTCGCCACTGTGGTCAATCAGGGCAAACAGGGTGATCCCCTTCGCCTGCAAAAGATTCTTGAGTCTGTCCACTGTCTGGTCAACCGAATGATTGCTGGGAAGGTTCACAATTCCGTTGGTTTCGCTCGCCTTCAGTTTTGAAGGCATTCCCGGCAATACTAGACCGCTAAGCAGAACCGCAAGCTGCCACATTTTCATGACTACCCCCTTTTCGACGTGTTGCTCTCGCGACAAACTTGATCGCCGTTTTTACTGGTAGATCATCGTGTAACCGTCTTGCTCGAGCTGAGTCACTCTTACCATCGCATTGCGGTTGACCTTAACCCCGGGGAGGAGATCGGCATTGCCCCAGTGGTTGCCTTTCGCGGTAGCACCGCAGAGCTCAAGTTGCACGCCTTTAGCAATGAGGCCGTTCAAGACTGTCTTGTATGGGTTCCCGGTAGTTACATGCCGATTGGCGTTGTACGATTCGTCGTTCAAGATGAGATAGGCTGCATCGCCGTGAAAGATCACCACAATCTGGCCCTGGGCGTTCCATTCTTGCACGTCACTGGCAAGCAGATTTATGTCTCCGAGTGCAAATGGCATGTCGCCTGCGTACACTGCGTGGCCGAAATCGATAACGACATTCGCCTTCTCCAGTTTTGTGGGAACATCGATGTGGAGAGCCTCCTGCGCCATCGCGCTGGCACTATCCTGAAGGAACACGCCAAGGCCAGCGCCCAGGCAAATTACAAGAGTTACGAACCACTTGTTTCTGAACATAGGGTTTCTCCTTCGTTGGGGCCAACCATTGACAAGTCCCGATCGGCAACTAAGGCAAGAATGAGCTAAGGAGCAAATTCAGGCCACATTGAATTCAATTGTTTTTGCGCTGTACTTTTCTTCAGGCGATCGCTGAGATATGGACCGCACTCGCGCAGCCCAATATCAACCGACAAGTATTCCGATTGAGGCATTGTCTTGTGGTGAGCCGATCCAGTATCCATATCGCGCAGCAACTTCAAAAAGCTTCTGCATCACATCCGGAGTCGGGACCGGTGGAGCCTCTCCTGGGCCAAGAGGATGCGCCAACTCCCCGAAGAAGTGATGAAGCTGCGCATCGCTCACCAGAACAGCCGATACTGCCACATCGGCTGGATTACGAAGAGCATGCTTGACTCCGCCGGCAATGGTCACCAGGTCTCCAACCTCTGCTGTTTGCCATCCCGACAATTGTCCATCATCCTGGAAGACTTCCATTGTTCCTTCCAGGACGTAGAAGATCTCCGGGCTGGCGTGGCTGTGGAGCGGGATCACTGCCCTTGGTGGTATCCCGCCGCGCATCACGCTCATGTTCCCGCCGTTCTGTTCCGGAGTGGAGATGAATTGCAACAGCGTGCCAACAACGGCAAAGGTTGGCTCTTCCGCCGAGTGAACGATGGTGTTCATATGACTCTCGATTACAGTCTGCATATCCTTTTCCTCCTGGGTTCAGTCTTCTCTTGTTCGCCTTGATCGCTGCCTGCCTATTGCCTCTCAACGACATTTGCAACTTTGCGGCACGGATTGATGCCTATGAGCCGCCTCTATTGCAGTCAGGTTGACGCTTGCCTACCTGTGCCATAGCGCCGTCATTGTGAAACAGCAGCACCATTCCACAAAGTCTCCGGCATTGTGGGCAATCGCCGGGGCCAACAGGCTCCCGGACTTTTCGAATAAATAGGCACAGAGGATCCCTATCGCGATGGCGTAAAGTTGCTGGCCTAAAGCTGAGAAGAGGGATGTGTGCCAGAACGCTTGTGCATGTGCCAAAGAAAAAGTGACTGCTACGATGATTCCGGCAACTGAAATGCGGAGCGTGCCAATTCGTACATTGCGGGTTATCCTGGTCACCAGGTATCCGAGAAAGAGGCCGCGAAAGAGAGTTTCTTCCGTGAAGCCGACAACTACACCCTCCATCACCAGCCATGGGACAACATTCCGCAGATTCGTCGCGTATGGCCCGGGAGGGGCGGATCGGGAAATCAAACTGGGGTAATGATCGACGATGAGCATCAAAAATCCAAAGCAGGCTCCAATCCAAAACGCGGGCCAGATGTAGGACTTGCCTGGACGAGGTCCTTGGAGCCCAAAGTTCCCGCAGAAGAAGGGCTTCAATATAGCCATGAAACCCAGCGCTATCAGAAGCAAACAGGCATGGGACAAGTAGCCGTAGAACCAGGATGTCTTGACCCAGGACACTGGTACTCGCGAGGTAACAAAAGTGAACGCTGCCCTGAAGCTGAGCATGTATAGGCATACAAGCAAGGCCCATCGTCCAATGTCCATGAGAACTTGCGTGGAGCCGATGGCTCGATCGTCGCGATTGATCTTCGGTTCCATGTTTTCCTCTGCAAAACAGCCTTGACTGCCGTACGACTCTACATGCACCAATTAGAAGGGCCGAATCAGCGTCCGATAATTGCCCATGATCCCGTTTCCGCTCGTCAATATCCTTAACTTCGGAAGATGTATTTCTTCGCTGAGTCAGCCATAGTGGTTACCGCAGCGCCAAACATAATCGCATCCTTCACAATGAGCCGTCCGACACCCGAGAGAAACGGAAATCCGTGAGTCGTGTTGCCGATGGCCGGCACCCATGCTTCAGGGGTAGACACGAGAAATGAGAGCGTCGTGCAGGCCATCAGGATGACGAGTGCGCTACCAACGGCCGCTATCTGCGGAAGAAATCTGTGTGTCGCTATCATGAGACCGAGCGCGACAATCACCACGCCAAGCACGTGGGATACCGCGTAGGTCCCATTCGTCACTTGCCAAGTGTGGTGTGCCGGAACCAGTTCGCCCTCTTTGTTCATATAGGCGCGATACTCGGGACCCGGATGATGGTATACGAAACGCATGAGCGGACTATTCGCCACGAGCGGAACGATGCTGTCGGCTTCGTAGTCGGCAAACTTGAGTGCTCCAATCCATACGAGGACGATAACCAGGCCCACTCGGAGCAGGCTTATTCCCAGGCGATCAAGGGAAGCAGCACGGGCAAACAGGCAGTGGACCACGTTTCCATTTTCAGACCAGGCCAAGCGTTCGATTTGAGTGATCTGTACATTGTCGATCTTTTCGTTTCCCATTGCTGCCTCCGCACTAGAATTTGGCAACACAGCTGTTATCGCGAAACGTGCATTCGATTGGGCACGAACTACTGGAGCCTCCCCGCGCGATGGCGTTCATAAAGTTGCCTGCCTGTAGTGCACGTAGTTGTCTGTTAGCGTTCAAACCGGCGTTTGCAGCCGCGCGGATTGAACAGTGCGCGGTCGCTATCTCTCTTATCTTTGTGGAATCAATTTCATATGGGGCGATCTTCTTGTCCATGGTCCCTACACCAGCAGCACGAAACATCGGTGTCAGATCTTGATCGGTGCCAAATCCCAATTGCAAATAGGCGATGACATATTCGCTAAGGTTCTCACTATGGTTGTCGTCGCCATTAAAGCTGGTGACCTGTGAAACCGAAGTCCACTGCAGCCTGTCCTCGCCGATCGCATATTCGAATGCGCGAGCATAAGATGCGAATCCCCCGAACCGATCAAAGAGATCGAGAAACATCGCCACCTCCCTGTCATATTTCCTTGTTGGGTTCGCTGGATCGGCAAACCGGTGCAATTGCAGATCTGCTGAGGCCGCAATTTCGCTGCGCATGGCGGGATCGAGAGCGTCTGCTTTCGCGGCAATCGAGCGCAAGAGCTCTACGTCCATCGCGTTGGGAAACGGACTTCGGTGGTCGGCCCACCAATCTGTGGGCCAGCCTGGAGACAAGAGACCGGTGAAGAGATTGATTGACTCGTGCAGGGGAATGAGATAACCCCAAAAGCCCCAAATAGAATTTTCTGTGACAGGGTCGAGATCAGCCTTGGTAAAGAAGTCGCCAGAGACTGTGTTGCAGAAAGTCCCGTTCGCACCAACCTTGCGAAGGTCGCAACCGGCATGACCTGAGCCCGTGGGGACTGTAATTACAAAGGCGAACGGAGCATCAGGCGTCTTTACCGGAAAGAGCGCCTTGTCCTGCACAATGACAGCGTCAAAGTAAGGGAAGAATTTCGATATTGCCTTCGCGTCCTCCTCGACGCTCCAGAAATTCCGATCGACACAAACAATGCTCTGTTTCGACTTATAGACCATCAAATAATCTGCGTCGCCGCGTCCTGAGCCGCTAGCCCCTCGACCACAGTGTCCAATTACGCGAGTGAATACGTGGCGCGCTGACTGAGATGGGTCAGGCGAGTTCTGATTCGTTGTCTGGCCGCTTGTTGGGGATGTATAACATGCGCAGAGAACAAAGAATGAGAGCACAAAAGTCCTGAACGAAAGAGGCGCACCTCTCACCGATCGTGTCGGGAAATTCGCAATTTGTTCTGCTGCATTGGGCTCGGCCGCAATCATTAGGACCGCTGCGCGGACTACCGGTGAGTGAAGAATTCGGTCAGTCGAACTGAAGAGATCTGGGTTCATCTCGGCCTTCCCGCAAGAAGCTGAGGATTTCGGGTAGCCCCCAACATCCAGTTGCAGGGTTAGAGTTCTTGATGAAGAATAGGCGCCTGGCATTTCCCGAGCCACCCTATATTCAGCAGAATTCTTCCTGCATTTTTCTTCAGGCAGGGAGGTGTCGCAATTCGCTGTCGATCGATATCCGAGTCCGAATCATGCTGGATAAGCCAGGGTGCGACTCGCAGTGTGAACACGGTATCGACAAGCTTTACTTTTGCTGTATGCTGTTGGGAATCAATGCACGTTTCTGGACGCCCGCCATCCCAACGGGGAGATCCCAATGGTTCCAACAAAGCCAATTCGTATCCTGAGTGTTGAAGACCATCCTGTTTTCCGGGAGGGCTTGAGCACCATTATTGGATCGCAGCAGGATATGCTCTTGCTCGCGCAGGCCAATGACGCTGCAGAGGCACTTTCATTATTCCGTCAACATCGGCCCGACATTACGCTCATGGATTTGCGGCTCCCCGGAACCGACGGAACGGATACGCTTGTGGCAATCCGGGGCGAATTCAAAGACGCCCGTGTCATCATGCTCACCACGTCAGACAGTGACGGAGACATACAGCGGGCTTTACGAGCCGGGGCATCCGCCTACATCCTCAAGAGCATGCCGAAAGCGGAAATGTTGAACGTCATCCGATCAGTCCATGCCGGTAGGCGCCACATCCCATCCGAAGTGGCCGCGCGCTTGGCCGAACATATGGGTGAAGAGGACCTTACGAACCGGGAGTTGGACGTCCTGAGACTAATTCGCGACGGATACCGCAACAAGCAAATTGCAGACCATCTCTCAATTGCCGAAACCACTGTCAATTTTCACATCAAGAACCTCGTGGATAAACTGGGAGCGAATGACCGAACGCACGCAGTAACGATCGCGATCAGGCGTGGCCTACTTCAGGTTTAGTCTCGCTGTTCGACCTGTAGAAAACTTCAGGACATCTACTCCAGATTCTCGTCTAGCGCGATAAACATGGAATCTGTATGGTTTAGCTTTCGGCGCATACACGTGGGCATGACGACGAGTCTTTGACAGGCTGAATCGTTCACTGCCCTGCTGGCTAACGAATGCGCGTGTGTGAGCCAGCATCAAAAGTGGGCGCACTTGAATTGCGGCATGCGAGTGTTACGGCCGAGGCCAAGAATGTGAGAATTCAACGTTCACTTTCGCTGTGTGTTCTTCTATTGCTCCTCGCAGCCTCCCCGCTCCTAGCGGTCGATCCAAGCAGAGGCATCTCTCAATATGCGCACACCGCGTGGAGAATGCAGGACGGAGTCTTCCCCGGCACGCCGGCCGCGATCACTCAAACAGCGGATGGTTACTTGTGGATAGGGACACGATCCGGGCTGCGTCGTTTCGATGGCGTTCAATTTGTCCCGTGGACTCCACCGGACGAAATGCAACTGCCATCTCCCAACATCACCTCTCTTTTCGGGGCGCGCGATGGAAGCCTCTGGATTGGAACGCACGCAGGTCTCAGCCACTTGGCAAACAAGCATTTGGTCAATTACTCAAGTGCAATGGGCGTCATCACCTCGATTCTTGAGGATCACGACGGAACAGTCTGGTTCACTCATTTGGGAGCTCTCGATGGCTCCGGGCCCCTTTGCCATGTAATTGGTACAAGCGCTCAGTGTTATGGGAAGGCGGATGGAGTTCCGGACTTCAATTTCCCCGCATCGCTGACTGCGGATTCACTTGGCAATCTCTGGATCGGTGGCGACACGGCTCTTTTCCGCTGGAGGCCCGGCTCTTCCAGCACATACAACCCTGAAGGGTTGAAAACCAATCAGGGCATGCAGGGCGTCACAGGTTTTGCCTCCGATGCCGATGGCTCCATTTGGGCCGGCATGGCACTGTCTGGTCCAGGCATGGGGTTGCAGCACTTCGTCAAGGGTGCATGGAGGCCATTGATCGCACCTGGATTGGATGGGCGCACCCTAGAAATTGAGACTCTCTTCATGGACAGCCATAATGCGCTCTGGGTGGGGACGCTTAAACAGGGAATGTATCGTATTTTCGCGAGCAGAGTAGATCATTATCAGCGTGCAGACGGACTCTCCAGCAACTCGGTGTACCGATTCTGCGAGGACCATGAAGGGAATATGTGGGTTGTCACGTCAAGCGGTGTGGACAAGTTCAGTAATCTTCAGGTCGCCACATTTTCAACCCGCGAAGGACTCTGCACGGAAGAGGCAGATGCAGTTCTTGCCGATCGGGATGGCACTGTCTGGATTGGCGGTGCGGAGTCTCTCGACGCACTCCGGGGCGGCAAGGTGCATTCCATACAGGCGGGGAAAGGCCTGCCGGGAAATCAAGTTACTTCTCTGCTTGAAGATCATGAAGGCCAGTTGTGGGTCGGCATTGATAGCACCTTGACGGTATATAAAAACGGAAGATTCCGCAGGATCAACAAACCGGATGGAACTCCATTCGGTGTCATCGTGGGGATGGCCGAAGACACGGCCAACAACATCTGGCTTGAAACCATTGGGCCGCCTCGAACGCTCATTCGCATTCATGACTTTAAGGTGCAGGAGCAATTTCCTGCGCCAACGATGCCTGCGGCCCGCCAGGTTGCTGCCGATCCTGCGGGCGGCATCTGGCTCGGCACTAGGAATGGCGATCTAGTGCGATATCGGAACGGCCATGCAGAGATCATTCCCTTCACCCACGCCCCCGATTCTCAGGTGGACCAACTTCTCGTCAATTCCGATGGTTCTGTGCTGGGTGCCACCGCATTTGGACTCATTGGGTGGAAGCAGGGCAAGAAGCAGACACTCACCGTCCGGAATGGTCTCCCTTGCAACAGCATCTTTTCAATGATTTCCGACAATGCAGGCGTTCTATGGCTCTTTACGCAATGCGGGCTTGTTGGCATTGCAAGCACCGAGCTGCAAAAGTGGTGGGACCAGTCTGATAGCGCGCTGAAGCTGACGGTCTTCGATGAATTTGACGGTGTTCAACCGGGATGGGCGCCCTTCCAGAAAGCTGCGAAAACTCCGGACGGGCGTCTTTGGTTCGTAAACGGCGCAGTGCTGCAAATGATCGATCCTTCTCACCTGTATGAAAATGCTTTGCTGCCGCCGGTTTATGTTGAAGGGGTTGTAGCCGATCAAAAGAGCTACTTGCCGAATGAGGATCTGACTCTTCCCCCCCTTACACATGAACTGGAAATTGACTATACGGCACTGAGTTTCATGGTTCCGCAGAAAGTGCGTTTTCGCTACAGACTCCAGGGCCACGACACGGGCTGGCAGGACCCGGGAATACGGCGCCAGGCTTTCTACAACGACCTTCGTCCAGGTAATTACGTCTTCCATGTCATTGCGTGCAACAATGACGGTGTTTGGAATGACACAGGCGCAAGCCTCGAATTCAACGTCGCACCAGCATGGTTTCAGACGATCTGGTTCCGCATTCTATGCGGTGTTCTGGCGATCCTTCTTATCTGGGGAATCTATACCCTCCGCGTGCAGCAGATCGCGTCTGCGCTTAGTGCTCGCTTCGATGAGCGTCTCGGAGAGAGAACCCGTCTTGCACGAGAACTGCATGACACATTTCTTCAGACTGTTCAAGGCAGCAAAATAGTTGCCGATGATGCATTGGACGCAAATTCCGATGAGACTCGCATGCGAAAAGCGCTGGAAAAGCTCTCGACCTGGCTCGCACAAGCTGTCGACGAAGGACGGGCCGCTCTGCATTCCTTGCGCGTTTCAACCGTTGAGAAAAACCACTTGTCAGAGTCTTTGCGACGGGCAACCGAGGATCCACAGATTCCGGCCTCGATGACGGTGACATTCTCCGTGATTGGCGACGCCAGAGACTTGCATCCTGTCGTGCGGGATGACGTGTATCGCGTCGCCTTTGAGGCAATTCGTAATGCTGCTGTTCATTCGCGCGCGAGCTTGCTAGAAATTGACCTGCGGTACGCAGACACGCTTTCTCTACGCATAAGAGACAACGGCATTGGGATCGATCCTTCTATCTCAGATCATGGAAAAGCCGGGCACTTCGGCTTGCAGGGAATGCGGGAGCGTGCCGAGCCGCATTCATGGCAAGCTAACCACTGTCAGTTCCGCAAATGGCGGAACAGAAGTGAGTCTCGTTGTACCTGGAAATGTTGTCTATCGCAAGACCCACCCTAGTCTGCTCGAGAAACTCAAGGCGGCGGTTCGGCGACTTCTCGGCATATCAAGCGTTGACGGCAGATAGAAAGCTTCTGAACAATCACTGAGAGAACACGATCTCAAAAACGCCGTCGAGATTGAGGCCCGTGTTGCTAAGTAACGAAAAGCTATAGAAAAACGCAGGCGTTATCCCCCAGTTGTGAAGGTGTTAGGCAAAATCGCATTGAGCTTAGACTTTTGGCATGTGAGCTGGAACCGTAGGTCAGCAATTCGAATCGACCCTCAGCCAATTGGCCGTAGCGAAGAGGAGGCGGATAAAGGACATGAGCAAAGACCAAGACTCAAAGCCAAAGGTCTGGTTCATAACCGGAATATCGCGAGGCTTTGGCCGGGAATTGGCTACGGCCGCCATCGCAGAAGGTGATTCCGTCATCGGTACCACTCGTAATGGGCAATCCGACTTGGAGGTGGCATCCGGGAGATTGAGTGTATTCGCTCTCGACGTGACCAATCCCCAGGATGTGCGTTCTGTTGTAGCCAAGGCTTGACAGATTCATGGGCACGTGGACATTGTCGTTAACAACGCCGGGTTCGGCATGTTGGGAGCTGTTGAGGAAGTCGAAGAATCGCAAGCTCGGCAGGTGTTCGAGACGAACTTTTTCGGACTGCTGAGCGTTGTTCAGGCCGCTTTGCCGCATCTACGCGCTCAGGCAGGCGGCCATATCATAAACATCTCTTCTATCGGAGGCTTCACTGGTACTCCCGGTTATGGCTTGTATAACGCAAGCAAGTTCGCTGTTGAAGGTCTCTCAGAAGCCCTCGCCGCTGAACTCCTGCCGCTCGGTATACACGTCACGATCGTCGAGCCTGGATTCTTTCGAACTAATTTCTTGTCCGGCAACTCCCTTCAGCGCGCGAACCGTGTGATAGAAGCGTATACGGCGACAAGCGGGAAAACTCGAGAGAGCGCTGATAAACGCGATGGGCAGCAACCTGGGGATCCTGCACTGGCCGCCAAGGCGATCATTACAGTTACTCAGTCGCCGAATCCGCCTTTGCGTCTGATTCTTGGCACAGATGCCGTAGCGCGAGTACGCGCGAAGCTGGCACAAGTTGCCGGCAATGTCGAAGCTTGGGAGTCTGTCAGTGTAAACACCGCGATCAAGTAATCGCTTGTTCGCATGCATTTGAAAGACACTCCGCGCGAATAGCTGTTTCGCCAAACGAATGGCGACCTCCCAAGTCGAATCGTCGCCGAACGATTCGCTGGCCCGGCACACTCTTCATCCATTTGCGAGTCCCGCCCAGCTTGAATCGTTAGGTCGCTTGGCACGTTGCTCGGATCGGTCGGCAAAGTGCCAAGAACCATGCATTGCTTATCAAAATACTCGAGCACGGTATGCCTCATTATGAGTAGCGGAACACTATAGAAAAGCACGGGGGCGTTCCTTCAGTTTTTGAGGTGTTCGGCAAATCTCTTGGCGGTTAGGCTCTCGGTATACGAGTTGGCTGGGCTTGGTGACAATTCCACTCTGCTCAGAGACAATCCGGCGGTCGCAAGGCTGCTTCGTCGGCAATCAATCTTTAGCGAGTCGTCAATCAATGCCGGAGAGGAGACTGACCAAAGTGATTTCAACCCAAGCGATCAGCAGAGTGAGCTACGACGGTCCGTACTCGGATGAAGCCGCTTTGGTGACTGCAGCCAAGGCGGGTGAAGAACAAGCATTTGCGGAATTATTGGTCAGACATCGAAGGAGAATCCTGATCATCGTACAGAGAATTACGAGAAATCATGAAGATTCAGAGGATGTTTTTCAGATCACCTGCATGCAGGCCTTCGTTCATATCTGCAGATTTGATGGCCGATCGAAGTTTTCTACCTGGCTAACCCGTATTGCCATTAACTCTGCTCTGATGTCGCTGCGCCGGAATCGGCCGAGAAACACAACATCGATGAGTGACTTAGTGGAAGGCGATTCTTCTTGGCTGCGAGACTCAAAGGTCGACGTGTGGGCGGAGATTCAAGAGCGGGAGCGCGCATGGCACTTGGAGAATGCGATTGGCCAGCTTCGGCCTTGTCTGCGAACGGTGATGCAACTTCAAAGACAGCATGAGGGGTCAGTCAAACGAACCGCAGAGCTGTCCGGGCTTTCTATTCAGGCCGTAAAATCTCGACTTTTCCGTGCCAGACGCGAACTCCGGCGGCAGCTTGCGTCATGTGTTTGAGGTACGTCTGAGATGGGCGCTCGGCGACGACCGCTCCCGCTTTTTGCAAAAAGGGATTCATTCGAAACTCTCGGCAGCACACGGGATAATACGCGTCGTGATGGCTTGCGAACATCAAGGAGATTTCCATGGAGAAGATCGGAGTTGGAGTCATTGGAGCCAGTCCTCTAAGTCCGGGATGGGCCGTGGCTGCCCATATTCCAGCCATTCAGGCGCTTCCCCAGTTTGAACTCCGGGCTGTAAGCACAAGCCGGCGAGACTCCGCAGATGCTGCTCGCAACACATTTGACGTCGCTGCCTACGACAATGCTGAAGATCTGATCCGCGATCCGGCAGTCGACCTGGTGGTAGTAACCGTCCGTGTGACCAAGCATTTCCCGATAGTCGAGGAAGCTCTTCGGGCACGAAAAATGGTTTTCTGTGAATGGCCTCTTGGCGCGAACACTGCAGAAGCTACAGTGTTGAAAGCAAAAGCGGATGACGCTGGCGTCAGAACAGTCGTGGGGCTACAGGCACGCTTTTCTCCCCAGGTGCAGTTCGCAAAGCAACTGGTGGATGACGGCTATATCGGTGACGTTCTTTCCACTTCCTTGGTTGGTTCAGCCTCCTCATGGGGAGGGATCACAGCTCAAAACAACAGCTATATTTTTGACGACGCGAACGGAGTCAGCCCACTATCGGTGTCTATGCTCCATGCGCTTGATGCACTGAACTTCATCTTGGGGGATCTTGAATCGGTTTCGGGGGTCTCAGCAGTCCGGAGGCCGATCGTACGAATTGCCGACGATGATTCGATTCGCCGAGTGACGACTCCCGACCAGGTGGCGGTGTGCGGGAGGCTCAAGAGCGGCGCCATCGCCTCAATTGTCTATCGCGGAGGACAATCTCGAGGAAGCAATCTTTTCTGGGAAATCAACGGGAGTGACGGGGACCTGGTCTTTCATTCAAATGCCGGGAATATCCAGGTCGCCGATCTGCGGCTTCAAGTCGGCCACGGCAATGACAATCAAGTTACGGATCTGAGCGTGCCAGATCCAGATAAGGAAAGAGTCCCAGCGCTTCCAGGTGGCATGTCATCCAATGTAGCTCGACTATATATGCATTTTGCACGCGATTTATACGATGGAACCCGGACCGTACCGGACTTTGCGCACGCTGTCACGCGCCACGAACTAATCGATCACATCAAGCGCGAGAGCACGAATTTCGATATCTGTCGATTCGATTCATTTGCGAATTCAGGTTCGCAAGGACCACGCTATGAATCTTGATGACGCGGGCGCCATCGCTTCCTCTATCGCCGAACGGGTTTCGTTCCGGCCGTTCTCCTCCGCTGCTAATTGGGACGAAGAGTCATGTTTAGAAAGGCTCGTAGCTGAGTTGCTTTTGAAGAATCAAATTCTGCGATTCGAACTCTTTCATGCTCAGGAACAGCTTGAACTGAGAAAGAGCATCCTTCGGAATCTTGGAATAGAGCCATCAGTTTCTCCGACATTTGAAACGTGTTGAATCCTCCGAAGCTCATTTCGAAGGAAGACCGCCACTTGGATAGCCATGGAGATGACTTCTTGATCTTACGTTGCAACAAGCACCTGGTTTCGCTCCTGTCTCTATTCGTGCTGCCACTCAGCATGACGTGGGCTCAGGATGATGAGCCGTCTGTTGCCATAAAGCAACCGGCGATGTTCATTCTCAGGGCTGGCGAGCCTATCGCGTATCTGGCTGGGCAATGGCGCTTCCAGGCGGGCGATAGCCCTGCCTATTCCGATCGAAATTTCGATGACTCTCAATGGCAGCTGCTGGATTCAACCAAGTCGTGGTCCAGTCAGGGTTTCAAGACAATCAACGGATTTGCCTGGTACCGCTTTCAAATTGTCGTGCCGGCCGGAAAGAAAGCCATTAGTCTTCTACTGCCGGAAATCCGGACCTCATACCAGTGTTTCGTGGATGGCAAGCTTGTTCACTCCACTACTTCCTTTCCACCGCGGGCCTATCTGACTTACTATCCCTATCCCGTTGCGATCGACTTGCCGCAACTCCCGAGATCTCACCAAGAGACCTTGTCGATTGCTCTCCGCGTCTGGGACTCACCAATTGAGGCCAGTTACCTCGGAGGAGGCCCAAATGACTCAAAATCGAACCCTGTTGCGCGCTTCGGCAGAGCAGCCGAAGTCCATCGCTTTCTCCGGTTTTATACTCAGCGCGCGCGGCATATGTTCAGCGACCGCTTGGATCTTGCCGGCCTCACTTTGCTGGCGTGCGCAATCTCCCTCGCTCTCTACATTCTTCGTCGTAGCGAGCGCGAATATCTCTGGTTCGGCTTTGCCACGCTGGCAAACACTCTCGACCAATTGATCGCGTACTTCGGCTATGGGCAGATTCGCAACGAGACACTCTTCAATTTCCTTTCAATGGTCCTAACAATCGCTGCTCAACTCGCATTCGTCGCGTTCTATCAACGGCTGCTTTCCGGCAAGACTACCTGGTTTCTGCGCATCGCCATCGTGTGTCTCTTCATCCATCCAGTTGTTCTCATGCTGGCATATTGCGGCCAAATAGGTTTCGGAATGGAGAACCTGATCGCCGCCACTGCACTGCTGCCATTCGAATGCTGGTTGATTCTGTTGCTGATTCATCGATCGCGCCAAAAAGTGATTGACGCCCGCTTGCTATTGATTCCTGTCAGCCTGGCTGTGGGCGTGAAGTTAATGCGGACGTCAACCCTCGCATTCCGGCAATTAGGTCACCCCCTCGCTTTCAATGTCAGCGAGCCACTTTTCACCAACCCCATCGCGGTTACGATAGCTGACCTGTCCGAATGCTTCTTCCTCCTGGCAATGCTCGCGATTCTGATCCATCGATTCTCACGCTCCTGTGGCGAACGCGACCGCATCGCTTCCGAGCTTGAGGCCGCACGAACTCTGCAACATGTGCTGATTCCTGATTGCATGCCTTCAATTCCTGGACTTTCCATCGCCACCGCGTACTTTCCCGCTCAAGAGGTTGGGGGAGACTTCTATCAGATTTTCCCACTTTCTCCCGGAGAAACTGTAGTCGTCCTTGGGGATGTTTCTGGCAAAGGACTCAATGCGGCGATGACAGTCTCGATGATCATAGGCGCAGTTCGCACCTTGGTCGAAATCAGCGATTCGCCCGCTTCTATTCTTGCGGGACTCAATCGGCAGCTTTGCGAAAGAAATTGGGGATTTACCACCTGCCTGGCGTTGCGTATCTCTGCCAGCGGCCTCCTTACCGTTGCAAATGCCGGTCACCTCTTGCCTTATCGTAATGGGATCGAGCTGAGCCTGGATCCTGCCTTGCCTCTCGGCGTCGCTCCAGGAGCGGCTTACAGCGAATTCACAGCGCGGCTTATGCCTGGGGATCGGCTGACGCTGTTGACCGACGGCGTTCCTGAAGCCGCTCGCGCTCGAGAACTTTTCGGCTTTGCACGAACGCAAGAACTCAGCACTCTATCGGCCAGGGCCATTGCGGATGCTGCTCGCAGTTTTGGACAGACCGATGACATCACCGTTCTTTCATTCGACTTTGAATTCTTGCCCCCAACTATCTTGCTGTCAAATAGATCAGAGAGTTTGCCCGGTCAGCCGCTCGCGATGGAGGCCCTATGACAAATCGGACGATAAAGACTTTCTGCAAGCTCATTCTTGCTGCCTGCGTTGCCTTCGGGCTGTTGCAATTGATCAGGCCCGGCATTCCGGAGAGGACCGTAACAGCGGAGTTGCAGGCGCCGGCGGAGGTAAGGCACATTCTTGAGAAGGACTGTTATAGCTGCCACTCGGACCAACGCCGGCTCTCATGGTTTGACCAGATCGTGCCTGCCTACTGGCTCGTGCGGCATGACGTTCTCACCGCGCGACATCATCTCAATTTCTCTACACTGGCCTCCAAACCTGCCGCGGCACAAAAAGCAACCCTGTATGAGGCCGTGAACATGGTTCAGCTTGGTGCCATGCCGTTGCCGCAGTTCGTTGCGCTGCATCCGGAGGCAAAAGTGACGCCGGATGAACTCGCAACTTTGAAGGCTTATTTGGCGCCATGGACTCCTGCCCTCGTCCCGCCTCCAGGTTTGTCTTCGAATAAGACCGAGACATTCGTTTCTTCGGCGGCGAATTTGTCTCAAGCGGTCCAGAGTGTCTCTTTGAATGCAGTGCAGCCGGAATCCAGTGGATTCGCCTTCGACCCCAGCTTTGAAAGCTGGAAGCTGATCAGCACTACCGATCGCGGCGACAACAATACCTTCCGATTCATCCTCGGCAATGACATAGCTGTGAAGGCAGCCCAGGAGGGAAACATCTCCCCTTGGCCCGACGGCACACGCTTTGCAAAGATCGCCTGGCAGCAGGAAATTGGCCCTGATGGCCTCGTGCATCCAGGCAAGTTCATTCAGGTCGAGCTGATGTTGAAGTCCGCCCAGCCTTACAAGAGCACAGAAGGATGGGGTTGGGGACGTTGGCGCGGCATGGATCTGAAGCCGTATGGAGCGAATGCGCAATTCGTCAACGAATGCACTGGCTGTCATCAACCGATGCATGGCAACGATTTTGTCTACACCCTGCCAATCGCAACTGCTAAGCTTCGCCGCGACGACATTCTAAACAACCCTGCAGCCGTACTGCCCGCAGGGTTGCCATTTCAGCCGTTGGGGTGGAACGCCATTACGATGTACGTCGACCCGAGGAACCGCATCACGGCAACGCTTTATGGAAATGATGTGGCAATTCAAGCGGCGCGGCAGCGAGAACACCCGACTCGACAAATTGCGAATGCCCCGAAGTATCCCGCGGGCTCCGTCCTGGCCCTCGTCACCTGGGCGCAGCGCGATGATCCGCATTGGTTTGGCGCGCGTATTCCCAATGTGCCTCTGTCGGTCGAATTCGTGCAGAACCCAGAAAATCAACAACGCAGTGTCTATCGAGACTTCACCGGAACAGGACTCATCGAGAAGCAGGTTGCGCCCAACGAAAGTGTGGAGCGAATCGGGCTCATCCAGGGCCTCATTCCGGTACAGCTTCCATGATTGAGTCTCGACATTGAGGCCAGCGCTCAAGTGGGGATCGTCGCAGTAAACGGTGAACCGCCGAAGCTTTTGGATTTTTGAATGACTCTCTTCCAGGAGGATGACGCCATGAAAGCCGTCGGATACAAGATGCCGTTACCGATTGAGAATCCGGATTCCCTGCTTGACATCACTATGCCTGAGCCGGAAGCAAAGGGACGGGACCTCGCCGTTAAGATCAAGGCCGTGTCAGTCAACCCAGTCGACGTGAAAGTGAGAGCCAGTTCCAAGCCCGAGGGCAATGAGTACAAAGTGCTGGGTTACGATGCGGCCGGCATCGTAACCCAGGCGGGTCCAGAAACGGCCCTGTTTAAGCCGGGCGACGAAGTCTATTATGCTGGCTCGATCGCACGGCCAGGCACAAACGCTGAGTATCACTTGGTTGACGAGCGGATAGTGGGCAAGAAGCCGAAGAGCCTGAGCTTTGCCCAGGCTGCGGCCCTGCCGCTGACCACGATCACGGCATGGGAGTTGCTGTTCGATCGGCTCGGCGTCCAGATCGGCAAGCCCATGAATGCAGGCAGCATTCTCATCATCGGTGGCGCCGGAGGCGTCGGGTCGATTCTCACGCAGCTGGCGAGCAAGCTTACCGGCCTCAATATCATCTCCACTGCATCGACGCCGGAATCGCGGGAATGGTGCCTTTCGCTCGGCGCCAACTATGTCATCGACCACAGAAAGCCCTTCAAGGAACAGATGGAGGCGATCGGATTACCTGAGGTTGAATTGATCGCCGGCTTAACCGCGACGGATATTCATTATCCCGCACTCATTGATGTGCTTGCGCCGCAGGGGAAGTTTGGACTGATTGACGATCCGAAATCACTCGACGCAAATCCCCTCAAGCGCAAGGCTGCTTCCCTTCATTGGGAGTTCATGTTTGCCCGTTCGCTCTTCAGCACCTTTGACATGCTTGCTCAGCACGCGCTGTTGAACGAGGTTTCCGAGCTTGTCAATGCAGGAGTCATCCGGTCGACCGCTGCGGAAACCCTTGGATACATCAACGCTGACAACCTGAAGAGGGCACATGCACTGATCGAGAGTGGCCGTACCCGCGGCAAACTTGTGCTGGAGGAATTCTAATCCAGGCCATTCGGATCAGTTGCAGCCATCGGACCGGGAGATTAATCTCTACGGGAGAGCAACTACACGATGACGGAAAAACGTGACTACCAGCGATTCAAGCCCAGCGAAATTGCCAAGTCATTTCCAGAAACAGCGGAGACGCTGCTTCTGGACACGTATCTGACGAACGAAACGGCCGCCAGCGCACGAGTTTTCCGCGTTTATCGTGGGACGCCTCCTCACTATCACGCCGGCTGCGACGAGTATCTCTATGTTCTTATGGGCAGGGGCACCTTCTGGATGGGCGACGCTTCGAACGGCGCGGAGTTTACGTCTGGGGACCTTCTATTTTTCAAGCGCGGCACTGTTCACGCTCTTCCCAGGATTATCGAGGAGCCAGTGGTGTTTCTTTCATTTGACACACCGAGGAGGGAACCGAACGACATCATTTTCGTTAACCCAGAAGACGGCACACCTGCGAGCTTTATACAAGAATTAAATCAATGAGATTTCTCTGCACCGTATCCCGCGCATTGCTTAGGTCCTCATATGCAGGAGGGTCCAGGAATGCCATTGAGCGCGCTTCGCTGCGCGGCCATCACGTGGACGAGCAGTCGGCCACGCGGACATAACCCAATTTCGGGTTGGGGAGGGGTAGCCGATTCAACGTCTCAGGTAGGCAACGGCAAACGGCCTTCCATTCGGACGATGCGTCCAGGACGACGATGGAATCTCGATGAGTTCCGGAATCGCCGCAGCACTCATCGACCCCTTGCTCTTGTTTGAGGTTGGACCCTCAGTCGCCGATTACGAGCCCAAGGATTCGCAGGGCTTCGAGCAAGTCCGGATCTTCTTCGGTAAATTTTCTGCGAGTTCGGCTGACGAATAGGGAACCGTTCTGACATGGTCCAGTCTTCGAAGATTGCCCAGTTCCTAATCGAGTGGCCGTAGCGGGAGTGGTAGAAGGCTCCTGCATATCCGAGCGCGAATGCGATCCGGCCAGCCCGCTGTTAATAGGCGGGGCTCAGCCCGTTCAAGCGAACTCAGGTCGATGTCCTTCATTCCCAAGTTTCACCGCAATCCCGGCCAGCGCCAACCTGAGATGACTGACCCATCCGAGGGCATAGATGTCCGCATACTCGCCTTCGACATTTGCGTTGCCAATGCAGCGTCCTTTGATCCATGCTCTGCGAACCGTGCCGAAAGCCGTAAAGTCGTCCTCACCGTTCTCCATGAGCGCCAGGTCTGCGACGAAAGAGACGTCTACGCGGAAACGCGCCAGGGTTTCAATGAAGCATCCCAGCCGTTGCGAAGACGCATACAGAACCCTATACACACCCGCCGGATCGTCGAAACGGTTGCCGAAGGTCCCGTCTTCCTTGGCATAGGCCCAATCAGGAACCGCCCATGCGTCGTCATCTCTGCCGACGCGGAAAAGCGGCCCCGGAGGCCGCTTCGATTCGAGATTCATCGAATTCGCTCCTAACCGCCAACGAGGAAAGCTCGCGCGGCTCCCATGATCTCCGGCGCCACGGTATCCAGATCGTTTTCCCTCATGAGCCGAAGTGGGACGCGGTCACCGAGTTCAGGGTTCAGGCCGGTCAGCCAGGATTGGATCACGGTGGGATCTTCTTTTTCGGCGAGCATCCGGACCAGTTGGAAGGCGAACCTCAAACGCTGTTCGGCATCACCGTAAAGCTCGCTTCCGTTCATCCAACGATCGACGGCGCGCACGTCCCGGACACCCCCGACGTAGGCGGTGAGCTTCCGGCCGATGAGGCCAACGAGCTGCTTGACGATCTCCGGGATGGGGAGGCGAAGCGCCTCGCGATGCGCTGCAAGATCAGGACGAGATGCGGGAACGGTTGCCAATGGAAGCCTCCTGCAAATCGAAATATACACCGTTTCACATCTAAAAAACAACTTAATTACACATAAATACCGCAGCACCTTGCGGGCCGGGGTCGCCCCGTCGCGCGGAACAAATCCGCCCTCTGAATAGCTGATCTAGATAACTGAAAAATAACGGTTTGCTTTTTTCGGACGCGGGCTCATCAGGTTTCAAAGTCGATGAGGCTATCTAGCTGATTGGGAAAGACTTAGCAATGGCAATGTTCTTCGCTTTTTCTGCGCTTTTCGTCTGTAAATCTATTGAAAATAAATAAGTTATTGGTGGAGGCGGCGGGAGTCGAACCCGCTGCTCTCAATAGAATCAATAACTTCTTTGTTTTCAACACCGCTCAAACAGCCCGAACAGCCAGAATGCCGCCCCTTTGGCGCAATTTTGGCGCAGTTTCTTCTCAACAAAGGCCAGAAGCGCACGGAATGGAACAGGCTGCAATATCGGCGAAACCTGGGCCAAACACCGGGTGTCTTGCGGCTTCCGGGCTGTGCACGCTCCGGCCAAAACCGGAGGTCAGGGACCGGCAGATAGAACCAAGTTCAATTCGGCCGTCGGGTGAGGGCTTGTCAAGTACATTTTTTGCGGGGCTTCGTTCTTTCTTGCATTGGCGGGTTCCGACTTTTTCGAAAGGCATCGACTCCGCTAGGATGAGGACCGTGCCACATATTCGTTTCAAATTTGAGGTCGAGTGCGAGAACCCGAGTCCGGCCAGAGTTGTTCTTCCTCTCGAAGGGGAGATCGTCGAATACCTGGGCCAGTCCCAAAATCCGATCAACATTGGGGGTGTCTCGCTATTCCTTATACAGAGGGACCGGGCGCTAAACGAAGGAGTCAGCCTGTCAAAGGCCATGGACGCCGTATCGAAAGCTACGCTGGAATGTTTTGAAGCTCTGTTCGACCCCGAGACGGAAGAGTGGAGTCCAGCTGTCATCGAAGTCTATAGCCATGACATTGTCGATACGAATGTCCTTTTCATTGAGTCCATCGAACTGGCGGCAGAATTCCGAGCCAAAGGGATCGGGCACCAGGTAGCCATCGAACTGATAACGGGGTTGGGGGCGGGTTGCGGCTTGGTGGTCGTCAATCCGCGTCCGTCACAATACTCCGATCCTGGCGATCCACAACAGGCACTCAGTCAGGACAGTTCTTATAGGGCAAGACGAATGGAGGACTTTGCAAAGATCGAGGCATTCTGGATGAAACTCGGATTTCGTCAATTGCCCGGTACGGCATTCTTCACATACGCGCCCCAACTTGAGCACCAGCCTGTTGTCAGAAATTCGGGCGGAGTTGACCGGCGCATTCAGTAGCGTGAGGTGGCGAACCCGTCGCCTGACGGTTGCGCCCGGGTGCCCATACAGCTTCAATCAGAAATAAGGTTCTGGCAATTCCCATCAAATTTGACCGAATTGAACGCCTGGGGGATGATCTGCGGCACATGGGCAGCGAGGTGAGCAGATGACGTTGACTCCTTTGAAGATCAGTGCGGTTGGAACGGAGCGGCACTACTCCGTGGGAGAGGTTGTGCAGCTCTGGGCACTGAGCGAGAAAACAGTACGCCGTGTCTTCCTAAATGAACCGGGTGTGCTAGTGATTTATACCGCCCCATCTCGGCGAAAGCGCCCCTATCGCACATTGCGTATTCCGGAGAGCGTCTTGCATCGAGTCCATGCCAAGCTCAGGTCCGAAATCTAGGTCATGCCCGGCTGGTTGAGGGGGGGATGTCGATGTTTGAGTCGTTTGATGACCTGATGGACCGGCTTAAGGCAACCGGGTACTTCATCGATCCAGTGATGACCAGGATTGTCTTCCTGGCAGCCAAGTTGCAAAAGCCGCTGCTGCTCGAAGGGCCTGCGGGGAGTGGCAAGACGCAGCTCGCCGTATCCGTTGCACAAGCGGCAGGTACGCATATTGAACGGCTCCAATGCTATCGCGGCGTCACCGAGGATAAGGCCATTGGCCGCTTCGATGAAAGCCTTCAGCGGCTCTATATGGAGTTCTCGAAGGGAAAGAGCGAGAGCTGGCGCGAGTTGCAGGCCAACCTCAAGGGCCGCGACTTCTTTCGGCCCGGCCCGCTCATGCGCGCTCTCGAATGCGAAAAGCCATGCGTGCTGTTGATCGATGAGCTCGATAAGGTAGACGAGGGTTTTGAGGCGCTCCTGTTGGAAATCCTATCCGCGTGGCAGCTCTCGATTCCCGAGTTCGGGACGGTTGAAGCCAGGAGCATTCCGTTCGTGGTCCTCACCAGCAATGAAGAGCGGCGCTTGGGCGACCCGATCCGGCGGCGCAGCTTGTATGTGCGGGTCGAGCATCCGACGCCGGAGCGGGAGGCGGAGATCATCGCTAGCCGGACACCGGAAGCGACCGTGGGTTTTCACCGCGAGATTGCCGGCATTGCACGTTCGTTCCGCAACTATTCGCTGGAGAAGCCGCCGTCGGTCTCGGAGATGATCGACTTTGCAAATGCGTTGCAGTTGCTGGGCGCCGACCACGTAACGGAGGAGCAGCGGGACGTGCTGCTGCCCTTCCTGGCCAAGACCGAAAAAGACCGCCGCCATCTTCTTCTACGCGAGGGATTCCAAAGCCTGCTTGTCGATGGGGCGCGTTATGCGCGGGACCTTGGGCTCCAAGGAGGCGCGGGATGAAGTGGCTTCTTGTGGTTCTTCTGATGGCTCCGCAGGCTGGCTGGGGGCGTGTGAACGAGGCGCAGGCCGAGGGCTGGGTTCAGCAATATGCAAGTCATTACGGCGTGTCAGCGGAGTTGGTTGCCGCACTGATCGATGTCGAGTCGCGCTGGAATCCACGGGCCGTATCCAGCAAGGGCGCTCTGGGCTTGATGCAGTTGATGCCCGCAACAGCGCGGCGCTTTGGCGCGTTCAAGCCCTTCGACACGGAACAGAACATTGCGGCGGGAACGCGTTATGTGACCACGCTGATGTGGGAGTTCCACGGTGATCTGAGACTTGTGGCCGGTGCCTATTACGCCGGAGATCGATGGGTTGGAAAGAGGCAACTCGACTACAGCAACCCGGATGTCATCGCTTACGTCGAGTCGGTTCGACGCCACTACCTTGCACGCAAGTCCGCGACAGGTTCACTACCCAGGAGGTAAACCGAAATGAGAATTCGTTGGCTAATCCCTATCGCAATGCTCTTCCCACTGCGCTTGATAGCAGTCGACAATGCCGTCAAGCCCCGTGTCGAGACGATAACCATCAACCCGTCTGAGGTGACGACGCTTCACCTGCGGCCGGAGTTCGAGTCGGCGATTCATATGCCGGAGGAGATCACGTCGGTGATTCTCGGCAGTCCGGGCTCCTTCAAGGCAGAACACAACGAGGGCGAGCCGGATTATGTATACGTCAAGCCGATCACGAAAGAAGCTGCCCAATCGAATCTCCTGATCGCGACCAAATCTGGCCAGCATGTGTCGATCGAGTTGATCAGCGACGGGGTTGGCGGGGACGGATCTGCTCTGTCGGTTGATTTTTTGATTGAATACCGCACTTCCAGGAGCTTCTTGATTCCTGCCGGCGCAGGCGCGGAACACGTGAAAGTCGAACTCGCGGAATCTGCGCCATCTCCTGTTCCGCCACGAATTCCTGCAGCTGTAAAACCGCTCTCGGCAGTCGACGAAGAGTATGCGCTGCAGGTGCGCATCAACGCTCCAAGTTGGACGAAATGGGAGGGCAAGCAGATCGAAACCTCACTCGGCGACATCCGGCAATGGAGCAACGAGACTGTGGTTTCGTTCTCGATTCTCAATCCAACCGATCAGCCGGTAGAGGTTGTGCCGCCGCAGATTCAAATCAGCGGCCGTGCAGTGAAGAAGAAGAAAAAGGAGGGAAAGAGTCTGACAGCCGATCAGCTATTGATTCGCGACTACCGACTGAGTGCGACGAGGATCGAGGCGGGTGCGCGCGCTGATGGAGTCGTCGTCTTCGACCGCCCGAACTTCAAGCAATCGACAGAGAAGCTCTTCCTCCAGATTGCCCAGGCCGACCAGGTGGACCGGCCGATACTGATCCGCCTGCCCTTTACGCCGCCCATCGCCGGCGGAGCACGTTAGACCCCGGCCCGACACAAAGGAGACGCCATGAATAGCAACGAAACGAACGGATCGAGAATCGCCCCCGTACAAATCGAGGAGTCTATTGAAGGGCCGACGACGGAATCTCCTCGTCAGCGGCCTCCGCTTCCAGCTGAGCCCGCGCTGACTGAAGCCCGTGCGGATGCGCCACAAAGCGAAGCCCATGCAACGAGGGAAGGCATCAGCGGCAAAACCGGTATTGAAAAGAGCAAGCTGATCTTGCTCGGCGGTGGGTTGCTGGTTGCCGTGCTCTTCTTTGCCTTTACCTCTCTGGTCAACCATTCTTCATCGATGAAGAAGGCGACCGGGAAAAAGGCAAACAATCAGGCACAGCAGCAATCCCCAAGCCAATCCAAGGGGAGCGTCACGCCTCTGATGGAGACCGTACGCAACGACGTTCAGGAAAATACCAGCGGGCAGGTTCATCCAGGCGACATTAAGCGCACGAGCACTCCGGCGCCGGGCGCAGGGGAAAGTGCAGGAGCGGCGTTGCCTCGAAAGCCCCGTGCAGGGGGCGCGTCAGGCGTCAACACCTTGGGCGCCATACCATCGTTTTCTGACACGCAGCAGAAATGGGAGGAGCCACAGCCGTATGGCGAAGCCAACCGCACTTCTTCCGTTCAGACGCAACAATCGCAAAATGCTTTGAAGGAAGCATCGCTGGTATTTGTGCGCGCACCAGCCCAGTCACAGGCCTCGAACACTCTAAATCATGCAACGGCGGATGCAGCGCCAGTGCTGGAAATGACGCCGGGGGCGCGGATTGAGGCGAAGCTCGAAACGCAGATTTCAAGTGCGGTCCAGGCTCCGGTTGTGGCCGTTGTCGAATACACCTACGCGATCGGCGACCGGATCGTTGTGCCGGCCGGCGCTCGTGTTTACGGCCAGTTGCAACAGGCAGACCGGTCCGGCTTCGTCGGAGTGAAGTTCGATGAGATCGAGTTGCTGGATGGGCAACGAGAGAAGATTGAGGCCATCGGTGCGGGGCTCGATCTCGGGCCGATCAAAGGCGCGGTGTACGGGAAGAACACGGGGAAGAACTTCCTGATCCGCTCCGCGTCTGGCATTGGCTCCTTGGCCGCGACGCTGGTCGGCAACAACTCCAATGCCGCGTTCTCAGAAGGGGATCTACTGCGCGAAAGAGTATCGGAGAACATCGGCGATGCAGGCGACTCCGAATTGATGAGCCTGAATCTCACCAGCCGTATGGTGGTCTCGGTCCCGGCCGATACGAAGATCTACATCGTCTTCACCAGGCATGATGAAAGTCAGGCTGGATTGCACAGAGTGGCAAGCCAATAGCTCCTGTCTTCCGCCTGCAATGCCCCGGCGTTTGAACCGGGGCATTCCTTTTTGCGCTCGCAGAGTTGCGCGGCCGTGTCTGTGGACGACA
The DNA here is from genome assembly GCA_963776535.1 of uncultured Acidobacteriaceae bacterium. Lineage (GTDB taxonomy): Bacteria > Acidobacteriota > Terriglobia > Terriglobales > Acidobacteriaceae > Telmatobacter. Next base: position 60,165 of record CAVZNB010000007.1, on the reverse strand, counting down.
CGAGCCGACTGCTGATTGCCGTTTCAGACCCCATTCAGATTCCAACCGTGGCCGGATTTGTACGGCCCCTCGGGGAACGTTTGACCAATAACCGTTCCGGTTGTGTCGTTGTGCGTTTGACTCATTGAATCGCAAATTGGTCAAGACGCATTTGACCAATGATCGTTCCCGATGTGTCATTGTGCGTTTGACCAATTCTCGTTCAGCGAAGGCCGTCCCAGGACTCCGACAGACGGGGTTCTTTGCAGGGCGTTCTCTTCCACTCAGGTGGACTGGCAAGCGGTTGCGGGTCGCCAAACGGTTGTAAATAGGTCCTTGGCCCGAGCCTGGCCTTTCCTTGACCAACAATTTCCCCGCGTGTGTCGTCCGCTGCTCCCCTATCTTGGAACTTTGAACCGTTGATATAGCGACGCCACTTCCATGGCCGACTAAAGGCCATATGCGAATTGACGGAATCTGTGTTCTGCCTCAAATTCTCTCTCGACACGGATGCCCCGAGCAACCGCGTCCAGGAGAGATTCATGAGAACCGCACTGGCCCTCTGGCAAGGCTCGACTGTACTTGCAGCATCACGATCAACCCAACTGCGGCAGCTCTTCACGAGATGCTGCTTGATGAGCGCAGCCGTTCTCTGCCTTTCCGCCTTTCAACATGAGGCGCGAGCGCAGACTGTCATCTCGCAATGCACCAACCCTGTTTGCACACCGGGCAAAGCCTGCGCGTTATACCGGTGTGTTGACCCCCGGCCATGCCTGGATTGCGCCCCACCGCCTTCCCACGGCACAAGCTGTGAAGTTGGATATGCCCTTGGCAATGACGCGGACTTTGCAGGCGGCAACGTCCCGGACGTACTCATTGAATCCACGGATTACTGGACAATCGACGACTCCGGCGACGTGTGGTACGACGGGAGTTCGACAACAGGTCCTGTCCAGGAAACCACACTTACTTTGCCTCCGAGTTGCGTTCAAACAAGCGGATCGTTTGTCCTCGAAGATCCACTCGAGGAATACGAAGGTTCGATCACAGTAGGAACCTTCACCTACGAAGGTCTTGAAACACAGTATTACGCCTGGCCACAAGTGTTCTACGACGACGGAGACCGGTCGTTCATCAACGTCGTCGATCCCGATGGCAATATCGATTTCTATCAGTATCCCTGGCTTTCCCTGGGCGCTTACGTAGTCACCGGAGTCGACGCATCGACGGGCGATCTGTTCGAAGGGAACGGAACCGTCGAACTTCTCATTGAGGATGATGTGTCTTATTGATGTGACCGTGGCTCTCTCACGTCGCACGTGGTTTTTCACCGCATTGAAACAGCAAAACCCATCGAAAAAGGAGACGAGTATGCTTTGGATTAAACGGTTCACGCTCACGCTCGCTGCGATGACTGGCTTAGGAATCGCACCGTTGATCGGTCAAACCCCGTCGCTTCAGACAGTTCCACTGAGCGCCGATATCGATGTCGTCAGCGTGCGGACGCTCCCTGACGGCAATACGCTTCGCCAGGAAAGAAAGATGAAGTTCTATCGACGCGCGGATGGCAGCACGCGCGTGGAAGAGCCCAACCGGGTGGTGATTGTCGACAACAGCTCACACACCGTCACCGTGCTTGATACGGTCGGGAAGGTTGCGCAGGTGCAGAACTCTCAACCGGCGGCGGCGAACGGTAAAACACCAGCCGTCCCTCTCCCTCAACCCCAGGATGTTGGAAACAGTTTGGGCGCAACGAACAGTTCATCAAGCACCGATCTCGGCGTTAAGGTGATTGCCGGCTACAGCGTTCGTGGCGTTCAGCGAACGACGACCATCCCCACCAATTCAGCAATTGGAAACACTTCTCCAATCACCAAAACGATCCAGGTGTGGAGATCCTCCGATCTCCGGCTTCCCCTGGTCACTGTCATTACCGATCCACTCGGCGGCACCACGACTTCGCAATACGAAAACATCTCAACCGCAACCCCACCGGACAGTAGCCTCTTCACGGTCCCTGCCGGATACAAAACTGTCCCGGCTCCACAGTCGCGCATTATCGCGTTACAAACAAACTGAGGGGCTGTTCGTCCAACCAGTTTGGAGGGGCTAAAAACGTATGAGGGTATCCCGGATTCAACTCTCCATGCCCATCCTGGCCGCCGCACTGATGCTTTCCCCGCATCCGTGCGGCGCTCAGACAAGCAATGACTGTCCAGTGAAGATCCGTCATACCAATTGGAAGGCAGCCAGTTCCGGATTTTTTCCCTACAAAGTTAAAGGCTTGGCCCTGCATCTCCAGTACATGAATGTCACCGGCGAAGAGATAAAGGAAGTGGTCTTCGATGCCTCAACGTCCTATAGAGAACATGGTGCGATAGGCCAAAGCATGGTGGACAACTCGAATAAGGCACCGATTACATCGACAGCGGCACCCGGAAAATGGAAGAAGGCCGAAATAGATGTTGGCCTGAGCGAGCCGGGGCGAACAAGATTGAGAGTTGCTGAAGTGACTTTTTCGAGCGGTCGCCACTGGGTGAATTCAACTCCTGACGAGTGTGAATGGACCATTGCTCCATAAAAGTCCGTGGCGCTCGAAGACAGCGCACGTGATGTCATCAGCGTCTGGTGCCCCGTCGCAGAGCCATCCAATCTGTGTTTCTGCTACTCGCTTCTCTCAATGATAGCCAACCTTCCCGGCTGGATACAACATTATGTCGCCACTCAGTACAAGCCAACCCCGCCACTTAAAATGAAAAGGTCTCGACTGTCAAATTTAGCGCCCCATGGCGGCATAGCAAATCGGGCCGGAGCAATGAGCAGTAAGGTGCGGTTTGCCGTGAACCGTCCGGAACAATGCCAGGCCCTCGCGAAAACCTTGCCACAAGCCGACATATTGAGACTAATCCTGCGTGGAACCTTTAAGTAGTTGGATGCAATAGAGTTGAAGCGACTTATTGGCGAATTTAGTTGCACCTTGGCTTAGTTTGTGCAGCGGGGTGTCGCCAGTAGAGGGTCAGGCTCCGGATTCCCGATTGACTGATGTTTTGACACCTCGCATTGGCAACCCAAGAGGTGCCTGTGATCAAAGTCATTGATTGCTCTCTTTCCCATCGATACACTCCGATTCAGAAGGACGAGGATGACATGGGCACAGCGGCGGCACAGATAACCAAATTGCAGCAAGAGAAAAAGAAGCTTGTCCGCCGGTCTGCGGCGGACGGTTCGCAACGGATCAGACGGCTTGTCCAGTGGTTGTTCGTGGCTTTGAACGGCTGGCTGGGGGTCCAGTTCGTTCTTTGGGTTCGCTACTTCGAACACGGCGGCGAGGGCTTGAATGTGACTCGGCCGGCAGGTGCCGAGGGCTGGTTGCCCATCGCTGGGCTGATGAATACGAAATACCTTCTGCTTACCGGACACGTACCCGCCATCCATCCGGCGGCGATGGTGTTGTTTATCGCTTTCATGCTCATGAGCCTGCTGCTGAAGAAAGCCTTCTGCTCCTGGCTATGCCCGGTGGGAACGCTTTCGGAGCATCTGTGGAAGTTGGGGAGGAAGATCTTCGGACTTAATCTCCGCCTGCCCAAGTGGGTTGATCTTCCGCTAAGAGGCTTGAAATATCTGCTGCTCGGCTTCTTCGTCTTCGTGATCGGTGCCATGTCCGCCGAGGCGATTCATGAATTCATGTCAACACCTTATGGTCTGGTCGCAGATGTGAAGATGCTGAATTTCTTTCGCAATATTGGGGAAACGGCGGCCATCGTCATCGCGCTGCTGGTTCTGCTCTCCATGCTGGTCGAGAACTTCTGGTGCCGCTATCTCTGCCCCTATGGCGCGCTCCTCGGATTGACGTCACTCCTAAGCCCTGTCAAGATTCGCCGGGATGCCGATGCCTGCATCGATTGCGGAAAATGCGCGCGAGCATGTCCGTCAAATCTTCCGGTGGACCGCCTGGCGCAAATCCGATCGGTGGAATGCACCGCGTGCATGGCGTGCGTTGCGGCATGTCCAGCGCAGGATGCCCTGCAATTCTCTCTGACACCGAGAAAGGCAGCAACGCCTGCCGAGCGGTGGCGGCGGCGTACCGTGCGGCCGATGGCTGTTGCCGCAGTCCTCGCATGCATCTTCTTCGGCCTTGTTCTCTTTGCGAAGGCAACGGGTCACTGGCAGACGAACCTGCCCCGCGCGGTCTACATGGACCTCGTATCCCATGCGAGCGATGCGACTCACCCAGGAATGTGAAAGACGGGAGCAAATCAAGAGATTGCGGTGACAGGATTCAAATTGCCGCGACCAGCCATGCGGGAACAGGACCTACTGCGCCGTGCCGCCCCCGGCTATTGACGCCTGATTCGGAACTCAGATCCGATGGCCGCGATGGTCTGACTGTCCAGCACTTTAGCTGCATGGGTGAAGACAATCGTTTCCTCAACCTCAATATGGTCGCTATAGAGTAGCTTGAGCTTTCCAGTCTCGGAAAGTAGTTGCCGCGTTTCAACCGGGCCCAAGACACCGGACGTGATCCACGCTGAGTACAGATGTTCGACTGATTCGTGCAATTCGCTCGCCTCGCGATGGTCTCCCTCAAGCCGGCCGATCTCTTCGAAGGAACCTGGGGCAAAGGCACGCAGCCGCGGAAACAGAGACTCTTCTTCATCCGCAGTGTGCCGTTGCCCGCCTGAGCGGAAGTATTGAAGAGCAGCCTGCGCCGCATCGCGCTCTTCGCCGGTCAGGCTCCTGCCTTGGGCGCGCTCAACCACCACACAGAGAATGCCGAGGAAGTTTTCGATCCTGCGATGGCAGTCTTTGAGCATGCCAAGCGGATCATCGAATCCGCAGTCGGGCTTCGCTCCAATCTGTATCGCCATGTCTCTACCTCTCACCCGTACCCTTATCTTTGATTTTCGCCTATTCATTCGGCCGAATGCAGTCACGCTCCCTGGAGAACATGGAGACTTGTTGCTCTCTTAACCTGGGGAGCTGTTTGCGTGTATCCCTTGGGAACATAGGAACAGCATGGCTCTTCAGCGTGAGGGTTTCCGCTCAGCGCATAGGCTCGGGATCGCGATCCGCCACAAATCTCTTTGAATTCGCAGGCCCCGCATTTTCCTTCGAGCTTCGAAGTATCGCGCAAGTCCCGGAACAGAGCGGACTCCCGATAGATTTCGGCCAGTCCCTTCTGACGAATGCTGCCGGCCGGTAACGGAAGAAATCCGCTGGGAAAGACCTCTCCGATATGGGAAATGAAGACGAAACCTTTGCCGTCGTTGAGACCGCGAGGGGCGCGCCCGATGGCGTCGGCGGCCTTTTCCTGCACAATGGCAGCGCCAGCCCCGGCCTGGCGCTCCGCGACGCGTTGCTGCAAGAGGAATCGCCTGTAGTGCTGCGCCTCCGTGGTCTTGATATCGAAGTCCGCCGTCTTTGAAAGGCTGTAAATCTTCGCGAACAGCTCTTCGAACTCATCCGCATTGAGCAGGTCGCTGAGCCTTCCTCGCCCAGTGGGAACCAGGAAGAAAACGCTCCAGAGGGTGATCTTCAGGCTCCGCATCAGCGAAACGATTGCATCGATTTCGGAGACATTTCTGCGACTGAACGCGGTGTTTATCTGAACCGGCAGTCCGATTTCGTTGGCCCAGCGAACCGCGTCGAGTGTCCGCGCGAAAGATCCGCTCATTCCCCGGAATGCATCGTGGGTCCCGGCGCTCGCTCCATCGATGCTTACGGCGAGCCGGGCGAGTCCGGCATCCTTGAGTTGGACAACTATATCCCTGGTCAGCAGGGGCGTAGCGCTTGGCGTCAAAGAAACGCGGACGCCCGCAGAACGAGCGTGACCGATCAACTCGAACAGGTCTGGTCGCTTGATCGGGTCCCCTCCCGTAAGCACAAACACTGGGACCTTCAACGATGCAATCTGGTCAATCAGATTCTTTCCCTCATCGGTACTGAGTTCCATGGGGTGCCGATCCGGCTGAGCTGAGGCGCGGCAATGCACACAGGCGAGGTCGCAGGCCTGAGTTACCTCCCAGATGGCGATGAATGGACGTTCATTGAAATCAATCGTATCGATTCGCGGGTTCATGGATCTATCAGACTGCGCAAAGGCTTGACTGCGCAGTGACCAAAGTCCCAGGCTGCTAGAATTCCCGAGTGACCGCTGAACGCATCGATCTGGCCGCCGTCCTCGGCAGAACCGCATTACTTTCGAGCCTTTCGCAACCCGAACTGCAGACGCTAGCGGCTCGGACGGTGCGCAAGTTGTTCAGTGCGGGTGAGTTATTGTTTTCAGAAGGTGAGCCCTGCAACGGCCTGCACATCATTGCGCGCGGCAAGGTTCGCATCTTCAAGACCTCCATAAGCGGCCGGGAGCAGGTGCTGGCCGTGAACACTCCAGGTGAATCCGTCGCTGAACTGCCCGTCTTTGATGGAGGCCCGTTTCCGGCTTCCGCAGTAGCAACCGAGGAGACGGAGATTGCCTACATCTCGCGGCGCGATTTCCAGGCATACTGCATGGACCATCCGGAGGTCGCGCTCAAAGTGCTCCAGGTGGTCGGCGCCCGGTTGCGGCGTTTGGTAGGGATCATTGAGGAACTGTCGTTCACCACGATCCGCCAACGGCTGATTTCGGCGTTGCTCAAACTTGCTGAGAGTGAAGGCAAGAAGACTGCGCGTGGCATTGAGTTTCTACTGCCCGCGAGCCACCAGGAACTGGCCAACCAGCTCGGAACCGTGCGCGAACTCATTTCCAGGAACCTCATGCGCCTCCAGGCCGAAGGGCTGTTGGATGTCGACGCGCGGCAGATCGTCGTGAAAGACATGAAAGGTCTGAACGCATTGTTGGAGTCAACACAATAGCCTCTGAGTGACATAAGTTACTGCACTGCCATCGAACATTCTCTACTGTTGTTGGTGGAGAGTGCTTATGCCAACCGCAACGCAATCCATCCGCGAAATCATCGCAACCCAACCATCGGCAGCGAAAGTCTTCGAGCGTTTCGATATCGATCTCTGCTTGCAAGCGGAGAATTCGCTCGACTACGCCTGCGCGGAATTGCAACTTTCGGTCGACCAGGTCCTCGAAAAGCTGGCAAATGCAGAGGCTCAGGAACAGGGCGGTTCGCCCATCGAGCCTGCCACGCTTTCAACGGAGCGGTTGATCCAGCACATCGTTCGCGTTCATCACCAATATGTCCGTCAGGAACTGCCGAGACTCGCCGAGATGGCACAGAAACTAGCGGACAAGCGCAGCGATCGGGTTCCTGAATTAAAGGCTGTCGCGGAGTTGCTTGAAGAATTACGGGCCGAAATGGTCACGCATATTCAAAAAGAAGAGCAGGTTCTGTTTCCGTTCATCGCTCAAATGGACCAGGAGTCTATCGTCGTTTATCCGCCCGCACACGCGCGCTTTCGTTCGGTGTCGCATCCCATCTTCATGATGGAGCAGGAGCATGAGTCTGCCAACAATATTGTGGCTGAACTCCGTCGCCTCACTCTCGGTTTTAGGCCGCCGGAGTGGGCCTGCGCCACACACATCGCACTGTTTTACGGTTTGCGTGAGTTCGAGACTGATCTCAAGCAGCATGTGCATCTGGAAAATGATGTCCTCTTTCCACGCGCTATCAGTTTGGAAGCTGAACTGAACGGCAGGGGGTAGACATGGTCACGATTTTCCAAATCGAATCGACGCCTTCTTATAGTGCGGCGAACTCAACTCGCGACATTGCTACTCGCGAACGCCAAAAAAGTCTTATGCTTCGCGCATGGATCGCAAGCGGGCTTTTCTTCATGGCCCTTCCTGGTACATTGCTGGGCTTTTCGAACCTGATGGCGATCAGTGTGCATCACGGCCTGGGAGCCTTACCGGCTGCATGGATGGAAGGTCACGGCCACGCGCAGATGTTCGGCTGGATCGGCAGTTTTATTCTCGGCATTGGCTTCTATTCGCAGCCAGCCCGTGGACGGTCTGTGATCAGGCTTCCGTTGGTTTGCTTCCTGCTCTGGGAGTCCGGTGTCGCTCTGCGCTGGTCTGCCAATATCTACGGCTGGCATTGGCGTTCTCTGTTTCCCATTTCAGCGGGATTTGAATTGATCGCGGTTCTCCTGTTCCTCTCTGCGGCCTCGCACCACAAGCTCCCGGTGTCCGCGCAAGCCAAGAACCCAAAAGCTCCGATGGAGCTATGGATGGTCTCTGTCCTGCTGGGAACCGCGGGACTCGCTGCTGCTGTGATTTTCAACTTCGTAGAGTGCCTGCAACTCGCCATCCGCGGCGGAGTTCGATCGTTTCCACACGCACTCGATCAGAAATACCTTGTGTTGCTGGCATGGGGATTCGTCGTGCCTGTGGTCTGGGGTTTCTCTGCACGATGGCTTCCGGCATTCCTTGCGATTCCCAAGCCCAATGCTCGAGGATTTCGGGCGGCTCTGATTCTGGATCTCATGGGCGTACTGTGTGGCGTAAGTGGATGGACCAGGCCGGCGACGATCCTGCTTGCATTGAGCGCAGTCGCAGTTTGGCTGGCGTTTCACTTTACACAACGTCCTTCAGGGCACGCAAAGGTTCAGGGCATTCACCCCAGCTTTCCGTCGTTCATTCGCATCGCATATGCATGGCTGGTGATAGCCAGCTCAATGGGCATCTGGGCCGCCTTTTCCGATCAGTACGGGGGAATCTGGGGCGCCTCTCGTCACGCTCTCACTGTTGGTTTCGCATCCACGATGGTCTTTGCTGTCGGACCGCGTATCCTTCCGCACTTTGCCGGCGTTTACAGCATCTTCAGCAAGCGGCTGATGTTCTTGAGCCTGCTGTTCCTTCAAACTGGGTGCCTGCTGCGCGTTTCGTCCGAGCCTCTGGCGTACGAAGGACTATTTCCGTTCGCATGGAAAGTGTTGCCCGTTTCCGGAATGCTGGAACTGGCTGGCGTGCTTCTCTTCGCAACCAACCTCTCGCTCACCTTCCTCCTCGGCCGCTCCGCGTTTGCTACGGGCATTCCGAGCGAACAAGCTCCGGCGCAGTGGAACTCACAAATTGGTAGTGAGTCATTCACTTAAGAAAGTGCCCTAGTCAGCGGAGGCTGTTTCTTCTCCTGGATGCGCCCAGGTATAAGCATCACCCAGCCAGGAACGGCCGGGCTCCGCTTCCGGCAGATGCGGAAGCAGAGCCCAAAGTCCAATGAACGCCAGCCCAACGAGATTGGGAAACAGCAGCGGAGCCATGGGAGGCGCACCATTCACCAATTTGTCGAAGATGCCGTGGCCCGGCTCAATCATGTTGGCCTGCATGTGAAACCAGAATCCCAATACGCCCACAAACGCCTGTCCGCACATCACCAGCAAACAGACATCGAGAAAGCGGCGCGTGACGGAGACTACGACCGGAACGATAAGGAATCCGGTTGCGAATGCCGATGAGATTACCGGGATCCATTCGGTTCGCGCGAAAAAGCCGTTCGACGCATGATCCGTCAGCGACAGTACGAAGTTCCCGAAGAAGCCGCCCAGCGCAAGCAGGATCACCCAGCGTGCCCATTCCACGCTTCGTGCAGCGACCATGCGATTCATGAGCAGCAGAAATCCGAGCCCGGTATAAGCCAGCGGAGCAGCGAAGGGCGCGGCATAGGTAAGGCTCTTGAGCGTTCGGTCCAGAAAGAACCGGCTCTCCAGGTGATAGAGCACACCACCCAGTCCCACCAGTACCGAGAGCCAGCCAATCAGATAGCCAACATCCCGCCACGCGCGATTGCAGACCCCATACCCAGCGCAAAGCGATCACACTCCCAAGCACCAGTGGCGCGGTAATCGAGAAGTACAGCGGAATATACTCAGCCGCTTTCTGAAAGTGATTGACCGAGTGCGCGATGTAGATGTCCGCTGCGAGGATGGCCAGATTCGCCGTGACAAACAACTCCACCCAAAGCTGGGGATCGTGCGCCCAGTGCAGGCGTGGGTCGGCGACGATTGTCTGAACGCGAGAGAGCAATCTATTTATGCGCATGTTCTCTCCGCAGTTCGTCGGCATCGTGCTGGAGTTCGACAGTCTTCGAGAGCAACTCAAAGTTGCCGTGCCACTGGACGAAATCGGCGCCGCCCATGAATGCGCCATGCTTGCTGGTGCGGCCGTCGTAGTGCCAGAGGTTGAAGTAAGTGAAGTCGATGGGATGCGTGAAGGGCGGACCGGTGAGTGTGCCGTCCTTGTGCAGGCCGTCCATGATGTCTTTGGCTGCGAGAACCTTGGCGTTGGTGCTTCCGATGACCTGTTCGCCCTGCGTGTAGACGCGGTCAACAAGGGTCTGCGTGTGGCACTGCGTGCAGACCTGCTTCATGTTGATCTGGGCCTGGAGGTAGTTGGGTCGATGGGTCGTGACCGCGTCGGCAAGGTACCAGCCGAGTCGATCGGACGGATTGTGCGTTACCTTGAGGCCGTTGATGCCGCTCATATGGCAGGTGGCGCATGTGGGCACGAACATATCGCGCGTCGTGAGGGTGCGCGGATCGGCATCGAGCTGCAGCAGATTGCGCTGCGCTGCGAACATGACGCCGTGCTTGGACTCGTTGTAGATCTCGATCTGGGAGTGGTCGGGCCCCATGTGGCACTGGCCGCAGGTAGTGGGCAATCGGGCAAGGGCGACCGAACTGGTGTGGCGGGAGTGGCATTCGGTGCAACTGCCGATGGTGCCGTCGTCATTGGGTTTGCCGATGGCGTGGCACTGCTCGCAGCCGGAGGTGATGGCGGGATGTCCCTCGGGGAGGGTGAGGGGGTTGGGCGGACGCTTGGTGCCGCCCGGCTGGAACTGCTCGCTGAAGGCGACTTGCTCGGGTGCTCAGGCCCTTTTCGCCATGGACGGCGGCCCAACTGGGAGCGGCGTGGCGGCTGCGCAGGAACTCCTGGTAGATGCCTTCGTGGCAGGAGCGGCAGTTGCCGGCGGTCAGGTGGGCGCTGATCACGAAGCCGTGGTGATCGACCTTCTGCTGGTTCGGCCCCGGCTGGTGGCAGTCCAGGCAATTCACGCCCTTCTTGGCATGGGCCGACATCTCGTATTCGTGCACGACTGAGTATTGAAGCCGCGCATGGCACTCCGCGCACTTGCCCGATGCCCGAACGAAGTCGGCGGTGGGCTGCTCGGTTTCGACCTTGGGGCGGGCGCGATTGATGAGAAATGCCGACAGAATGAGCGCGAACGCAATGACGACAGCCAGAAACACCGAACGAAACGACATAGAGTTGAACCCCGGAGGATGTGGGTGTGCGGGCCGCATTGGGGTGTCGTATTCTCACGCAGCACGGGACATTGGCAACTGTATCAGGCTTGCCGCCGATCTGCATCAACGGCTGACGAGACCGGCATAGTAAGCCCATCAAAAATAATTCAAATTGCATCCGGTTCCTGTGACTAAAGTCCCTGCATTGGTTTGCGCAAGATTCTACGGTGGTTCAAGTGCAGCACAGTCATTTGCATTCTTATTCGAAGGAGAAATCATGTCCTATAAGCGGTATTGGGTGGCACTGGCCATCGTCATCATTGGATCATTCGCCGTGCTCGGAGGAGTGGGCCGGAAGATGATCAGCGAAGCTCCGCCCCTTCCCGATGTCTACACGACGGACGGGCAACTTCTCTTCACCGGCAGCTCCATCACCGATGGACAGGGCGTCTGGCAGTCCATCGGCGGCCAGGAGATCGGCACAGTCTGGGGCCACGGCGCATACGTCGCACCCGACTGGAGCGCGGACTGGCTGCACCGGGAGTCGGAGATTCTGCTCAACACCTGGGCTGTCAGAGCCGGAGCCGCAGATTTCGCCGCGCTCGAGCCTGGACCAGCAGGCCGTATTCAAGGCTCGCCTGATTCGTGAGATGCGGACGAACACCTACGACGCTTCGCACAATCGAGTCACGCTGAGCGCCGATCGCGCCGCGGCATTCGAGCAGCTCAGGGCCTACTACACCGACGTATTTGCCACAGGCCGGTCGGAGTATGCCATCCCGAGCGGCGCATTGACGAATGCTGCCAAAGCAGCATCAACTTGCCGCATTCTTCTGGTGGACCTCCTGGGCTGCGAGCACCGACCGTCCGGGTTCTGAGACTACTTATACAAACAATTGGCCACATGAGCCTTTGATCGGCAATGTTCCAACATCCGGAGCCGTTCTGTGGAGCATTCTGAGTTTCGTCGGTCTGCTGGCAGGCATAGGCGGCCTCGTCTGGTGGTACGCTTCGCAGGAGAAGGTTCTGGTTCACGGCCCCTATCCGGAGAAAGATCCATTTCTGGCGTTTCAGCCTACGCCCTCTCAGCGCGCAACCATGAAGTACTTCTTTGTGGTCATCATTCTCTGGGGCGTGCAGATTCTGATGGGCGTGTTGACCGCGCACTACGGGGTTGAAGGACACGGATTCTATGGCTTTCCGCTGGATAAATACCTGCCTTACGCGGTGACTCGCACATGGCATCTGCAATTGGCCATCTTCTGGATCGCCACATCGTGGCTTGCGACCGGCCTCTATGTTGGCCCCGCCGTCAGCGGACACGAACCGAAGTATCAAAGGCTGGGAGTGAACGTCCTCTTCGGTGCGCTGATTCTCGTGGTCGGCGGCTCGCTCGCCGGCGAGTGGCTCGGCATCCAGCAGCGCCTTGGCAACATGTGGTTCTGGTTCGGCAGCCAGGGTTATGAATATGTTGACCTGGGAAGATTCTGGCAGATTCTGCTGTTCATCGGCCTCGTTCTCTGGCTTGTCCTGATGGTCGCAGCGCTCAAGCCGGCACTCGTTCGCAAGAGCGAAGACCGGTCGCTGCTGATTCTCTTTCTCATCTCCAGCATCGCCATTCCGCTCTTCTATTCCGCTGGACTGATGTATGGTCAGCGCAGCCATCTCGTCACCGCCGAATACTGGCGCTGGTGGGTGGTTCACCTCTGGGTCGAAGGCTTCTTTGAAGTATTTGCAACTGTCGTGATCGGATTCCTGTTCACGCGGCTCAAGCTGATCGAGATTCGCACCGCAACCAAGGCTGCCCTCTTTTCGACGACGATCTTTCTTTCGGGCGGAATCATCGGCACGTTTCATCACCTTTACTTCGCCGGTGCGACGCCTGCGGTCATTGGCCTTGGAGCGATCTTCAGCGCGTTTGAAGTTGTGCCGCTCACGCTGATTGGCTATGAGGCATGGGAGAACATCCGTCTCGCGCAGCCGACAAAGAAGTCGCATGGATCGCAAACTACAAGTGGCCAATCTATTTCTTCGTTGCGGTCGCATTCTGGAACCTGGTCGGAGCAGGTCTGTTCGGCTTCCTCATCAATCCGCCGATCTCGCTTTATTACGTGCAGGGACTCAACCTCACTCCCGTCCACGGCCACACGGCTTTGTTCGGCGTCTACGGAATGCTGGGTCTGGGCCTGACGCTCTTCTGCCTGCGCGCGCTCAAGCCGGGTCGCAAGTGGAAGCAGGGGGCGCTGAAGCTGTCATTCTGGTCCCTCAACCTGGGCCTGATCTTCATGGTCATTCTCAGCATGTTGCCAGTGGGACTGCTGCAAGCCTGGGCGTCCATCGAACGCGGCACATGGTACGCGAGGTCCTCGGAGTTCATGCAGTCCAGCTCGATGCAAACATTGCGCTGGATGCGTGTTCCTGGAGACATCCTATTCGCCATCGGTGCAGCGCTTTTTGCCTGGTTTGTACTCGGGCTGTTGACTGGGCATTCCTACGACAACGAGAGATCCATCGGTCTGGACTCTTCGTTGTGCGACACGCACGAAGAACGCGAAGCGGCATTGGCGGGCCGCTGATCTGTACGCAAAGAGCCATGCGGCGCTTTCGATGGAGGTGATCCCGCCTCGAAAGTGCCGCGTACAACCGCATCAGCATGGAGACTGAAATGCATCGACTCGAAGATGAAAGCAGCGGCCTAACGAGGCTCCCCGACTTGGCTCTACCATTGCTTCAGTTTGATATCGCCGCAGAGATAGGACATCTGCGGCAAGAGGAATCGTGGCAAAGAGGGTCTGGACGAAGCTCTAAAACGCTGGTCAAGCACCCAGATTTCCGCATCGTACTTGTTGCCATGAAGCAGAACTCAGAGATGAAAGAACATCGGGCAGAAGGCAGAATCTCGATTCAGACTGTAGTCGGCCACATGCGACTGAAGTTACCCGAGCAGACCGTTGAGCTTCCGGCTGGCCATCTGCTAGCGCTTGATCGCTGCATCACGCACGACGTCGAGGCGGTGGAGGAGAGTGTCTTTCTGCTTACAATTTGCTGGCCCGAAAGCGCCGCCTGATCCACTTCGAACAACTCTTCGGAGGGCGGGTGTAATTGAGACGAATTCGCCTCGCTGGGCTGTCCACCAAGATCATGCGGCGCGCTCGATGAGGTAGTTCCGGTTGAAGCGGCTGCATGAAACCACAGCGAACCCAACAGGCGTACAGGAGGGAAACGTTTATGGACTACACATTCCTTGCAAATCTGGGGCAGGAGTTAACACCACCAGACAACGGCGTTATGAGTCGCGTCCTGCATAAGGACGACAATGTGAACGTTACACTGTTTGGCTTCTCTGCGGGCCAGGAACTCTCTGCGCATTCTGCTCCGACGCCGGCCATCCTATATTTCCTGGAGGGAGAAGCCGAAGTCCAACTGGGAGAGGATAAGGTCAACGCCCAGCCCGGCTCGTTTGTCTACATGCCCCCGATGTTGCCCCACGGCATCTCGGCACAATCTCCCCTCAAAATGTTGCTCATTCAGATAAAATCCGGGACAACCTTGGCCTCATGAGAACCGATGAGTAGGGTCCGATCGTAATAATCCGCCTAGGATAAGCCTGGGATCGTGAAGACAGTGCTGCTACTAGCGCTCTTGCACTCAAATTGTGGCCAGGAGAGCTTGTTCTCAATGGAGGATATGCAATGATTCAGCTCAAGCGTGATTACGAGACGCCCAGCAGCGCAGACGGAGCCCGCTTTCTTGTTGAGCGTTTATGGCCTCGAGGTGTGAATAAATCTTCCCTGGAAATCGAAGCATGGTTGAAGGATGCCGCCCCAAGCGCCAGTTTGCGGAAATGGTTTCACCACGATCCGGCGCGTTGGAACGAGTTCCGGCGGCGTTACTTTACCGAACTCAAAGAAAGCCCAGCGTCGTGGCTTCCCATCTCTGAAGCTTCACATTTCGGCAACGTCACGCTTATCTACAGATCTCATGATTCTGAGCACAATAATGCCGTTGCGTTGAAGGAATTCCTGAACCAATGCCTCCATCCAGACGCCACTCGGTAATCTTGTGTTGGGTTCTAACCGCTCGGATCGAACTCGCGACATGGAGTGCTCCGCAAGCTATGGATCTGAGCATGCGCCGTTGGTGTCACTATCGGGACAAGTCCGAATAGACTCCATTTGTCTTTGTTCTGAGTGACCAAAGTCGCTGCATCCAAGGTCGTCGCTGTTCTAATGTGTGACTCAAGGAGATCGTTATGACAACTACCACTCAGACCGTTCGCGAGATTGCACTGGAACAGCCGTCCTCGATTCGCGTTTTCGAAAAGTACGGAATAGATTATTGCTGCGGCGGCCGCAAGCCGCTCGCCGAGGCGTGCACCGCTGGGAATCTTGAAGTCGATGCAGTCATTGCGGCGCTTGAACTCGCAGCACAATCACCCGCTCCCGTTGCGACTGATTGGGCGCAGGAGTCGCTCGAAAGTTTGAGCGGACACATCGTCGCCACGCATCATGCGTTTGTGAAGAGAGAACTGCCGTGGCTAGCACTACTGGCGCAAAAAGTCGTGAATCGTCACGGAGCGACGACGGCAGAATTGCCGGTGATTCAAGCAACATTGGCGAAATTGGACGAAGAGTTGACCCAACATCTGGCCAAGGAAGAGGCCATCCTCTTTCCGTATGTGGTCCTGCTGGAGCGTGCCTCAGAAAATGGCAGCGCAAAACCTCATGGATGCTTTGGCACGGTTGCCAATCCGATCGCGATGATGATCCAGGAGCACGACGCAGCCGGAGCGCTGCTTGCCGAAATTCGGAGCCTGAGCCAGAGCTTCACTACGCCCGCTGGTGCTTGCCCTACGTATCACGCATTCTATGACGGTCTGAAGGATTTCGAGCAGGATCTCCACCAGCACATTCACCTGGAGAACAACATCCTGTTTCCTCGCGCGATCGAATTGGAAGCATCTGGCTCCTAATCCGGAAAGCGCCTGAAATCCGGAACCCGAGCAGTTGGCGAGACGATTGCGCATCACGTCAGACCTTGCTCCTACGTTCTTGATCTGGACCGACTTCAGCAGCTTTGAGGTGCTTCGCTTCGGCGCTTCCGGATTGGGACTTCCTGAGGTCCTCGCCCAAGATAATTGCTTCGGCGATCTCGCGCATGGACTTGCGCCGTTGCCGACTTTCCGTCTGCATCGCGCGGTAAGCCTCATCTTCGCTCAACGAGAGATCGCGTTGCAGAATGCCCTTCGCGCGGTCCAAAGCCTTGCGCGTCTCCAGCCTTCCGGAGAGTTGGACATTTTCCGATTCCAGCCGCGCGCGTTCAACCTCCGCGCCAACGAGAAACCCGAGCATGGACAGCAGGCGAACCTCGTTCGCTGAATGTTGATAGGTGAGACGGTGTTGCAGATTGATGACACCCACCACTTTGCTGGCGCAGAGAATGGGAGTGCAAAGCATGGCTTCAAAGTGGTCTTCGGGTAGATTCTTGAACGCCTTGAACCGCGGGTCATTCGACGCATTTGCCGCAATCGCTACGGGCTCACGATGTTCCGCGACCCAACCCGTAATGCCCTGTCCAAACTGAACGCCGAGATGGTCCACGAGATCCGCGTGTGGATTCTTCGAAGCGCGCAGAACCAGCTTGTCCTCCTCCAGCACATAGATGAAGCAGGAATCGCATGGAATGAAGGAGGAGACCGTATCGACTATCCGGTCCAGGACGACGTGAAACGAGTCTGCCGAAGCGATGCGGCTACTGATCTCATGAAGAAAATCGATTTGCGTCAGGCCGTCGCGAAAACCGGCCATGGTTGGCGTAGATACGGCTATCCTGGGCACGGGTGGTTTGTCCTGTGCCTTAGCCGTCGTTGGCGACGATGCCGAGCGTGCTGTTGTTTCCGGATTAGGCAGGGCTATCGCCTTCAGAGCCTCTCCACCGCGCTTCTGCTCAAGAACTTTCCCCGCATACTGTGCGGCCTCGTTGACAATGAAGCTCATCTTTGGGCGAGAAGGCTCGAAGTCCGGTGTTATGCCGTAATGCGTCAGTTCCTCTGTAGTGGTCGGCCCAATCGAGATGATGGCCATGGAGAGTAATCCGGCACGCATCGCGGCGACGCACTGCATCCGCTCTGCAACCTGGAAGAGATGAATCACCTGCACCGCCGTCATGAAAAGCAGAACATCATAGGCGCCGCGAGCAATTCCCTGAACGCATTCTTCCAGAGGCGCCAAGTCTTCCGGCAAGGCCCACTGATAAACGGGAACCTTGACGACGGAAGCACATTTCAAGGTAAGGTCCATCAAGAATTCGGGATTGGAAGCTCCATACTCCTGAACGGCGACCCGCATCTCCGCCAACGAAGGGCCGAACTCCTCCTCGATCACCTGAATCAGTTCCCGCCAGGTGGCAGGCTCAGGGGCGGTCACGGTAACTGGCACCTTGAGTTCCCGCAACGCACTGTACGGCTTGGGGCCGCGTGCAGCTACCTTGACCTTACGAAGAGCGCTGAGAAATATTTCACGGTCGTGCTTCGTGGCCACCGCCTCAACCAAAGCGCGAACTCCGATGCCAGTAAAAAAGACAACGAGGTCAAACTCGCCGCGCAGCAAGGCATCGGCAAAGTCGAGCGCATCGGTATTGGACGAGAGCGGAATCTCGCGCATGCAGGGAACAAGAAAGGGCTCTCCGCCGTAGGTGCGGATGAGTTTGGCCACCTCGATGGAACGACGGGACTCGAGCGAAAGAACCCGCAGTCCCCTGAAGCTCGCATGAGCCAAATGCACTCTCCCAAGCGCGTCACGGATCCAGTGCGCTTCTGAAACCGACCATGACTGTCTGAAGTTGCACCGGCAGGTTCGCCCAAGGCGTGCACGCAATATCCGGGGAAACTGGCGATTTGCGGTGCCGGATGCTGTGATTCTAGACACGGATGCCCTATATCGCAAGATTCGTGGGGAAAATGGAGAAAAGCTCCGTTCCCCTCTTGATCCTTATGCGGGAAGGCGCTACTATGCACTCAAGTCGAGAGATCCCCTTGTCTCCCTGGCTTCCCTAAAGCCAGCACCATGCTGTGTTGGCCTCTACAAAGTGACAATCTGCAATTCCATGCTCCTTGACGAGCGTGAATTCTCCGCATTGCTTGCGGCGTTCACCGAAGTCTCGACGCCGATCTGCGCCTGTGCGCAAATCGGCCTCCCACTGAACATTCCTGCCGAATGGATGCGGCTGCGAGTGTTCCAAAGGACATGGAATGGAAGTACTATCGGTAACCAGTTCAGCGGAATTCACAGCGGAACAGAAGCAATATCTGCTGGGCTTCTTCGCGGGCGCGATGCAACGAGGCGCGCAGCCCTTCGTCGGTCAGACCGGTTCGGGCCTTATCACTTGCGACTCTGCTTCCGGCATTGCCAACCAAGCAGAGAGCGCGGAAGAGACCTATTTCGGAACTCAGGTTTCGGATCTCTGCCGCGAGGAATTGTGGAAGTATGAGCAGAATCCACTCGACATTTGGGACAAACTACTTGCACATGCCGACGAAAACCGCCCTCCCGCAGCGGATGATCTATTTCGATTCAAGTTTCACGGTCTGTTCTATGTAGCGCCGGCGCAGGACTCCTTCATGCTTCGCATGCGGGTTCCCGGCGGTATTCTCACGGCGCGCCAGATGCACGGCCTGGCGGAAATGGCAACTGAGTGGGGCTCCCGACGCGCCGATCTCACCACGCGCGCCAACCTGCAGGTTCGGGAGTTCCAACCCAAGGACATCGTTCGCGTCCTGAACACGGTGCAAACGCTCGGTATGAGTTCACGCGGTTCAGGTGCAGACAACATTCGCAATATCACCGCGTCGCCCATCACCGGGCTGGATTCCACCGAACTCTACGACGTTGCTCCGCTGGCCGAAGCGCTGCACAACTACATTCTGAACTCGCGCGACATGTACGGGCTGCCCAGAAAGTTCAACGTGGCCTTCGACAACGGCGGTGCAATCAGCGTCGTCGCGGATACGAACGACATCGGATTTGTTGCCGTGCGCGTTGGCGAAGGGCGCAGCATTCCCGCCGGAGTTTATTTTCGTGTACTGCTCTGCGGAATCACCGGGCACAAGCAATTCGCCACAGATTGCGGCTTGCTGCTCCGCCCGGAGCAGACAGTAGCCGTGGCCGCCGCCATGATTCGCGTCTTCAACGAAAATGGCAACCGCACGGACCGGAAGAAGGCGCGACTTAAGTACCTGCTGGATCGCTGGGGTGTGGAAAAGTTCCTCGAAGAAACGGAAAAGCGTCTCGCGTTTCCCGTCATACGTTTTCCTGAGGCCGAATGTGAGCCGCGCAATGCGATCGATCGTGCGGGCCATATTGGCGTCCATGCGCAGCGACAGCCAGGCTTGCATTACATCGGCATCTCTGTGCCCGTTGGGCGACTTCCCGCGGAACAGATGCATGCCCTTGCCGAAACAGCCGAGCGGTTCGGAAGCGGCGAGCTTCGGCTGACCGTCTGGCAGAATCTGCTCATTCCCAATATTCCTACCGACCATCTGGATGCGGTCGTGGCTGCAATTCGTGCCGCGGGTCTCGATTGCACCGCCGGTACGGTGCTGAGCGGAACGGTCGCCTGCACTGGCAATCGCGGCTGCCGCTATGCCGCCACTGACACCAAGACTCACGCGGTTGAGCTGGCCAATCTGTTGGATTCGAGATTCAAAATCGAGCAGCCTGTCAATCTGCATGTAACGGGTTGCCCTCACTCCTGCGCGCAGCACTACATTGGCGATATCGGCCTGCTGGGCACAAAGGTCGCCGGCGAAGAGGGTTACCAGGTCTTTCTTGGCGGAGGCTCAGATCGAGATCAAGGCCTCGCGCGCGAGTTGTTTGCAGCCATCGCTTACAGCCAATTACCTCCGCTCATGGAGCGGCTTTTCGCCGCATACATGGAGCGACGTAATGCAAACGAGACCTTCCTGGATTTCAGCCGCCGGCACAGCATCGCTGAGCTCAAATCTTTCTGCATGGCCAAGGAGCAAACACAGCCATGAGCACAACAGTCCCCTATATTCCGGAAAATGCTCCCTTCACGGCAGAACAGCGGGCCTGGCTGAATGGCATGTTGGCAGGCATGTTCTCTTCAGTGCCAGCACTTGCCACGACCAATGCGAAGGCCTCGCATCGCATTGCCGTGCTCTATGCATCGCAGTCCGGAACCGCTGAAGGATTGGCTCGCAAGCTCGCGAAAGAGCTGAAAGCCCAGGGACATGTGCCCGCGGTTTCAACCCTGGTTGGTTACACGCCGGCAGCCTTGGCTGCCGAGAAACACGCCCTCCTCATCGCAAGCACGTACGGTGAGGGCGAAGCTCCAGATGGAGTGCAGCCATTCTATGAGGAGCTCTGCCTGGAGCGTTTCCCCCGCTACGACAAACTGTCCTACGCGGTATTCGCGCTCGGCGATCGGCACTATGAGCATTTCTGCAAGTTCGGCGTCGACCTCGACACCAAACTGGCCGCGCTCGGTGCCAATCGCATCTGCAACCGGGTCGAATGCGATGTGGATGTGGACGAGCCATTCGCGCAATGGAAGGCATCACTGATGCCTCCATTGCAGGAACTCGGCAATGGACACAAGCCGATCGAACCGGCTTCGCGTCCAGCCTCCATTGATCCCAAGCCGTCTCCTGCAACGGCATTTACACGCGAAAACCCCGTGTTTGCGCCCGTTGTAGAAAAGAAGCACCTGACGCACAAGGAATCCAGCAAGGCGACGCTGCATCTTGCGTTTTCGATTGAAGGCACTGGAATGACGTATGAGGCGGGCGATGCCTGCGGCGTCATTCCCAAGAACGATCTCAATCTGGTTGCCGAGGTTCTGCAATGCGCTCGATTCAATGGCAACGAACAGGTTACCTGCGGCAAGCCTGAAACAACGACGCTTCATGATGCACTCACGCACCACCGGCAAATTACGCGCCTCAATCGCAGAATCGTGACCGACTATGCAAAGCTTGGCCGGTGCGCCAGGCTCCTTGACTTGCTTGCCCCCGAGCATAAGGCCCGGCTGGAAAGCTATGTCTACGATCGGGGACTGATTGATCTTCTGCTGGAATTCCCGGGAGTTATAGAAGATGCGGCTGATCTCGTGGCCATGCTGCCCAAGCTCACGCCCCGCCTCTATTCGATCTCATCCAGCCCAGCAGCACACGCAGGAGAGATTCACACCACAGTTGCAGTCGTTCGCTTTCACGCGCACAACCGGGAACGCGGCGGCGTCTGCTCGACCCTCTTCGCAGATCGCGCTTCGGTGTCAGATCGACTGCCGATCTACATTCAGCCCAACAAAACGTTTCGCCTGCCGAAGGACTCGGCAGCTCCGATCATCATGATCGGCCCCGGCACGGGCATTGCGCCTTTTCGCGGCTTTCTGCATGAACGCAGAGCAATGGGGGCGTCAGGTCGAAACTGGCTTTTCTTTGGCGAACGAAGCGCCTCTATGGACTATCTCTATCGTGATGAGCTTGAGGCCATGCAGGCAGATGGGCATCTCACCCGTCTCGATACAGCGTTCTCTCGCGACCAGGACCGCAAGATTTACGTGCAGGACAGGATGCTGGAGCAAGCACATACATTCTGGAGTTGGTTGCAGGAGGGAGCAAGCGTGTACGTGTGTGGCGATGCTTCCCGGATGGCCAAGGATGTCCATGCAGTCATCCAGACCATCGTCACTGAACAAGGCGGCATGAGCACCGAAGCCGCTGAAGAATATGTGCACTCGCTGAAGGAACAACACCGCTACCACCGCGATGTGTATTGAGATCTGAGCAAGCCTGATTCAAGCAACTGAAGCGCAACCGTACGAGAACAGAGACCCAGCATGGCCTTGCCGCTCCACGAACGCGCATTCACCGCCGATGCCAACGGACTGGTGCGGCTGACCACTGACGCGTCAGAATCCGGCCCGGACTCGATCTTCGATCTGGTCGCTTCTGCGCGCGTTTTGGAATGGCCTCCGATCCCTGCGCCTGGTCTCATTCCAAAGCGCGTATTGGAGGAGGGCGAGCAGTATCGCTTTCACTTCAACATGACCAAGTGCATCGG
The DNA here is from genome assembly GCA_963776535.1 of uncultured Acidobacteriaceae bacterium. GTDB lineage: Bacteria > Acidobacteriota > Terriglobia > Terriglobales > Acidobacteriaceae > Telmatobacter. Next base: position 37,909 of record CAVZNB010000007.1, on the reverse strand, counting down.
CTGCCGCTCTTGCGAGATTGCCTGCAACGAGCAGAACGGCAATCCAGCCGAGATTCACTGGAGGCGCTTTGGCGAGATCGAAGGAGGAACATGGCCCGACACGCAACGCAGCTACTTATCGATGGGATGCAACCACTGTCTGGATGCGGAATGCGTGAAGGGATGTCCGGTCGAGGCATACACAAAAGATCCAGTGACGGGCATCGTCCTGCATTCCGCCGACGCTTGTATTGGCTGCCAGTACTGCGTCTGGAACTGCCCATATAGTGTTCCGCAATTCAATCCTGAGCGTGGGGTGGTGGGAAAGTGCGATATGTGCCATGGCCGCCTTGAGGATGGCCTTGAGCCGGCCTGTGTGAACGCCTGTCCCGAATCGGCCATCGAAATCGAGATTGTGAACATGGCGGCATGGCGCAAGGACTATGCAGGAGCCGAGTCTCCCGGGATGCCGGCCGCCGGAGTCACAATTTCGACCACCCGCATTACGCTTCCGGAATCAGGCGCTCTCCAGTTGGAACGTGTGGATCTTGGCCATATCCAACCGGAACACGCGCATTTCTCGCTGGTCTTCATGACCACACTCATGCAAGCCGTCTCCGGCGCATTGATCTTCGAGTTGCTTGACAAGACCATCTCTGCAATCACCTTGCTTGCACTTCTTCTGATCGCGTCTGTGGCGCTGACTGTCTCAGCAATGCACCTCGGCAGACCGGCCTACGCGTGGCGTGCGTTGAAGATGTGGCGCCGCTCATGGATCAGCCGAGAAGTTCTTCTGTATAGCCTCTTCTTTGGAGGACTCGTCACGCTCACCGGACTGTCGATGGCAGAGAGTCTTCCAGCTTCGCACTTGCGCAGCTTCATCGTTTCACTTCCGGCCATGCATTTACTTTTTCTTCCCGCAAGTCTTCAGGCGATTGGTTGGACGGCCGCGGTGCTGGGTATTTTAGGCACGATTTGCAGCGCGTACATCTACCTTGTACCGGCGCGTCCCGCCTGGAACATGATTCATACGCCGCTGGATTTCCTGCTTACCACTGCATTGTTAGGCTTGCTGCTGGCAAGTGTGCTTCAAGCAGTCGGTGGTTGGCTGGCAGGGCTGGCTTGTGCGTATTCACTGTGTTTTCCTCATCCTTCAGGTAGTCTTCGAATCTACCCGGTTCTCATTTCGGCGGCACTCTGGTTCCTGAACCAGGTTGTGCGCCGGGTCCGTCTCAGCTTTTCTCGGCTGTTTGAACGCCGCGCCAGCGCGTCGCTTCTTGCCACCGAATCCTTGCAGGCCATCCTGTTTGCATCCTTTGCTCTTGTCGCAGTCGCGGCGTTCTTTGCATTCGCAAGGCTTGATGTCGCTGCTTGTCTGACTTCAATGATTGCGGTCCTGCTGACGCGATACCTCTTCTTCGTCTCGGTAGTGCCTTTGAACATGGCCCTCACCTTCGTTCGCGGAGGCCGCCATTGAGCTTCGCCAATCAATTGCTGACACGCCTCCGGCGCAAGCTCGGCATCGACACATTGCCCGGGAAGTACCGCTACGCGAACGACCCGCGTTTCGGTAGAGTATCTGCATCTCGCGTAGCCGACCGATGGGTGAAAACAACCTGCGGATATTGCTCGGTTGGCTGTGGCATGGAGGTTGGTGTCAAGGACGAAAAGGCCGTTGCTGTGCGCGGCAATGAGAGTCACCCGGTCAATCGCGGCAAGCTCTGCCCAAAGGGGCTGAGCGAGCATCACACTCTTACGGCACCTGGCCGAGCCAAGCAGCCTCTACTGCGCAAGCAAGGCAAGCTCGTTCCCGTTAGCTGGGATGAAGCGCTCGACACCATGGTCGATAGGTTCGGCTCCATCCAGCAGAAGTATGGAAAGCCGTCGCTTGGCGTTATCGGTACGGGCCAGCTAGTCACCGAGGAGTTTTACACGCTCGGCAAACTGGTGCAGTTGGGATTTGGCACGTCCAACTTCGATGGCAACACCACGCTCTGCATGGCCAGTGCCGTCTCAGGCTACAAACTGTCGTTTGGTAGCGACGGACCTCCGGGGTCTTACGCTGACATGGAAACTGCCGATGTGATTCTCCTCATCGGCGCCAACATCGCTGACAATCACCCGATCCTCTGCCAACGCCTGGAGCGGAACAAGAATCGGACACTGATTGTAGTCGACCCACGCGTGACCAAGACTGCGATGATGGCCGACATTCATCTTCCCGTTAAACCAAGGAGCGATATTGCGCTCATCAACGGCATTGCACATGTGCTGATCCGGGAGGGGTTGGTTGACCTTGAATATATTGCAGCTCACATCAACGGATATGAGGAATTTGCAGAGTATGTATCCGCGTTTAATCCGGAGCATGTTGCCAAGGTGACGGGATTGAAGGAGGAGACAATCATGACCACGGCGAGACTCTACGGAAAGGCGAAAGCAGCCTTCATCGGTTGGACGATGGGCGTGAATCACTCCACGCAAGGAGCCGTTACCGTAGCCGCCATCAACAATCTGTCTCTGATTACAGGCAACATCGGCCGCGCAGGCGCATCGCCGTTTTCGATTACGGGGCAATGCAACGCAATGGGGACGCGCGAAAGTGGCTTTACCTCCAGCTTGCCCGGCTATCGCAAGTTCGATGTTCCTGCCGATCGCGAGGAGTTGGCGAGGATCTGGAAGATCGATGTTGAGCGCATTCCCACCGCACGCGGTCTGGCCTATCCGGACATTATCGAAGGTGCAGTAGCGGCAAAGATCAAAGCGATGTGGATCATCGCCACCAATCCGGTTGTCTCGTTTCCTAACTACGATTTGCTTCAACAGGCGCTGACCAGCCTCGAATTTCTGGTAGTGCAGGATGGTTTCCATCCCACATCCACCAGCGACTTCGCGGACCTCGTCCTGCCTGCCGCCATCTGGGGTGAGAAAGAAGGCACTTACACAAACTCCGAGCGCCGCATCGGCAAAGTGAACGCCATCGTCGCTCCACCGGGAGAGGCGCGGACGGACTTCGACATATTTCTCGACATCGCCGAGCGCCTCGGTGTTCGTAATGACCTCTTTCCCGGCTGGGAAACCTCGCATGACGCGTATCTCGAATGGCAGCAGGTATCAAAGGGTCGCATGTGCGACTACAGCCCGTTCACCTGGCAGCAGATTGAAGAGGAGGGCGGCGCGCAGTGGGGCGGTGAGCGACTCTATCAGCACGGAGTCTTTCCCAACTCGGACGGAAGAGCTCGGTTGCACTGCGTTCCATGTGAGCCTTTTATCGAGCAGCCGAGTGACGAATACCCAATCATTCTCAACACAGGCCGCACGGTCGAGCACTGGCATACGCGCACCAAGACGGCCCAAGTCGATCTGCTCAACACCATGGTTCCCCATGCATGGCTTGAGATGAATCCCGTGGATGCCGAACGATTGCAATTGACACCACACGACAAGGTCACCGTGATCTCGCGCCGCAGCCGCGTTCCGAATCTTGAGTTGCGCATCACGGGGATTGTCGCGCCAGGGCAGGTCTTCATGCCTTTCCACTTTTCCGAGCACAACTCAAATCTAGTCACTTTGGGTGCATTCGATCCCATCTCGCGCGAGCCCAATTTCAAGCAATGTGCGGTGCGTGTAGAGCGAACAACATTCACCGTATTCGCGCACGCTTCTCAGAAAAGTAAAGCCGCTGGCCGCGACGCCGCAGCTAAATAGCACTCGACAAGGAACTCCGAAGTTCTTCGAGTGAATGCAATATACAGCAACAGGAATCCAGCTTTCCCGGAGCGATTCGATGGCGAACCTCAAAACATTCATGAAGTCGGGGCATCCCCCCACGCTGTTCGCAGCCTTTCTTTACTTCGATTTCAGCTTCGCTGTCTGGGTGCTGAACGGCGCGATGGGACCATTCATCTCCGAGCAGTTTCACCTGACGCCAGGGCAGATTGGGCTTATGGTGTCCGTCCCAACGCTGGCTGGCGCTCTCATGCGGTTTCCGCTTGGCGTGCTGTCTCAATACATCGGCAGAAAGAGCGCGGCCATTGTGGAGATGTCGGCCATTGTACTCGCGCTGCTTTACGGATTCTTCTTTGTGAAGTCATTTAATAACGTGCTCGCCATGGGTGTTCTGCTCGGCATCGCTGGAGCGAGTTTTGGCGTGGCTTTGTCGCTGGGATCGGGATGGTTTCCGAAGAAGTACAAGGGCCTTGCGATGGGAATCGCCGGTGCCGGCAACAGTGGCACTGCGCTTGCCGCACTGTTGGCTCCGCGGCTTGCCATGCACTTCGGTTGGCAGGCGGTCTATGGCTTCGCCGCACTCACGATGCTGCTCCCGCTCTCGGTAATGATTCTGTTCGCCAAAGAGCCGCCCGACGTGGAACACCAGTCGCTGGCCGGCCACCTGAAATGCCTCTGGGAACGCGACGGTTGGGTTTTCAACATGATTTACATCATTACGTTCGGCGGCTTTCTTGGATTGGCCACGTTCCTGCCGTCCTTCTACTACAGCCAGTTCCACGTGACCAAAGTGCAGGCAGGGTCGCTGACCGTGCTGGCTACGCTAACCGGAAGTCTGACACGGGTGCTGGGTGGTTGGCTATCGGACAAAATCGGCGGGTTGTGGACACTCGACATTGTCTTTGTCGTCACGATCGTTGGGATCGTCGGGCTGATGCAGATGCCATCGCTGTTGGCAACCACTCTGCTCTTCATGCTCTGTTTTGCGGCGCTTGGAGCCGGCAATGGAGCAACCTTTCAGCTTGTCCCATTGCGTTGGCCAACAACTACAGCCGTCGCTGGCGGCATGATCGGAGAAATTGGCGCTCTCGGCGGCTCAATTCTTCCCAACCTCCTCGGCCAGTCAAAGCAGCGCACCGGCTCCTATAGCACTGGCTTCCTCGTCTATGCTGGAATCGCGATGTTTGTTTTCCTACTGATGCAGAGTTTCGCGCGGATATGGACGAAGAAATGGGTAACGAAAGGTGGTCGAGCGCATGTGGCGACTCCGATCCAGGAAGGCATCGCTGCGGACTAACCCCACCGCCGTTCTGCTTAGGAGCGGCTGGAGACCATTTCGTCGAGTGAGCCTGCAAGAGACAGGTGCGCTCCAGCCACGAGCACCATGAAATGGACAAATCGAACAGAATATCGCGCTGCAAACAGATGCTGGCGACGGAGAGACCTTCAGGAAACAACCATGAAGCTGCGCATCAATGGAAACTCATTACGTCTTCGCGTGTCGCGTTCAGAGCTAAAGCATCTTCTAGAGACTGGACGAATCGAGGAGACGATTCAATTGGGTCTGGACCCCGAGGCAAGACTCACCTATGCCCTGGAGCTCACTAAAGCACCAAAGGAAATCACCGCTATTTACAGGAATAAGGAAGTTGCAGTGGTGCTCTCCAGCGAATCAGCCCGCCGATGGGCTGGTTCGCCGGAGCAAGTGGGAGTGTATGGCTGTCTCGATGTCTGCAATGGAGAGTTGGCATTGCTTGTTGAGAAGGACTTTGCCTGCCTGGATGGCACCGATTCTGACAACGAAGACACTTTCCCGAATCCAAATATCGGAGCAGTTTGCTGAGCATATCTGATCGGCGTTCTTGGGCTCTGGTCGCAAGCAGGCCGAAGCGAAACGCAGAGGATCTGGCACCTTCGGCATCGCCCACGTATTCCGGGTGCCAACTGGCCAAAGCTGCACGACCTGCTCCGGGTGGGCGGGTCTATCGCAAGAACTGAGCTGATGCGCGGAAAGGCTAATCGTGCGCCTCTTCTTGTTGCTGTCCTACGGTTTCTGCCCGATTACGCGATGAACATCCCCGCTGCCCGATTCTCCCAGGAAGATGGCGCCTCGGTGTCTCACCTTCTTCTGACCCATCAATTGGGTCAATCGCCCTAACCACTGTTGGCTCAAGACCTGGCGTGCGCTTCGAGCCGCCTCTGCGGGCTTGTGGTTCCGCCAAAGGGGAAAGGGCAGCCCCGCAAGCCGATTGATTGCGAAAGCCTGTGCTGTGAGGAGGATCACTGCGACCTCAATGATAACGAGTTCCATGGGGTGGGAGATAATGCCGAGCGAAACGATGAGAGTCGTCGCTCCTGCAGGCGGGTGGCTTACTCGGAACAGAGCCATGAGCGCACCCGTTGCAGCTAGCGAGAGCGCAGCGGCCAAAACTCTGGGGCCATGGATGCCGGGGTGCATACCGAAAGGCGGGCTGGAGGCTACGGTAAGCACAAAGGCTGCATAACCGCAGATGAGCCCAATAGCGTGCCCGAGGATGGTGTTACGCGGGCTTGAGGCATCCGCTAGCGGGGAAAAGAAAAAGAGATACGCAGTTGGACCAAGCGATGGAAAGACAAAAGGACTGCCCGTTAGAAGGGCCAGCATCGCGAGCAGCCCGATGGTGATGAAGCTGTTTATGCAGACATAGACAGCCCAGACCACGCGTGGTGGAAAGTGCTGTAAGAGCCACTCCAGCCGCATATGCGCAAGCAGCACCGGGACATGCTCGAAGCTGCCGTGCGTTGCGTTCGCATGGTTCTGTTTGTCCATGGAAATCATCAGATATTCGGCAGCAGATCAAAGTATTCATCATCTTCATTCTTGCCGCCCTCTCCAAGACCGACAGTCTTTTCCGACTCGATGAATTCAATTCGCTCAATCCACTTGACCATCTTGTAACCAAGCTGGTTCTCAACGCGCAGCCGCAGCGGGGCTCCATAGACCTCGGTGAGGGGCTTCCCATTCATCTCGGTTGCAAGCAGGCATTGGGCCTTGAGTACATTTTCAAGGCTCTGCGTATCGTAGTAAGCGCCGCCATAGAGCGAGCCGCCAAAGGAGAAGAACGCCACCACTTTGGCGTTTGGCCTGGGCCGGACGAGTTCAACCAAAGACTTCATGGGAAGCCCACCCCATTTGGCAATGCCGGTCCAGCCCTGGATGCAATGATGCATGGTGATTTCCTCGGCTTTGGCCAAGCGCTCGATGTCCGCGAGAGAAAGCTCGACCGGGTTGTCCACGAGGCCGCTCACCTTCAGCTTGTAATCCAGGAATCCATTCCTGGCCATCAGCTTCCAATCGTCGCGTTCAGGCATCATGCCATTGGGCCAAAAACGCGGAGAGATATCCGCCTCGGTGTAATGCTCGATCGGAGAGAGACGGTTGAGTGTGGTCAGCATCAATGGGTAAGTGATGAACTTCTGCACATGCTGCAAAACGCGTGGGTAGATCCAGGAGATGTAATGCGCCGAGACCCATGCGAGCACGACGACGCCAATGCCGACAAAGCCAAGAATCATTCCGCGGTGGTTCAGATCGTCGGTGCCCGTCACGATGTGGTTCATGTTGCGAACAAAGCCGGTCATCACGATCAATGTCACATGCACGACGATGAAGGCAAAGAAACTGAGCATAGTGAGAAAGTGAATGGAGCGCGCCGATTGCCTGCCGCCAAAGAGCTTCGCGTACCAGTGGAAGTGATTGACTGCAGCGGGCGACATGGCGATACCGGTGAGAATTGCCGTCGGGCCGAAAACAAAGACGACAGCGAAATAGGCGATCTGCTGCAGCGCATTGTATCCGTAGAATCCATTGAACTCATTCGGCAGGTGGAATGTCGCATAGTGGACCCATGTATTCCAGGCTTGCACCAGTACCAACGTTGATTGCGGCACAAGACGTCGCCACTGCTCGGTATCGAAGAGCATGATCACAAAGAAGAATCCCGTGATAATGAAGCCGTAGACGTTGAGAAAGTGCCAACAGCGAGCGAGGCCGATGGTATGCCGGTAGCCGGGCGTGGCAACGAGTGGCGAAACGTAGCGCGCGTCGTCCTTAGCAGTCCAGATACGATCCGTCGGGACCGTGATCGGCGTCAAGCGAATCCACTCGCTACCCGGCGTGCAGTGATTGTTGAAGTAGAGGCGAGGATGATCGGCAAGAATCGACAGGCCGCTTCGAATCAGCATGGTCACAAAAAGGAAGTTGAAGAAGTGGCAGTAGCGCACCCACACCGGAAAGCCATGTGGACCTGCGAAGTTGTTGGGATAGATCTGCGGGACAGGCGGAATATGCGGGAGTCCAACAAACAGAACTTCAATCCATGCGGCAACCACTGGGAGCAGCACCAGCAATGCGGCAGTGATCATTAACGAGGGCCGAATCCAGATACGAAAGCGGCGATCAGGGGGATAATGAACGGCGGCGTGTGCCGCATCGAACTTAATCATTGAAAATCTCCTGGAAGACTGTAATTCTCCTGGAATCGACAAGGGGCAGAACCTTCGCGTAACTTACCTGTTCCGCTCCGACTCTCGCTCGACAGCTCGCCTCCGCCCAACCAACAATTCCTGCGCACTGATACTCCCGCGAATCCGTCCGGTCTCCCGATCCACCACCGGCATGCTCATCACGCCGGTGGTTGCCATCTCCTCGGCGACCGCCCGGCAGGTCTCATCCGTGTAAGCGAGGATCTCAGGCAATGCCTCAGGTGGGTCGCTCGTCTCCCCGGCCTCGCCGGCTGACACGGACAGTTCCGTCATCACCTCCGCCACGCTGACCATCTCAAGCGGGTCGACGCCATACTCGCGCGACAGATGGTACCCGCGGCGGCTCAGCTTCTCGGTCAGAATCGACCGCGGCATCACCAGCGAGGTCACCAGGTAGGATGCCGTACACGCAAGCGTCAGCGGCAGCAGCGCAGGCAGGGCATGGGTCAGTTCGATCGAGAAGAGAATCGCCGTCAGCGGCACGCCCAGCGCGCCCGAGAGCATCGCCCCCATCCCCATCAACGCCCACAGCGCCTGCGTCTCGCCCGGCAAATGCGCCAGCCGGGCCGCCGCTTCGCCGATCGCCGCGCCGATCATCAACAAGGGCGCCAGCACGCCGCCCGACGTTCCCGAACTCAGCGAAAACGCCCACATCAACGACTTGGCAACCAACAGTCCAAGCAGCAGCGCCACCGGAGCATTGCCGCGCAGCAGTTCCGCGATGTTGTCGTACCCAACGCCCAGCCCGCGCGGAAAGAAGAAGCCGCCCACTCCGATGCCGATGCCGCCAATCGCCGGCCACCACATCCAGTGCACTCGCAGCCGGCCGCAAATGTGCTCAAATCCATCCTCGAAGCCATACATCAAGCGGCTCAGCCCAGCCGAGGCAAAGCCAACCAGTATCCCCAGCGGAGCCGCCACGAGCAGCGCACGCGTCCAGATGAATGGACGAGTGCAGCTCGACAGGGAAGAGCGGTCCCGCCCCGAGCCAACTGATGCGCAACGCGCCTGCAATCACGCTCGCCACTGCAACCGGCACCAGCGAACGCGGCCGCCACTCGAAGAGCAGCAACTCAACCGCCAGCAGAATCGCGGCGATCGGCGCGGCAAAGGTTGCCGACATGCCGGCTGCCGCGCCGGCCACCAGCAGCGTTGTCCGTTCGGCATCGGTCAGGTGCAGCCACTGCGCGACCAGCGAGCCGAAGGCTCCGCCGGTCATGATGATCGGCCCTTCCGCGCCGAAAGGTCCGCCGGAGCCGATCGCGATTGCGGCCGAGAGCGGCTTGAGCACCGCTACCTTCGGGTCTACGCGCGCGCCGCGCAGCAGGATCGCCTCAATGGCCTCTGGAATTCCATGTCCGCGAATCTTGTCCGAGCCATAGTGCGCCATGAGCCCGACCAGCAGTCCGCCAACGACCGGAACCAGCGGCATGATCCATGGCGAAAGCGGCGACCCGGCAGGCCCCACCATCGCCAAGCTCAGCCGATGGTAGTAGAAGATGTTGGTCGCAAGCGCAATGGCCCGCAGCAAGACCACTGCCAAAGCCGCTGCGCCGGTGCCGATAAAGAGCGCCACCCCTGTCAGCAGCCACACCCGGCGATCCACGGTAAAGTCGCGCAAAGCGGAGGGCCGCGATCTCATTGAGCCTCCGTCGCGCCGTCGTGCGCGTGCATGCCGATGTGCTCCAAAGCCTGTGCCAGCCGCGGTGCCAGCTCGTTCAGCTCCCGCGCATGATCGCCCGCCAGCCGGCCCAGGACCTGCTTGCCCTTGCGCGTCAATCGCAATATCGCCCGCCGCTTGTCGCCCGCGTCCGCGGTGCGTGACAGCAGCCCTTCGCGCTCCGACCGATCCACAAGTTCGACCGCACTGTTGTGCTTCAGCCCAAGCCGTTCGGCTGCATATGCAATCGTCACGACCGTCGCCTCAGGAGCGCCCGCCACCTGCAGCAGAAGTTGGTGTTGCTGTGGATGTAGTCCCGTCTCCAGGGCCGCGCATTCGCTGAAGTGCAAAAAACGGCGCAGCTCAAAGCGAAATTCAGCCAATGTTCTAAGCAGGAAGTCAGGATTGTCTCCCAGAGATCGAGAATTCATAGATATATCGTTACACGATATATCTGATTCTGCAAGCTTTCTCTGAAATGGCCGTCCACACAGAGTTTTCACGACGCACGGAGTGCTGAGTTGGCGCAAAAGCCTCCTTTGCATGAGCGGAGAAATGACGATTGCCTTCGAGAACCCACAACGGTCGAATTCTTCCCAAATCAGGCACAATTCGAAGAACGAACCTCGACGACCGCGGATTCATGACGACAAACGCCCATGTCGCCGTGAGGGATTGTGGCAATACGGAAGATTGCCAGACTATGCTTCGAAGGCGGGCGGTCGTAGAAACGGGGTTAGGGCTGAAGTTGGCACCAACTGATGCTGAAAGCCTCTGAGTTCCCTGTTACTCATGCCGATCGAGACGCGCAATCCGGGTGGCAGCGTGATTTGAGCCGGATTCTCTCCAAAGTGGGACAAAAGAGCGAAACGCTCCGGTTCGCATTCTCTTCACTGTCAGAAGTTGAACTTCAGCGCTCCCTGCAGAATGCGGGGCGGAGCCGCGCTGATCGCATTGCCGAATGTCGAGCTGCCGATGTTGCCATCGACTGAGCTTGGTCCGTTGAACTGCGTGTGGTTGAAAACGTTGAAGGCCTCGACGCGGAAAAGCAGCGACTTTGATTCGGTGAGCGACAATTTCTTTGCGACCGCCATGTCGTAGTTGTCCGCGCCGGGGCCGTAGAAGAACCGCCGCTTGGAAGTGCCTGGCGTGCCGAGCGCATTCATGCTGAAGTCCGCAGTATCGAAATAGTTGTTCCCATTCGTGCGCGGATTGTGATTCAGATGCAGCGGCCCGCCGCTGTAATCCGGCTCGTCGATGCTGCTGTTGTTGACCCCGTTCGGGTTTGTTCCAATCAGCGAGTTGTCTCCGTTGTTGATCATGGTGATGGGAAAGCCGCTTGAGAAGCGGGTGATCCCGGAGAGCGACCAGCCGCGCGTCAGTCGATTCGGGTGCAGATACCGGTCAATGGGAAGCTGATACTCGTAGCTGAGGACGAAGTTCTGCTTTACGTCGAATGAGGAGACAGCATAGCTGAGCGCGGGATTGAAGGGATTCACCTCCTCGCCGATGTTCGACGACTGGTCCAGGGATTTGCCATAGGTGTAGGCAGCGAGAACTCGAGCCGTCCGCTGGTATGGCGGGCGCTGAGTTCAAGCGCGTTGTAGTTGGCGTGGCCGATATTCGACTGCAGCGCATTGCTGCCGAAGTTCGGCCCCAGCGGTCCGCGCGTTCCATTCACCTGCCCGCCGCCAATCGGATAGTAGACCGTGTCCTCGCCGTAGGCGCCGCAGGTCAGCGTTCCCGGCTGCACTTCGCTCGGTTGGCTGAGGCTCAGGCAGAGCGCCGGATTGCCCGGATTCGACTCGACGAGAACGCGCTGGCGATGACTCGACAGTGCCGACATAACTCGCGCTGACAGACGGTATTCGGCCCGGCCTGGCGCTCAATCGAGAGCATCCACTCCTCGGTATAGGGCGCGCGGTTGTGAATGTCATATCCCGGAATGCCGCTGATCGGCTCAAAGTTGCTCCAGTCGAAGCTGGCGTCCGGATTGCTGCCGCGAAGAATTCAATGGGGCAAACGTATATGGGAAGGGCTGGCCATAGTTCTGTCCGTTGGCCGCCGAGACGAATGGCGTTGCAAACAGCGGCGGAGCCGGACTGGTATAAGTGGTTCCGTAAGGCGCATTCGCAGCCAGCACGCCGATTGAAAGCGCATCGATCGCGGTATAGAAATTGCCAAAGCTCGCGCGAATGCTGGTCGTTCCCGGCGCGCCGAGAATTTTCTCGACCAACTGCCTGACGCTGCCTGCGGCGACCAGGCAAGACCCACGCGTGGCGCGAAGCTCAGGTTGCCGATCGGAGCCAGCGTATTGGGAACTCCGGGATCGCCCGGATAGAGAATGCCCGCCGGCGCGCCGGGGAAGACATCCGACTGCGCGCCGGCCACAAAGGTCGAGATCTGGTTGTACTTTTCCGACCATGGCGCGACGCGATCCCAGCGAAGGCCGTAATTGAGCGTCAGGTTGGGCCGAACATGCCAGCTATCCTGCGCGAAGGCACCGGCGTATTTGTTGCGTGCGTAGAAAGGGTTGAGCTGGCTCTGGTTGTATTGGCTGGGCACGCCGATCAGAAAATCGGCGAAGTCCACGCCGGTTTCCGTTCCCGAGAAGACAAAGCTGCCGTTGAACTGCGCGATCGCATGGGCGTTGACCTGGTCGGCATGAAACTCCGCGCCGAATTTGATGGTGTGATTGCCGAGCACCTTGGAAAAGGTATCGGTAGACCTGATAGGTGTTGTTGGTCTGGATGAGCTGATTGGCCGCAGCGCCGGTCGAATAGCCGTTGAAATTGAGGTTCTCGACGCTCTGCCCATTGGGATCAAGCGCGACGATGCTGGGACTGCCGTCTGCATTCGCAAAACCCTGCGAAATCAGGCTCACGTTGCGGCCTCCCACGGGCTGGCCGAGATTCGTGAAATCGCGCAGATAGCTGAGGTGGAGTTCATTGACGGCCGTTGCGCTCAATGTCTTTGTATCGCCAAGGGCGATCAGCTGTGCGCGGCCCGTGGTAAGAGCGTCGAAGCCGGGAACGCTGGCGCCGCTCTGCGCCACCGGATACGGGTTGTCCAGAGTGAATCGTCGATGAAGTAGTAAGCCGAAAGCAAGCCCCAACGGGTATTCGCATCCAGACGGATGGCCCTCCTTGTCGTCGCGGACAGTCTGGTTGATAGGCAGACGTGGCAAACCCATTGGCGGTGTTCGGAGCCGGTATGTATTGCAGCATCCGCTGCGCCGGAATCGACCAGCGCTTCTGAGGGATGACTCGCGTCGGGAAAAACGCACTGGCCTGCCTGGCGTGCATCCGGCGACTGCGTAGAATAAGGCTCCCCGACGCAACGTTGTAGCCTAGCTTCTGAGTAAGCAAGCTTGCCAGATAGGGCCCGCCCACGCACCCGTAAGCTGGCTCACGCCGGTAGAGGGATCAATGAGATTGCCTCCGACGCTGGGCCTCGGTCGGAACACGCTGATTTTGCCGGTATCGATGCCCTGCGTCTGCCGGGTCCCTTGATAGTCGGCAAAGAAGAATACCTTGTCGCGGCGAAGCGGGCCGCCGAATGTTCCGCCAAATTGGTTCTGGCGGAAAGCGCCGCGGGTTGGAGAAAAGTAGTTGCGCGCGTCCAGATCCGTGTTGCGCAGAGAAGTCGAACGCGCTGCCATGGAATCCATTGCTTCCGGACTTGGTGATCACGCTGATCTGGCCGCCGGAAAACTCTCCATACTCGGCATCGAAGTTGCTTGTGATGATGCGGAACTCGGCAATCGCATCCAGGTTGGGAATGATCGCCGTGCCCGCATTCACGTCCTCCTCCACATCGCTGCCGTTCACGCTGAAGTAGTTGGCAAATTCCCGCTGCCCATTCACGGAAATCGTGCCGGGATTCAGTGTTCCCGAGGGAGAAAGAGTGGTTGCGCCCACGTCCTGAACTGTGCTGGAAGTGATCGACGTCGCCGGGGCCACGCCCGGCTGCAGCGAGAGCAGGTCAGTAAAGCTGCGGCCATTGAGTGGAACAGCCGTCATCTGCCGGCCGGTGATCACCTGACCCAGCTGCGTCTCGATGGTCTCCACATGCAGCGCATTGTCGTTCACGCTCACCGTCTCGCGTCGCACTGCCGACTTCGAGCGACGCATCGAGCGTGAGTGCCGCATTCGTATCGAGCACAATGTCCTTGCGCTGATAGCCGCGAAAGCCCGGTGCCTGCACATCCAATTCATAATGGCCGACCGGCAGAACCGGCAGCGTGTAGTATCCCCTGCCGTCGGTCAGGGTCCGGTAAGCGAGCCCCGTGTTGACCTCCTGGACGGTTACATTCGCATTGGGAACAACACTTCCGGCTGGATCCTTGACCGCGCCCGAGATGCTTCCGGCAACGGCTCCCCAGCCAGCTGCGGCAAAAAATAAGAGAAAGCAGCTCAGCAGAATTGCAAATTGACGTTTGTTCTTCGACGGTTTCACTTGGAATTCCTTCAGTTGTCGCCGGCCTCGCGGAGGAGCCGTTGAGCGGGTCCGCCGGATTGGGACGCAATATACGACCAAATTGGTCTTCATTTAATATACGACAAATTAAGTCCGACATTTATTGCAGTGATTTAAATCACATCAGATTGTGGCAGGAGCCTTTTTCGGAGACCACCTCGATACTTACTAAATCTCCACGTACAAAACCGAGAGGCAACCCAGGCCCAATTCTTGGCCGCGGGGAGGGGAGTGCCCAATTGTATCGATCCCGAAAAACTCTCATCCCGCCGGAAACCAGGCACCGACGAGGGTAGCCGAAATCCCGGACACTGGGCGACTTTTCAGTAGCAATCCAATTCTGACGCCGCGTGTAGGCTCGGCATATTCCGACCTTGGTGCTAAACTTGCCAACATTGATTCTTATGAATGGGATCGAGGTATTCGCTCCTCATGCGAATTCACCCTCTGTCGCAACGCTCAGAAGGCTGCTGCGACTGAATTGCGCTGCCATCAAAGTTCGTGTGTGTCCGGACCCTTCAGCGAGAGAGCGGGACTGCTTTGTCACAGTTCGCGACAAAGTCGACGCGGAAGGCGGAGCGATGCGGCTTGGTTGGGCAGTGTGGCAGCACGGTAGGCTTTTTATCGAAGGGGAATTCCATGCTGTTTATGACCCCGGGAACTCTCGACCATGGATTGATCTCACGCCACGCCCTCAACGCACGGAAGAGGTTCTTTTCTTGCTGGATGAGGGGGCCAGCTACGACTTCGACTCGACAGATGTGGTTGACAATCGTCGCGTAGCGCTTATTCCGATATCCACGGGTCGAACGTGCTCTTCAGCTCTTTACAAAGAAGACACAACTCCTGAACTCGATTCCAGGAATCGACGTGACTGCCGACCAAGTGGACCCAGGTTTGATTCTGAAACTGGCTCTCTGTGAACAGCAAGCGGCAGAATTGCTTGAGGCAGCCCTCTATTCGCAAGTGGCCAGCGATTATTCAAACATAGCTGTCGGGCGAAACGATCCCTGTCCATGTGGTAGCGGAAAGAAATACAAGCGCTGTCATGGCTGAATGATCGGTACTGGTTAAACGGAGATCGGACGCGTTTTCCGCCGGCTTTTTCCCTATCATATGATTGCTGGTGCAGAGCCGACTTATGAGGATTTAGAGTGCGAAGCCACTGGCAATTCAGATTCCATGAACTCAAGATTAGCGGTCCAACTAAACTGGGAGAAAGCCTTAGGTGAGGAGCTCTAATGGATCGGACAAACTACGCCGTGGAGCGGCTACTTCAACTCGTGCGGACATCATTCAAAGATCAAATGGGCGATTTGAGCGCAAGCGTGTTTTACCAGCGTCTTTGGGCGAAGCTGGAGGCTATCAACGATCCCGGTGTAGTGAAACCCTCTCCGAACCAATACCATCCGGGTCGAGCATATTTGTACGAGCAATCTCCCCACGATCTTCAGACGGCAGCCAATCAGGCACTCTTCTATCTTTTGGGCTCTGGATATGTTTATCCAAAACCTACAGGCGACTATCTCAATTTTTCTCGCTCGGAATGGTACTGCTGGACGGAGCGTGGCTTGCAATGGGTTAAGGGAGCCGAGCCCATTCCCGAAGCTGTGACGGAATATATGAAATTTCTGAGAGAGCATGTTCCTACGGTGGATAATGTGATCTCTCAATACATTCTGGAGGCATTGGTCGCGTTCAACCGTGAAGCTTTTTTTGCCGCTGCTGTAATGCTTGGAGCTGCATCAGAAAAAGCGGTCTACCTACTTACGGCGTCCCTGCTTAACGCGCTAAAGCCGTCCCGTAGACGCACCACAATGGAAACAGCATTCAACAGGCGGCAACTCTTCACATTGTTGGACTGCGTGAGAAAGACGATCGAAGATGGCTCCGCCGGTAGTCCCGCGCCCATTCCTTATTCGGTATCGGAGGGCGCGGACGCCCATCTGTCATCACTCTTTGAGGCAATCCGTACGCAACGCAACGATGCTGTGCACCCAATGAATGCAATCGTCTCTGCCTCGTCGGTACGGTTGCTCTTACATTCATTCCCGTACGCATTGAATGTGACCGAGAAACTAAGGGAATGGGCGGATGCAAATACTGGATGCCTTTGACGGGAGGGACTCGTACATCGAATAAATCCCGGCAAACGCCCTATGCGACGGCGACCCTCAGCCGAGGGCAGGTCCCTGGATCCCAGTCGCAAAGACTTGCGAGGACTGAACTGGGTCAGCCATAGTTTGGTGCAATGTGAGCCATGTCTTCGGTGGATGCGGTGCAGGCTATGGCTCAATCCTCGGAAGATCGTCTTCCAGCCTTAAACGCTACCGGACTATTCGCATCCTGACTGGCAAACTCAGCACCTCTCGCAGTCATGATGACCTTCTGATTGCAGATCGATCCACAGCGCATCGGCCGGGACTCGTCGGCACCCGCAAATGGGACCAGCATCGGCGTACAGATGACCCTTGTTGTCAGCGTGGTTGGATTTTCCGCATCCTGGCAGGGCCAAGCTGGCGAAACGCCCCATTCGTTCTGGTTTGTGTCGTTTGACACCGCACGTCCACACGGATATACAATCGAGCCATCTGGTGTCGGGAAGGCGGTGCAAGTCCGCCACTACCCCGTAACTGTAATCGCTGAGAATTGGACATGGAGCTTGCTCCGGCCACTGAGGGTTTCCTCGGGAAGGCTGTCTGGATTCGTTGAAGCGTGAGTCAGGAGACCGGCCAGATGCCAATCTAGGCTTGATCCGGCTTCGATGGGAGAGCTGGAGAGCGTTCCCCTGTCGGTCAGGATAAGCACCGGCGATGTGAAAGCTGCCTACACAATTAATCCCGCTGTCCACGGTGGAGTTGTACTCCGCGGTCAGAGGTAATGCATGCAGGAGAGAGACCGCAAGTCGGTCACACTCGTTCTCGGCGGCGTTCGCAGCGGCAAGAGCCGTTGGGCGCAGGAACTTGCCGGGAAGTCTGAGCGCGTGGCGTATGTCGCGACGGCACAAGCTCGCGACCTGGAGATGCAGGAAAAGATCCGCCGCCATCGAGAGGATCGCCCCGCGCACTGGCAGACTTTGGAAGAACCGCTGGAACTGGCGCGTGTCCTCATGGACCACGGAGCGAACTTCGACCTGTTGCTGGTCGATTGCCTGACTATATTTGTGTCCAATGTCATGGAGGCAGCTCAGACCGATGCAGAGAGCATGGAGCGGCGTCTCGATGCCTTCCTAGAGGCGCTGCGCATTGTGCCGACCGCGGTGGTATTGGTTTCCAACGAGGTTGGCAGCGGAGTGGTTCCTCCCTATCCGGCGGGCCGGATATATCGCGATGCACTGGGAGAACTGAATCAGCGAGTGGCGGCGATTGCCGATCAATGTGGTGCTGATGGTCGCTGGCCTCCCGCTGGCCCTCAAAGGAAGCATCGGAGCGCGGCCATGATTGCCTTCATGGTGGCTGGAACCGCGAGCGGCGTGGGCAAGACAACGGTTGCGCTGACTCTCATGGCGATGTTGCGAGAACGCGGCCTGCGCGTGCAGCCGTTCAAGTGCGGGCCGGACTTTCTGGACACGGGACACCATAGCGCCATCTGCGGTCGAGCGTCGCGCAACCTGGATACGTGGATGCTGGATGCCGAGGCGAACCGCGCGATCTTTTCGAGCGCCAGCCGCAACGCCGATGCCGTGATCGTCGAAGGCATGATGGGGCTCTACGACGGCGTGGCCGGCGGCGACGAGGATGGAAGCGCGGCGCAGATTGCGAAGCTCCTGGACCTGCCTGTCGTGCTGGTGATGGATGCCGGCAAAAGCGCGCGCAGCATTGCCGCCGTGGTGAAGGGTTTCGAGAGCTTCGATCCCGCGGTGCGCTTCGCAGGCATCGTGCTGAACAACGTGGGAAGCGACCGGCACTATCGCCTTCTCGAAACTGCGATTCGTTCGGCTACAACGACGCCCCTGCTGGGGCATCTGCCGACGGACCCGGCAATCGCAATTCCCGAGAGACATTTGGGGCTCCATACAACGGAAGAGACAACGTCGGCTGAAAACCGGTTGGCAGCATTTGCGCAAGCAGGGCAGCAGCATCTCAACATTGCGCCGCTGCTGGATCTTTCGCGGCCGGATGCCGCGGCAGCGAGCGAAGCCATCCCGATTCCGCACCCTGAACAGGCACGCGTGCGCATTGGAGTTGCGCGGGACAAGGCGTTCTCGTTCTATTACGAGGATAATTTCGATCTGCTTCGAGCGAACGGCGCGGAGATCGTGGCTTTCAGTCCACTCTCAGACGCAGGGCTTCCGCAGAATCTCGACGGGCTTTATCTCGGCGGTGGATATCCGGAACTATATGCGGAACTATTGAACCGTAACACCTCGATGAGTACCGAAATTCGTGCGTTCGCGGAGTCAGGCAAGCCCGTGTATGCCGAGTGCGGCGGCATGATCTATCTGGGCCGTGCACTGACAACGCTCGATGGGCGCAGCTACACCATGGCTGGAGTACTTCCGATGGAGTTTGAGATGACGCAGAGGTTGGTGCACTTTGGCTATGTAAATGTCGAATTCGCTGAGGAGTGCTTACTCGGTGATATAGGAACGCAGGTGCGTGGACACAGCTTTCATTGCTCGCGTGTGCAAGTGAACAGCGCGATGCCGGCCGCGTATCGGCTGAAATATTCACTCTCCGGGCGCGGCGAAATGGAGGGCTACCAATACAAGAATGTACTGGCCAGCCATGTACACCTTCATTTTCGCGGGAATCCCACGCTCGCCACATCGCTGGTGATGGCCGCGTTTCGAGCGCGCGCCGTGGAGGTGCAGGCATGAAGCGGCTTTGCGCATGGCTTCTCTTCTGCATTGCACTTCCCGCATGCAGCGCACGGACCGTTCGAGATCAACTGGGACGCACGGTCCAGGTTCCCGAGCATCCGCACCGGCTGGTGTGTTTGATGCCAAGTGTTGTGGACGATGTGTATGCGCTTGGAGCTGGAGCGGATGTGATTGCGGTGACCGACTACACCAAGTATCCGGCGGAAGCCAGAACCAAGCCCAGCGTGGGATCGATTTTGTCGCCTTCGATGGAAACGATCCTATCGTTGCATCCGGACCTGGTATTGGGCAGCGCAGACATGAGCCATTCCGAGACATTGCAGCAACTGGAACGGCTCGGCATTGCCGTATTCATGGTAACGCACGCATGGAGTGGAAGGGATCTACCAATCCATTGCAAGCCTCGGACAGGCCCTCAACCGGGAGGATTCCGCGAGGGAGTTGATTGCCAGGCTGCGCGGACGCGAAGCTGCAGTGCGGCGGCAAGTGAGCGGCAAGCCGGTGGTGAGCATCCTGATGCCGGTGGGGTATGACCCGATTGTCACCATCGGCAAACACGCGTTCATCACAGAGCTGATCGAGATTGCCGGCGGGCATTCCGTTACCGGCGACCTCGACCAGGAGTGGCCCCAAGTGAGTCTGGAAGCAGTGTTGGCGCGTGCGCCCGAAGCACTGCTGCTCATACGCGGATCGAGGATGTCGATGGAGAGGATTCGAGAGCAGCCGGGCTGGGACAGTATGCCGGCTGTGAAGAACAACCGGGTTTACTACGTGGACGACCGGATCAATCTTCCGAGCCCGGTTGCCTTCGATGCATTGGAGGAGCTAGCGAAGCAGTTTCATCCGTGACTAGCCAAGCAATTTCATCCGTGAGAGGGAAGCACCACCTCGAACCATAACCACATAACAGCTGGATGATCGGGAAGCGCGGTGCAAATCCGCCACTACCCCGTAACTGTAAGCGAAGAGGCGCGGCTTGTTTGCCACTGGAGAAGATTCCGGGAAGGCGGCCGTTAGCTGTTGAGGCGCGAGTCAGGAGACCGGTCCAGCTCAAATCTTCCGAGGGGAAAACCATGTTCCGATCTTCGCGCCTATGCCTTTTGAGATGGACTGCCAGTCTCATCTTCGCCTTCACCGCCATCGCACATGCCGCACCGATTTCTGCAATTCGCGGTACCGTGTCCGATCCGTCGGGCGCAGTAATTCCAAACGCCAAAGTTGAGCTGCTTGAAAACGGTGTGCCGGTTGCGTCCGTGACTACCGATGCAAAAGGACAATACCGCATTGCTGCGAAACCCCGGCTCCGGCTCACGGCTGCGCGTGTCAGCCTCGGGATTCAGCACGGGGGAGAAGGCGCTCGATCGCAGCCAGCAATGGCCGTGAACTGACCGTGGATTTTGCCCTTCAGATCGCATCTTTTTCCGAACAGATTACGGTGACGTCCACGGGCGCTCCCACGCCCCAGGCGCAGTTGGGCGCGGCCGTGACCATCCTGGATACATCCGACTACCAGGGGACGCGAGACATTCAGGAGGGGCTGCGGTTTGTACCCGGATTGCAGGCTACGCAGACGGGGCAGGCGGGAGGAACGACTTCTGTTTTCATTCGCGGCGGCGGAAGCGATGCGAACAAGGTTCTGATTGATGGAATTCCAGTAAACGACATTGGCGGATCGGTTGAGTTTGCCAACATCGCGAGCGCCGCGGTTGCGCAGGTGGAAGTTCTGCGCGGCCCCAACAGCGTCTTGTACGGATCGGATGCGCTTGCAGGCGTGATCAGTCTGACGACGGCGAGAGGAAGCACGCCGCTTCCGCTGTTCACCTATCTGATCGATGGCGGAAACCTTGGAACGTATCGGCAGGAGGGCACGGCTGGCGGCAGGTATCAGGAGGTTCGACTATTTCTCCGACTACTCGCGTTTCGACAGCAGCAATGCGATTGCCGATGACGAGTATCACAACGGCACCTATGCGGGAAATTTCGGTTGGGAACTTTCCCCGGCCTCCAGCCTGCGCGCCACGATTCATCATGACCGCGTCGCATCCGGCGTGCCGGGAGCAATTGAGCTCTATGGCTTGCCAACCGAAGCCGAACAAGCCAATGAAGACGCCTACTTTGGCGTAACCTGGGAAGACACGACCACGGCGAATTGGCATAACCTGTTGCGGTATGGCGGCCTGCGGTTGCGGTCGCAGTACGCGGAGTTCGCGCCCGCTGGGACTCCAGATTCCGGCTATACCCTTGGAGCGCCTGTCACGATTCAGGGGGCAAACGGATATACCGTCAGCGGGCAGGCCCAGGAGTTTAACGATGGACCGCCCTATCCCTACACTTACCCCGGTTCGACGGACAAGGACTTCGTTTACGCACAGTCGGATTACCGCTTCAATCCGCACATCCTGGGTCTGTTTGCATTTCGCTATGAAGATGAGCGCGGATATTCGGGCGGACCAACGAGCTCGATCGAGCGGGGCAACTACAGCTACACATTCCAACTTCAGGGAGACATCCGCAATCGTCTGTTTTATACGCTCGGCGGCGGTGTAGAGGACAATGGGCTCTTTGGACTAGCGGGCACGCCGCGTGCTTCGCTCGCCTGGCAAGTGGCGCGAGGGGGCGCTGGATCAATTCTCAGCGGCACCAAGCTGCGCGCCAGCTTCGGTGAGGGCATCAAAGAGCCTGCTGTCTTCGATCAACTCGATTCGCTCTATTGCCAGCTAGAGCTTCTTCCCAACGGCAGCCAACTCATTACGCAATACCACATTTCTCCCATCGGCCCCGAGAATTCCAGAACGTATGACGGCGGCGTCGATCAATTGCTTTTCGATGGACGCAGCCGCGTGAGCCTCACGCTCTTTCACAACGAGTTTACGAACGGCATCGAATACATCCCCCAGCAAGGCCTTGAGGAACTTGGCATGCCCAGCGTCGATCGTACAACAACCTGCCGTATGGCGCAACGGATAACTCTCAAGCTTATCGCGCCAGGGAGTTGAAACAGAAATCGAATCTCAGGTGACCCGAGACTTGTTTGCCCGCGCCGGATACACATACACCGATGCCCAGATCCAGCACTCGTTTTCGAGCGACGCAATCGGGCCGAGCTTCAATCCTGACTTTCCTACAGTCCCCATCGGAGCCTATTCGCCGCTCGATTGGCGCGCGGCCCTTCCGGATCGCCCCGCACACGGGCTACTTCGAAGCCGGCTATCGTCACAGCCGTCTCTTCGCAAGTCTTCGCGGCACGCTCGTCGGCAAGCGCGATGACAGCGACTTCCTGGAATATGACGCCAATTACCTGCCCACGCTTCTGCTTCCCAATCACAATCTGGATGGCGTCATATCAGCGGCTGGATCTAACCTCCAGCTATCAGGCAAACCGGTATGTTTCCATTGAGGCAAATGCCCAGAACCTGCTGAACGAACACTACAGCGAGGCATTCGGCTATCCGTCGCTGCCGTTCATGTTCCGGCTCGGCATGAAGTTCACTCTTGGAGGTGAATCGTGGCCGGGGAAGTGACCGAGGACCGCGCCAGCGCATCGCATGGATGGGCACAGAAGCACAGTCAGCACTGGCTGCTTGCGATTCTGTCTGCCGCGGTCGTTCTTGCGGTGCTGGTTGCCGCGGGGATGGGCGCCGTGCATGTGCCGATATGGCTGTTGGTGCGTCAGCTGATCGGTGGTGGATCGCTCTACCGCCGATCAGCGCATCATCCTTTTCACAATCCGCCTGCCTCGCATTCTGGCATCGCTTCTTGTGGGCGGTGCGCTTTCCGTTTCCGGCCTGCTGTTCCAGGGACTCTTTAGAAACCCCCTTGCCGATCCTTACGTCATCGGCTCTTCGGGCGGAGCAGTGCTCGGCGCTTCGATCGGAGTATTTCTGCTGCCTCCGATTTCTGTTGCCGGATTCGGCACGACCGCGCTGCTGGCCTTTGCAGGCGCCCTGGGCTCTATCACGCTGGTGTATTGGCTGGCGCGCGTTGACGGCCGCACGCCGGTGGTGGCTCTGCTGCTGGCGGGATTCGCGGTGAGCACCATGCTGAGCTACTCGTCGTATTTCCTGGAAGTGCTGGATCGCGACTTCGGGACAGGCATGCGCGTGCTGGCCTCCTGGCTGCATGGAACCATCGCCCAACCGACATGGCCGCAGTTGGCGATTGTGGCGGCGATGCTGGCCATTGGACTTGCGGGTTCGGTTCCGCTGGCGCGAAACCTGAACACCCTCGCGCTGGGCGAGGAGTATGCAACGCATCTTGGCCTTTCCGTGCAACAGACACGCATTGCCGTTATCGTGATCGGATCGATTTTGACGGCTGCAGCGGTGGCTCTGGGCGGGCTGATCAGCTTTGTCGGACTGATCGTCCCCCACATGCTGCGCATGGTGCTGGGGCCCGACCATGTGCGGTTGCTGCCGGCGACGGCACTGGCCGGCGCGCTCTTTCTGCTGGTGGCCGATACTGTGGCGCGCACCGCGATTGCTCCGTCGGAGTTGCCGGTGGGCGTGCTGACGGCTCTCATCGGCGGACCATTCTTTCTGTACCTCTTGCGCAAGACCAGGCAGGGAGGTGATGTCATGAAGCCTCTGATCGAGTTCGCTCACGTTGGTTTTGCCTATGGGGATAGAAACATCCTCAGGGATCTCGATGCCAGTATTTTCGAGAACCATTGCATTGCGGTGGTGGGCCCCAACGGCGTCGGCAAGACGACATTGTTGCGCCTGGCAGCCGGTACGCTCGCTCCCGCGTGCGGAGAAGTGTACTTGAAGTGCAGAGACTTGCGGTCTTTGAAGCAACGGGAGATTGCCAGATCGGTGGCGTTTGTGCCGCAGAACGTCGAGGTCCCGTTTTCGTTCACTGTCGAGCAGTTTGTGGAGCAGGGCCGCACTCCGTTTCTGAAGATGTTTGGCGGATTGTGCGCCGCCGACTATGAGGCCATGCGAGCGAGCCATGGAATTGACGGACACCTGGTCGCTGCGGTCGCGCGTCTTCAACCAGCTGAGCGGCGGCGAACGCCAACGCGCGAAGATTGCGCTCGGCCTTGCGCAGCAGCCGCAATTGTTGCTTCTCGACGAGCCCATGCAGCACCTGGATATCGGCCGCCAGTTCGAGATGATCGACCTGATCGACTTGCTGCGCCGCGAGGGGATTGCCATTGTCGCCTCGATGCACGATCTTGCGCTCATTGAGGGAACTTTCTCTTCCGTGTGGCTGATGAGCCCGAATGAACCGATGCGGCAGGGTTCGCCCGAGGAGATATTGCAGCCCGAAGTTCTTGAGATCGCCTTTAACTGCCCGCCGCATCACCGCTCCAGGCTGCTGGAGCGAATGCGGAACCGAATGGAGCACACCTTATGAGTCAGATTCCTATCGCCTCCCTGGCGAGCGTGGTTGCGGGCATCGAGCCCTGCGACCCGCGCTACTCGCGCAGAGGCCCAACGCCATCTCGACAGCCTGACCAAACCAATCGGCAGCCTGGGCCGATTGGAGGCCATCGCAGCGCAGATGTACTCGATCTTTTCGGGCACGACTCCCGCTGCCACTGCGGCGAGGCTGTCTACGTGTTTGCCGCCGATCATGGCGTGACTGCGGAAGGTGTGAGCGCATATCCGCGAGAGGTCACCGCGCAGATGGTGCACAATTTTCGTGGCAGGCGGCGCGGCAATCAATGTGCTTGCGCGGTTGCACGATGTGGAGCTTACGGTCGTGGACGTGGGTGTCGATGCGGAGTTCGAGACTGCGCCGGGACTCTGCCGTATGAAGGTTCGCCGCGGCAGCCGGAATATGCTTCGTGAACCCGCACATGACGCACGGGAAGACCTTGCCGCCGCTCATCGAGGCCGGCATTCGCCTGGCGCAGGCTGCAAAAGACAAGGGACAAACACTGGTGGCCGTTGGGGAAATGGGCATTGGCAACACGACGTCCGCCAGCGCGATTGCCGCGGTACTGACCGAAGCAGACGATCGACGAAGTGACTGGCCGCGGCACTGGACTCGATCATGGCTGGAAGGAACCACAAACTCAATGTATCGAACGATCGCTGAAGCAGCACTTCGGCGCTACGAGAATACGCCGGATCCCCTGGAAATTCTTCGTTGTGTAGGCGGATTGGAAATTGCGGCCATGACAGGCTTTATTCTCTCGGCCGCGGCGAATCGGATGGCCGTGGTTTGCGATGGTTTTATCTCGACCGCGGCCGCAGCCATCGCGCACGAACTTGCGCCCGAGGTGAGTGGATACCTGTTTGCCGGCCATTGCTCGGAAGAGCCTGGACACCGGCACCTGCTTCGCCATATCGGACTGACACCGATTCTCAATCTGGAGATGCGGCTGGGTGAAGGAACGGGCGCGGTTCTGGCCATGCCGCTGATTGAGTCTTCCGTCCGGTTATTTACTGAGATGGCTACGTTTTCATCGGCGGGAGTGAGCACAGCAAGCGAATGAGCAGAATCTTCCAGGACATCGCAGCGGCATTTCAGTTCTTGACCCGTCTGCCTCTGCAGCCGGCTTGCCTACAAGCCGGACGCACTGCCGCGTGCAGCGAAATTCTTTCCTCTGGTTGGCCTTGCGGTGGGCGCCGCCGTTGCGGGACTCTACCGCCTGCTGTCGCCGCATCTTCCCATCGCGGTGATCGCGCTGCTGATGGTGCTCTTCTCGACGCTGGTGACCGGGGGGTTGCATGAGGACGGCCTCGCCGATGCAGCCGATGCATTTGGCGGAGGATGGAACCGGCAGCAGGTTCTCGAAATCATGAAAGACAGCCGCATCGGCAGTTTTGGGGCGCTCGCGCTGGTCTTCTCTGTCGGAGGGCGCGTGCTGCTGCTGGCATACCTTCCCAACGGCAGCCTGGTGCAATATGTGATCTCCGCGGAGGTCCTCTGCCGCTGGGTCATGCTTCCGCTAGGGGCTGCGCTGCCTGGCGCTGGTGAGCAGGGCAGTCAAGGAGCGCGCATTGCCAGCCAAGTGTCTGGCATCTCCCTTGCTGTGGGGACGCTCATTTCCCTGGGTGTCGTGGGTTTCATGTTGCGCCAGTCGACGGTTTGGCCGGTTGCCGTCGCGTTGGCAGTGACGCTCTTCAGCGGCTTGTACTACAAGTATCGAATTGGTGGCATCACGGGCGACTGTTTTGGAGCGACCAGCCAGGTTACGTTGCTCGCAGTCTACCTTTGCGGGGTCTGGCGGGGATGAACACCATTGTCTTTATTCGGCACGGCGAGACCGATATGACCGGCAGGTTCTGCGGCCAAAGCGACCCGGACCTGAACCCGGCCGGCGAGAGTCAAGTGATTCGAATGGCGGAGGAAGCTGCAATGCTGGGAATAGAGCGCATCTATTCGAGCGACCTGCGCCGCGCATCGCGGACGGCAGCAGCCATCGCGCAACGCATTGGTGTCGGTGTCGGCCATCTGCCAGCACTCAGGGAGATCCATTTTGGCCTTTGGGAAGGCCTCAATTGGGAACAGATTGAAGATAGGTTTCCCAAGGAAGCAGATCGATGGCTCCGCGAATTCCCGATGCAGAGTGCGCCGGGCGGCGAAGCGTATGCCGAATTCAAGGCAAGAATTGACGGTGTAATCGCACCAATGATCGAAGACGCTGCGGAGATGACGACAGCCATCGTCACACATCGCGGCGTCATGCGCTATTCGCTCACCAGGTTCTTCCGATTTCCTGACGAGGAGGCCTGGACAAAGACCGCGCCCTACTGCGCAACGGTGATTGCTGCTGCCGCTCGAACGCGCGATGACGAGGTGTTGCCGTGAGTGATCAGCATCTCGAAATTCGGGAATTGGCGGCATGGGGCTTCGATCACCCGGTCGATCGCGGTTTGCTCGGAGAGCAACAACTGCGGAGTGCAGCCTGGCCTGCGCATCGCAGATTGGCAGCGCAAATGACCTATCCGGCTGATTCTCCCATCTCCGTCGAAGAGACTCGGGAATTCACCAGCGTGCTTGCAACCCGGAAGGACACGGTTGCGTTGAGCGGGGAGTTCGATGGCCTTGCCTGGGAACTCTCCATCGTCGATCTGCGGAAGCTTATCGCCTTCCAGCGCCGGATCGGATTCTCGCATCACGATAGCCGTCCAATCCATCGCGGCGCAGGATGGCCGCAGCTTCTCGATCTGGCACTTCCGCCCCATGCACTTTCCAGAAGTCCATACATGGAGGTCGCGTCCTATCGCGGCCGATGGTTTCTTCGTGACGGGTATCATCGTTCATTCCGATTGTTGAAGCAGAGCGTGTACCTGGTCCCGTGCGTAGTTGTCTACGCGGAAACCCTTGCCCAGATGGGTGCTGTTGGCAGCCAGTTCTTCTCGCAGGAGGTGCTGTTTTCAGAACATCCCCCGATGGTGACGGATTTCCTGGATGAAGAGATGACGGTGTGCTATCGCCGTGCGCTGCCCGAACAAGTCATGCCTTTTAACAGCCAGCAGGTGCTGGAGCCGGTCCCGGCCGGCTCCGACAAACAGGAGGTACTGTGAGTATTGCTACGAAGACAGGGGACGGCGGCCAGACGGGCCTTGCCGGAGGTATCCGCGTTTCCAAAGCGGATTTGCGCGTTGAGGCGTATGGAACGGTAGACGAATTGAACTCAACGCTGGGCTTTGCAAGAAGCATCTGCAAGAACCCGGAGATAGGCGCCGCGGTGCACGCTATCCAGAAGACGCTGTTCCGCGTTGGGTCATCCCTGGCCACTCCACCCGAAAGCAAGAAGGCGCGCCCACCGCTGTCTGCAGCCGATGTGGAGGAACTAACGGACATGGTTCATGCCGTCGAGGCAAAGGAGGGGATTCTTCAGGACTGGTCATTACCGGGAGCCCACGTGGAGTCTGCTGCCTTCGAAGTGGCCAGAACCGTGTGCCGGCGTGCTGAGCGGTGTGTCGTTCGTTTGATCGAAGGCGGTGCCCTAATCGATCCACAGGCGCTTCCTTATATCAATCGTCTCTCCGATCTGATCTGGCTGTTCGCGCGCCAGATCGAACTCGAATGCGGAGTGGACTCCCGTTTGCGTGACGAGACGAAAGCTGGTCCGCGATGGTCGCGAGCATGGTGATGGACTTACACCATTCGATGGAAGAAGCAATCCGATGAACGCGCGCGCCATCATGGTGCTCGGCACCGCCTCGCATGTGGGCAAGTCGCTCACCACAGCCGCGCTGTGCCGTATCTTTGCGCGAGCAGGTTATCGCGTAGCGCCGTTCAAGTCGCAGAACATGTCGCTCAATTCAGCAGCCACTCCAGACGGCTACGAGATCGGACGCGCGCAGGCTCTGCAAGCCGAAGCTGCCGGAATCGCCCCATCCATGCACATGAATCCAATCCTCATCAAGCCCAGTTGCGATACCGCCGCGCAGATTGTGGTGCGAGGCAAGGTGTGGCGCAAGCTCGATGCGCGCAATTATCAAAAAGTTCGTGTTGCCGAACTCCTGCCTGTTGTGGAAGAGAGCTATCGCATCCTTGCCGCGCAAAACGATGTCATGGTTCTTGAGGGCGCAGGGTCCCCCGCCGAGATCAATCTTAAAGGGAGCGACATTGTGAACATGCGCATGGCCAGAATGGCGGGCGCGCAGTGCCTGCTAGTGGGAGACATCGACCGCGGCGGTGTCTTCGCTTCCTTGCTGGGAACATGCGAACTGCTGGACCCGGATGAGCGCGCCCTGATTGCCGGCTTCGTCGTCAACAAGTTCCGCGGCGATGTTTCGCTGCTCTGGCCCGGGGTGCGCATGATTGAGCAGCGCCTTGGCAAGCCCTGCCTGGGAGTGATTCCGTATCTTGGGCACTTGTCCCTCGACGAAGAAGACAGCGTAGGCTTCGATCAGCGCCCCGAATCGCCGTGGACGGAGGATGCCGAGCCTTCGCGGAAGTTGCGCATCGGCGTCATTGCCTTTCCCTCGATTTCCAACTTCACCGACTTCGACGCGCTGCATGCCGAAACCTCTGTGGCGCTCAGGCACCTGCGCGATCCGGATAGCATGCGGCTCGCGGACGTCATAGTGCTGCCAGGCAGCAAGCAAACGGCCGACGACCTGCGCTGGTTGCGCGCGTGCGGGTTTGAGCCCGCGCTCAAGGCATTTGTGCGCAAAGGGGGGCTGATCGTGGGCATCTGTGGAGGTTTCCAGATGCTGGGCAGAGAGATTCTCGACCCTCACGGAATGGAGCGTGAGGGAATCGACCAGGCGCTCGATCTGCTTCCCATCAGAACCATCATGGCGCACGACAAGATCACGGTTCCGGCACGCGGCACTCTCGTCAGCGGCGCGCTCTTCCTTCAACCAATCGGTCCCTGGGAGGTCGGTGGCTACGAGATTCACCTGGGCACCACGGAGTATCTCGACGGGGCAGCGCCCTTCGCACGCATTGCGCGACAGAACAATGGAATGCAGGCCCTGCTCGATGGATGTGTGTCCATCGACGGTCGTATCTGGGGTACCTATCTGCACGGCCTTTTCGACGGAGACGCTTTCCGGCATACCTTTCTGCGTGCAGCGCGCGCGGCGCTGCAGTTGGACGCCCCGGCAGGGCTGGTTGCCTGGAGCGAGTTGCGCCGCCAACAGTTGGACATGCTTGCCGATGCGTTTGCCGGCGCTCTCGATCTGGACGCCGTATTCGCAATGCTCGACTTGCCGCGTTGCGCAGACTTGGCTGAGAGGAGGCTCTCTTGATGGAGCAGGGCAAGTTCGCAGCCGCGTATACGCTGGACTGGTGTGTGGGCGATCCGGAAGGTTGGCCGCATCCGGTGCGGCTCATTGGCTGGAGCATCGACGCCTCGGAGCGCGCACTTCGTCGTCGCGGCTCTGGAAAGCGCTTTGAACTGGCTGCGGGCGGGCTGCTCGCAGTGGGACTGCCGGTGCTCTCTGCGCTCTGCGTATACGCATTGTTGAAACGTCTGAGGGGCAACCATCCGGCATTTGCAACTGCTGCGGAGGTTTGGTTGGCCAGCACCTGTCTTAGCACACGCAACCTGCTCGACGAAGCTGCCGAGGTTATGCGGGCACTGGAGAACGGAGATCTGCAGCGAGCGCGTCTGCGGGTTGCGCGTATTGTTGGTCGCGATACGGATGAACTCAATGAAGAGGAAATCTGCCGGGCACTGGTGGAAACGCTTGCTGAGAGCCTGTCGGATGGAGTGATTGCGCCGCTCTTCTATCTGGCAATAGGCGGCGTTCCAGTTGCGATGGCCTATAAGGCGATCAACACGCTCGATTCGATGATCGGGCATAAGGACGAGAAGCATCTTTACTTCGGAAGGGTCGCGGCGCGCGTGGACGACGTTGCCAATTTTGTTCCGGCGCGCATCGCGGCGCTTCTGCTCTGTGGGTCTGCGCAATTTCTGCCGCGAACCAGCGGAGTTCGTGCCGGACAGATTTGGCTGCGGGACGGCGGCAAGCACGCCAGTCCGAATGCGGGGCAGGTGGAAGCGGCCATGGCCGGCCTGCTTGGTGTGCGGCTTGGAGGAACGAGCAGGTATGCGGGCGAAGCGATCGCATCCCCGCATCTTGGTGGAGAGTTCCCGCTGCCGAATCGCAACGCCGCGCGCCGCGCGTGGAAGGCTGTCGGCCTGGTTTCTCTGCTTGGCTTTGGCGGAGCGCTCTTGCTTGCGTTGAGGAAAAAACATGCGTGAAGGTTTCCTGCCGGCGCATGGAGGGCAACTGCGCGAGCTGGCTGCCGAGTTTGGCGTGCCTGAATCATCGCTGCTCGACTTCAGCGCCAGCATTCATCCGCATCCGCCGTCCGATCAGGTTGTAGCGGCTCTTTGCGATGATCTTCGCGAGCGTACGATTCTGACCGCATATCCGGATATGCACTATACCGCTCTGAAAGAGGGAATTGCCGACTACGTGCAGGTAGACGTGCAGGCCATTGCCATTGGCAGCGGTGTGATGCCGTTGCTCGCCGCCGCTCTCTTTGCGCTTCGCCCGCACCGATGCCTGGTTCCTATTCCTGCGTTCACCGAATACCGAAAGGTGCTCGACACGTGCCACGTGGAGTGCTGTACGTTTCCCTCGACACAAGATACGGGGTTCTTGCTGAATGGCGCGTTGGTGGCTGCCCGCTTGAAGGCCACCGGCGCACAGGCCTTGTTGCTGGCCAATCCGCAAAGCCCGTCCGGACGGCTGATGCCCGCGGAAGAATTGCTCCGGCTGCATGGAGCTGCGTCCGCGCTGGGCGCAACCACCATAGTCGACGAGGCATTCATCGACTATGCTCCTGAGGACAGCCTCTCGCAGTGGGCCGCGAAAAGCTCCGGACTGATTGTTCTGCGCTCTTTGACCAAGTTCTTTGCGATGCCCGGATTGCGCGTTGCGTATGCGGTCAGTTGCCCGGAGATGCGCGCTGCCATCGAATCCGGCATCCCTGCCTGGCCGGTGGGATCGATCGCGTCAGAAGCGGCGAGGATGGTGCTCCAGGATCGGCCTTCGATTGCCCAGGCTCGTGCGACGAATGCAACCGAGCGCAATTGGCTGGCGGAGCAATTGCAGGCGTTGGGGCTTTGCGTCTTTCCCGGAGCGGCTAATTACCTGCTGATGAAAATCGATGGCAGCCGCAACGGCGCGGAGTTCTGGCGGCGGCTCATTGTCGAGCATCGCGTCGTTCTCCGCTCTTGTGCAAACTTTGAAGGTCTGGATGAACATTACTTCCGCATCGGCGTGCGCACCCGTTCGCAAAATGAACTGTTGGTGTGCGCGTTGAAGGAAGTCATGCATTTCCCACCGCGAAGCCTCGCGTCGGGAATTTAGGAGTAAATCGAAATGCGTCGGCTGAATCTTTTCTTCGCAATCTATTGGCTGCTCTGTTCAGCGGCCGTCACGGTTGCCCAGACTTCCACTTCGTCCTTGCGTGGGGATGTGACCGATCCTTCCGGCGCGGCCGTTGTGGGCGCCCAGGTGTCTTTGAAGAACCCGTCGACAGGGTTTTCAACTTTGCGCGCTACAGATTCCACGGGCGAATATCGGTTTCTCGGAGTACCCTCCGGAACATACACAGTCTCTGTGACGGCGAAGGGATTCGCAACGCAGTGCACGGTTGTCGAGTTGCTGGTCAACCAACCGGCCACGCAATCCTTCTCGCTCTCCGTGGAGGCGCTCGAAACCGTGGTGCAGGTGAGCGCCGAATCGCAGGGATTGAATCGTGTGGACGCCAGCATGGGGGATGCGGTCAACGCCGCAACCATTCAGTCTCTGCCCATGGAGGGGCGCAACGTCCCCGACCTGCTGAGCCTGCAACCGGGAGTGTTGTACCTGGGCGAAGCGAACGACCAGAGTCATGACAGCCGCAGCGGAACTTCGAGCGGCAGCCGCTCCGACCAGGGCAACATCACGCTGGATGGAGTGGACAACAACGATCAGGCGCGTGGATATGCTTTCACCGGAGTGCTCCGCTCCACTCTCGATTCCGTTCAGGAATTCCGCGTAACCACCGACGCCTTTGGCGCCGACAGCGGGCGTTCTTCCGGCGCGCAAGTCAGTCTGGTGACCAGGAGCGGCACCAACCAAGTGCATGGCAGCCTCTACGAGTACAACCGGAGTTCGCTGGGCGAGGCCAACGACTGGTTCAACAAGCAGGCGGAGTTGTCGAACGGACTGCCGAATGTGCCGGGCAAACTCATTCGCAATACTTTCGGAGCATCGCTTGGCGGCCCCATCAGGAAGGACAAAGCTTTCCTCTTCGTGAACTACGAGGGGCAGCGAACCTCGGAAAATCAGCAGCAGACAATGACCGTTCCCACGCTCTCGATGCGCGCCGGGAATATCCAGTATCTGACCTCCACTCAGGGCTCTCCCACCCTCCTCGATCCCGCACAGATTGCAGGCATGGACCCGGTCTGTTCAGCGCAATGCAATCGCCCCTGGGGCCCTGGCGTGGACCCAAACGTGCTTGCGGTATTGAACCTTTATCCGGCGTCCGAACGGCCTAGTCTGCCGGCGACGGCCTGAATACGGCTTCCTATACCTGGCCGGCGCCCAATCCGGCGTCGCTGAACACCTATATTGCACGCTTCGATTTCATGCTCGTCGCAAGCGCAACTGGCTCTTCGCCAGGGGGAATCTGCAGAACGACAAAAGCTCCGCCGTGCCGCAGTTTCCCGGGCAGCCCGCCAGCTCGACCAATACGGATAACAGCAAGGGATTTGTGGTGGGAGATACATGGGACGTCTCCTCCAATCTCATCAACAATCTGCATTACGGGTTCACGCGCCAGGGTTACGCCAGCCGCGGCATCGGCCAGGGCCAGTACGCGAACTTCTACAACATCAGCCCGCTCTATGCCGAGACCAGGACCACGCTTGTCGACATCCCGGTTCATAACATCATCGACGATGTGACCTTGACGCGCAGAGCGCATACGATCCAGTTCGGCGCCAATTACAGGCTGATTTTCGATCACCGCCGCTCCGACGCTTTCTCCTACAGCTACGGTTACACCAACGCCTATGCGCTGGCCGAGGCCGGCATTGCCAACACCGGGCAGAGTTTCGATCCGGCGGCATTCGGGTATCCCAGCGGTCGCCGGCAGCTTCGCGGACTCCTACAACTTTGCCATGGGCAATCTTGCCGGCCTTCTGGATCTGGTGACAACGCAATCCAATTACCAGATCGCAGCCGGCGGGAGCACGGCGAGTCTGCTGCCTGAGGGAGCGATCCTGGATCGCGAATTCAAGAGCAACGAGTTTGAATACTATCTGCAGGATTCCTGGCGCCTTCGGCGGCGTCTTACGTTGACATTCGGATTGCGCCACGCGCTGCTGCAGACGCCCTTTCGAGATTCACGGGCAGCAGGCGCAGCCCACGGTCGGATATCGACCAGTGGTTCAGGACTCGAGGACAGCAGGCGGCGCTGGGCAATAGCGTGCAGCCGGATCTCTCCTTTGCGCCATCGGGACAGGCGCGGGGATTGAAGGCCTACTGGCCGATGCAGAAGAGAAATGTCGCTCCTCGAATTGCCGTTGCTTTCTCCCCCGGGGTCGCGCATGGCTTCTGGCACAAACTCTTCGGCGGAGCGGATGAGAGTTCGATCCGCGCCGGGTACGGCATCTATTACGACCACTACGGCGAGGGAATCGTCAATCTCTTCGACCAGTACGGGTCGTTTGGGCTCAGCGAAAGCATCACCAATCCCACCAACCTACTTACCCCGGATACCTCGCCGCGCTTCACGGGCATTCACGATCTTC
The DNA here is from genome assembly GCA_963776535.1 of uncultured Acidobacteriaceae bacterium. Classification (GTDB taxonomy): domain Bacteria; phylum Acidobacteriota; class Terriglobia; order Terriglobales; family Acidobacteriaceae; genus Telmatobacter. The sequence continues at coordinate 3,544 of CAVZNB010000007.1, read as the reverse complement.
CCGATATCACAGGCGCGCCCGCAAGCACGATCACCTACCCCGCGTTAGCGCCAAACAATCCGCTTTGGACGGGTTTCGAAATTGCGCACGGCCTCGACGATCGCATGAAGACACCCTATTCGCAGGTGGTCAATTTCTCGATTCAACGCGAGTTGCCTCGCGCATTCGCCTTGGAGATCGCCTATATCGGGAGGTTCGGCCGCCACCAGTTGCAGCAGATCGACCTGGCGCAACCGCTTGATCTGGTAGATCCAAAATCGGGTCAGGACTACTTCTCGGCGGCTACCCAGCTCTCCAAGCAAAAGTATGCGGGAGTTGCCAGCGTGGCCGCCATCCCCTACTTCGAGAACATGTTTCCCGATGCAGCCGGGGGCGGGCAGAGCGCGACCCAGAATATCTACAATCAGTCTGGCTTCCCGGCAACGAGACGGGATCGCTCTACATGCTCGATATTCTCTGCACTCCTGGCTGCGGAGGCACGCCCAATCGCTTCTGGCCGCGCCAGTATGCCAGCATGTATGCGTGGTCGTCGATTGGAAACAGCAGCTATAACGCCGGACAGATTACGCTGCGGCGGAAGATGAGTCGAGGCGTGCAGATGGAATTGAGTTATACCCTTTCCAAGTCGCTCGACATGGGATCGGACAGCGAGCGCACCATGTTCTCCTCCAGCACCGGCACCAGCGCCGGCAGCAGCTTCGGAGCCATCCTCAATGCCTGGAATCCACGCTTGAATCGCGCCGTATCCGACTTCGATGTCCGTCACCTGGTCAGCGGCAACTGGGTGGCGGAGTTTCCGGTTGGAAGAGGCAAGACACTGCTGGGCGGCGCGAACCGCGCCGTGAATGGAGCGATCGGAAACTGGCAGCTTTCCGGAGTTGTGCGCTGGACCAGTGGGCTCCCTTTCAGCGTGATCAGTGGAGCGGGTTGGGGAACCGATTGGGATGAGCAGAGCAGCATGGTCCAGACGGGACCGATCCAAACCCACACTCATATCGATCATGGTGAGGCGCAGGTCTTTGCGAATCCTTCCCAAGCACTGAACGAATATGCGCAACCCGTATCCGGGCGAAGCCGGGCAACGCAACAACTTCCGCGGCGACGGCTACTTTGGCGTCGATGCCGGATTGTCGAAGACCTGGAAGACAAATGAACGCAACAGCATCCGGTTTGCCTGGGAGGCTTTCAACGTTTCAAACTCCGTTCGCTTCGACGTCAACCCGCTCACCTCATTGCAGAACATGACAACCAGCGGAGAATTCGGTGTGTATGATGCGACCCTCACAAAGCCGCGAGTACAACAGGTTTCTCTCCGCTATTTGTTCTGAGTTGATGCACCAGATCCCGGAACGCAGGGGAAACCACTGCGGAAGAATGGGATGCAGCGCTTGTGGATGCTGAACCAGCGTGGAATCAATCGTATAGTTGAGTCACGCCAGATCGGTAACGGAAAACGCCGAAGGGTCAAGGAATCGCCTTCTCTTGAATTGAACTGTTCGAGGATCCCTTCCAGCCCCGCGGCCTTGCCGGAGCGCACCACGTGGCGCGGCCCGCGAACCGAGGCCGCCGGATTCACCGGCACAACCTGGCCACTGACCAGCCAGTCGAATAGGTGCGCAGAGCAGCCAGCTGCGGCTTGACGGTCGGGGCCGAGACTTGGCGCCCTTTCAGCTTGATCCAGCCCGCCAGAGGCAACGGGGCCGCACGGCTGCGCGGTTTTCATGCCGCTGGACGCGCAGATATCCACATTGGGGCCACGAACGCTACGTGGGAACCAGTGTCGAGGCCTGAGCAGAATTTTTTCACTCCAATTGCATTTTTTGCACTCCTAGACTTCCCTCGGTGAGTTCTCTTGCCTTACGGTGACGCCAGAAGCACGCCACCTGTTCCGGCTACGGCCGGGGATAGCGTGGTGCGAACGTCGGCTGCGGCCGGGCTTTCTTCATAACGGAGGCGGCGCAGCGTCGCCACATCGCCGGCTGGTGGGCGCGAAGTAACCCACGGTCTGATATCCCCAGGATTCATCCAGCGGATGCTCCATGACCGGCAGCAGTTCGATGTGAGTGAAGCCCATTTCGCAGACATAGTCGACCAGTTGTTCGGCGAGTTCGCGGTAGCTGAGCAGGCGATTGCCCTCACCGCGGCGCCAGGAGCCGAGGTGAACTTCGTAGATGGCCAGGGGCGACTTCGAGGGATTGGCGTTGGGAGCGCGCCTCCATCCAGGCCTGGTCGTGCCAGGTATAGTCATTGATGTCATCGCACCATGGAAGCGGTTGTTGGGCCGGAGTTCGGCAAAGAAGGCGAAGGGATCGGCCTTGAGGCCCAGAGTAATCGTTGTGGCCCTTGATCTCATACTTGTAAACTTCGCCCTCCATGAGGCCCGGAACAAACAGCTCCCAAATACCGCTGCCTCCCGCGCACGCGCATCGGATGACGGCGGCCGTTCCAGTTATTGAAATTCCCTACGACGCTTACTCGTTGCGCGTTCGGAGCCCACACCGCAAACGCCACGCCTGGAACTCCCTCGACCTCCGTGAGGTGAGCGCCGAGTTTTTCGTAAGATTTGTGGTGGGTGCCCTCGCCGAGAAGGTAGAGGTCGAACTCGGAAAGGGTGGGGGGAAAGCGGTAAGGGTCTTCAAACTCCACCTCGTTGCCCTCCCCATAACGGGCGCGAAGCCGATATCGGAATACCTGCGCCTCGTTCGGGAACACGGCCTCAAAAAATCCGTCCGCGTGGATGCGTTGCGAAGGAAAGACGTCCGAGTCGCGCCACACCCAAACCTGCTCGGCCCCCGGCAGGAAGGCAGCGAATGGCAACGGCTGGTCTGCCTTCCCACTCCACCACATGCGCGCCGAGAATGTGGAACGGGTCCGAGTGTTCGGCCTTCAGAATCGAATCAATCTCTTCGAGTGGCGCAGTTGTGCCAGCCAGCAAATCGGTTTGTTCCAGCATATCGAGACTATTGTATACGAGGACTGGGAGGAATGAGCGACTGAATCTGTTGGGTGTCAGGTGCTAGGTGATAGTGTCAATTGCAAGTGCCCCTGACACCTGAAACCTGGCCCCTGACGCCTGCTTTCACCGCCTGCCGTGCCCCCCGCCGCCGCCACCGCCACCATGGGAAAAGGAGGGTGCGCTATGGCCACCGCCGCCTGAGGATTCGTGCCCGCCCCCGGACGGAGCGGAATATCCGCGGCCACCGCCGCCATAGGAGCGCGGCGCCGTGGACCTCTCAACTACAATAGGCTTACGCATGTTCAAAGAGGGACGACTACCATACCCGCCATACGATTGTCCCCCTGGGCTGGAATATGATCGGCCCCAACCCGAGCCTAGGTACTGCGAGCGCGGAGCAGGAGCATCCATCCCCCGCCCCTGGCCGAAGGTGCGGACGGGGCTGGGGCGGAAAATCTCTGCCAGGCGCCCTGGTTGCTCCCCTGCTGTGAAGATCCATATCGCGGCTGGGAATACCCGCCGCCAGTCGCCGATTGAGGCCGCGTCGTCGCGTACGGTGAGCTATTGGTGAAGCAACATTGTGCCTGG
>CAVZNB010000006.1:0-108674 GCA_963776535.1 uncultured Acidobacteriaceae bacterium | reverse complement strand
GACAGGAGAAGGCCGACCGGACGGATAATCATCGTTGCTCGCTAATCCGACAGCAGACGAGCCGCAAATTCGCGGACATCAGCATCATCAACCGTTGATGCGCAGATGAGCGGCTCTGGACGCACTTTACGCAGACGGGCCGCAGCAACAACTCCAAATTTGCGAAGAACTGGATCGGAGCCCTTAAGATTGGCCTCTATTTTCTCGGGAACTTGAGAGCCATCGCTTGTCAGCCAACTGAGGCCATTCCTTTGTGAAGGGTTTAGTGCTCCATCTTCTGGGCAGCGGTATGCCGCTTCGATTTGTTCAACCGAAACCCGAGCAAGGAGGTCCAGTACAGCTCGTCTGACTCCAGCGTCGGGATCATTCAGCAATCCAAATGCGCGGGCTAGATCGCAACCATTTTGAGGCAATGTCCAGAAAATACAATCTAATGCCCAAAATCGGATTCCCCGCACTGGGTGTGCTAGCAAAGGCACTACGTCGTCCAGCAAAGGCCGACACTTCACCCCTAGCTCGCTGGTAATCCAAATTGCAGTCGCGACCAGATTATGATCGCAACTATGCAGCAGCCTTCGCAGATCATCCAGTGGATAACCGCGATGGAATTCCCGCAACAGCTCGTTCGATAGAACGCCAACCCGGTCATTTTCCGGCGCAGACTCTATTCGCTCAATGAGATGCTTTGCGTAGTCCATAGGTCGAGATAATCCCCTCAGTTTCCGCCCAGCTTGCCTTCGATCTTGCGCAAGAGCTGTTGTTCTTGCCTGATACGAGCCATATGTCCTGCGTTCGGGCCGTCGAAGGGAATAGGGGGACATGATACCTATTCACAGCAATTCTAGCTGTTCCGGGATTGGGTCTGCGGATCGTGTTCTGCGCCCTGGGGCGCGGCGCGCGATCTTGCGCCCCAGCAGTTGCTCCAAACCAGTAGACAAACTCCGGCGCTCCCAGCGGGCGTCCCGTCGCCTCAGCGCGCCGCAATTCGCTGAAGTCATCCTCCATCTCCACGGCGAGAAGCTCTTTCAGGTATGGGATTCGATCCAACACGGGCCGCACCGTGAGTACCCCATCGTCGACTCCGGACAGATGCGCCTGAACGCTCGACCACTTCCATTCCTCAGCCCGGCTCACCAACCGGGCCCGCACCGGATTCAGGCTGACATAACGAACGGCCCGGATGAGGTGAAGATCGTCCAGAACAACCGAGGCAAAGCGGCTCTGGAATAGATGGCCGGTCCAGCGCCCGCGGGCGTTGATGAAGTTGGTGTAGCGCCGATGGGTTTCTCCCACCGCTCGCCCAAGATCATCGCCATGCGTGGGTTTCAGAATCAGGTGCACATGGTTCGGCATCAGGCAGTACGCCCACACCGCAACACCGGCCCTCAACGTCTGCTCGGCCAATAAATCGAGGTAGATTTCGTGGTCGCCTTCCTCAAAGAAGATGGCCTCGCGCCGGTTGCCGCGCTGCGTTACATGATGCGGAAGCCCCGGAACCACGATCCGCGCGAGCCGTGCCATACACGGACAATAGCACTAATCGGGGGAATAGGTATCGTGTCCCCCTATTTCCCCCTCTGCAGCAACCCGCCGGGGGTGACGTGTCGCCCTAAACCCGATGCCGTAGGCAGCGTCGTGCTTCGGGATGCTGGCCTGGGCAAGGATTTCAGGGTTGCCACAGACAGCAGGGCCGCCCCGGAAGGCGGCCTTGCTGATGAACTGGAACCGTAAGCTACAGTTTGCCCTGCCTCAGAGCACGCAGGAAGAACCACGAATTGATAGCTACTCCCACACAGATCACGAAGGGGATGAGCAGTGCCATGGAAACGAGTACCAAATACTTGCCAAACGACTCCCAGTAAACGTGCAGCGGATGCCCCTCCAAGAAGACGGACACCGACGCGCAACTCAGGAAAAATGCCACCGTCGCATAGAGTGCTCGCTTCTTCCACAGACGCAGGTATTCTTCTGCATCCTGCTTTGCTCCCTCCCGCTCTTCTTTGCTTGGAGGGGCTTCATACTTGTCGAATATCATTTGCGTTCCCCTCCCGATCAATCACAGACCTGATGGGCTTGACCGGCTGAACTGCCGATAGCATTCCCGTTTCCATCGTAAATTGTCGTTGTCGTTTGTTCAGTATGGCAGTGCGGCCCGCTGAAAAACCACCGCTCCCACAGATCGTAGAATCCATTGGACGTATGCGTTGACAAAGAGGACGAGACGCCGGACCTGACGCCTTGATTGACATATGCACCCGTGTTTTGGCCGCGAAGATCACGAAGGGCTTGTCTATATGCCTGATTATTCACACGTCCATTCCGCCCGTTGAGATGGAAGGTTGGGTCTTCAGGAATATGCACAGAATCTGCTGCGATGTGCCCAACTCCGCCCCCCACGAAACCTCCGACAGCGTCCTCAGAGATTTCACCGGCGGACAGCACGTCATCTGCACTTGTATTCGGGTCAAGACCGCGAGTAACTATGCCGCCCACGATACCGGATGTGGTTCCCGCTGCCAGGTCCCCGATTACTCCACTCGCTAGCAGCGATGTTCCGCCCGTTGCGCCAGCAATTGCCCCGGCTACCGCGCCACCGGCTGCGTTGGCTCCAACCTCACCCCAGCTGACCTTGGAGAGGCTACCGCCGTTGTTATAAAGCTGTTTCCCAAGATCAAATCCACCTTCAACGACGCCGCCGATGATTGCGCCTATGCATGGTGGGCAGCGCCCATCGGGGTCGGTTCCATACAGTGGCCGGTTGTATTCGTAGCTGTACTTGTTCCATGTCTGCGGCAGCTCAAGGATCGCGCCTTCCATCGACGGATCAGGCGACAACCAACGCCCCATCGTAGACGCATAGTACTAGCCCCGAAGTAGTCGTTGCCGGATTCGGTATCGCGTTCTTTGCCGGTATAACGAGATGCGCAAGCGGGGATGATTGTCATAGATGAACCGCGTGTGCATCGTAGTGATATTTACTGCTTGTCTACGTCGTGTCTGGAAGCGTTTTGTCGGGCACCTTCACGCCGCAAGATGGCATTCAACTCGTTATCGAGTTTCTCGTCTCGTTTGAAGCCCTTCTTCATGAACGGAAGAGCGCCGCCCCCCCACCGGATGTCTTCGCTCAGAAGGGGGCCGGGGAGGGTCTCACCCAGCTTCGCAACTGTCCGGCTCACTAGACGGTACTCCACATGAACCGACTTGCCCTTGAGGCCCCACGTACCGAGGTAGACGACTTGGCCATCACCGCCGCTGATGACTTCTGACGTAGTGCCCTGGATAACCGTCGCGTAAAGGACCACAAGCTTGTGATCGGGGCTGAAGTAGAGCACTGCGGCTTCAGCATAGCGCTCTTTCAATTCAAGCTCTGGTGGGGGCTTCTTCCACTCAAGCTTTGTTTGAAGCCAAGCTCCCGAAGGCGACGCAACTTGGGCGTTCAAAGAAGCCCCGCCGAGCAAGAGCAACAAGACAGAGATATATCGCAAGATCGTCATGGTTTCACCACCGGAGTGCCAACGCTGACGCCAGTCCATGAGCTCCCGAAGTGGTCAGCCATGTAGTTGATCATCGTCGTGTCTCGGCCATATGAGAGGGCAGGTGGCCCGGTCAAGGTTTTCAATTCTGATTCTCCCTCGATGCGTTGTGCCCCATCCAAGCTTGTTCTTTTGCGGCTTGGGTGGGGAAGCACGAGCGTTTGCCCTCTCTCAAGCGTTCTCCCACAGGCAACTGGCTCCCGCGCAGGAACGCGGTCCACTGCGATTCGATCTCCACCGTGCCCCTCACGCCGGACGCGTAGTGCCGGAAGCTCGACCACGGCCAGTCTTCTGGCTTCGCAACCAGTCCGCGCGCCACCGGATTGCGATGAATGTACCGAATCACTTCGGAGCGCGCCATCTCTCCGCGAACGTTGCTGTCGTAGTAGCGGCCCTGCCAGAACTTCTCGCGCGGTCCGCGCAGCCTGCGCGAAGTTACCTGCTTGACTGCCTTGAGAAACTGCGCCAGAAGCATCTGCGGCGGCTCATTGACGAGCAGGTGAACATGCTCGGGCATCAGAACGTAGGCGTAAATCCGCGCCGGATGCCGTGCGCGCGTTTGCTCCAGCACCGCCTCGACCGTCTCCCTGGCTCCAGCCGCTTCAAGCAACGGGAAACGGTGTAAACAGCTGAATGTGATGAAGTGGAGCGATTCCGCCTTTTGCAAGCGCTTCAAGCCGCTGGGCATGACTCGATCCTCGTTCGGAAACGATCTTAACGCAACGCCCGCTCATCGCAAAGAGCGCGATGAACGGGGCACAGCTTTTGCGGCTCTGCGATCTTCATGGCCGGGCCACCTGCCCCGGGATGAGTGGGCCACCTGCCATGACTCGATCCTCGTTCGGAAACGATCTTAACGCAACGCCCGCTCATCGCAAAGAGCGCGATGAACGGGGCACAGCTTTCGCGGCTCTGCGATCTTCATGGCCGGGCCACCTGCCCCACCCGCCGTTCAACTTCCCGACTTCGATGGCCCAAGCCCTATGATGCGTTCCTGAACAACAAATAGAATGCCGGAGAGAATCCCCATGGAAGGTATCACTTGAAGGAGGAATGATATCCATCGAAATTCAGAGAGGAAAACAGCGTTGACTCGGCCGACAATCGGCAGGAACATCGCGTAGTCATTGACGCCCTGGCTCTGCGTCCACATTTCCCTTCGAAGAAGAACTGCGAACAAATATAGAAACAGGAGAAGGAAGGTCTTCCATGCAGCGTTCCACCACATGATAACAAACGTCCTCGTATGATGAACCTTCGCTGACCATATCCAAGCCGCTGCAATCAGTATTGCCACGATCAGGCCCATCTCGAATACACGCGCAATGGCCTGACTACGGTTGAAGTATCCGTCACGAATCAGCGAGCCGACATCATAGAACCACCAAAGTACGCTAGACGCGGAGAGCCAACTTATCAACAGCGCTGCAGCCACCAAGAGTGAATGGCGAAGTTCAATTTTCATTTATCCATCCTTGTCCGCGTCGGAGATGTTTTGGGCAGGTGGCCCGGTCAAGGTTTTCAATTCTGATTCTCCCTCGATGCGTTGTGCCCCATCCAAGCTGCGTCTTTTGCGGCTTGGGTGGGGAAGCACGAGCGTTTGCCCTCTCTCAAGCGTTCTCCCACAGGCAACTGGCTCCCGCGCAGGAACGCGGTCCACTGCGATTCGATCTCCACCGTGCCCCTCACGCCGGACGCGTAGTGCCGGAAGCTCGACCACGGCCAGTCTTCTGGCTTCGCAACCAGTCCGCGCGCCACCGGATTGCGATGAATGTACCGAATCACTTCGGAGCGCGCCATCTCTCCGCGAACGTTGCTGTCGTAGTAGCGGCCCTGCCAGAACTTCTCGCGCGGTCCGCGCAGCCTGCGCGAAGTTACCTGCTTGACTGCCTTGAGAAACTGCGCCAGAAGCATCTGCGGCGGCTCATTGACGAGCAGGTGAACATGCTCGGGCATCAGAACGTAGGCGTAAATCCGCGCCGGATGCCGTGCGCGCGTTTGCTCCAGCACCGCCTCGACCGTCTCCCTGGCTCCAGCCGCTTCAAGCAACGGGAAACGGTGAAAACAGCTGAATGTGATGAAGTGGAGCGATTCCGCCTTTTGCAAGCGCTTCAAGCCGCTGGGCATGACTCGATCCTCGTTCGGAAACGATCTTAACGCAACGCCCGCTCATCGCAAAGAGCGCGATGAACGGGGCACAGCTTTTGCGGCTCTGCGATCTTCATGGCCGGGCCACCTGCCAGTTTCAACCACTACGCAACCGGAATTCGAGGAGTGGTCGAAATCCAGTGAGAGTGGACGGCGAGAGTTTGCGGCCTACTGATCGCGATAGAGCTGCGAGGAATGGGGGACAGCTTTGCCTTTCTGGAGAGGAGAGATGGATGGTGGGGTCGGTGGGCGGGGCGCCTGGCTAGTTTTTGGGAGCGGGGGACGCGGGGGATGGGGGCGTGGATTGTGTACCGGGCTGGGTGCCGGGCTGGGTACCAGTCTGGGCGACGGACTGGGCGGCCTGGCGGGCGAGCTTTTCAGCATGCTTGCGCTTGTAATGGCGGACCATATCGGGCCAGAACTCGATGACTTCAGAGCCGACGATGCCTTCGGCGGAGACGGTGAGGCCGTCGCTGATGGTGTCGCTGACGGTGCGCTCGGAGACGGGGTAGTAGGCGCGGGCGATGGCGGAGCCGATGAGGTTGCCGCCGACGTTGGCGTAGTTGGGGCCCCATTTCCCGTTGTCGCGCTTGCACCAGACGGTGCTGGCGGCGGCCCAGAGGAAGCGGTGGACTCCGGTGCCTGTTCCCTTCTGAAAGTAGCGCGGGTCTTCGTGCAGGACAACGGTGAGGACGGCATTGCCGAAGAAGTTGCCGATGAAGGCGTCAGAGTATGCGCCGCCGAAGCGCTTGGCATAGCCCTGCACACCCTGGCCCCACTCGGGGTAACTGTCGTCTGCCTGGCCGATGCCGGCCACGACACTGGCAAGCAGGAAGGGCCAGGGGTCAGTTTCACTCTTGAAGAAGAGCTGAAACTTCTGACCGGGAGACAGAGGGAGCGCGTCCTGGTTGCGGGTGGTGTTGAAGGTGGCCATGACGCCCATGACGCGCTGCTTCTCCTGGGCCTTCAGCTGCTCTTCGGCGGTCTGATGCTGGTTCTTATCAGCGTCGGATGGCGGGGCGGCGGATTGGGAGCTGGAGCTTTGCTGGGCGGCGGGCGGCTGAGCCGGGGTGGGGGACTGCTGGGCTGGGGCTTGCTGGGCCTGAGAGGCAGGCGCGGGGGCGGCGAGTTGGGGCTGCGGTGTTTCAGGGAGGTCGGCGGAAGCGGCAACTAATTGCGCGGCAGGGGCTTGTTGCGAGACGAGGGAGCTGGGCAACGCCAAAACGGCCATGCACGACAAGGAAATTCCAAAAGCAAAACGGCGAGCTAAAAGCATTCTTCTCCAGTAGTGGAAACCGCACCCGCCCTTCCGGCCTGCTTCAGGAAGGTCGAAGGAAGCTGATCTGGGCACTTCGCGGCCCAGTTTCAAATCCGCGGGAGCAACCTTAAGGGTAAATCACCCAAGTCCAAGTGGCGCCGTTCACTGCTGCCGGCGAGACTCCGCTGCGTTGTGAATTGATTGACGCACCTATTTAGACGCAAGGGGAGGCCCGGCGGACACAGAAAAAGGCCCTGGATGATACCGGGGACCAAAATTGGGGGGGTCGCCGGCCGGAAAGGCGCCGGGTGGGGCTGGTGAGGCAGGCGGCCGTGAGACAGGCCGGGGGAAGTTACGAGGATAGAATTCTGGGATCCGGATCGACTTCAAGAGCTGCGCTGGAGATAACAGTTCTCATCCAACGCCGAGCTTTCCTCAGGGGCTAAAGCCCGTTCATTTCGCGGCTCTTGCGGCACGGCTGAAGCCGTGCGCTTCCAAAGCCAAGACTGAAACGTCACCTCAGACGGCGAAATCGATGAAGCCGCGTTGGGGGTCAGTGGAGATGAGCTTGGCGGTGACTTTGTCGCCGACGTCGAGGCCTTTGCCGCCCTGGACGACCATGCCTTCGACGTGGGGATCGAGGGTGCGGACGAAGGTGCCGTACTTGTTGACGCCGGTGACGATGGCGGGGAAGCTTTGGCCGATGCGGGGGTGGAGCACCACGGCGGCGATGCGCTTCTGCATGTCGCGCTCGACCTTGCGGGCATTGTCTTCCATGAGGGTGCAATGGACGGCGATGGCGTTGAGGTCGTCTTCCGAGTAGGGCTGGGAGTGGTGCGCCAGGAGGGCTTTGACGAGCCGCTGGGTGACGATGTCAGGGAAGCGGCGGTTGGGGGCGGTGGAGTGGGTGTAGTCCTGCACGGCGAGGCCGAAGTGGCCGGGAGAGGTCTCGCTGGGCTTGACGAGGACGTACTCGCCGGGGCCCATGAGCTTGATGACGGTGAGGGAGAGATCGGGGAAGTGGACCGGGTCTTTCTGCTTCTGGGCGAGGAGGAAGTCGTTGAGGGCCTTGGAGTCGGGGTCGGCGGGGAGGGTTGTGCCGAGGGCCTGGGCGACTTCAACGATTCTGTCCCAGCGCTTGGGGACGCGGACGATGCGGCGGATGGAGGCGACACCGGCTGACTCGAAGGTGCGGGCGACGACGCCGTTGGCGGCGACCATGAACTCCTCAATGAGGGAGGTGGCGCGGTTTTTGGCGAGGCGGACGATGTCGACGGCCTGATCGGCGAGCATAAGTGGTCGAGTTTCAACGGTTTCCAGATCGAGTGCGCCGTGCTGGAAGCGCCCGCCGACCATGCGCTGGGCGGCGGCGTCCTGGAGCTTGAGCTGGGCGGCGAGGTCGGCGCTGGCGGCTACCTTGGCGGGCGCGGGGCCGGTGCCTTCAAGCCAGGCGCCGACGGCGTTGTAAGCCAGTTGGGCGCGATTGCGGACGAGAGCCGCGTAGACCTTGCCGTCGGATGCGGTACCGGCCGCGTCCACCGAGAACTCGATGACGTGGGCGACGCGGTCTTCATTCTCGTTGAGCGAGGTGATGCCTTCAGAGAGCTCGGAGGGCAGCATGGGAAAGACGTGGACGCCGGTGTAGACGGAGGTGGTTTCGCTTTTGGCGTGGGTGTCAAGGACGGTGCCGAGGGGGACGCGGGCGTCGACGTCGGCCACGCCGATGAGGACGCGGATGCGGCCGTCGGGTAGCTGCTCGGCCCACTCGATCTGGTCGAGGTCTTTGGAGGTGTCGTTATCAATGGAGGACCAGAGGAGGCTGCGCAGGTCCTGCGCGCCGGGGAGGGCGGGCGGTTCAGGATGGGCCTCAATGTCGGCGAGCTGGGCTGCGGCGGCGGCGGGAAACTCGGGCTGGAAGCCGTGTTCGAGCATGGAAGCGTGGGCGGCGGCGACGAGGTTGAAGTGCACGGTTCCGTTGGAATGCATGAAGGCTCTGGCTCCTTAAGAACGACTAGCCAGCCTACCACGCCCACCGTCACCTGCGAAGCGACATACGCCTGCACTTACGCTGCGGCAGACGCCGCTAGCGCGGCCATCCGTGCCCTGCGTGGATATGGAGCTTTCCGGGGAGCCGAGGATCCAGGAAAGCTCAGACTCTACTGCGTGGCGCCGGGGGCGATTACGTTCACGGTGAGGTAAACGCTGTGGCTGACGACGGTGTTGTCGATGTAGGCGGAGGCGGTGATTTTGAGCGTGGCTACGCCGAGGGGGGTGCCTGTGCCGTTGACGCCGCCGGCGACGCTGGTGCAGCCGATGCCAGCGCCACCGAGGCCGGCGAGGAGCAGGAGAAGAACGAGCACGCGGCGAGAGGTGCGCCGGGTGAAGATGCGAGCGCGGCGACCGATGGGCAGGAGGAAGAAGCCGAGGAGGGCCAGGGCTGCTCCGCCGGCGGCACGCGGCCAGACGGGCGGGGTGCGCTGACTGGCGGTGGTGGTGGCGGCTTGTTCGCCGGGCAGGAATGTCTGGATGACAAAGCCGACGGTGCCGGGGGCTGTGAGCTGCTGGGGGCTGGCGGTGCAGGTCATGTCGTCCTGCGAGGGGACGGCGCAGACCACCTGGATGAGATTGTTGAAGCCGCCGAGACCGGTGATGACGAAGCTGGCCGCGCCGGAGGCGCCCTGAACGATGTTGAGGTTGGTGGGCGGATTGGAGGGCGACGGGGTGATGGTGAAGTCCTCGACATCGAGGGTGAGCAGGTTGGATGGTTCGGCGTCGTAGTAGAGGTCGCCTTGATAGAGGGCGCTGAGGACATCCTGGCCGCCGGGGAGGGTCTCCGTGGTGAGCGTGGCGGTGGAGGAGTCGCCGATGGGGGCCGGGGTAAGAGCGACCGTGCCGATGATGGTGGTGCCGTCGTAGAAGATGACGTTGCCGGTGGGGTTCTGCTCAGCGCCGATGGCGGGGGTGGAGGTGGGCGTGACAGTAACAGTGAGAACCAGCGCCTGGCCGGGGGGCACGGTGGCGCTGTTGGAGGTGAGGACAACGTAGTCGGGCATGGTGGTGGCGGCGAGAGGCAGGGCGGCGGACTCGCTGGCCAGCCAGTTGGCATCACCGGAGTAGATGGCGGTGATGGAGTGGGAGACGTTGTTTGCCAGGGAGACGCCCGCGAGGGAGGCTACGTTGCTGGAGACGGGGGCGGTGCCGAGGAGGGTGGTGCCGTTGTCGTAGAAGGTGACCGTACCTGTGATGGTGTAGACGGTTCCGATGACGGCTGCGGAGGGCGCGATGGTGGCGGCGAGGGTTTCCGCAGTGCCGATGGTGAGCACGGGCGGCGTGGCCGTGACGGTGGTGACGGTGGCGCCCTTGGAAGCGGTGATGGCGACAGGAGCCGAGGTGGAGGCGGCGTAGTTGGTGTCTCCGCTATAGGTGGCTGTGAGGACGTGGGAGCCGGCGGTGATGAGGGGGATGGTGAAGGACGCCGTGGACGGCGAACCGGAGGTTACGGTTCCGGTACCCTGGATGACGCCATCGAGAAGGAAGGTGACCGTGCCCGTGGGGTTGACGGACGAGGTGCTGGCCGATGTGACGGCGGCGGCGACCACGAGCGAGGAGCCGGCGGTGGGGGTGAGGGTGGCTGGGGTGACGACCGTGGTACTGGGACTCTTGCCCACCGTAATGGTGACCGAGGCGGAGACGGAGGCGGCGTAGTCCGTGTCTCCGCTGTAGGAGGCGACCAGGACGTGGGTTCCGGAGGTGAGAGTGCTGATGGTGACGCTGGCGGTGGAGGGTGAGCCGGCGACCACGGACTCGACGCCAGCGCTGACGCCGTCGACGGTGAAGGTGACGTTGCCGGTTGGCTGGGTGGAACCGGCGGTGGAAGGCGTGATGGTGGCATTGACGACGAGCGGAGTGCCGACGGTGGGCGTGGTGGTAGCCGGACTGACGACGGTGGTGGTGGGGGTCTTAGCCACGATAATGTTGACCGAGGGCGAGGTGGAAGCGAGGAAGTTGGAGTCGCCGCCATACGAGGCCTGGAGGGTATGTGAACCTGAGGCGGGCACGGTGATGGAGGTGGTGGCGGTGGTTCCGCCGGCGAGCGTCGCTGTGCCCTGGGTGGTTCCATCCATGGTGAAGGTGACGGTTCCAGTGGGAGTGGCGGTGCTGGTGCCGGTGATGGAGAGCGTAGCGACCACCTGGAGCGAGCTGCCGCCGAGAGGTGTGGTGGTGGCGGGAACGAGGGCCAGAGTGGTGGCGGTTTTGGAAATGGTGATGGTTACGGCGGACGAGGTGACGCTGGTGTAGTTGGTGTCGCCGCTATAAGTGGCCTGGAGGGTGTGGCCGCCGACGCCGGGCGCGGTGATGGTGATGGTGGCCGTGGAAGGCGTACCGGAATTGACAGTCGCAGAGCCGAGGGAAGCTCCATCGAGGGTGAAGGTAACCGTGCCGGTGGGCGGGGCCAGGCCGGAGGTGGGTGGAGAGATGCTGGCGGTGATGAGAAGCTGGCTGCCGGCGAGCGGGGTGGTGGTGGCCGGGGTGAGGGTGATGGTGGGGGTGACCTGGGCGATGGTGATGGTGGCTGCCTGGGAGGTGGAGTTGTAGTAGTTGCTGTCTCCGCTGTAGAAACCGACAACCTGATGGGCCCCGGCGGTATAGGGGGCGGTCATGTTGATGCTGGCGGTGGAAGGTGAGCCGGTAACCACCTGCTCGGTGCCCTGGCTGACGCCGTCCAGACGGAAGTCGACGGTGCCCGAGGGCGGGAGGGCGCCGCTTCCGGCGTCGAGCGAGGTGACGGTGGCATCCACGGTGAAGGTGGAACCGCCGATGGGAGTAGCGGTGCTGGTGGTGATCGCTGTGGTGGTGGAGCTGGGCTGCACCTCAATGACGACGGGGCCGGAGTTGGCAGGAGCGTAGTTGGAGTCGCCGCTGTAGTTGACTTCAATTTGATGGCCGCCCTGGGAAAGGACGCCGGTGACGGTGTCAGTGGCGGTGGAGGTTTCGCCGGTGCCGATGTTGAGAGCGACGGTGGCGACGGTAGTGCCCTTGGTGATGTCCTGGAAGCTGACAGTGCCGGTGGGCGCAGGGCCGCCGGTCTGGGAGACGATGGAGGCGGCGAGGACGACGGAGCCAGAGGGATTGATGGTCTGGCCGGGGCTGATGGTGTTGTTGACGAGGACCAGGCCGGTGCCTGTGACCTGCGGCGTGGCCCAGGCGGTGACGAGGGCGTGGGCGTTGACGACGCCGAGGCCGGTGGCGAGGTCGTAACCGGAGGCAGCCGCGAAGCCGATTTCGCCATCGACGCAGCCGGAGCTGGCGGCAAGGCAGGGGAGCTGGGCTGTGCCCTGGGCGATGTCAGAGAATATCCCGGTCTGGCGGCTGAGCGTGTAGAGATGCGGGGCAAGATTGCCCTGGATTCCGTTTTTCTGGTTGACGAGGGCGGCGATGCCGGCGAAGAGGGCGGTTGCGGAGGCGCTGCCTCCGGCACTGACCAGGGTGCAGCCGGAGAACGCTTTGGAATTGCCGAGGCAGAAGGCGAGGCCTGGGTTGACGCCGGAGTCGATGGCGGTGGGCAGGGCCAGATCAGGGAGGAGGCGGTTGTGCGCGCCGCCGGCGGTGATGGCCTGTTGGGACGGGGCGGGGATGGGCTGCCAAGCGGGCGAGGGATAGACCGCACTGCCGCCGCCACCTCCGGCGTAGGCCGGTTCTGCGGCGCCGGAAGGAGACCAGGCCGACAGGGATGAATTCTCAGTGGATGGGCCGGTGGATCCGAAGGCCGCCACCCCGACGGCGGTGTTCCAGGGGGTGGAGGCAAGGGCGTTGACGGCGTATCCGCTGCTGACGGGGGTGGTGCTGCCGGCGAGGTGGCAGGCGGAGGGACCGCTGTCACCAGAGGCGGCGAGGATGGAGATGCCCTCAGCAGCGGCCTGGCGGTAGAGCGCAGCGTAAAAGGCCTGGTGAGCGGGGGTGAGCGCGGCCTCGCAGGTGGAGTAGCCGATGGCGACGGTGTTGGCCAGGGCCTGGTCGACGATGGCGGCGAGGGAGAGATCGAGGCCGTCGGTGGCGGGGGTGGTGGCGGCGGGAACGAGGAGGATTTGCGCGGCGGGTGCGGCGGCGCCGGCCCAGGAGACGGAGAGCGTGGCATTGGGCTGGTCAGCGGTGAGGCCGGGATCGGATCCGCTGGGAAGAATGCTGAGCGCGGATGCGGGCAGACCAAAGGCGGCGCGGAAGGCAGTGACATCAGAGGCGGTTACGTTGCTGCGGGCGGGGATGGCGATGGTCTGGCCGGCGCCCTGGATGCCGGAGGTGTTGAGGGTATCGAAATGGAGAAGCTGGGCGGCCAGCTGCGGGGTGAGGGCGGCGGCGTGAGCGAGCGATGTTTGAGCGGCCAGATCGGCGGCGGTTACGGACAAGGGCTGCGGCTGAGTGAGCGCGGACACGGCGAGAGCTCCGTCCAGGGAGACGAGTCCCTGCACAACGGGAGCCAGGGCAGAGGGGACGGAGATGCCTTCTGCGAGAACGAAGCGCGACCCGGCGGGGGTGGCAACCGCATCGACGCGGGTGTGGAAGGCCTGCTCGAGCTGGGCAACGGTTCCGGAAAACTCGATCCAGGCGCGGCCGGCGGGTAAGGGGGCCAGCTGAAATCCCTGGCTTTCAAGCCAGGCTGCGACGGCGGAAACATCGGCGGCGGAGTTGGAGTAGGACTGTGCGAAGGCGGCTGGGGTGAGCCACTGGTGATAGTGGGGCGAGGCTGGATTCTGCAGGGCGGCGAGCTGGGAGGTGAGCGCCTGCTGCTGGGCAGTGGAGGGCGCGAGCAGCAGCAGCATGCGATCGAGATGGGCGTTCGGGAGTGCGGCCGAGCGGGCAAGAAGCAAGGGCGGATCGGAGGAGAATGTGGGGGGCCTGCTGGCAGGGATGGAAACCGGTGCAGAACTGCGCCAGTCGCCGGCGAGACGCGAGGATGGACCCTTGGCAGTGGAGGAAAGGGCCTGTGCGTGGGCGATGGCCGACCCTGCAAGAGACGCTCCGAGGCTGGCCAGAACAAGAAGTGCGGACGGCAGGCCGAAGCTTTTTTTGTGTGCCATGTTCCCCTTGTACACGAACTCCAAAGTCATTGCGCCCGATTCCGCGAGGGATGAGAGCAGTACCCAATCATCGCTGATGGAACGGGTTGGACGCCCTCCCACGTTTCGGTGAGGAGCTTGCGGATTGAAGTGAGCTAACGACCCGATTGTATAGCGATGGAGGGTAAGTGGAGCAGAGGAATATGAAGCCAACCGCGGGAACCGTGGAAAAGTGACACCTGCGGCGTGGCAGACGGCGGCACCTGCGGTGCGGCAGACGGCGCTTGCGCGCCAGAAGGGGTGTGGCTCCCCACCCATTTCACGATACGACTGTGAAATGGATGGGGGCACAAATGTTGCGGGTTCTGATGGAGAAGCAGAGCCTTATTGAATGCCGAGATCGGAGAGGACCTTGGGCTTGGCTTCGTCCACGGCCAGCAGGTTGTGGCAGGCGGCGCAGTCCTGGGTAATGGTGGCTCCACCTTTGGCGGTGTGGCCGCCATCGTGGCAGCGGAAGCAGCCGGGATAGCTCATGTGGCCGATGTGGTTGGGATGGGTTCCCCAGGTGACCTTCATAAACGGAAAGACATTCTGGCTGTAGAGGGTGACGAGTTCATCGCCGGCGGACTTGATCTGGGCGGCCTTGGCGGGGAGCACTTCAGGGTGCTGCGCGGCGTAGAAGGCCTGCAGCTGCTGCGGAATTTTGACGGCGGCTTCGGCTTCTGTGGCGTAGTTGGCCTTGAGCAGTTCCAGGCCCTCCTTGTGGACCCAGGGAAGATCGGGGCTGATGGCTCCTTCGGACATGGCGCGGTTGATGGCGTCCTCGGCGGTGACAAAGGTGTGGGCGGCGCGGTTGTGGCAGTCGATGCAATCCATTACGCGGCGTTCCCCTTTGGGAACACCGGTTCCCGCGTCGGCGGTGGCAAAGACGGTCTCGGAGCCGTCGGCGTTGCGTTTCTGCACCCAGGGGATGGTGGTGCGGGACTCGTCGGTGGCTACGTATTCGATGTGGCCGAGGTGGGTGCCGTGAATGCCGCTCAGTTGGGAAAGCGAGTCCATTCCGCCCAGATGAAGGACCACGACGGTCTGGGTCTCGGTGTTCTTCTCATCATCGGCGAAGTTGGACTTGACGAGCAGCTTTTCACCGACGAAGCGGGCCGGCGTGTGGCAGCCTTCGCAGATATATCGCGCGGGGCGCAGGTTCTGCACCGGCGACTCAATGGGCCGGGGATAGCGATTGAAGGCCACCTCGACGAGCTGCTTGGTGCCGTTCACCTTGGCTGCAAAGTAAGACTCTGCGCCGGTGCCGATGTGGCAGGCGACGCATTCCACATGGGAGTGGGCGGAGATTTTGTAGGCCGTGAACTCGGGGTGCATGACGTGGCAGGACTGTCCGCAGAACTGGGGCGAATCCATGTACGCGGCACCGCGGTAGCTGGCCATGGCGACGACGAGAAGATTAACGATGGTGGCGATGAGGACGATATCGAGACCGTGACGGAAGATGCGGTCGTTGAGATCGATTTTGGGAAATTCGGCCGGAATCTGACCGGCTCTCTGAAGCGTTTTGCGGCGCGCGAAGACGCCGACGGGAATCAGCGCCAGCCCGCCGATGAACAAGGCGGGAAGCAACAGAAAGAAGATGATGCCCAGATAGGGGTTATCGTTGGGCCGGCCGAACATTTCGACGAGCCAATAACCGATCATGGTGACGCCGGAAGCGCTGGTCACGGCGCCGCCGGCAAGACTGACGGGGTTGTTGCCGAAGAACAGCGCCGGCCTCACCCAGTGTTCGCGGAATCTTTGAAACAGTGGCACCTTGCCCCCCCAAAAGACACGTATGAATTCTTCGCCGCACAGAGCGAAACCTCAAGGGGCGTGGGCTGCAGAGCCAGGCGCAGGGCCGTGATTTCCGGTTGAAATCAGGCCATGGAGGCAGGACTTGCGGTCACGCCGGTTGGGGTTTCGCTCCAGGCGGTGCTGGTTGCGTTTCACGAACAGACGAAGTGCGTTACTTGAGCCCCTTATAGTAGGTGGCAACGGCCTTGATTTCTTCGTCGCTGAGTCCGGCGATGGGCTTCATCTTGCCTTTGCCGGCCTTGATGGTTTCGCTGATCTGGGCGACGGTGAGGGCCTTGATGGCGGGATCGGAGACAGCCTTGATGCCCATCATCTTGGCCATTCCGGCGCTGGGTGTGCCGGCGGCGCCGTGACAGCTTGCGCACTTGGCTTTATAGGTTGCATCGCCGGACTGGGCGAAGCCCACGGCACTGGCGAGAGAAATAACAACCGCCAGAACCACTTTGGATCGAATCGACTTTGTCATTGTAAGTCACTCCTTCAATTTGGCAAGCCAGGCTGCAAAACGCAGCTTGGCAAATGGATTCTTTGACGAACCGGGCCCGGGACAGAGGCAGACCGCGGGTGTTCCGGCAGGGCATTTTCATTCGCGGAAGACCCGGCAAGAATCCAACTCCTGCTGCTTCTCCGCTGCTTGCATGTCTTCCGCCGTTCCCTGCTTCAGAAACATGCGGAAATAGTCCGCCGATGTCATGATCCGGCCTTCGGCAAGGCTATCCTTGTTCGCTGGAATCGCCGCAGGGACGTTGCGCGTCTCCGCGGCGACTCCGCCCGCCTGAAAAACGCGGGCGGACTGGCAAAAGCTCTCGAATCTTATCCACCCCGCAACGCTTCATCAGGGGATGGAGGTTTGCCCTCAGAACTCGTAATGTACTCCGAGGGTGACGTTATTGGCGTGGAAGTTCCTGGGCGCCGTCTGGCCGGCGGGCGACTCGGTGAGGCCCGTCGGTTCCGGGAGCGATGTGCAGGGAACGACCGTTGATGTGAGAGAGGTGGACATGCTGCAGTTGGGCGAACCGGAAGGGCCGCCTTCGCCGTAGCCGTAGAAGTTATATTCCGCCTTCCAGGTCAGTCCGGGATGAACCGTCCAGGCGATGTTCAGGAAGGGTGATTGATAGGCCGACTGCAGCGAACCATTCACCGCCCGGGCGTCGTTGAAGAACTGACTGCCGCTGACCGCGCTGATGCGATAGCCGACGTTGGAGTGGATTGACTTCACCGGCGACATGGTGAGAGCGACCGATCCGTATTGCGTTGGAGCATCCATGAAGTCCCTGGCAAACCAGTCCGCCAGCTGAGTTGTCGACCCCCTGGCGAAGACGCCGGGGCAGACATTGGGCCCGCCGCTCGGGTTAAGGGAGGCGGTGCCGGGCAAGGTCAGCGAGGCGCCGCTATCGTAGCAGATGTTGGTGGCAGTATACACATCGCTGTAGGCGTAGTTCAGATCGAGCCCGAAATGCTCGCTCGGGGACAGCACCGCGCCGAGACTGGCAACCCGGCTGTGATCGACGTGGTTGAGCGGGCCCTCGTACGGATCGTCGCCTGCGGCGATGGCGGCCTGGTTGTTGTTGGTGTTGTTATGCCGTTCCAGGTCGTTCCAGGCGCCGGAAATCGTTGCCCAGGGCTTTGGCCTGTACATGGTGTGCAGGCGGTAGTGCCTGGTTTGGCGGGGGCCGACCGGCGTGAACGCGTTGTCGGCGTAGAGCGCCTCGACCGTTCCATTCACGCTCCAGTTGGCGGTGGGACGCAGGGCGGCGTTCAAGATTCCACCATTCTCATTGATGGTTACCGTCCCGTTTGTCGTGGATCCGACGGCCAGCGGCGCGTTATCCGGACTGCCCTGGCCGATGGTGTGGGTGCTGTAGCGGTAGGTAAGCGAGAGCGTGGTGCGCGCCCCGGCATCCCAGGTGCCCGTGAGGTTGTTGGTGAGGTACTTCAGGCCGAAGTAACCGGGCAGCGGGGTGCCGATGGCGCCGCTGCCTTCAATTGTGGAGGCGCCGGCCGCGCCCATGGTGGTGGTCAAGGGGCCCGCGTAGTTGATGGTTTCATTTCCCGCTGTTGCGGGCGTCGAAAGGGTGGTAACGCCGGTCATGGTGGTGGTGCCGGGCTGGTGGACATCGGAGTAGTCCACCTGGTCGGAGAGGCTGAAGGTCTTCATCGCCTGCCAGACAAGGCCATAGTCGGCGGCCACGACATCGCGCCGGGCGCTGGCCACGGCCGCGTAGGTAAGCGAGCGCGTGGTCCCATTGAGACCCTGGTAACTGTCATAGTAGTTGGGCAGGTTCATGTTCGCTTTGGTATAGCGGAAGTTGCCATTCATGGCGACGTTGCGAATGCTGGAACTTTGCAGCCGGAAGGTCTCGGTGGGGTAGAGAATGCGGGTGGGCTGGGAGCGCAGGTAGCTGGTAACCACAGCGCATGCCGCATTGATGACGGGCAGGCCGGCGGCGGTTGGCGGCGCCGAGAAGATGGGCGTTGTCCCCACGCTGTTGGCATTGCAGGCGGTGCTGGGATAGGGCGTCTCGC
Organism: uncultured Acidobacteriaceae bacterium; assembly: GCA_963776535.1. Taxonomy (GTDB): domain Bacteria; phylum Acidobacteriota; class Terriglobia; order Terriglobales; family Acidobacteriaceae; genus Telmatobacter. The sequence goes on along the minus strand of CAVZNB010000006.1, from coordinate 90,294 downwards.
TGTCGTAATCGTCGAGGGCCACCTTGGTTCCATCCGCCTCCTGCGCGATAAAGTCGCCGGGAGCCATGGTGAAGAAGGTGTCCGCCTTGTAGTGGTCGATCTGCTCCTCGAAGGTCAGCGTGGTGCCCGGCACGGGCTTCCAGTCGATGGCCCCGGTGAAGTCGTCGGTGCTGTTGCGCTGATACTCCTGGAGGATGGCGTCGTACTTGGCGAAGGAATAGCCGCTCGGGCTGAGGCTGGGGCCCTGGAAGATGTTCTGCGAGTAGCCCAGCCGGTAAGTCACTTTGGAGAGCGGGAGGACGGTGAGACTGGTGTCCGTCATGCGGCGCACCGTGTTGAACAGAAAGGGCGATTGTTCCACCTGCGGCCAAACGAAGGAACCGGTGGGCGCGGCGGCGGGCCCGATGGGAATGGTCTGGCCTCCGACAACGTTGGGGTTGCCCAGCAGATCGTAGTCAAAGTACTGGCGGTCGCGGCGGAAGAGGCCCGAGAACTCGTACTTTCTGTCCTTGGAGAGAGTCAGTTTGGAGAAGCTGTTGGGATCGCCGCCAAAGCCGCTGCCGAAGGCATGGAGAGAGTCAACGAGTGGATTCTTGTTGCCCGGGAGGGCGCGCATTTCAAAGGTCTCGCCGAGCACGCGCGGACCGGACTGGAGGTTGACGAGCGTGGAGTACATGGCGTTGCTGCCGTTGATGCCGGTCATGCGCCCGCCGAGATCGACGCTCTGGTGGATCGAATAACCAGCCGGGGCGGACACCTGCGACTCCGGCGCCGGGGACATTGCGGCGGGGGCAGGATTCTGGGCAAGAGCCTTGCCAGCCACCATCAGCAGGATGGCGGCTCCGATGCCCCCGGCGATGCGCTGAACCATTGCAGGAATGGGCCGTTGATTGAACGGACGGGAAAAGGGACCTTTGTTCTTCATCTGAAGCCTCACTTCAAATCTCGTTGCTGACACGAAGCATTGAGCTCGTGTACCAAGTACGTTCGGGACGCGGGCGTTGCCTTCCACAAAGCGGGCAGGCGCGGCCGAGCTCCACAACTCCTACCGGAGAAATGCCGGATTCACGTTGGACCCATGGATGAAGGTGTGGCAGCTGGTGCATGGCGTCAGCTCCGACGATCCTGCGTTCATGGAGTGAACCGTGCCGGCAGCGACCGGGCTGTGGCACTGGTTGCACAACGTGTTGATGTTCGGCATGTTCAGCAGCCGGGCGTTCTGAGAACCATGGGGCGAGTGGCACGCCAGGCATCCCTCTGCCTTGACTGCGGCGTGCTCATAAACAAAAGGCCCGCGCGTTTCCGTGTGGCACTTGGTGCAAATGGCATTCTGATCAGCGGTGGACTTCAGGTTGTTGTTGCCGAAGGTGCCGTGCGGGTCGTGGCAATCAGTGCACTGCACGAGTCCTTCGTTCACCTTGTGATGAAACGGCATGGAGAACTGGGGCTGGACGTCGGTGTGGCAGGTAAAGCAAAGCGTGGGCTGGGGCGCCTTGAGCAGCGCCTCTTCCTTGCTGCCGTGGATGTCGTGGCAGCCGATGCAGCTGACTCCACCCTTGGCGTGGGGCGAACGTTCGAAGTTGGGGTGCGCGGCGGCGTGGCAGCCCAGGCATTTCGCGTCCACGTCCCTGGGTGATGCCTTGGCGGGGTTGAAGATCTTGGTAATATCGCCGCCGCCCGCGACGTGGGCGCCGCCGGGACCGTGGCAGCCCTCGCAGTTGACGCCGGCAGCGCCGTGCTGTGCGGCGAGTTTGGTATGGGGGTTTCCGGCAAACTTCTTGGAAACGTCTTCGTGACAGGTGGCGCAGACGTCACCGCCGACATAGGCGTTGGGCGCAGCGTCTTTGGCCTGCACGGCAGCTGCAATGGGGGCCGGCGCGGCCTGGGTAGCCGGCGCGGCCAGAGCCGTGGCGCATACGATGCCTGCGCCGAGCAGCAAGAACACAGAAGCTCGCAACCCCTTCAATTTGTATGGGACCGCACTCATCAGCAATCGCGTTAAAAGCCTATTTTTGTGCATGAAAGACCAGCCTCGGATGCTCTTATAACACTTTGCTGAGCCGCTTGAAAAAGCAGTTAACGTTGGCTTACCGCGGAATTCCCGAATGGAAACCGCGCCTCGAAATTGGGCCTGCGGCGCGGAATTCCTCAGGTTTTATTTCATTGCGGGAAGCCGCTTCATGGCCTGAAGATTACGTTCTGACCCCCTCCGTGGGCGGTGATGTTAATCACACGAGGTTTAGGCTCCGATCTCCCGTCCCGGATCCCTGCCCTCAGCGTGGCCGAGTCCGATTCCGGGGAAAGAACCTGCATTCAACAGCTGCTCTATCCCTCTTATTTACAGAAGCTTGCACTGCCCGAGAGAGAGTGGGAACGGGCTGCTTTCTGCATTGAACACGCAAACGGCGCATCCCACTGTATAAGACTGCACACCTTACATGGAAGGAAGGGATGGGACTGTGAACGTGCGCGGCGTCACGTGGCAAAAAACAGGGGCGGAGACTGTGCGCCGGAGGCAAGCCGGGCGGGTATAGCTGATTGCCAGAGAACGAGTGCGTCCGGAGGGGCGATAGACGTGAGGCCCATCACATCTTTTGGGGTACTGCTCCGGCAAACTTTGGTTACGCAAGAGTCTCCTTTTGCGAGGGCTTGATAGCAATTTCGCCTTCATTAGAGCGCTTTGGGGAATTCGGGGCCAGGGGGGTCGAAGCAGCTTGAACGGCGTCGGAAGGGGCACGGCCATGACGGGCGCAGAGATCGTAACGGGTGTACAGATTCGGCAAAAGCATCTGAACCGACAGGTTCCGGCGGGATGTGCGGCATGTGCGAATCGGCGGCCGGGTTGGTTCTGCTCGCTGGGCAGCTCGGTTCTGGCGGATCTTGAGCTGGCGACCAGCACGATTACGCTGCCGGCGCAGGCATCGCTGTTCAACCAGGGCGAGGATGCGCGCTGCCTGTACCTGATCTGCGGCGGATATCTTAAGCTGACGGCGGGGCGCGCGGACGACAAGCAGATGATCGTACGCATAGCCGGGCCTGGTTCGATGCTGGGGCTGTACGCGGTTCTGTCGCACGGGATGTACGAAGTTTCGGCCGAGTCGCTGACCAGCGCGCAGTTGCGGCCGGTGGAGCGGGACCGGTTTCTGGGCTTCCTGCGCACGCATAAAGAGGCGCAGATGCGGGCGGTGCAGTGCATCTGCCAAGAGTACCGGTTTGCCTTGCAGGATGCGTGCCGGATTGCGCTGGCGGAGACGGTGGCGGCGCGGCTGGGACGGTTGCTTCTGGAGCTATCGCACCAGATTGGCGAACACCTGGACGCAGGCGCATACCGCTTCCCGCTGCTGCTGACGCACGAAGAGATGGCCTCAATGACCTGCACTACGCGCGAGACAGTGACCCGGACGCTGGGCCAGTTCCGCAAGGAGGGCTGGATCTCGATTGAGGATTCGCTGGTGACGGTGCACCAGCCGGAGCATCTGCAAAGTCTGCTCTAAAGCGCCTGATCCACGGACGGGATGGCGGGCCGCAAAGGCTGCGCTTGCTCCCGTCAGCCTGGGGACACAGTCCAACCAGGGTCGCTCCGTGGTCTATCATGGAGGATCAGGAGTTCATACTGCATATGAATCGTTTTCCGGCTTGCTTTTCTGCAGTCTTTCTTTTCTGCTGTGTTTCAGTTGCCCAGAAATCCACTCCAGTTCCGGCTGCGATGACGACCACGGCCACGACAACGGCGAGCCCGGAGGTTCAGGAGTTTCAGAAGATTGAGGACTCCTGGTCGACCTCAGTGAACGAGCGCGACCAGTATGGCCTGGAGCTGGTTTTGTCTCCGCTGTTTGTGGACGTTTCCGCCAACGGCGACATTACCACGCGCAACCAGCAGGTGGCGATGGTGATTACGGGAGAAGACAAAACCGTGCACCTTGATCAGCGGGTGATTACCGTGCGCATGCTGGGCGACATTGCCGTGGCCAATGGGACCTATGCGCTGCACCACAAGGTGAACTCGGCGGAGATGAACGAGAAGGGGATCTTCACGCACGTCTTCGAGCGCTCGCATGGAACCTGGCTGTGCATCAACTCGCAGCGTACGGTACTCAAAGAGGACTCGAACGGGAAGCAGAAGAAGCAGTCGAACGCCGAGCTGCCCTTCCACATTCCGCTGTTCTCGAGGAGCGACAAGAGCCCGCAGTGAGGGCGTGAGAGATTCACGGGGCTACCGGGTGAATCTGTCCCGCCGCTTCGTGGGATGAGCGCTCCATTTATGATGGGTGGAACCTGAATCATGGCTCAACCCACCGCAACTTCCCCAATTCCTGCGGCTATGGAGGCTCCCGCCCCGGTTCCCGCTGCTGCCGGGACCGCGTTTGGCATTCTGGCGGCGGTGAGCCTGTGCCACATGCTGAACGACATGGTGCAGTCGCTGCTGCCGTCGATTTATCCCATTCTGAAAGTGTCGTTTCACCTGAACTTCGGGCAGATCGGGCTGATTTCGCTGGTGTACCAGGTGGTGGCCAGCCTGCTGCAGCCGTTCATTGGGCTGTATACCGACCGCAGGCCGATGCCGTATGCGCTGGCGGTGGGGATGTGCTTTACGCTGGCGGGCACTGGGCTGCTGGCGGTGGCGCCCACCTTCGGCCTGTTGCTGCTGGCGGCTGCGGTGGTGGGCACCGGGTCGGCAGTCTTCCATCCTGAGTCTTCGCGGATTGCGCGGCTGGCCTCGGGTGGCCAGCATGGGTTTGCGCAGTCGTTTTTCCAGGTGGGCGGGAACACCGGCTCCGCCATTGGACCGCTGCTGGCAGCGCTGATTGTGCTGCCCCTGGGGCAGCGCGGCGTGGCGTGGTTCTCGATTGCGGCGATTGCGGGGATTGCGGTGCTGATCCACGTTGGTCGCTGGCGCGCACATCACCTGGCGCGGGCAACGAAGAGCCATTTGCAGCTGGACCGGGGGCCGGGATTGCCGCGCCGCGACGTGGTACGTGCGGTTGCGGTGCTGGCGGCGCTGATTTTCTCAAAGTACTTTTACCTGGCCAGCATGGTGGGGTACTTCACGTTCTACCTGATCACACGATTCCATGTTTCGGTGCGCAGCTCGCAACTGCTTTTGTTTGTGTTTCTGGGAGCGGCGGCAGCGGGAACGTTTTTTGGCGGGCCGATTGGGGACCGGATTGGGCCGCGCTACGTGATCTGGGGATCGATCCTGGGCGTGCTGCCGTTTACGCTGATGCTTCCCTACGCGAACCTGTTCTGGACGGGGATTCTTTCGGCGATTATCGGGTTTGTGATTGCTTCAGCGTTTTCGGCGATTGTGGTTTACGCCCAGGAACTGATGCCGGGGCGAGTGGGGCTGGTTTCCGGCATCTTCTTCGGACTGGCGTTCGGGATGGGCGGCATTGGCGCGGCGGTGCTGGGACACATCGCGGACCTGACCAGCATTGTGTTTGTGTACCGGGTGTGCGCGTGGCTACCGGCGATTGGGCTGCTGACGGGATTGCTGCCGAACCTGGAGAAGGCTCGAACGGCCTAGCTGACCAGCCGTTTTGCGCCTTGCACGCGGATGGAGACGTGGACCAGCGAGAGCGCGGCGGGGGTGACGCCGGGAAGGCGGCTGGCCTGGCCGATGGTGATGGGGCGGACGCGCTCCAGAGTCTCACGCATCTCGCGGGAGAGGCCGCTGATGGCGCTGTACTCGATCCAGTCGGGGATGGTCAGGGACTCGGCGGCTTTCAACTTTTCGATTGATTTCTTCTGCTGATCCAAATAGCCGGCGAACTTGAATTCGGTTTCGACGGCGCGGGCTTCGTTGCGCAGGACCGAGGGCAGAGTAGCGCTGGTAGAGTGAGCGACTGGGTTTGGATTGAGCGCTAACGCTGCCGAAAGGTCGGCCAGCAGAGGCTCCTGAGAGATTGTTTCGAGCATGGCGCCAAGCACGGGTTCGATGGTGACTTCGGGGCGCTTGAGAAGCTGGGCCCAGGTGAGGCCGGCGGTTGCGGGGAGTTGGCCGAGACCGGCAGCGGCGAGGCGCTGGGGGTCGACCTTGCCGGTGGCGAGGAGGCGGCTCGAGAGCGGCCATGCGGGCCTGCTTCTGCTGGTACTCGGCCCAGGCTTCATCCGAGATGAGGCCGAGGCGGCGGCCGTAGGGGGTGAGGCGGCGGTCGGCGTTGTCGATGCGCAGGTGGAGTCGGAACTCGGCGCGCGAGGTGAACATGCGGTACGGCTCGTTGGTGCCCTTGGAGATGAGGTCGTCGATGAGGATGCCGGTGTATCCCTCGCTGCGGTCCATGGTGAAGGGCGTCTCGCCTTTGAGCCAGAGCGCGGCGTTGATGCCGGCCATGATGCCCTGGCAGGCGGCTTCTTCATATCCACTTGTACCGTTGATCTGGCCAGCCAGGTAGAGGCCCTCCATGCTCTTGACGCGGAGGGTTCGGTCGAGCTCGGTGGCGTCGACGGAGTCGTACTCGATGGCGTAGCCGGGGCGGAGCATTTCGGCTTCTTCCAGGCCGGGGATGGAGCGGACGATCTGGAACTGGACCTCCATGGGCAACGAGGTGGACATGCCGTTGACGTAGACCTCGTGGGTGTTGAGGCCTTCGGGCTCAAGGAAGAACTGGTGCTGGGTCTTGTCAGGGAATTTGACGATCTTATCTTCGATGGACGGGCAGTAGCGCGGGCCGATGCCTGCAATCTGGCCGGAGTACATGGCGGAGCGGCCGACGTTCTCGCGAATGATGCGGAGAGTTTCCGGGGTGGTGAAGGCGATGTGGCAGCTGATCTGCGGCTGAACGATCTTCTTGGTGCGGAAGCTGAAGGGGGTGGGATCGACGTCGCCGGGCTGCTCTTCGAAAGCATCCCAGCGGATGGTTCGGCCGTCGAGGCGGGGAGGGGTGCCGGTCTTGAGGCGGCAGGTGCGGAGGCCGAGGGCGCGCAGCGCTTCGCCGAGGAGGACAGAGGCGGGCTCGCCGCTGCGGCCGGCGGGGTAGCGCTCTTCGCCGCAATGGATGAGGCCATTGAGGAAGGTGCCGGTGGTGATGATGGTGGCGCCGGCGAGGAGGTTGCGGCCGTCGCGGAGCTTGAGGCCGAGGACGCGCCTTCTGGGTGAGTTCTCGCCTCCAATTCGCCCCGTCCCTACAGGACGGGAAGGATCCAGGGGCGGCTCTAACCCAGGGTTCCACCCTGGGCTATTCTCGTGTTCTCCCTCCGGGAAGCGGATGTCGTCGAGGACGAGGTTGACGACTTCGGCCTGGCGGATGTGGAGGCCGGGCTGGGCTTCGAGAACCTCGCGCATTTTGACGCGATAGAGCTGCTTGTCGCACTGGGCGCGGGGGCTCCAGACGGCAGGACCGCGGGAGGTGTTGAGGAGGCGGAACTGGATGCCGACGGCGTCAGCGACCTCGCCCATGATGCCGCCGAGGGCGTCGACCTCGCGGACCAGGTGGCCCTTGGCGATGCCGCCGATGGCGGGGTTGCAGCTCATCTGGGCGATGAGGTCGAGGTTCATGGTGATGAGGGCGGTTTTGAGGCCCATGCGCGCGGCGGCCATGGCGGCCTCGCAGCCAGCGTGCCCGGCGCCGACTACGGCTACATCGTATTGTTCGGTAAATGCCATCTTGGAAGGGGAAAGGCGTTCCATATCCATTCTACGGATTTCGCGATGACCGCGCTGAACGGGTTGTGGCGGCGGCGCGGGGAAATGGCAATTGCAAGGGTTACGCCTGGGCCAGCTTCACCTTTCGCCAGATGTAGGCGAAGGCCACCAGCGCTGCTGCGGCGGTGAGATAGCCGAGCGGCGTGCTGGAGGCGGGGGTGGTGGCCATGAAGTCAAGACCGCGGATGTGGTGCATGGGGCCGACGTACCACCAGGCGGTGTAGAGGGCTTCAAAGAACTTGCGGCTGCCGGTGGCTACGCCGAGAGCGAGTGCGAGCGCGGGGATGAAGAGCGCGCCGGCTGCCCAGCCGGCGAGGGCGGCGAGGTCGCGGGCAAGGAGCAGATGCAGGGCGAGGCCGCCGCCGGTGAGCGCGGCTACGAGAACGCCAGCCGCATAGGAGGCGAGAAGCTGACGCGGCATGGCGCGCGGAGCGGAGAAGACGAGGGCGCCGGTGGAGAACTGGCTCTCGCGTGTGCCGAGCTGTGACCAGATGAGAGCCGGCCAGAGCCAGGCAGCGAGGAAGACGCCGGAGCGCGCAGCCGTGAGCGGCGATGCGATGCAGGCAACGAAGAGTCCGGCAGCAACGGTGTACCACCACCAGGCGTGGCCGCGCAGGAGCAGGCGCAGTTCGGCGATGACCAGCGCGAAGAAGCGGGTGCGGGAACCGGGGTTCGCCGCGGTGTGCGGGATGGGCGCCAGTTGTGCGGCAGGATGCGGGTGCGGGAATGCGATGACGCTCTGGGGGAACGAGTTGGGCGTGGGTGATGCGGGCAGAGCTTCGAGGACTTCGGCGGAGCGCGAAGGCTTCTGCTTGCGGTCGGCGAACCAGCCGACACGAGCGGGATCGAATCGGTCGAAAAACAGAGCGGCGAACAGGGCAAGGAACGCGGCGACGGCGAAGAGCATGGCGCGGCTGAGTAAAAGATCCGGGGTCCATCGCGTGCCGGTCCAGAGGAAGGTTTTGGTGGTCGGGTTCAGCCCGCCGACCGAGAACGACGCGCCGTCGGAGTACTGGGGATCGATGTCATGGAGCTGGTTCTGCATCTGCACCATGGCGGTGGGCAGGCCGGTGAAGTCAAGGAAGGGGTGCAGCTGGTGGTGCGCCGCGCCCTGCTCGGTGGCGATGGCGCCGCTGGTGAGCAGTGCGATCCAGAGAAAGATGTAGATGATATTGCCGACGCCGCCGCGGAGGACGGGAAGGCTCTCAAAGAGGACGGCCAACCCCGCTGTGATGGCCACGGCGCTGAGACCAAAGATGAGAATTGGAGCGAAGAGCGCGAAGAGGTCGATGTGCGGATCGGCGCGATGGAAGATGTGGATGGCGAAAGCGGTGAGGGCCAGAACCAGGACCATGACGGCGAGGACGGCGAAGTTGCTGAGCGCCTTGGCCAGCGTGTAGAAGCTCTTGCTGATGGGGGTGGTGGCGAGGATCTGGCCGACGCGGGTTTGGCGGTCGCGCTGGATGGCGTTTTTAACGATGTAGAAGCCGACCAGGCTGAGCCAGGTGGAGGCGACCAATGCGATGACTGAGCCGACCCAGGCGGAGTTGTCGACGCCGCGATACTTGTCGAGCTGGAGGGTGATCTGGCCGGCGTAGACGCCATAGGCCAGGTAGACGGAGAAGCCCAGCGTAAGCAGGAAGCTGTAACGGCGGATGCGCTCGAGGAAGTCGGCGCGGACCATGTGGTAGAGGGCGCGGGAGCGGCTCATTTTTGCACTCCGAGGGCAGCTCCGGCGTGGCTTTCGGCGCGGTGGTGGGAGAGGCAGAAGAGATAGGCGTCTTCGAGATTGGGGGGAACGGGTTTGGCGACGGCGGTCGGCTGATCGCCGAGGACGCGGACGTGGACGCCGTCACTGCGGCGGGTGGTGCTGCTGATGAGGAACTGCTGCTTGGCGGCGTTGAGATCTGTACTGGGGATGACCCACTCCCAGACTTTTCCTTCCACCTGGAGCAGGAGGGCCTCCGGCGTGGCATGCGCGACGAGAGTACCTTTGGCGATCAGGGCAATGTCGGTGGCTGTGGCTTCGACGTCGGAGACGATGTGGGTGGAGAGGATGACGATGCGTTCGCCGGAAAGGTCGGAGAGCAGATTGCGGAAGCGTACGCGCTCTTCGGGGTCGAGGCCGGCGGTGGGCTCGTCGACGATGAGCAGCTGGGGATCGTTGAGCAGGGCCTGGGCAATGCCGACGCGCTGCTTCATGCCGCCGGAGTAGCCGCCGAGGGGGCGTTTGCGGACATCAGTGAGATTGACGAGTTCCAGCAGGCCTTCGATGCGGCGGGCGGCGGTTGCGGAATCGAGGCCTTTGACGGCGGCCAGGTACTGAAGGAACTCGACGGCGCTGAGGTTGGGGTAGACGCCGAAGTCCTGGGGCAGATAGCCGAGCACGGAGCGGAGGACGTCTGGGTCGCGGGCAATGTCGACACCGTTCCAGAGGACGCGGCCCTCGGTGGCGCGGGTGATGGTGGCCAGGATGCTCATGAGTGTGGTCTTTCCGGCGCCGTTGGGGCCGAGCAGGCCAAGGACGCCAGGTTTCAGTTCGAGGCTGAAGTGGTCCAGGGCCAGTGCGCCGCGGCGGTAGCGCTTGGAGACCTTTTCGATTTCGAGTTTCACGCGTCCTCCGACTGCTGTGGGTCAGAAGGGCTTTACGCATTTGGGGGGCGGAAGTTCCGGGGATGCCGATATTCAAGGCAGATTCGGCGAGTCAGCGCCCGCTGCGCGGGCAGGCGAGCCAGGGGAGTCTTTGGCGGGGCAGCTTCAGGCGGCTTTGAGTTCGAGGAGGATGGCGGCACCACGGGGTTCGAGGTTGACGGCGCAGGCGCGGCCGTTGTGGTCGCGAAGGATGGTGGCGCAGAGGCTCAGGCCGAGGCCGGCGGTTTCACCGGTGGCCTGGGCGGGAACGAAGGGATCGAAGGCGCGGTCGGGCTGGAGGAAGCCGGGCCCGGAATGAGCGATGAGGATCTGGACCAGGTTGCCATCCGCAGTGGCTTCAAGGCGAACGGTCTTGACTGCCTCGGCGGTTTCGGCGGAAGGCTGGCTCTCCACAGCTTCAATGGCGAACTGAAGGCAGTGGAGCACAGCCTGGCGCAATTGCTGGGCATGGCAGCGAACTCTGGGTAGGCCGGGCGAGATATTGAGACGGAACTCAATGGAGCGGCGCAGAAACTCAGAGCGATGAAGCTGTTCCAGATCAGTGAGCATCTCGGCGACGGAGACCGCGGTGAACTGGCCGGTTTGCGGACGGGAGATGCGGGTGAGGCTCTCCAGCGTGGCACGCATGCGGCGGGCTTCCGTGAGGATGGACTCGATGCCCTTGCGCTCCTGGGGGTCAAGCGCAGAGGTCTCCTCGAGCAGGGAGGCATAGCCGAGGATGACAGTGAGAGGATTATTCAACTGCTGGGTGACGTTGCCGGCAAGCTGGCCGAGGCCGGCGAATTTTTCCGAGTCGATGAGCTTTTCCAGCATCATGGTCTGGCTGCGCGTGGCCTGAAGGCGGGCGGCAAGCATCTCGATCGGGAGCAGATCGTCGGCGCGCAGCGGCTCCTCACCAGGGAGGGAGAGGCTGCCGGAGCCGGGGCGCGACGGCGCTTTGCGCATCCCGGCGAGCAGTAGAGCGCCCTCGGTGACGGAGCGGCCGGTCATGGGAACGGCGAGGACAGAGGTAAAGCGCAGGCGCTTGAGGTCGTCGCCGGGGTTGAGCCAGGGAGTCAGGTCAAGGGCGAGAGTGTGGCTTTGTTCCACTGCGGGGGGGACGGAACCCGAGGCGAGAAAGCCCTCGACAGGGATGCGGGAGGCGACTTCGTCGAGCGCAGAAACAATGGCTGGATCAAGGCCCGAAGTACCGGCGAGGCGATAACGCCCCGCGGACTGGAGCAACAGCGCGGCCTGGGAGAAACGGCCATGGGTGGTAATCGTCTGGCAGATTTCGTTGCCCTGGCGGTCAAAGTCCTCGACGCGGCGGCGGGAGAGGGTGAGGTTGGTATAAGCTTCGAGTTCGCGGCGGGCGCGGCGCTCGCGCTCCTGGCCTGCCTGGTTGAGACGGAGTTGGTCTTCAAGCGCTAGCAGGATGAGGCCGAGGGCGGCGACCACTTTCCCCATAACGACGATGCGGGTCAGATTGGTGTCGAGCGCACTATTCGGGGTGACGCTGGAGATGGCCTCGACGACGGGCAGGGACCAGGCGATGAAACCGAGCGCGCTGAGAGACAGGCCCGGCGAGAAGCGGCGGTAGACGTAGACCAGCAGCAGCGCGGTCATGGCGTGGTTGGCGCCCTGGACGAAGTTCAGGGGCCAGTGGCCGCCCATGGCAAAGCACATCCAGAGGCCGATGCCGCCGCAGACAATGCAGAGTGAAGCGCCGAGCCATGAAGGCATGCTGCCCCTGGCCACACCCCAGAAGACCCCCGCAATGATGGACATGGCGCCCAGGGCGGGAAAGATCCAGAAGAGGGGTCCGGAGGGCGCGGTGCCGCGAAATACCCCTTCCAGCAGGATGGCATAGGCGACGAGCGGCAGGGTGTAGGGGATGACATAAAGCACTCTTAAGCGACCGATGCGAAAACGCAGGGGCGAGAGGGAGGCGAGAAAGAGGGTAGCGCTGATCTGAGCCGCGGTTTGACCGACCGCGGTCAGCCAGGGATGCCGGCCATCGGCAAAGTACCAGGGCCCCACATGGTAGATGAGGAACATGCGCACGATGGCGAAGAGGAAGCCGAGAAACCAAAGGAGGGTGCGGGTGTCTCGGAAACGCAGGTAAAGATAACAAAACGCAGGCAGGAGCAGCGTGGTGAGGATGAGCGCTGGCGGCTGGTAGTAGTCTGGCATGGAAGCCGTAGGTCTCCTTCGATCCTCTTGACTCGCTGGGGCCCGTGGTGCGACTTACACGCGCAGCAATCGGCTGCGAAGCAAAGGCCGGAGATCGGGCGGCGATGCTCTCTGGACGCAAGCAGAACACGTTGGGACGCACGGAGTCCAGAGAATCGTTTAAGCGGCGGCAGACCGGGAATGACCCGGCACGCGGGGCCTCTATCCTTTTGATTTTGGGGCCACCCCGCGGCCCAGTCCATGCGTCTAATGTTGTAGATGATTAGTTGATTGGAATCTGCCGCCGGGCGGGCAATGGATCGCAACAAAAGGAGAGAAACCAGGGTGAGGAACAGATGGTGGTTGGCGATGACGATGGCCGTGGGGTGCGTGCTGGCTGCCGGCGCGCAAAACAAGGACAGCTTTACGCCGATGGCCCTGGACTCGGGGTTCGGGCGGATGGACGTTACTCCGCCCGCAGTTCCGCCGGAGCAGATTATCAAGCAGTTCGCGGCCAAGGAGAGCGAGTTCCAGCAGGCTCTGAACCACTATACCTACCGGCGTACAGCCAAGGTGCAGACCGTTGACGACGACGGCAAGGTGGATGGGCAGTGGTACGAGGTGGACGACGTGATCTTCGATCCCAGCGGAGGACGCATGGAAAAGGTGGTATTCGCACCGGAGAATACGCTGACGCGGGTCCAGATGTCGCCATCCGACTTGCAGGATATTTCGCACGGCTATCCTTTTGTGCTGACGGCGGAGGATATCGGGCAGTACGACGTGAAGTATGTGGGGCGGCAGAAGGTGGACGAGATTGACTGCTACGTTTTCGACGTGAGCCCCAAGGTGATTGAAAAGAAAAAGCGTTACCTTCTGGGCCGGATCTGGGTAGACACGACGGATTTGCAGATTGTGGTGACGAATGGACGCATGGTTCCGGACGACACGCGCAAGGGCAGCGAAGACCTGCATCCGCCGTTCATGACCTGGCGGCAGCAGGTGGATGGGCACTACTGGTTCCCGGTGTACACCAAGGGCGAGGGGATTCTGCACTTTTCCGGGGGCAATGGGTACATGGCGGACGATGTGCACATCCGCGACACCGTCAAGTACGGGGATTACAAGCGCTTCGGGTCGACGACCAAGATTATTTACGACGGGCAGGATATTACGAACTCGAACAAGCCGCCGGATGCGAAGCCGCAGCCGCATTAATTCGTGGTTAGTGATTGGTGGTTAGTGGCTCGTCCTGTTGCTGCTGGGATGGAGTTCTGGCACAATGTGCTCACACGCCGGAGGTTCCCCATGAGGCGAGCTTTGCTTCCCTTCGCTGCGGCAATGCTGATGGTGGCCGGGCCTGGCTGGCTTGGGAGCCAGGAGGTTGGACCTGTGCACGCGCCCGACCGCCGCGCGCCGGAGCTCATCTCTCCGCTCTACTTCCCCCCGAAACCAAACGCTCCGTTTACGGCGACCGCGCGCACCGTGTGGGTGCGTACGCTGCCGGACGGGTCAACTGTGACCTCGGAAAATGCGCGGCTGGTGTCGCGCGACGCCCAGGGACGCATCTATCAGCAGCGCGCGACCTTTGTGCCGGTACCGAACCTGCCGAAGCGAGAGATGCAGGTGCATGCGACAGACTTCTACGACCCCACGGAGCATACGCACTACCACTGCGAAGCGAGCACCAGGATCTGCGACCTGTACAACTACTACGCGCCGGTAACCGAAGCTGTTGAGCCGGCCGGGCTTCGGCCGGACCGAACTACCTTCCTGACTCGCGAGGACCTGGGCGTGGACACGTTTGCCGGGCTTGAGGTGCAGAAGTCGCGGGAGACGACCACGGTGTACACGGAGACGGTTGGCAATACACGAACGATTCTGCGCACGGTGGACTACTGGTACTCCGCGGCGCTGGGCGTAAATGTGCAGGTGAAGCGACACGACCCGCGCGACGGAGATCAGACACTATGGCTGACCGATGTTTCGCTGACAGCGCCCGACCCTGAGACGTTCAAGCTGCCGGAGGGGTACAGGATCCTGGACCATCGGCCGGTTGCGCCTGCGCCGGCGGCGCCCGCGGAGGAGCCGCAGTGATCAGCTTGGGACGATTGGGCCTGGGTATGAGCCGTTAAAAGCGCAGGGAGAGGCAGCTGAGGCCGCCGTCCATCTTCTGAAATTCGGACATCTCAAGAGCGAGCGGGTGGAAGCCGCGGGTGCGGAGTTCTGCGGTCAACGCAGGGAAGCCGGCGGCAACCAGGACGCGGTCATTGACGCGCACGCAGTTGGCGGCGTAGCTCTCTTCGGCTGAGACGGAGAGCCGGCTGAAGCCGCTGAACTGAGGGTTCTGCGCCATCTCTTCCATGACCACCAGGGTGTTGCCGCCGATGTAAGCGATGCCGCTTTTCAGATGGAGGATGGTGGTCATGGGGCGGACATCGATGGTGGATGACGTGTAGCCGAGGCTGGCCAGATGCGCTGCAAGCTGGCGTGCGCCCTCCGGGTTGGTACGGTGCGAGAGGCCGATGAAGAAGTGATCCTCGGCTTCGCAGATGTCTCCACCATCGACGGTTCCGGGGGCTTCGATGGTAAGCGGCTTGGGGAAGAATTCCAGGATTGAATCGCGGATGGCGTCGACCTCGCCTGCGCGGGTGGCTGCGCCGGGACGGGCGAGGATGGCGCCGCGCGGGGTGAGGATGGCCGTGTCTTCAACGAAGGTGGAGTCGGGAAAGCGGAGGTCGGCGTCGAGGGTGGTGAGGGCGAGGCCGCACTCGATGAGAGCCTGGCAGTAACGCTGGTGCTGCTCAAGGACGAGATTGAGTTGGGGAGCTCCGAAGTCGGCGGTGGTGAGACCGGCGTCGAAGTTGGCACCGGGGATGCGGACGATGGCGTGGGTAAACAAATGGAGGGTCCTCTGCCTGCATGATTTCACAAGGGAGGACCACGAGGGTCCGCGTCCTCAACCACGATGGAAGAGAATTCAAAAATTCTCTCTTGAGCCGCGCCGCAGATCGGCCAAAACTAATTCCTTTCCCAGCAGCTAATAGAAAAGGTATTTGCGCCAGCGGTCGTCGCCGCGGCCTAGCATGCGCATGATCTGGCGGCTGGTGTGCAGCGAGAACGGACGCGGGTCGCGCATGCAGGATCATGTCGTCGATCTCGTGAAGCATGCGGTTGCCTTTGCGGCGGTTGCAGGCGTGGCAGCAGGCGACGAGGTTTTCCCAGGTGGAGTTGCCGCCGCGGGAGCGGGGGACGACGTGGTCGAGGGTGAGCTCGCTCGGATGGCAGCACGACGCCGCAGTACTGGCAGGTGTTGCGATCGCGCAGCAGGATGTTTTTGCGCGAGAGGGCGCGGGTCTGGTGGGGGATGCGGCGGTATTCGAGCAGGCGAATCACCGAGGGCATGGCGATGCGGCTGCGCTGGGCGTGCAGCATGAGGCCGTGTTCCTCCTCGGTGCGGGCGATGCCCTTGAGCACCAGCACCAGGGCGCGGCGGGCGCCGCAGATGTTGATGGGCTCATAGGAGGCATTGAGCACCAGCACCGGCATCTGCAGCATGTGCATGGGCTGGACTGCGGCGTAATCTCCGGCGCATGCCGCGGCCTTGGCGATGGATTTTTGCTTGCGGGCATGAATCATGGCTTTTCCCAGCGACATCCTTGATCCCCTCGTCAAAAAGATGTTTGGTCGTGCGATGAAAAGTTGATTGCGTGCAGCACTCCTGGCGGTGATTTGGCTGGAGAGGTTCGAATTCTCTTCGAACTTCTCCACGGGTTGAAGTGGATGATCGGTGACGCGGCGGGCGCGGGCCAGCGTGGCCACCCAGACGGAGGCCGCTCCGGCCTTGGTAAGCGCAAGGGCGGCGGCGCGGGCGGTTGCGCCGGTGGTGAAGATGTCGTCGATGAGCAAGATGTGCTTGAGCGTCACGGCAGCGGGGTCGGAGACGGAGAAGGCGCCGCGGACGTTCACGCGGCGCTGGCGCGAGCTGAGACCGGCCTGGCTCTCGGTGGCGCGCAGGCGCATGAGGGTGCTGGAAGCGAGGGTGAGCCGCCACTCGGGGTGGGACTTGCGCAGGCAGCCGAGGGCGTTTTCCGCGAGCAGGCGGGCCTGGTTGAAGCCGCGCAGGGCGAACCGGGAGCGGTGCAGGGGCACGGGAACGACGAGCATCTCGGACGGGGCGTCGCCGGCCAGTCTGGCGATGGCCTCGGCCAGCATCTGGCCCAGTTCCGCGAGCTGCCGGATGGAGGCGGTCGTACTTGAGGGCGTGGATGGCGGCCTTCATGCGGCCCTGGTAGAGGCCGTAGGCCACGGCACGGACAAAAGGCGGCGGGGCGAGGCGGCAAGGGCGGCAGAGTGAGGCAGTTACCGGACGGGCGGCGGAGGCGGGAGCATCGAGGGAATCGCCGCAGCGGGCGCAGGAATCGGGAGTCTGGAGGGGAAACTCCGTCCAGCAGAGAGCACAAATTGGCACGTGAGAAAGCTGCGGCAGTGGGGAGCCGCAGAGGGAACAGGAGGCGGGAAGGAGGGCGCAACCAAGGGCGTCCATGGGACTTCGGAGCACGCGGGCCACTGCGCGCCAACGGGAAGTCTCCGATGGCGGAACGTCGAACGTCAGTGAACCGGAGTCCCTGCGGAAGACGCACCTCACTTTAAAGGCGGCTGGGGTTGGACGCGCTGCCACCTTGCGCACAGTATACCCGGACCCGGGGAAGGATGCCATTCCTATTCGTGGAGGCAGGGGTTAGTGGTAATTGGTTCGTGGTTAGTGGTTAGTGGTTAGTGATCAGAGCCGGCTGCGCATTGGCTAGCGGCCTTTGTGGTGCTCGACGATGACAGCATCTTCCTGCTCGCGCTCGACTTCCGCCTCGACCTGCTGCTGCGCGACGACGTTGTCACGCGCATCGCGGGCTGCGTCTTTGAGCTTGCCAACGGCTGTCTCGACTTTGCCTTTGATCTGTTGCGCAGTGCCTTCGACCTGGGTTTTCGTGTTGCCGGTCCAGTCGCCGACTTGCCGCTTTGCTGCGCCAACGACCTCATCGACTGCGCCTTTGACTCGTTGCTTATCCATGGGTTGCACGCTCCTGAATCTCAGTTACGCACCGAGGGCGGACTGGCGGCTGTATCGAATGGACCACTGGTCACACCGGGATAGCGGACGCTCACTTTTTCGCGGTGCTGGCGGGGGTTGTCTTCTGGCGGTCGGACCAGGCGGTTTTTACCTTTTCATAGGTAACCTGCATGGCATCGAGCTCAAGATCAGTGAGCCTTTCAATATCGATCATTTGGTTGCGGGCGTTATCCATGGCTCGGATCAACTCGTTCAGTTTCAGATTGATGGCGCGGGAGTCGCGATTCTGTGTGCTCTGAATGAGGAAGACCATGAGAAAAGTCATGAGGGCGGTTGCCGTGGTGATGACCTGGGCCCAGCGGTCAGAGAAATGAAAGACAGGTCCGGTGGCTACCCAGGCTACGATGACCAGGCCTGCGGCGACAAAGGCCCAGGTGGATCCCAGCCAGGCAGAGGCTGCGGCAGCGAATCGGCCGAAATGGTCGTGCACGGTAGGGAGCGGCGGTTCGACGGGTTGCGCGGTCATGGGTTTTGGCCTCCGAGGCTGGCTGTGACGACGATACGATCCTGGAGGCGATGTGCGCTGTGCCCAATTGGGCTGTGTCTGCGGCCAACGCGGGGAATGCCGGTTACGATACACTGCAATCCGTGGAGGAGTTCCGTTGCTGTCTGGTTTTCGTGGATTTTTTGCCGGCATTTTGATCGTGGTTTTATCGATTCCAGGCGATTGCCAGGCGCTGGCGGCGCAAGGGCCGGGCAAGGCTGCGGTACCGGTGGCTGTTTCCAGCGTGCTGGTGGCCACGGCGGTGGAACCAGCTCCATCCATGGCGAGCTCAAACCCGGAGACCGGCGGACAAGCGGCGCCACAACAGGCACCGGCCGCCCAAAACGGCATGGGCGGCATTGCCGGAGGCATCGGCGCTGCGCCGGTGTACGACGAACAGAAGCGGCCCATTACCGCGGGCGGCTTTGTGGACACGGGCACGGTGGTTTTTCAGGACGTCACCAAGCAGGCGGGACTGTCCGGCTGGGTGCACAAGATGGGCATGCCGGAAAAGAAGTTCATCGTGGAGACCAACGGTTCGGGCGTTGGCCTGATCGACTACGACAACGACGGCTGGCTGCGATATCTACCTGGTGAACGGCTCGACCTTCGACGCGCTGGACGGCAAGGAGCCGCCGCCGCATGCGGCGCTGTTCCACAACAACCATGACGGAACCTTTACCGATGTAGCCGCCAAGGCCGGCGTGACCAACGACCGCTGGGGCTATGGCGTGAGCATTGCCGACTACGACAACGACGGCTGGCCGGATATCTATGTGGGCAACTACGGCAAGAACCGGCTTTACCACAACAATCACGACGGAACGTTTACCGACGTGGCGGAGAAGGCCGGCGTGGCGCTGGGCAACTGGTCGCCGGGCTCGGCGTGGGGCGACTACGACGGCGATGGGCGGCTGGACCTGTATGTGACCGGCTACGTGCACTTCGACCGCGACAACCTGCCGATTGCGCGGGAGCAAGGCGGTGGGCTACGCGTTCTGCCAGTATCGCGGAGCTTCAGTGAATTGCGGACCGCGCGGGCTGCAGGGCGAGCCCGACCACCTGTTCCATAACAACGGCGATGGCACGTTTACCGACGTGACGGTAAAGGCGGGCGTGGAGGACAAGGACAACTACTACGGGTTTCACGACGATTTTTGTGATCGCTGAACGGCAACGGCAAGCCGGACCTGGTGGTGGGCAACGACTCCGAGCCGAACTTTCTTTACATCAACAAAGGCGACGGCACCTTCGACGACCAGAGCTACGTCTCCGGCTTTGCGCTGAACAAGGATGGGCGCGAGATTGCCTCCATGGGGATTGCCGCGGGCGACTACGAGAACAATGGACTGGTGGACTTCTTTGTCACCGACTTCGGCGACGACTACAAAGTGCTCTTCCACAACGACGGCGACGCCAGCTTTACCGACGTGAGCTACAAGGCGGGGATCGCGCAGACGACGATTCCATTTGTGGGCTGGGGCGACGGCTTCCTCGACTACGACAACGACGGCTGGCTCGACCTGTTCATGGTGAACGGCCACGTGTATCCCCAGGTGGACCAGCACGACTGGGGCACCACCTTTGCCGAGCGGCCGCTGCTGTTCCACAACGTGCCGGATGCAAGCGGCAAAGGGCGGAAGTTTGAGTACGTTCCGCCGGTGAAGGGATCGGGCCTTGCCGATCGTGATTCCGGCGCGCGGCGCGGCCTTTGGCGACCTGTTCAACGACGGCAAGATCGACGTGATCATCAACCCCATCGACGGGCCGCCGGTGCTGCTGAGGAACGTGAATCCCGACCATCATCACTGGGTGGAGCTGAGCTGGTGGGCGGGCCGAAGAGTCCGCGCGACGCGACCTGCGCGACGGTCTATCTGAAGGCCAACGGGATGCGCATGCGCCAGGATGTGCTTTCGAGCGGGAGCTACATCTCCTCGAACGACCGGCGGCTGCACTTTGGACTGGGCGACGCGACGGATGCGGGGACGGCGGAGATTCACTGGCCTTCCGGGGCAAAGGAAACGGTGAAGCTGCCTGCCGAGGACCGGATCTTTACGATTACCGAGGGCCAGGGGATTACCGGGGCGCTGTGCGGAGGGTCGGCCTGTCCGGCTGGGACGGTGGCAGCGCCAGCGACGGATAAACGGTAGGGAAAGAGTGGAAGCGCGGGAACAGGGCTTGCGGCGCCGGGGATGGGCCTGGAGGCAAGAGCCCATCCCCGGCACGGTGGAGATTTAGAACACGCCGGCCATGTAGACTTCCGACCCGCGGTGCTTCTCCGCGCCGACTCCGCACTGGGCCAGCACAGCCGGTGAGAGTGTAATGACGGGGCAGTGGGCATGGGCGAGGACTTTGTAGACCACGCCGTGGCGGGTGATGGCAGCAAAAGCCGATGCGCCCTGAGCGCCGAGAACAATGAGGTCCGCCAGCTGGGCACGCGCCTGGTAGAGCAACTCCTCGGTTGGGTCGCCGGGCACGACGATGGTCTGCACGGCAATTTTTCCGGTGAGTTCGGTTGGAACCAGCGCCAGCAGGTCGGCTTCAATTTGATCGATGGAGCGGCCGGCCATTTCCTCCTGCCGGTCCTGAGGACGAATGACGTGCTGCAGGATGAGGCGGGCGCTGTGCTGGGCAGCCAGGTCGGCGGCAAACTCGGCCACAGTGTGGCTGGCTTCCTGCAGGCTGACGGCGCAGAGGATGGTGCGGGTGGCGAACTTGCGGTATTCGCCGTCGACGGTGTCAGGCCCGACGATGCAGACCGGAACGCGGGCGGTGCGCAGCACAGCCTCGGCCACAGAGCCCACCAGCAGCTTGCCGATGGGGCCGGGCGAGTGGGTGCCCATGACTATGCGATCGATCTCGCGTTCGCGAAGGAAGGCGAGAATCTGGTCAGCGGGCAGGCCGGGGCGGACGACGATTTCGCAGCGGATGCCGGCGTCGCGGACCAGCCTGGCCAGCGGTTCGAGGCTCTGCATTTCGGTGCGTGCGGCGGCGGCGTAGTCGTAGTAGCGGATGCCGGAGGTCTCAGATGCGGCGACGACCAGCGTGTCATAAGCGTGAAAGAGGATGAGATCGGCGCCAAACTCGGCGGCTTGCGCGAGAGCAAAACTGAATGCTTTCTGGTTGGCGGGAATCTCGGAGGCGAAGAGGATGGTGGAGGGTTTGCTCCAACCAGGCTTGATTACGGCGGCCATGGGAACCTCCTGGAGGTGCGAAAAAACGTTAACATTATTGCCATCGGGTTACGGTGTCCGGTGGCACATGTCGAAGTGAGTTAAATCACACTCCGACCGCGATTTGTGCGGCTCCCGGAAATCTGCGAGCAATGGTTCAACCAATAAGGACGCAGGTGAATGCGCAATGGCTCACTTGTGAGGGATTGTGCGCCCATTCTGGAAATTTGTACAGGTCCGGGAACCTCTCTTTGCAGATTTTCCGATGTAAAGTGATCCCAATCACAGCATGCAGAGGCATCGGGCTGCTCTTCTGGTACGGAATCGTGGCGGTCCCGAGCGGTTTCCCAACTCCCTGCACGTCGCTTTCAGGTCAGGGCGCTCTGCCGAAGAGTTTCAGGTGAGAGTTTTCTCCACCGAAAGTGATGGTATCGGCAGAGTCTCAGGATTCTTTAAGAGTTGGCGAATCTCTCGATCCCCGGCGCCGGAGCAAACTCTGGCCCAGCCGGCCGCGACGACTGAGGAGGCCGTATGAAGCCGATGCACAACATACCCGCCCGCGGCGGACTGAATTTTGACGAAACCCCCTTTCTGGCGATCTGGGAAGTGACGCAATCCTGCGACCTGGCCTGCAAGCACTGCCGCGCGGCAGCGCAGCCGATTGCCCATCCAGACGAGCTGACGAACGCCGAGGGCAAGGAACTGATCGACCAGATTGCCGAGATGGGCGTGCCCATCTTTGTGTTTACCGGCGGCGATCCGATGAAGCGCAAGGATGTGTTCGAACTGATTCGAGTACGCGGCGGGCAAGGGTGTGCAGGTGGCGCTGACGCCGAGCGCAACGCCGCTGCTGACGCGCGAGGCGATCTTCAAGCTGAAAGAGGCCGGCCTGGTGCGGCTGGGCATTTCGCTGGACGGCTCGACTCCTGAGATTCACGATACGTTCCGGGGGTTGCCGGGGGCGTGGGCGCGGACCATCCAGGCGATGGAGTGGGCCAACGAGGCGGGCATTCCGATCCAGGTGCACACCACCATCAGCCGCCACAACGCGCACGATCTGGACAACCTGTGCGCGCTGTTCGAGAGGCTGGCGATTGTGATGTGGAACGTCTTCTTCCTGGTTCCGGTGGGCCGCGGCCAGCAGGCCGATCTGCTGTCGGGCGAGGAGTTTGAGGATGTGTTCGGCAAGATCTACGAGTTGTAGCCACCGGGTGAGCTTCCAGATCAAGACGACCGAGGCCATGCACTACCGGCGCTACCTGCTGCAGCACAACCTGGAAGAGCGGAAGATGGGGCACGGACAGCGGGCATCCGCACGCGGCCGGCCACGCGTACGAACCCGGCGCGCCGACGGCCGACGCCAAGACGCGCACGGCAAGCTGGGCCACACGGCGGGTGAACGACGGCAAGGGATTTATGTTCATCTCGCACGTGGGCAATGTTTACCCCAGCGGATTCCTGCCCATTCATGCGGGCAACATCCGCGAGACGCCGCTGAAGGATATCTATCGCGAGGCGCCGATTTTCAAGTCGCTGCGCGACACCAGCAAGCTGGAAGGCAAGTGCGGCGCGTGCGAGTACAAGGAGATTTGCGGCGGCTCGCGGGCACGGGCCTATGCGCTGACCGGCGACCCGCTGGCGCAGGAGCCCTGCTGCATTTACCAGCCCAAGAACTGGGACCCGGAACTGGAGCAGAAGGCAGAAGCGTTCCGGAACGTTGAACTGACGCCGCTGGTCAGGCTGTAAAGAGAAGCACAGCAACCAAAAGCCACCGTACGATCGGGGATGGGATTGAACTCCCATCCCCTGACTGCTTTTGCGGCCATTCGCAAGGGTACCGGGCGGGCGGGCCTGGTTGATCATTGGATCGATCAAACGCGGGCGGCGTTGGGGACGGCAGTCTATTTTGCGTGATTTGAATCACATGAGCTTTATGCGCTCCGGCAGCATGCTTAATAGAGCAGGGCAAGTTTCCCACGATGCCGAAGATTCGTTAAGCGGGATGCGGGAAAGCGCGGGACTTGCACTAAGATGATGTGGGGCATTTAGATGCGGACAGCGATTATTGGCGGCGGTATTGCCGGGCTGGCCAGCGCTTTCGAGCTGGAGAAGGCCCGTGCCGCGGGAGCGGCGGTGGAGTACACGCTGTATGAGTCACGCGAGAGGCTGGGCGGCTCGCTGGCCTCGGAGATTGTGAACGGTGCGGTGCTGGAGCGGGGGCCGGACTCGTTTCTGACGGAGAAGCCGGCGGCCGCGGAGTTGTGCCGCGAGCTGGGGCTGGGCGACCAAATGATTCCGTCGAACGACGCGGAGCGCAAGACGTACATCCTGGTGAACAATCGCATGGTGGCGCTGCCGGACGGGTTGATGTTCCTGGTGCCCACGAAGCTGATTCCGACGGCGCTGACGCAGCTGTTCAGCCTGTCGACCAAGGTGCGGATGGGGTTGGAGTTGCTGCATCCGCCGCGGCCCAGCGAGGAGGACGAATCAGTGGCGGCGCTGGTGGAGCGGCACTTTGGCGTTGAGGCTGTGGACCGGCTGGCCGATCCGCTGCTCTCTGGAATCTACGGCGGGGACGCAGCACAGCTGAGCGCACGCACGGTGCTGCCGCGGCTGGTGGAGATGGAAAGCGAGTACGGCAGCCTGACGCGGGGCATGCTGGCGGCGCACCGCAAGATGCGGGCCAGGGCCAAGGAAGCAGCGAAGAAGAATGGCGCGGCAAACGGAAATGGGAAGCCGGCGGCGCGAGCGATTTTTACTTCGCTGCGCGGCGGGATGCAGCAGTTTGTGGATGCGCTGGTGGGGCGGCTCAAGCCTGAATGGATCCGTGTTGGGACGCCGGTGAGCGCGCTGAAAAAGGTTGCACACGGCTGGACGGTGGAGGCGGGCGGGGTTACGGAGAGCTACGACGCGGTGATTGTTGCCTCGCCGGCGTGGGCCGGCAGCGTGCTGCTGAGCGGGGTGGACGCGGCGCTGAGCGAGGACCTGGCGGGAATTCCCTACTCTTCTTCGATTACCGTGAACCTGGTTTACGACGAGGCAAAGCTGGGCGCGCTGCCGGATGGCTTCGGCTTCCTGGTTCCGGTGAGCGAGGGGCGATCGATGCTGGCCTGCACGTTTGTGCACCGCAAGTTTCTGGGGCGGACGCCGTCAGGGAAGGCCGTGCTGCGGGCGTTCCTGGGCGGGATGAAGAACGAGGCTCTGCTGACCGAGCCGGACGATGTGCTGGTGGCGACGGTGCGGCGGGAGCTGAACGAGATTCTGGGCATTACCGCGGAGCCGGAGCATGCTCAGGTTTCGCGCTGGCGGCGGGCGATGGCGCAGTACTCGGTGGGTCACCAGGAGCGGACCAAGCGGATTGCGGCGCGGGTGGCTGCGCTGAAAGGACTGCGGCTGGTGGGCAATGCCTACGACGGGATCGGGATTCCGGACTGCATCCGGCTGGGACGGCTGGCGGCGAAGGAGTTGGTGGAGCGGGAGCTAGCTGCTAGCCTCTAGCTGCTAGCTTTCAGCTTTGGCGCTGCGGGCTTTTGTGGCTTTCCAAATCTCAGAGGCGAGATTTGGGGCACCCGGCAGCTGGCCGGGCCTTGGGCCCCTTTGAGCCCTGGGGCGCCGGGCAATGGATGACCGCG
The DNA here is from genome assembly GCA_963776535.1 of uncultured Acidobacteriaceae bacterium. Taxonomy (GTDB): domain Bacteria; phylum Acidobacteriota; class Terriglobia; order Terriglobales; family Acidobacteriaceae; genus Telmatobacter. The sequence continues at coordinate 65,432 of CAVZNB010000006.1, read as the reverse complement.
TCCAATCAATGCTTTGCGTGGACAACATGAACACCAGCGTGTCCGGGCGCGAGTCCTTGAACGGCGCGGCCGAACCTTGACGCGATCTCCTGAAAATCGATGTCTTCGATGGCGCAAAACCCATGCGAGCGAAGAATCGCCGCAATGCCAGCCGGCTCGAAACGGGTGTCCGAACGTTCACCCATTCTCTCAAGCTGTTCGGCCCGCGCCCTTTCTATCTGCCTTAGCTCTTCAGAGAATGCCTCGGGAGGTTCCATGTAGTCGAACACCACCTCCGAGTTCTGGATTGACGACATGTAGTCCAGAGTGCGGCCGATAGCGTCCTGAGTCAGATATGGCACAACCCCGAGCCAAGTGAAAAACGCGGGCGAGTTCTGCTGAAAGCCTGCAGCGGCGAGCTTCTCTCCCAGATCGTCCCGCTCGAAATCGACTGGCACGAGAATAAGCCACGGCGGAAGCGCGATTTGAGCTTCGGCCAAGCGCTCGAGTTTCCAGGCCTGCGTAGCGGGGTGGTCCACCTCATAGATACGGATCCCGGCTTCGCCATGGGGATTCCGGAGAGCGAAAGTGTCGAGTCCGGCGCCAAGGATGACGATCTGCCGAACGCCTCTTTCGACAGCTCTCGACAAAGCATCTTCCGCAATCCGGCTTCGCGCGGCGGTGATCAGACGTCCGATGCTGGCCAGGGGGTGCTTGTTCGCAAATTGAAGCACGTCCTTTTCGTCTTCATGCAGAATCTTCAGGGCAAATGGGTCATGGAGGATTGAGCCATGATCGAGCACCTGGTGAGCAGCTCGTTGCCGGGCGATCATCAGGGCTGTGCGGCTGGGTTCATCAGGCTTCATGTTCGAGGTCTCCATTCTCATCCATAGCCGATTGCACGAGTTGTCGCGTGCGCGACGGACGCGGTCGACACCGATATCTTCCGTTCAATTAGATACCTCCCGAGCCAGGTAGAACCCGTCATGCCGCCCAATGGAATCGCGAGAGCAGCCACGAGGCGTGGATGGATAGGGTACCCTTGCTGTTTCGGTGGGTCTAGGGGGTCACCCGGCGGCCAGTGGGGCAGGAGGGTTAGTGCTCTCCCGCCCGGCGAATGCGCACCGGTTCATCGGCAAGGTATCCGATTGCATCTAAAGTGGTTGTTGGTTCGTTGCTCATGGGAAAGACTGAGTACCAACATTCTTTCATGAGTCAAGTATATTAGTGCACGTTTTGCCATATTTGTATGTAAAATTATTGTTTTCATAAGGATAGAAGGAAATCCATAGTTTGACATGTTTTTCCCTTTTTCGTCGCCTTCCCGGGAGATGGCGCTGAGGGGCTCTGGGCAGCGTAGGGGAGTTCGGCGGGCGGGTTCCGGCGGACAGCGGCGATGGCTCTGGCGTTCATTCTTCGATTGTGCGGCGAGGGCGGGTAATTGTCTGCAACCTAATTAGTTGATAAGTATATTGAAATCAGTAACATGAAAAATCACCCTCTTTACATATTTCCGGGCGCGGGTGCGGACCGTGTTCTATTGCAGAGAGCTGCCAGCTTGTAGCGAGTCAGCAGGTTGGACAGGGTCTGTGCTCTCCCACCCATCGAGCAAAAAACGCTCGATGGATGGGGCACCCGGCCCCGGAACCACGAGCCGCGAGTCGTGCCATACACGGACGATAGCGCTAATCGGGGGGGAATAGGTATCGTGTCCCCCTATTTCCTAGGTATCGTGTCCCCCTATTTCCGGGGGCACCCTCATTGTTGGCTGAGAAAGTCACCGGGACCGGGGCCACCCGCCTGAGATTGGGTGAATAGGTATCATGTCCCCGTATTCCCCCCCCGTAGTATTCCCCCCGTATTCCCCCGACAAATGTCGGATTAACGACTGCTCCGTTCGATTTGTACAAACTTCTCTCCGCGATCGGGATTTGCATCGATTTCGTAATCTCCGTTTAGTCCACGGCCAAGCGGAAACGCGGTATTTGCGGGATCCGGATACGTAACGCCGTCTGGAGTGGGACCAAACAAATCCCACCCTACAAACTTACCGAACACAATTGAGTCCCCTTCCCCTTGTTTCCAAGTGCCATCCTGAACTAATTGCTTTCTTGACGATCCGTTGGCATAAAAATGAACGTAGGTCGAGTCACTGTTGATCACAAGTATGTCCGTACCGTGACGTATGGAGCTGTCCGAGCTATGAAAACTGTATATTCCGCTGATAGTTGGTGCCGTCGGATTGGCTTGTTGCTTACAGCCCGAAGCGCACGCCACTATGGCGAGCAGGAGCGCAAAGAACGATTGGTGCTTCATGGGCAGGCCATCGCGATGTCATAGGTTTGGATAGTCGTACTCATCGGGGGCTGGGGGGCAGGTGGCCCGGTCAAGGTTTTCAATTCTGATTCTCCCTCGATGCGTTGTGCCCCATCCAAGCTGCGTCTTTTGCGGCTTGGGTGGGGAAGCACGAGCGTTTGCCCTCTCTCAAGCGTTCTCCCACAGGCAACTGGCTCCCGCGCAGGAACGCGGTCCACTGCGATTCGATCTCCACCGTGCCCCTCACGCCGGACGCGTAGTGCCGGAAGCTCGACCACGGCCAGTCTTCTGGCTTCGCAACCAGTCCGCGCGCCACCGGATTGCGATGAATGTACCGAATCACTTCGGAGCGCGCCATCTCTCCGCGAACGTTGCTGTCGTAGTAGCGGCCCTGCCAGAACTTCTCGCGGTCCGCGCAGCCTGCGCGAAGTTACCTGCTTGACTGCCTTGAGAAACTGCGCCAGAAGCATCTGCGGCGGCTCATTGACGAGCAGGTGAACATGCTCGGGCATCAGAACGTAGGCGTAAATCCGCGCCTGATGCCGTGCGCGCGTTTGCTCCAGCAACGCCTCGACCGTCTCCCTGGCTCCAGCCGCTTCAAGCAACGGGAAACGGTGAAAACAGCTGAATGTGATGAAGTGGAGCGATTCCGCCTTTTGCAAGCGCTTCAAGCCGCTGGGCATGACTCGATCCTCGTTCGGAAACGATCTTAACGCAACGCCCGCTCATCGCAAAGAGCGCGATGAACGGGGCACAGCTTTTGCGGCTCTGCGATCTTCATGGCCGGGCCACCTGCCCCCGGGATGAGTGGGCCACCTGCCAGGTTGGACAGGGTCTGTGCTCTCCCACCCATCGAGCAAAAAACGCTCGATGGATGGGGCACTCGGCCCCGGAACCACGAGCCGCGAGTCGTGCTATACACGGACGATAGCGCTAATCGGGGGGAATAGGTATCGTGTCCCCCTATTCCACCGCGATCTTAACGCAACGCCCGCTCATCGCAAAGAGCGCGATGAACGGGGCACAGCTTTCGCGGCTCTGCGATCTTCATGGCCGGGCCACCTGCCTGCCAGCTTGTAGCGAGTCAGAAGGTTGGACAGGGTCTGTGCTCTCCCACCCATCGAGCAAAAAACGCTCGATGGATGGGGCACTCGGCACTCGGCCCCGGAACCACGAGCCGCGAGTCGTGCTATACACGGACGATAACGTTAATCGGGGGGGAATAGGTATCGTGTCCCCCTATTTCCCAATCGGGGGGGGAATAGGTATCGTGTCCCCCTATTTCAACGCTCATCGCAAAGAGCGCGATGAACGGGGCACAGCTTTCGCGGCTCTGCGATCTTCATGGCCGGGCCACCTGCCTGCCAGCTTGTAGCGAGTCAGCAGGTTGGACAGGGTCTGTGCTCTCCCACCCATCGAGCAAAAAACGCTCGATGGATGGGGCACTCGGCCCCGGAACCACGAGCCGCGAGTCGTGCTATACACGGACGATAGCGTTAATCGGGGGGAATAGGTATCGTGTCCCCCTATTTCCTCCCTATTTCCTCCTGCCCGCAGGGGCTAAAGCCCTGAGTTCTTTTGGCGCTGTTTTCGGCCCGGCTGAAGCCGTGCCCTTATTACAGAACCTGCGCCGCGGAGGTCATGCGAAGGCCATTACAGAACCTGCGCGGCGGAGGTCAAGCGAAGGCCGACGCGGTCGGCTCAGGTCCCTTTGAGCGGCGCTTGCCCTAAAGCCTCCGGCTTTGCCGGAGGGTACTTACTGCGGCACTACGGGCAGGATCAGGGCGCTGGGATGCTGCGCGTCGTGGAGGATGGTGTTGGTGGCTGGGACGAAGTCGGAGCTGGTGCTCCCGTCTTTGCCGGTGTTGAGGTTGCGGTCGAAGCGGGGGAAGTTGCTGCTGCTGACTTCGAGGCGGATTTTGTGGCCCTTCAAGAAGACGTTGCTGGTGGACCAGAGGTCGATTTTGTACTCGTAGACCTGGCCGGGGGTGATGGGTTTGGGCTCGGCGGTGCCCCCGACGGCGGACCTTGTCTCGCGGAACCTGGCGCGGAGGATTCCCTCGGTGAGGTTGATGGCTGCGCCGTCGGGGGCGACGTCGACCAGCTTGGCGGTGAAGTCAGTGTCGGCGGCTGAGGTTTTGGCGTAGAGGTCGAGGGTGACGGGGCCGGTGACTTCGAGGTCTTGAGTGAGCGGCGGGGTGGAGTAGACGAGCACATCGGGGCGGGCTTCCACTGGGTTCTGGTCGCGCGGGCCGCCGGCGAAGTGCTCGCCGTCGCAGCAGAGCGGGCCGCCGGTGGTGGGGACGGGGTTGGCGGGGTCGTAGACGTAGGTGTCGGCTGCTTCAGACTGCGCGGCGGAGGTTGCGAGCGCGCCGTCGCCGGCGGCGGTGTTGGCCTTGCCGGCGGAATGGAGGAAGTAGCTGGTGGATTTGGCGCGCTGGAGCGGCCAGGCATCCTCGTTGCGCCACTCGTTTTTGCCCATGACGAAGATGCGGACCGGCCTGGATGGGTCGGCGAACTCGTTCTGCTTGCCCTGGAAGAGGTAGTCGTACCAGTTGAGGGTTTCGTCTTCGTCGCTGAACTCGGCCGCGGCGGGGCCGAAGTCGATGGCGCCGATGTGGCGTCCGCTGCCGGAGTGGCCGCCGATGGCGACGATGAGGCGCTGGGCGTGGCGTGCGGCCTCGGTTCCGGCGTGATCGCGGAGACCGATGTAGTTGCGCAGCGAGCCGCCCTGGAAGATGTCGTACCAGGCGGCCATGACCAGCGCGGGAACCTGGATGTTCTGGAAGTTCTCTTCGATGGACCACTGCTTCCAGTAGTCGTCGTAGGTGGGGTGGGCGAGCCAGTCGAGGAAGTAGGGCGCGAACTCGCTGGTCAGCTCGGCCGCGTTCTGCGGGGCAGGGACGTTGAAGACGGGGTACTGGTTGAGGGGCAGGACGGTGGACCCGACGCGGAAGTTGGTGTTCTGGCGGATGTAGCGGTTGAGGGTGTCCTGGGCCAGGCCGGAGGTCCACGACTCGTTGAAGCCCTGCTCGAAGGCGCCGCCCTGGTAGGTCCAGTTTTCGTGGTAGTTGCTGGCGGTGACCCAGGGGGCGATGCCGGCGAGATGGGGCGGATGGGCGATGGCGGCGAGCATCTGGGTTGCGCCGACGTAGGAGCCGCCGAACATGCCGACCTTGCCGTTGGAGCTGGGCAGCGCGGCGGCCCACTCGACGGCGTCGTAGCCGTCTTCCGACTCGTGCTTGAAGGTGTACCACTCGCCCTCGGAGGTGTAGCGGCCGCGCACGTCCTGGATGACGACCAGGTAGCCGCGGGCGGCGGCTTTGCGGGCGAAGTCGGCGGCATTGTCTTTGTTGTAGGGGGTGCGCTGGAGGAGCGTGGGGTACCGGCCAGGCGCGGAGGGGTGGTAGATGTCGGCGCGCAGGGTGACGCCGTCGCGGGTCTTCATGGCGACGCCGTACTCCACACTGATTTGGGCGGGGCTGATTTGGGCGGGCGGCGCGGCGGGCGTGGGCGAGGCCTGGCCGAGGGCGGAGACGGCAGGCGGAAGGGTGAAAGCGAAGGCGAGAAGGCAGAGAGTCTGTTTCAGCAAGAGAATCCCCCGGCGGCGATGGCCGAGACCATTCTACTGAGATGGGCGGCGGGGGTTGAAACCGAGAATGAAGAAAGGCGGACGCGGGGCGGGCGCTGGAGAGAGGATTGCTCCGGCTGCAGGGGTTGGGAAGAGTGCTCCAAAAAAGAAATCGGGCGGCTGCCAGCTATGGGCAGCCACCCGAAAAGGAAGAACCACGAAAGACCAATTCAGGAGACTAATTCAGAAGACATTCTTAGAGTATGGGCAGGCGGGCGGCGTGTCTTGAGCCATTTGAGTGAGATTTCGCTCCATCAATGGGTGGAGAGCGGGCTCGGTCTTTGTGCGGTAGTCTGGTTGCACCCTGCTGTGCCGGCTTTGAATTGCTGGAATTTCCTGGAGTTTTGGGGGAATGCGCGCGCCGGCGCAGGGCGCAGTTTGGCGGAAAGACGGCACCCGCACGTTTGTGGACAACAATCACGCCAATTCGAAGGTTGCAAACCGGTGGGTTGGGGTGCGCCTGAGCGGCGCGGGCAGGCTGATGCGCCGGCTGCGTGCCGGGGTGGTTGCGGCGGTTTTGGTGGGATGCGCGGCGGTGGGGATGGCGCTGGAGCCCTCAACGCCGCTGGCCAGCTATGGGCGGCAGGCGTGGGGGATGGAGAACGGACTGCCGCAGAACACGGTGCAGGCGCTGGCGCAGACGCGGGATGGGTTTGTGTGGCTGGGGACCGAGGTGGGGCTGGTGCGGTTCGATGGGAACGCGTTCCAGGTGTTCGACAGGAACAGCAGTCTGGGAGCGGGTGGGCCGGCGCTGCCGGGGAACGATGTGCGGTGCTTGCTGGCGGGTAAAGATGGGGCGCTGTGGATTGGGACCAGCGAGGGGCTGGGGCGGTGGAAGGATGGGGCGGTTAAGCAGTTCACGGTTGCGGACGGGTTGCCCTCGAACATCGTTCGCTCTGTACGTGAGGGTCAGCAGGGCGGCGTCATTGTGGTCACTGAGAGTGGGGAGGTTGGCGTCCAAGAATCCAAGATTGTCCCGATTTTGAACGACGAGTTGCAGGGGCCGGCTGTGTTCTACGAAGTGACACTTGCGGACAAGACTCGCCTGCTTGTGAACAGAAGTGAGATAGAGGTGAGCCAGAACGGACGCAACCAACGGTGGACTGTTGGAAGAGAACTGCCCGGAAGCCGGATTCAGACGGCATTTGGTGATCGCGAAGGCGGGCTTTGGATTGGGACAAACGGCGGGCTGGCGCGGTGGGTCAATGGGAAGGTGGAGCGGCTTCCGGTGACCGATCCGCTGGCTTCGGCGTCGGTGCTGGCGCTGATGGAGGACCGCGAGGGCAATATCTGGGCAGGGACGGAGACGGATGGGCTGCACATTCTGCGCGATCAGCGTTTCAAGACGCTGGGGGCGCGCGAGGGACTCACCTCTGACCAGACGACCACCGTGGTGGAGGACGCGGGCGGAACGCTGTGGGTGGGAACGAGCGGCGACGGGCTGAACGCGATGGCCAAGGGGCCGGGCGGAACGGGCACGGGTGCGGTGAAGAGCTACTCGGTGCGCACGGGGCTGGTGAGCGACGTGATTCTGTCGCTGGCCGCGGCGCCGAACGGCGACCTTTGGGTGGGCACGCCGGATGGTTTGAACCGGATTCACGCAGGGGCGGTGACGGCGTTTACTTCGGCGGATGGGCTGCCGGACGACTTTATCCGCTCGCTGCTGGTGGATGGCGATGGGTCGCTGTGGATTGGAACGCGGCGCGGGCTGACGCACTGGGCGAATCCGGGCGCGGCGATTTCGATGGCAAGGATGGAGACCTATACCCACGCCAACGGGCTGGGCAGCGACCTGGTGGGCGCGATGGCGCGCGACGCGAAGGGCGACCTGTGGGTGGCGACGTTTGCGGGATTGTCGCGGCTGCATGCGGGGAAGATTGCGAACTACACGACCGCGAACGGGCTGAGCAGCAATGTGATTACGGCTCTGCTGCCGCGGAAGAACGGGACGCTGCTGATTGGAACGCAGGATCACGGCTGGAACCTGTGGGATGGGGCAGGCTTTTCCGCGGCCATGGGGAACGGGCTGGAGCAGACCACGATTCACGCGATTCTGGACGAACAGATGATTGGCGGCAGCGGCGGTCATCTGTGGTTCGCAACCGGCAACGGGATTGCGCGGTGCGACTGCAACGAGATGAGCGGAAGTGCGGGCTGCTCGCACTGGATGGAGTTCGGAACCGCGGACGGGCTGCGCAGCCGGGAGACGGCGACCAACAGCCATCCCTCGGCGTGGCGGTCGCGCGATGGGAAGCTGTGGTTTGCGACGCCGAAGGGGCTGGTGGAAGTGGACCCGGCGCATTTCCCTGTCAATTCGATTCCGCCGCCGCGTGGCGCTGGAGCGATTCTCCGTGGATGACGCTCCGATGGCGATGCATGCGGCGGAACTGCAGCGCGGGCCGGACTCCATGGTGCGGATTCCGGCGGGGCATGTGCACTTTGAGTTCGACTACGCGGGGTTGAGCTTTGTGGCGCCGCAGAAGGTGCGCTACCGGTATATGCTGGAGGGCTTCGACAAGGCGTGGACCGAGGCCGGAGCGCGGCGCACGGCGTACTACACGAATATTCCCGCCGGGCACGTATACGTTTCGCGTGCAGGCGGCGAACAACGACGGCGTATGGAACAAGGAAGGCGCGGCGCTGACGTTTGAGCTGCGGCCGCATTTTTATCAGACGCTGTGGTTCTATGCGCTGCTGATTCTTGGCGGTGGTGGGACTGGTGGTGCTGGTGCAGCGGCTACGGCTGAAGCGCGCGGAGCGCGAGTTCAACGCCGTGCTGGGCGAGCGCAACCGCATTGCGCGCGAGATTCACGACACGCTGGCGCAGGGCTACGTGGGCATCAGCGTGCAGTTGGAGGTGCTGGCGGAGCTGCTGCGCATGAACAAGGTGGAGGCGGCGGCCAAGCATCTGGACCTGACCCGCGACTATGTGCGCGAGGGGCTGGCCGATGCGCGGCAATCGATCTGGGCGCTGCGCTCGCAGGACTCGGGCGAGACGACGCTGCCGGTGAAGCTGCGGCGCATGGTGGAAGCGGAGCATGGTGGGGGGCTGGAGTCGCAGTTCAGCATCTTCGGCGCGTACCGGCCGTTGCCGCCGGGCACGGAGCGCGAGATTCTGCGCATTGCGCAGGAGGCCATCCATAATGTGAAGAAGCACGCGGGGGCGCGGCAGCTGACCGTGCAACTGGAATACCGCGCCGCGGAGATTGGGCTGGAAGTGCGCGACGACGGGCTGGGATTTGCGACAGACGAGGCGCCGGCGGCGGGACACTATGGGTTGACGGGCATGCGCGAGCGGGCGGATGCTATTGCAGCCAAGCTGGAAGTGACCAGCGAGCCGGGCAGCGGAACGGCGGTACGGCTGCGCGTTCCGGCGCGGAGAGAGATGCATGGGGATTGAGGGTTGGGGCCAGAACAATCCCATTTGAAAAGGCGCTCGTTGGATCTTGAAAGAGAATTTCGTCCCGAGGGACGGAAAGGGTGGAAAGAGAAGGGTCGGATGGTTTGAAGTGCGGCAGGGGCTAAAGCCCGACCTCTTTTTTGGAGCTTTTTGCGGCCCGACTGAAGTCGTGCCCTTGTTACAAGGCTCGATCCGAAGGGGTCCATTTGGCGGCTTGACATGTTCGCCCGCAGGGAAGGTTCAAATGCGATTGCCGTGGGGATGGGGCACCCGAAGGTTATTTGCGATAAGGGACGAGTATTGTGTCTCAGAGGTTCGCAGCATTTGTTGAGAAAGACTGGCAGACCGAGAGCTTCCGAAATGCAGGTCCCCTTCGACTTCGCTCAGGGCAGGCTTTCGACTCCCTTCGCTCCTCCACCCCATCGACGAGGACCTGTCGATGGGGGCTCCGGTGCGCTTCGGTCGCTCAGGATGACAAGTCAATTTTTGGTAGGGGCTTTAGAAACAGGACAACGGGCAAAGGAGCAGGCGTGCAAAAAGAATCGATTCGCGTGATGGTTGTTGAGGATCACCACGTGGTGCGGCAGGGGCTGGTGGCGCTGCTGAACGTTGTGGAAGGGCTGGAGGTGGTGGGCGAGGCCGCGGACGGCGTGGAGGCGATTACGCAATTTCGCAAGCACCAGCCGGACATTACGCTGATGGACCTGCGGCTGCCGCGCATGGGCGGGGTGGACGTGATTCAGCGGCTGCGGATGGAGACGCCGGAGGCGCGGTTCATTGTGCTGACCACCTACGACGGCGACGAGGACATCTATCGCGCGCTGCAGGCGGGGGCGCGCGCCTACCTGCTGAAGGGCATGACGACCGAGGAACTGATTACGACGATCCGCGCGGTGCATGCGGGCAAGTCGCACATTCCGCCGGCGATTGCGGAGAAGCTGGCCGAGCGCATGGGGACGGAGGAGTTGACGCCGCGGGAGTTCGATGTGCTGGAGCAGATTGTGCACGGCAAGAGCAACAAGGAGATTGCGACGGAGCTGGAGATCAGCGAGGCCACGGTGAAGACGCACATCAACAGTTTGCTGGGGAAGCTGGGCGTAACCGACCGCACCCAGGCGGCCACGGCGGCCATACAACGCGGCATTGTTCCGCTGGAGAGCTTGAGGAAACCACGACCATGAAGAAGACTTTTTTTCTCGCAATCATTTTTCTGACAGCGTGCTCATTTGCAGCCGCGCAGAAGTCGGCGTGGCGGCAGGCGACCGATGCGGAACTGGCCTCGCTGCTGCCGGCGCGCGCGCCGGTGGAGAAGGAACACATTGAGACGGAGCTGCGCACGGCGTCGGGCATTGTGAACGGCAAGGGGCATTTCATTGCGGGGGTGGTGCTGCTGACGGCGGGCTACTCGGCCGATGGCAAGTATTCGCACTACCTGATTGTGCAGGCGCCGGTGAAGATTGGCGGCATTGCGCTGAAGCCGGGCGAGTATGTTTTTGGATGGGAGCGGGCCAAGACGCACGACGCGCTGAGCTTCCACTTCAATGAGGCGGCAACCGGCGCGCTGGTGGGCAATTGCGAGGCGGAACGGCTTACCGGATCGAGCCGCGTGGAGAGCCTGCACATCTGGCCGCCGGGGGATAAGGCGATTATCCAGATTGGGCGGTTTGGGATTCCTTACGAGATTGGCGAGGAGTGAGACGGGAGCAATCCGCAGAGGGGGCGCGGGCGGAGTTTCGGCTCGTGCGGGCCATGGCAAATGGGGTCATTCAGCCAGGGACGCAGATGGAATGAATTCGTCGGAGAGACTTCCCTCAGGGGCTAAAGCCCAGCTCATTTTGCGCTGTTTACGGCACGACTGAAGTCGTGCCCTTTCAAGGCGTGCGTCGATGGACCTTTTCAGCGGGCTGTGAGGCCGGGGCCGTGTTACAAAGCTCGCATCGATGGGCTTTTTCAGCAGGCTGTGAAGTCGTGCCCTTTCAAGACGTGCGTCGATGGACCTTTTCAGCGGGCTGTGAGGCCGGGGCCGTGTTACAAAGCTCGCATCGATGGGTTTTTTCAGCAGGCTGTGAAGTCGTGCCCTTTCAAGGCGTGCGTCGATGGACCTTTTCAGCGGGCTGTGAGGCCGAGGCCGTGTTACAAAGCTCGCATCGATGGGCTTTTTCAGCAGGCTGTGAAGTCGTGCCCTTTCAAGGCGTGCGTCGATGGACCTTTTCAGCGGGCTGTGAGGCCGGGGCCGTGTTACAAAGCTCGCATCGATGGGCTTTTCCAGCAGGCTGTGAAGTCGTGCCCTTTCAAGACGTGCGTCGATGGGATTTTTTAGCGGGCTGTGACGTTGTGCCTTCAAAACATCAATGACGATCTGGCGGCGGACACCACCTAGGCCTCACCCATGGACTGCAAGAGGGCGACGCGGCGCTGATGCTGCGCGGCGAATGCCGCCGTATACGCCTGGAACTGGGCGGCGTTGCCGGACTCGCGGATCTTTGCCAAGTTCGTGACCGCGTTGCTCAGGACCGCGGTGTTCAGCAACTCCGAAGCAGGCACAACGGCGCCTGGCTCGGGCGTCTTCATCAGCTGGGCCAGATCGTTGAGCACCTCGCCGATGCGGCCTGAAACATCCCCGCCTCCGCCATGGGCGTCGAGAATCGCAAGCACCTTCTCCTCGGCACGCATGGTCGCGTCGCGGCCATCCTGCATCTGCCGGATCATGAACTGATTGGTGCCCTCGATGGCGCCATCGGACCAGAGGGCAACTGTGACCTGGACGTGAACCTCAACCGGCGCAGTCACATCGGCATCGGGCGGAATATTGGCGGCGATCGAGTCCGAGTGAACGTCGCCGGGGCGGATTGCGCCGACCCATGAATCGGCCGCGTCCTTCTGGCCACGCGCGTTCACAATCAGGTCCAGCAAGTCAGCGCCGTAACCGGTATGGCTCAGGGTTTTGCCCCCGGAGGTCACGACGATGTCGAGTCCATAGGCGGTGACTGACTTCTGGGTGTCGTTGAACAGCTCCACGAGGACGCTGCTGGTTGCGGGGTTGAACTGGGCGCTGCGCACCTGGAGGTCTGTTATGTTTGCGTCGGTGTCAGACTGGCCCCGCAGCGCGGGGCTGTTGAGCGCGAGCAGCACCATGGCGGCGCAGGCGAGCACGCTGCGGAATCTGGGAATCGGGCGCGGTTTCATGCCGTCGATTGTAGCGCAGCCCAGGATTTTTGCGCTTTCGGAGCAGGTTTTTTGCATGGCGGCAATCGCATTTGAAGCAGATGGCCCTGAGGATTTGAAAAGGGGTTGGCTGGAGAGTGGGACGAGGGCGGACTGGGAGAGGGCGAGCGGATTCAGAGTTGAGCAGGGGCTAAAGCCCGACCCCTTTTTCGGACATCTGGCGGCCCGGCTAAAGCCGTGCCCTTGTTACAGAGCTCGCATTGATGGGCTTTTTCAGCAAGCTGTGAGGGCATGGGCTGGTTACATGACAGCATTCGACGGAGTTTTTCGGCAGGCCGGAACCTCAGTTCGCCACCGAAGTTCAAATGCGATTGCCCTGTTTGCTTGCACGGGGCGGTTTGGAGACTGTGGCGGCAGCCGGAGTCTCCACCTTTTGAACGATACCGCCGTGCACCTGGGCCCCCGTATACTTGCTGCCATGTTTACGGCATTTCGCGCGACCACCCTCATGGGGCTGCTGGCGGTGGGAATTTCTGCTCTTGCACCAGGGCAAGTCACAACCTCTGTCGCTCTTCCCTCGAGCCCGAACCAAGCCGACAAGGCTGCCACGGGCGGCCAGGACACCGGTGGGCCGCACCCGGCGCTGCTGGATGCGCAGCACCGGCCTATTACCGCAGGCGGCTTCGTAAAGACCGGGCCCATTGTGTTTGAAGATGTGAGCGCCCAGGCCGGACTGACCAAGTGGACGCACAAGATGGGCACTCCGGCGAAGGACTACATCATCGAGACCAAGGGCTCGGGCGTGGGGCTGATCGACTACGACAACTCGGGCTGGCTGTCGATCTACGTGGTGAACGGGTCGACGGTGGACGCACTGACGGGCAAAGCTACGCCGCCGCATGCGGCGCTGTTTCGCAATAACCACGACGGGACCTTTACCGATGTGGCGGCCAAGGCGGGCGTGACCAACGACCGCTGGGGCACGGGCGTGGCCATTGCCGACTTCGACAACGACGGCTGGCCGGATATTTTTGTTTCGAACGTGGGCAAGAACCGGCTGTACCACAACAATCACGACGGCACCTTTACCGACGTGGCGGAAAAGGCCGGCGTGCAGCTGGGCAACTGGTCGAGCGGGGCCACCTGGGGCGACTACGACGGCGACGGGCGGCTGGACCTGTTTGTGGCCGGCTACATTCACTGGGACTGGAACAACCTGCCCAACAGCAAGGAGAACGGCGGCAACAATGCCTTCTGCACCTTCCGCGGCGAGACGGTGGCGTGCGGGCCGCGCGGGTTGAAGGGCGAGCCGGACCACCTGTTCCACAACAACGGCGACGGCACCTTTACCGACGTGAGCGAGAAGGCCGGGGTGGACGACAAGCCGGGCTACTACGGGCTGGGCGCGGTGTTTGTGGACATCAACAACGACGGCAAGGTGGACCTGCTGGTGGGCAACGACTCGACGCCCAACTACATGTACCTGAACAAGGGCGACGGGACGTTTGAGGACGTGAGCTACGCCTCAGGGTTTGCGCTGAACGAGGCGGGGCGCGAGACGGCGACCATGGGAATTGCCGTGGGCGACTACGAGAACAACGGGCAGCTGGCGATCTTCGACACCACCTTCTCCGACGACTACAAGCCGTTCTACCGCAACGAGGGCGACGGCAACCTGACCGACATCAGCTACCAGCTGGGGATTGCCGAGGTCTCAGTTCCCTTTCTCAGCTGGGGAGATGCGTTTATCGACTACGACAACGACGGCTGGAAAGACCTGCTGATGGACGACGGGCACGTGTATCCGGAGGCGGACAAGTATGCCTGGGGCACAAGCTGGGCGGAGCGGCCGATGCTCTTTCACAATATCGAGGGCAAGAAGTTTGAAAGTGTGCCCGCGGTGGAAGGCAGCGGACTGGCAGATGTGATTGCCGGGCGCGGCATGGCGGTGGGCGACCTGTTCAACGACGGCAAGATTGACGCGGTGATCAACGTGATGGACGGGCACCCGGTTCTGCTGCGCAATGTGAATCCGGACCACAATCACTGGCTGGAGTTGAAGCTGGTGGGCGGAGCGAAGAGCCCGCGCGATGCGGTGGGCGCGACGGTGTATGTGACGGCCAACGGGATGAAGCAGCGGGGCGATGTGATCAGCGGCGGGAGCTACCTGTCGTCGAACGATCCACGGCCACACTTTGGGCTGGGACAGGCGACGACGGTGGATGCGATCGAGGTGCATTGGCCGAGCGGCAAGGTGGAGCACTTTACTGTGCCGGGGGTGGATCGGATTGTGACGATCACGGAGGGGACGGGGAAGTGACGGAAGGCAGGGACCAGGGGCTAGGCAATAGGGAATAGGGGGCCGTGGAGGCGATTGCTTCCACGGCTCTCTTCTATTGGCGATGCTTGGAACCCGTATAAAAACTCTGGACAGCTTTGAAGCCAGCGGCAAAAGGACATCCCTCAGGGGTTAAAACCCCTCTTCGCTTCGGCTTCTTTCGGCACGACTGAAGTCGTGCCCTTTCAAGACGAGTGCCTCGATTGAGTTTTCCCGCAGCCCGTCACGCCCGGGTGATTCTATCCAGCGGCAAGAGGACATCCCTCAGGGGTTAAAACCCCTCTTCGCTTCGGCTTCTTCCGGCACGACTGAAGTCGTGCCCTTTCAAGACGAGTGCCTCGATTGAGTTTTCCCGCAGCCCGTCACGCCCGGGTGATTCTATCCAGCGGCAAAAGGACATCCCTCAGGGGTTAAAACCCCTCTTCGCTTCGGCTTCTTTCGGCACGACTGAAGTCGTGCCCTTTCAAG
Organism: uncultured Acidobacteriaceae bacterium; assembly: GCA_963776535.1. Lineage (GTDB taxonomy): Bacteria > Acidobacteriota > Terriglobia > Terriglobales > Acidobacteriaceae > Telmatobacter. The sequence continues at coordinate 50,135 of CAVZNB010000006.1, read as the reverse complement.
ACGAGTGCCTCGATTGTGTTTTCCCGCAGCCCGTCACGCCCGGGTGATTCTATCCAGCGGCAAGAGGACATCCCTCAGGGGCTAAAACCCCTCTTCGCTTCGGCTTCTTTCGGCACGACTGAAGTCGTGCCCTTTCAAGACGAGTGCCTCGATTGAGTTTTCCCGCAGCCCGTCACGCCCGGGTGATTCTATCCAGCGGCAAGAGGACATCCCTCAGGGGCTAAAACCCCTCTTCGCTTCGGCTTCTTTCGGCACGACTGAAGTCGTGCCCTTTCAAGACGAGTGCCTCGATTGAGTTTTCCCGCAGCCCGTCACGCCCGGGTGATTCTATCCAGCGGCAAAAGGACATCCCTCAGGGGTTAAAACCCCTCTTCGCTTCGGCTTCTTTCGGCACGACTGAAGTCGTGCCCTTTCAAGACGAGTGCCTCGATTGAGTTTTCCCGCAGCCCGTCACGCCCGGGTGATTCTATAAGGTTTATGTACGGGCTAAAACCCGTACCCTTCCGGACTGCGACTTGTACAGAGCTTCCTCAAAAGGTGATGCGGCCGGAGAGTTCGAGGCTGCGCGGGCCGGCGCCTTCGGCGGTTTGGAGGGCGGTGACGGAGCCGAAGGCAGCGGAATCGACCTGCATGTCGGGCGGCTCGTAGTTGCGGTGGTTGAAGACGTTGGCCGCTTCCGCGCCGAACTGGAATTTGCTCTTCTCCGTGATGGCGATGTTCTTGAGCAGGGAGAGAGAGAAGTTGGCAGTGCCGGGCCCGACGACGCCGCCCACCGGCGCGTTGCCGAAGCGGCCGATACCATTGCCGGCCGCTGTCTCCAGGTTCAGGTAGGGGAATGCATTGGGGTTGAACCACTGGGAGGTGGTGCGCTGCGGCGCGTAGAGCGAGACGCTGGTCAGCTGGTCGGGGCGGGCCTGGCCGATGGTGGTGAGGATGTTGGTGTTGGCCGGGTCGACGGTTTGCTGGTAGGGCGTGAGGAACGGGCCGCTCTGGAGGATGGTGACTCCGGCAAGTTGCCAGCCGCCCACCAGGCAATTGAGGGCGGAGCCGGAGCTGAGCCAGGGTTGGCCTTTGCCCCAGGGCAGGTCGTAGAGATAGGTGACCAGGAAGCGGTGCTTGCGGTCGTAGATGACGTTGCCGTAGTCGAGGCGGGGATGGAAGCGGTCAGTGAGGAAGCTGCCACCGGCGACGGCGAAGGCGTTGGGCGTGGCTCCGCCGGCGTTGGAGAGATCGCGCGTGAAGGTGTAGCTGGCGTCGAAGGTGAGCGACTTGCCGCTGTGGCGGGAGACCTCGACGGCGCCACTGGAGTAATTGCTTTCCGCCAGGTTGGAGACGCTCTGGATGACGCTCCAGCAGGGATAGGGGCGGTGGTCGTCGACGTAGGTTCCACCGTCGGAGACGCAGGCGGCGGTGGATGGGGGGCCAGGCTCCGGATTGAAATAGCCGTAGGGGTTCGCCGGCACCTGGTTGAGGTCAATCATGGCTTCAAGATTTTGCCCATGGCTGGCGGTGTAGGAGAAGCGCGCGCCGATGGAGTGGCCCAAATCCTGCTCCAGGGTGAGGTTCCACTGCTGCACGTTGGGGTCGTGATAGTGGATGGGAAATGCGTAATAGAAGCCAGCGGTTCCGGAGGCGCTGCCGGCGTTGGTGTTGTTGAAGGGATTGGCAAAGGAAAGCAGCGGCGTGGGGACAACCTGGGTTGGGTCAAGGCCCTGGCTGTAAGTGGCCACATAACTGGAGTGCACGGCCCAGCCGGAGACCAGGGCGAAGCCGAGCGGAGATTCAATGAAGCGGCCCCAGCCGCCGCGCAGCACGGTTTTGCCGTTGCTGTAGGGTTGCCAGGCAAAACCGAGGCGCGGACCGAGATCGGTGGTGTCTGTGTAGCGCAGCCCCTCAGGAATGCCCGCCTGCGCAGCCGTAATGATGGGCGTGGGCGAGATGGCGCTCAACAGAGCGGTGGACTCGAACGACTCAGCCTGGGCGTTGGAGACCACAACGGCCCCGGCAACGGTGGAGCCCGCGGTGGTGCCCGCGCCGTCGTACGTGGGCAGGAAGGTGGCCGTGTTGTAGTGCGTCTCCTTGAGCGGAGGATGCAGTTCGTAGCGGAGGCCGAGATTGAGAGTGAGGCGCGGCGTGATCTTCCAGTCGTCCTGGCCGAAGAAGGCATACGAGTAGCCCAGGCCGTTCATGGTGGGGTTGTTGGTGGAGCTGACCTCAGTGTAATCGGGGTAGCCGAGGAGGAATCCTGAATAGGGCTCGCCATTGAAATTGACCTGGTCGGCGGTTCCCTGGACGATGGAGGAAGACCCGTTGAAGACATACCAGCCGGAGCGGTAGTTGCCGAAGACATTGTCGTCGTGGTCGGAGATGCGCTTGAAGTCGCCGCCGAATTTGAAGGAGTGCTTTCCAGTGGACCAGCTTACGTTGTCGAGGGCCTGGATGATCTGGCCGCGCTGTACGCCGGGATTGCCGGCGCCGGTGGACATGAATCCATTGATGAGCACCTGCGGCGCCTCAGACCAGTCGAGGTCCGGCTGGGGCACGGTGATGCCGGTCTGACTGAGGATGGAGGCGGTCGAGTAGCTCTGCGTCTCAGAGGTGTGCTGGGCGTTGTAGCCGCCGCGAAACTCGTTGAGCAGCCGGGGAGAAAAGATGAAGTTATGGGCGAAGGTCATGCCTTCGTCGATCTCGGGCGTGTTGTAGGCGCCTTGCAGCGGGCTACCTGCCTCAGCGCAATAGGTGAAGGTGCAGGCGGCCGAGGGCGCGGTGGTGACCTGGCGATTCTTGTAGGAGAAGCGCGCAAAGATGGACTGGCGCGAGGAGAGCGTGCGGTCAAGGCGCACATCGCCCTGGTTGGAGGAGATGGGCGAGGGAAAGTTGATCTGATAGTTGTTGGCGAAGGAGCCGGCGGCGCCGTAGTTGGGCGTGGGCATGAGCACATTGAGCAGCTTGGTGGTGATGGCGCCTGGCGTGACCGGCGTGTTGGTAATGGAGTTGGTGAGCACGGAGCCGTCAGGGTTGTAGACGGTGTAGCCGTTGGGACACTGGATGGCGGGGTCGGGCTCACAATAAGTCTGATCGAGGTACACGCCGATGTTGCCGTTGCGCATGTCCATGGAAGGCACGCTGAGCACAATAGGCGTTTCGCGCGGCAGGCGCAGGCCTTCAAAGCTGATGAAGAAGAAGGTGTTGTCGCTGCCGTTGTAGAGATGGGGAATCGTGAGCGGGCCGCCGAGCGTGCCGCCAAAGTCGTTCATGATGATCTTCGGCTTGGAGAGCGCGAAGGTGTTGTTGGAGTTGAAGACGGTGTTCTCGTTGTTCTCGAATGTGCCGCCGTGAAAGTGGTTGGTGCCGGCCTTGGAGACAGTTGTGATGTCGGCCACGCCGCCGAATTCCGCGCTGTTGTTGGACTCTGAAACGCGAATCTCCTCGATGGAGTTGAAGGAGGGGAACATCTCATTGACGGGGCCGGAATATTCAACGCCGACGGACGAGATGCCGTCGATGGTGACGGAGAGCAGCGCGGCGGTGGTGCCGTCCACGGCGAGTTCGCCGCTGTCATCGGTTTGCACGCCGGCTTCGGTGGTGAGCGTGGAGATGGGGCTGGTGGAGCCGGTGGAGCGGGAATAGATGGCGACGGGCAGCTCGACCAGTTCGTCACCGGCCTTGGTTTCAGCCAGGTTGGAGACATCGGTGGTGATGACCGGCGCCGCATCTTCAACGACCACCACGGTCTGTGTCTCCGCGCCCGGCTTGAGCGTTGCGTCCAGGCGGCGGGTTTCGCGCGCGGTAAACGAGATGGCGGGCAGAGAGTCCTTCTGGAATCCAGGCGCGCTGAGAGTGAGCGTGTAGGTTCCCACGTCGATGTTCTTGAAGCTGTAGTTCCCGGAGGCGTCAGTGACGGTGGTGCGTGTGGCGGTGGTGCCGGTGTTGGTGATGGTGACCTGCACGCCGGAGATCACAGCTCCGCTGGAATCGTGCACCGTGCCCAGAATCTCTCCGAAGGTGGATTGGGCCGGCGCGCGGCCTGCGGCCAGCGCAGCCAGGAAACAGACCAGCAGGCATTGGACCAGGGGCACAACCGCACGATGGCGGACTCGGACAGGGGAATAAAAACCACGCATGAGGAAAACCTTTCAAGAGAAATTTACGAAAGAGACGCCTTTTGTTCGCTTATGAACTGGATTCATCTCAAATGTAGCGCCTGCAACAGCGCGGAAGATGATCTTTTTTACGAAAAATTTGCGCTGCGGAAAGACGGGAGGCCGCTTTGCTTCTGATCGTGCATGGTTGCGGATTTCATTGCGGTATCTTCATGATAGTCTGCCCGTGTGCAAACGCAAAAAACTGGAGTGAACCGAACAGAGCAGCTCGACGGGCCGGTGCCGCAGCGCACGTTTTCCGGCTGGCATCTGACCACCCTTCTGCTGCTGGGAGTGGGCTACTCGGGCTACTACTTTTGCCGCTCGAATCTCTCCGTGGTTTTGCCGGACCTGATGCGCGACCTGGCGCAGCACGGCATCCCCGCGAGCGAGTCGCAGGTGCGCCTGGGCTTTATTGCATCGGCGGGCACGGTGGCTTACGCGATCGGCAAGTTCGTTTCCGGATCGATGGCCGACCTGTTCGGGGGCCGGCGCAACTTTCTGGGTGGCATGGCGGGGTCGATTCTGTTCACGCTGGTCTTTGTGCTCAGCGGCGGCTTTCCGCTGTTCACGCTGGCGTGGGTGGGCAACCGGCTTTTTCAATCCACGGGCTGGGTGGGACTGGTGAAGGTGGCGTCGCGCTGGTTCTCTTACTCGACTTACGGCACGGTGATGGCGGTGCTGAGCCTGAGCTTTCTGTTTGGCGACGCGGGCTGCCGCTGGGTGATGAGCGAGTTGCTGGCGCACGGGATTGGCTGGCGGGGCGTCTTCCTGGCCGGCGCCGGATCGCTGACGCTGCTGCTGGCGGCCAACCTGATTCTTCTCCGCGAGACGCCGGAGGAGCGCGGCCTGCCCGCCCCGGAGGCCAATCCGCTGAATGTGTATGGCGCCGACGGCGAACACAAAGACGAGAAACATCCCGGCCTGGCGGCGATTCTTCGCCCGCTGGTGACCAGCTTCCCCTTCTGGCTGGTGTGCCTGCTCTCACTGGGTACAACGCTGCTGCGGGAGACTTTCAACTTCTGGACGCCGACGTACTTTGTGCAGTTTGTTGGATTGAGCAGCAGCCAGGCGGCAGCGCGCAGTGCGCTGTTTCCTCTGTTTGGCGGAGTGAGTGTTCTGCTGGCCGGCGTGGTGAGCGACAAGCTGGGACTGAACGGTCGCAACCTGGTGATCGTCTTCGGCATGGCGGCGAGCACGCTGTGCCTGGTGGTGCTGGCGCGAACGCCGGGCCACGCCAGCCAGTGGACGCCGGTGGTGCTGGTGACGCTGGTGGGTTTTCTGCTGCTGGGTCCGTACTCGTATCTTGCCGGCGCCATGAGCCTGGACTTTGGCGGCAAACGCGGCAGCGCCACGGCCGCGGGCATCATCGACGGCGTGGGCTACCTGGCGGGATGGCTTTCCGGCGACACGGTGGCGCGCATTACGGTGGCCTTCGGCTGGAAGAACGCGTTCTTCTCCATGGCCGGCGTGGCCCTGCTGACGGCGCTGGTGGCCATGGTGCTGGCCGGGCATCAGCGGCTGCGCGCGCCGGGCGTGGCGGAGGGCTGAGTCGAAATGCAAAGCTCGCTTCCGTCGATGAGGTGTTTGCGCTGCTGGAGAGCGGCGGAGGAGAGGCATACTTCGGCGAACCGGTGACGGTGCTGGAGCACTCGCTGCAGGCGGCATGGTTTGTACAGCGCGGCAGCAGCGACGGAGCGCTGATTGCGGCTGCGCTGCTGCACGATCTTGGACACCTGCTGCACACCGAAGGTGAAGATGCAGCGACACGCGGGCTGGACACGCGGCACGAAGAGCTTGCGGCTGCGGCGCTTGGGGAGCATCTGCCCGCCGCGGTTCTGGATGCCATTCGCCTGCACGTGGCGGCCAAGCGGTACCTTTGTTTCGCCGAGCCGGATTATTTGGCCGCGCTGTCGCCCGCGTCCGTGACGAGCCTGGACTTGCAGGGTGGGCCGATGAGCGCCGTGGAGGCCGAGCAGTTTCTGGCGCTTCCGCATGCACAGGAAGCGCTGGCAGTGCGCCGCGCCGATGACGCAGCCAAGGTGCAGGGGTTGGAAGTGCCGCATCTGGGCGCGTACCGGGCGCTGGTCGAGCGGCTCTGGCGCTGAACCTGGCTCGGTGAAAACCGGCCGGCGCACTGCCGGCAGACCAGGCGCGGTTTAACGCAATCAACAAGTCCATTTGCCAAACCAGCGGCGGAGTGTTGCAAACTGGTTATTGAATGTCAATGAAAATCTTTCGGACCCGCATGAATGCTGGGGATTTGCGGTGTCCAAAGAATTTATGGACACAGCGCGGTTTTTGGGCCGCTGTTTTAGGTGTCCATTTGGACACGAGACCTTCGTAACATAGTCGCGCGGCGGGCTGGGGTTGACAAGCTTTCTTTGGTCACATTCGGGTATCGCCGGTAACGTGATGGCGGTCACTGGTGCGCGGGCGGCTGGCGCTCTGAGTGTGGGGCCGCGCAGTGGGTCCGCTCTTGGACTCGTGACTGCGCGGCCCGGCGCAAGGGACGCCGCTGGCCTTGGTCGAGATCGCTGCGGCGTGCTTTGCGTTTGTCTTTCAGGGTGGGGCAGGGTAAGGAAGTTTGAAACCTAGGGCGGGGGTTTTAGGGCCGCCCTTGGTTTCAATCTATGCGGAAGCGGAACGCTGGAGCAGGCTGCAGCGCGCGAGCACCGTGGGAGCGCGGAGCGCGGAGCGGTGTGGTTTTCGGCGCTGCCTCCTTTCACACTCAAGGGAAGTGCGCAGCTATAGCTCTTTAGCTCTTTATGGTCGTGGCTTTTCGGGCCGGGCGTCGGCGCTTATGCGCGATGGTGTCTGCTCGCGTACCTGGGGGCTGGTCGCGATTGGCGCGCGGATGCGCCAGCGGCGCGCGCCGCGCCGGGCCGACTGAGCGAAGCGAGCGCGTGAGGGAAGGGCTGGGCGAGCGAAGCGAGGGACCCGGCCCTGACCGAAACCGGCGAGGCCCGGCGCTCTTGAGCGTGCCCCGCGTGGCACGCTTCGGGCTGTGCGCTTGGGTGAGTTGATGGCGGTGGGCCGAGCTGAAGCGCACCGGAGCGGGCGAGCGGAGCGACGGGACCCGCGCCGGGGCGCGCGCCATCGGCGCGCCGGGCAGGTCCGGGCGGCAGCCCGGCAGCGCGCGCGGCGCGCGCGCGCTGTGCCTTGCGCTGTCCATGGCGCGGCTGCGCGGGTTGCCGTCGCCGATGGGTTGCACCGCCGCGCCGACCGCCTCCCCTCGGTGCGGGTGCCGGGTCCTATCGGCGAGGGCGCTGCTGTGATGCTCGGGGCTGGCGCTCTTTGGGTTGCCGGTGAGCTGCGCGCGTTTCGCTGGTGCGGATGTATGCGGCGTGTCGCTGCGGCGCGTCCTGGGGCGATTGTGGGGCGAGTTTCACCAGCCAAAGGGGGGTGGGAGGGTATCTGGCCCTTTTGCCGGTTTAGCTTGGTAGGCTGCTACCGAGTTCGGCCCGGCGCAGCTCTGCGAGCTGCTTGAGCAGTGGGCCGGTGTCGTTGCCCGCGCGGTGCGCGTCTCCGATCTGGCGCGTCAGCCCGGCGAACCGGACCTCTCGGGTCGCGCCGCTCTGCTCGGCTGCGCGGAGGATTGCGGCCTCTTGCACCATCGGCATGCATGGCGCGCCTCGGAGCTGGGCGTCGGCGATGGCCCGACCGATCACGGCGAACCGGGTATTTTTGGCGATCTTCGTTGCTTCTTCGGCGTGGTTCAAGGTTGTCTCCGTGGTAGGGGGGGTGGGGGGGTGGTCTGGTCCTTTTCGGTGTGGCGCAGTTCTGGCTCCAGCCCGAGCGCGGCGAGTACCTGACTGAGTGCCGTCACTGAGAGCTGTCTGCGCCGGTGGATGAAGTTGGACAGGTGCGAGGGCTTGAGGCTGGTCTTGGCGGCGAGGAGTTTAACGCTGCAGGTGCCTTTGTCGATGCGGGCCTGAATGATGGTCGGGAGTCCTGCGGCTATGCGGTTGAGGGTCATTGGGTCACCTTCAAAAAAATAGGCCGGGCGGTGTTCTGCCCGGCCTTCGTATCTGCTTTGCTTTAGCCCTGCATGTTGCCGCTATGCTACCACAGGTTGTATGTGGCCGGGTTTGAACCGCTCCCGCTTGTGGTCTTGCGCCTTCTGGAGCTGGGCGAGCGCGCGGCTCGAGGCTTGCCCGGGCTGCCTCCCAATCGTCGTAGGTTGACTGGCCGGAGCTGGCTACCGTTGCGGCGGTGTCCCATAGTTCCTCTAGCCGTCGACGTGAGCAGATAGACCGTCTCCTGCTCGATGGTCTGGAGGCGGTCGGCGTTGGGCATGTTCATGGGGTGGTACAGTTGGCCGTTGGCGCTCATGCTGCGGCCTTGCGGTTTACGCTGCTCATTGCGACCTGGGCTGCGTAGAGGAGTGAGCTGGCTTCCTTACCGTTGAAGATGCCAATGCAGACGCCGTTCGCAACCGCGTTTACGTATTGCCGCACGCCTTCGAGGGTGTCCATCTCCGGCATGTTGAGCTTGTAGGCCATCACTGCCGCTGCTCGCACGTACGTCCATGGGTGCTCGGCGGCTATCTCTGCTCGGGCTTGTTCGAGGTATGCCGTGAGGCATTTTTTGAGGGTTGGATGGGCTGTGACCACAATTGTTTTCACGGTGTCCATGCCGTCTAGAAACTGCTTGTTTGTTGGCGGTGTCACGCTGTTTTTTCCTTTCTCCATGCTATGAACGGTTGCTTGGCCTCTTCGAGGATATTGCGGCCTACGGGTTGCAGGTCGTGGTCTAGGTACCAGATCGTTGCTTGCATGTTGCGGTGTCCAAGGAAGGCTTGGACAATGTGCAGATCGCGGGTTCGCTTGTAGATGGACACCGCGGTCGTGCGGCGCAGATCGTGGAGGGTAATGCGCTTTGTGATTCCGAGCGAGCGGCGCAGCTGCGCGAACTCGGCCCGCATGTTGTAACAGTTGACCCGCGCGTTGACGCGCGGGCGGCCCATGTTGCCGACTACTCGGATGCGTAGCTGGGTGATGAATGGCAGTGGGTTGTCAAGGTCGCATGTGTCCAGCAATGCGGCGATGGCGTCGGTTATGGGCAGGGTGAGAATTGCGGCCTTCTTTGTGGTGAAGCTGATTGTTCCATTGCGCGCGTCGTAGTGTTCCGGGGCGAGGCCCAGCGCTGTGCCGCTGCGGATTCCCATATCGGAGCAAAGCAGAATCCATAGGCGCATTTCCGGGCGGGCGTTGGAGGTTAGGAGGTTGATGGTTTCGCGGTCTGCGGTGACGTTGCGGGGTCGGGTTCCTGAGAGGCGTGGAACGTGGCCGTCGAGTTTGGGCGTGCCGAACTCTTCCCACAGATACCGCAGGATGCGGCGCAGGTGGCCGTGACGGTTGACGCGTGTGACGTGGGCGAGTGTTCGCCACATCTCTGTCACGTCCGTGACGTGCGCCGCGCAGACTTGGCGCGGGGTGCAGCTGCCAGCCGTTGCGATGAACGTCTTGGCCGCATACCAGCCGTCGAGTTTCTCACCGTTTTTGCCGGTGTATCTGGCGCAGAGAATTTGGGCGACGGTCTCCCCTGCGCCTTCGGTTTTGGGTGGGCTAGTTCCTTTTGTTGGGCCTCAAACTGTAGGGCGGCGCGCCGCGTCTGGAATGATTTGCGTTTGCGCGCGCCAGTGCGGTCACGGTAGTCCGCGAAAAACTTGCCTGATTTTTCAAACATGATGGAACCTTTCTAGCAGCCTATTTGGGCGGTGTCCGTGCGGGTTGACACCGCTGGACACCAGCGCAATTGGGTTTGCTCCGCGCGGGGCGGGGCTTGCGCTTTGTTTCGGAGTGTTGCAATCTGGTTATTGAGACAGGGGTGCTCCACGATGTGGGGCTGAGAAAATACCCTAGAACCCGATCCGGATAATGCCGGCGTGGGAAGTTTTCAGGGCCAGTTGGCCTCTTCCTCGAATCTCAGCGTGAGTTCTCTTGTTTCAGGCAGTTGGAAACAAGGGGAACCTATGCTTGAACGCGCCGAGAGCCGCCAGGCTCGCAAATCACAGCCCTTCTCAGTAGCTTCAGCAGTTCAGCGCGTTGCGGCGCACACGACTGGAGTGTGGCCGTTGCTGCTGGCGTGCTGGCTGGGGGCCTCTGTTTGCGTCTGCGCGCAGGCCCCTGCGACAACGAACACCGCACCACCTGCCGATACGGCCAAGCCAGCGGCGCAGCAGGTGCAGAGCGTGACGACCACGGTTGTGGTGCGGGGCGAAACGAAGGACGACTATCTGCCCAATGCCGTCTCCGTGGGTACGCTGGATGGGGCGACGCTGAAGGAGACGCCGCTGTCGGCGACGGTGGTGACGCGCGACCTGCTCAACGACCAGGCTGCGCGCCTGCTGAGCGATGTGGTGAAGAACGACGCGTCTGTCGGCGACGATTACGTGCCGGTGGGCTACTACGGCGACTACGAGATTCGCGGCTTTGCCATCGACCTGGCCACTGGCCTGGAGATCAACGGCATGACCATTGCCGGAGAGCAGGATGTGCCGCTGGAAAACAAGGAGCGCGTCGAGTTTCTCAAGGGCATTGCCGGGGTGGAGAGCGGCGTTGCTTCCGCGGGCGGGCTGATCGACTACGTGACCAAGCGACCGGCGGCCATCAAGGCGCTCGATCTGGCGACCGATCAGCGCGGCACCGCGTACGGAGCGGCTCGATCTGGGGTGGTTGTTGGGGACGCAGAAGCAAGTGGGCACGCGGTTCAACCTGGCCGGTGAACGAATCGCAAGCTATATGAACGACACCAATGGGTGGCGCGCGATGGGCGCGGGCGCGGCCGACTGGAAGCCGAACCCGAAGGCCATGCTGAAGGGCGACTTCGAATACCAGCACAAGGTGGAGCGGGATGGAAGCGGCTATCAGCTGCTGGGAGGCACAACGGTGCCGGACATCGACAGCATTTATCGCATCGACCATGCCGGGCGATCAGCCCTGGGGCCCGCCGGACACCTACGACACATTCAATACCGGCGTGCGGTTCGACTACACCCTGCCGCACAACTGGCTGGCCTTTGCCGCGGCCAGCTTGAGCCATTCGCTGATCCAGGACAACGTGATCTATGCGTATGGATCGTCCATGGCCTACGATCCAAGCGACGGCATACGATATTCCCGATTGCCCCGGCGCGCCGAACGCGTCGGCATACTTCTTCTGCCCGGATGGAACATACGGCATCTACGACTACCGCGATCCCGGCGAGTTGCGCATGGACGCCGTGGCGGAAGCGCTGATCACCGGGCACATCAAGACTGGCGCAATTGAAGCAGGACCTTGCGGGCGGGGGAGAGCTGTTTCTGCGCAGCGTGCAGCAGCCGGGCTTCTTTACTGCCGCAAATCCGTATTCGCCTGACGGCATTGTGCAGGATGGCGCGGTGTACACCTACGTGGGATCGGAAAACATCTACCAGCCTCTTGCGCCCGTTCCCATCGAGAGTCCGCTCGAATCCGCCGGGCCGCGCAGGCTGTGGGAAGACAATCACCAGTCGGCCGCAATCATGCAGGACCGGATTCATCTTCCCGGCCACATTCAATTGCTTGCCGGCGGACGCGCGGATTCACTGCGCGACCACAACTATTCCGCTTACGCCTCGCTGACTCAGACAATCCCAGCACAGTTCCCACCCCAAATCCCTGCGCGCCCGTATCACCGACCAACACGTCTGGCTGCCGCAGTACGCGGCCACCTTCAACCCGGTGAGCAGCCTGACGCTCTACGGCAACTACGGCGTTCTGCTGTCGCTGGGACCGCAGGCGCCGTGGTGGGTGGACAATGCAAACCAGTTTCTTGCGTCCGTTCCTCACCCGGCAGGCGGAGGTCGGCGCAAAGTATGAGCCGGGACAACGCATTCTGCTGACCACCGCGTTCTTTCGCATGCGCGCGCCATTCTTCTATCCCAAGGTGATTGAGGCGCCAGACAGTTTTTGCACGGCGAGCGAGTTCACGGCCCGGGGATTTGTGCTTTGAATCCGAGGGGCGCGAGACGCACGATGGGATGGAGTTGAACGCGGAGGGCAAGGCGGCCAACTGGCTGCGGCTGACGGCATCGGCAGCGGCGATTCGAGCGATATCCGACGACACGGGAACGCCGGCCTTCGACGGTAAGCAGGTGATCAATGTGCCGCATCTGCGCACCGCGGCGTTTGCGGACTTGACGCTGCCGCACATGCGCGGACTGCACCTGATGCCCGGCTGGAGCTACTCCGGGCGCAAGGAAGCAACGCGCGACGACCTGGTGAGCGTGCCGGGCTATAACCTGTTCAACCTGGGCGCGCGCTACACGCCCGGCGGCGAGCAGGGGCGCGTGACGCTTCAGGATCTATGCGGACAACATTGCCGACAAGCGGTACTGGTCAGATACTGGCGCGAGTTACGGCGATACTTTTATCTGGCTGGGCGCGCCAACGACAGTGCGGCTCTCAGCGCATTACACTTTTTGAATGTGTCGATTTGGTGTTCGCGGTTTCTTGTGAGAGATGAGTTAGCAATGAGCGTAGCGGTGAAGGCGCATGGGATGGATGGAACGCTGGTGGAACCCGACTGGGCTCCGCTGACGATGGAGGAAGTGCGCGCGTTGTTCAAGCAGTTTCCGAAGTGCGGCGAACCCACGGCGATTTTGAGTGTGAGCCCGCGGCCGTTTTCTGCAGCGAGCGTTGTGGCAGCTGAGGGCGGCAATGTATTTATCAAGCGGCACCATCGCACCGTGCGCAACCGGGAGGGATTGCTGGAAGAGCACCGCTTTCTGAACCATCTGTGGGCGCATGGAGCCGCGGTTCCGCGGGTGTTTGCCAACGCAAGCGGAGAGACGGCCATTGAGAGCGGCGAGTGGACGTATGAGGTGCATGAAGCGCCCGCGGGCGTGGACCTTTATGGCGATTCACTTTCGTGGACGCCGTTTCGCACCGCGGCGCACGCGCGCTCCGCAGGACAGGCGCTGGCTCGTCTGCATCGTGCGGCGGAGGGATTCGATGCGCCGCGGCGCAAGCCTCGTCCGCTGGTGGCAAGCTTCACGATCTTTGCGGCTCCGGATGCGGGCGATGCGTTGCAGCACTATCTTGAGGCACGGCCTGCTTTGGCAGGCGACAAGGACGTGCGGCGCACATGCCGAAGACGCGCTCCAACTGCTTGCGCCGTTTCATGCGGAGCTGGTTCCGCTGCTGCCTGCTCTGCAACAGCTGTGGACGCACAACGATCTGCACGCGTCGAATTTGCTGTGGAGCGATGCGGGCGGCGAAGCGCAAGCTGCGGCAATCATTGACTTCGGCCTTTCTGACCGCACCAACGCGGTGCATGACCTGGCCCACGCCATTGAGCGCAACATTGTGGAATGGCTCGTCCTGGTTGAGGATCCAACACGGCATGGCAATGTGCCCGTGCATACTCGACCATCTGCACGCATTGCTCGAGGGGTATGAATCGGTGCGGCCGCTGAGCCGATGATGAGGCGGCGGCGCTGGCGCCGATGACGGCATTGTGCCATGCGGAGTTTGCGCTGAGTGAGGCGGACTATTTTCTGGGCGTGTTGCATTCACGGAGAGAGTGCGGCGATGGCTTACGACGGCTGGCTGGTGGGACATGCGCGGTGGTTCAGCAATGAAGCCGGTGAGAAATTGCTGCATGAGCTTCGCCGTTGGGCTGCGGAACGTGCGTGCGAAAGTGACAGAACATGACGATTGGTTCGGCGATTGCGCACTACATTGTCGCGAACTGGGTGGAACTGGCCGGGTTTCTCACCACCTGGATAGGCATCTGGCTTACGACGAAGCGCCTGCTGATCTGCTGGCCTGTGGTGCTGGCGGCAGACATCTTCTACCTGGTTGTCTTCTACGAGGCGCGGCTCTACTCCGATGCGCTGTTGCAGGTGTTCTTTGTGGCGTTCACGCTGTACGGATGGTGGCACTGGTGGCGCGGGCGTGCGCGAAGAGGGCGAAGTCCGCGTGGTTCCTCTGAGCATGCAGGGATGGATTGCGGGCCTGGCAGCGGGCGCGGTAGGCGCGTTTGCGCTGGGATGGCTGATGGTGCGCCTGGGCGCGGCGCTGCCGCACCTGGATGCGGCCCTGACCAGCTATAGCCTGGTGGCCAGCTGGTGGCAGGCACGCAAACACACCGCCAACTGGTGGCTGTGGATCGTCGATCGACGGCGTGTACATCGGCGAGTATGCTGTACAAGGATCTGTGGCTGACAGCCGTGCTCTCGGTGGGTCTGGTCGTGCTTGCCGTGCTGGGCTTGCGCGATTGGCGGCGCGCGAGCGTGGCAGCAAGTCAGACTGCGGCTTGCACCACGTTGTGCAGCGGCTCGCCGGCGATGTAGCGGCGCAATTCCTCCAGCGCCGTGTGCATGGCGCGCGGCGCGAACTGCGGAGCTGGAGCCGCCGACGTGCGGCGTGATCAGCAGGTTGGGGCAGTTCCACAGTGGATGCCCATCGGGCAGCGGCTCGGGATCGGTGACGTCGAGCGCAGCGCGAATGCGGCCCGCATTGAGCGCTTCGACCAGCGCATCCGTATCCACAATAGGCCCGCGCGCTGCGTTCACCAGGAGAGCGCCCTGCGGCATGAGAGCAAGCTGCGTTGCGCCGATGAGCTTGTGCGACTCCGGCGTAGACGGGAAGAATGAGAATGACGACCTGCGCGCTGCGGCAAGAGATTCTCAAGCTCGCTCGACCGCATGCACCACGGGCGCTGTGCGCGCGCGTGCGGGCCACGCGCAGCAGCTCAACGTGGAAAGGCTCGAGCATGCGCTCAATTTCCTTGCCGATGGCGCCGTAGCCAACCAGCAGCACAGTCTTGCCAGTAAGCTCTTCCAGCATCACGGGCGGATACAGCGGCCGCGCATCGCCGGTGATGGCGGCATAGTGCGCACTGGCCTCGAAGCGACGCTTCCAATGGCCTGCGCGCTGAACATCGAGGTAGAAGGGAAAGTACTTCAGCATGGCCAGGATCGAGGCCACGGTCCACTCCGCGGTGGAGATGTTGTGAGCACCATGCGCGTTGCAGATGGTGACGTGCGGTCCAACAGTGCGCGGGAATCCACTCCGTGCCCGCCATCAGCGAAAGCACCAGGCGCACGCCGCGCAGCTGGGCCAGATGCGCATGGCGCGCGTCGGATAGGGGTCCGGAATCCACACGTCGATTTCGACTCGTGGTCGAGTCGTCGGACAGAGCAATCAAGTTCGACTTCAGCAGGGAAAGTCGCGGAAAAGATCCGGCGACAGGGTTGCGGGATATCCAACTCGCAGCATGGTCTCGCTCAGTCCTCAGGGTGCAGGCATCTCATGCTCATGCTAAACGGAGAAAGCCTTCGCACTGTGTCGTGTCTCACCGAAAGCTGCTAGCCTTGGTGAGTCAGCTTGTCGCGCGCGGTGAGAATGGTCACTCCGCAAACAAGGCAGGCAGTGCGAATATTGAACGTGGAATGCTTCGACGGCAAATTGCAGCCATGCGCCTGACAGCCAAGAAGACGTGGTCGCAGCAACAGCTTGCCATCAAGCTGCGCGTGGAAACCGCTGAGAGGCAACGGTTTCTCTCCTGGGAGCGGCAGCGGCTTGCTGATCCACGCGGCAAAGACCGCGCTGGCAGCGGCGCTTTGCTGGTGGCTGGCGCTGCGCTTTGGACTGCACGACGGCTATTGGGGCTCGATCAGCGCCATCATCGTGCTGCAATCGAACGTGGGCGCGACGGTGACCGCCTCGCGCGATCGCATTCTGGGCACGCTGATTGGCGCGGTGCTTCGGCTTTTCATTTTCGCTATTTGGCACGCTGCCGTGGAATTACATCCTGGCGGTGCTTGCGGCGGTGATTGTGTGCGGCCTGCTCGGGTTGCGCAGCAGTTCGCGGCTGGCCGGAGTCACCATTACCATTGTGATGCTGGTGCAGAAGACAGGCCCGCGCTGGACCCTGGCGCTGGACCGCGTGAGCCAAGTGATGCTGGGAATCGTGGTGGCGCTGGCGGTGACCACGCTGGTGTTTCCCGACCGCGCGCGTCTGCGGCTGCGCGATGGACTGGCGCAGGAGTTCCTGGTGCTGGGCGCGTTTTTTGAAGCCATTCTGCAGGGCTTCCGCGGCGCGCCCGGCCGAGAACCTTGCCGCGTTGCACGAAGATGCGCTGGCCATGCTGCGCGGCAACAATCAACTGCTCGAAGCTGCGCGCAACGAGCCCTCCGGCGGCCCGGGCTGGCGCGAAGGGCTGAACATGCTGTCGCAGTTTGGCCGCTCGCTTTTCGACGCGCTGGTGGCGCTTGAATTTGCAGTCAAAGACAGCCACGACGATGCCTATGCGCAACAGCTGGAGCCGGCGCTTGGAAAGCTGGCCGTGGATATTCGCAGCGGCTTTCACCATGTGGCCGGGCTGCATTCACGCCTGGCGCTTCGATGTGCCGCCGCCGCGATATGAATCTGGAAGAAGACATTGCAGCAGCTGGAAGCGCGCATGGATACGGTGCGCCACACGGGCATCGAATTCTCGCAGGCGGAGATTCTGCGCGCCTATGCCGTGCAGCTGCATCTGAAGCAGATTGCGCGGCTGCTGCGCGCCTCGCGGGTTGAGACCAGCCGCGCTGTCGGCGAAGCGCAGGAGTAAGAGCCGGAGGTCTACGCGAAGAACTTGCGCAGCGCCTCCACGCAGTCCTCAATTTCCTTGATCGTGATGGCGTAGCCGAAGCGCAAATGGCCCTCGCCCTGCGCGCCGAACACCGAGCCGGGAATGGTGGCGATGTGCGCCTTTTCCAGCAGAATCTGCGCGGCGGTGCGGCTGTTCTTGTGGATCTTTTCCACGTTGGGAAAGGCATAGAAAGCGCCTGCGGGCGATGCGCATTCCAGGCCCACTTCGTTGAGGCCGGCCACCAGCAGATCGCGGCGCTTGCGATACTCCTCGCGAATGCGGCGATCTCGCGTCTCCGGCGTCTTGAGCGCCTGAATCATGGCGTACTGCACGGGCGTGGCCACGCCGTTGGTGGAGTAGAGAACGATCTTGCGCAGCGCAGTCATGAATGGCTCTTTGGCCACCGCATAGCCCGCGCGCCAGCCGGTCATGGCATAGGTCTTGGAGAAGGTGAAGCAGGTGATGGTGCGCTCGGCCATGCCGGGCAGCGATGCGATGGAGACGTGCTCGCCGTCGTAGACCAGATCCTCGTAGGCCTCGTCGGCAATGACGATCAGGTCGCGCTCGATGGCGAAGGCCGCAACCTCTTCGGCCTCGGCGCGCGTGAAGACCAGGCCGCTGGGATTCTGCGGCGTGTTGTAGTAGATGGCGCGCGTCTGCGGCGTTGAGAACTGCTCCAGAGTATTGCGGATCCCATTGCGGCGCGCGGTGCTGGTGGGCACCAGCAGCGGCCGCGCCTGCGCCCCGGTGACCAGGTCGCGCGATCGGCGTCCAGTAAGGCGAAAACACCAGCGCGTCGTCGCCGGGATCGAGCACGCTTTGAAAGGCCGCGTACAATCCCTGCGATCCGCCGACGGTGGCGATCACTTCGTCGGTGGTGACGTGGATGCCGTTTTTCGCTGCAAGCTTCTCCACCAGCGCCTTGCGCAGCGGCAACACGCCGGAAGACGGCGCGTAGTGGGTCTGGTTCTCGACCAGCGCCTGGATGGCCGCGTACTTGATGTCGGGCGGCGTTTCAAAGAACGGCTCGCCGCCGTGCAGTGCGTGCACCTGCACACCCTCCGCGCGCAGCTCCATGACCTTGTTGCGGATCTGCACGATGTCGGAGAATCCAACCTCGTCCAGCCGCTTTGCCAGCCTGATCCCGCTCTGCTTTGTCGCCATGTTTCATGTTTCCTTTCGTTGCAGTGTGGGGGGAAGTGTCTGCTTCCAGCATATCCGATTTCCGTTTCGGCGCTTTCTGCGGCAGCGGCCGGCGCACCAGAAGAACACGCGCCGTATCACACTGCAAGCAGATTCCGTATAAACCGCCATGCCGACCACCGCGTCGGCGCCCAGCGCGTCGAGCGCATCCACTTCCTGCTGGCTGCGAATGCCGCCGGCGACGATGAGTTGCCGCTCGGTGAGCTTGCGCAGGCGCGCGGCTGTTTCGATGGGAAAGCCCTGCATCAGGCCCTCGCCGTCGACGTGCGTGTAGAGAAATGCGCGCGGCGTAGGGCTCGAGTTGCGGAATGGCCTCGTCGGGCGTGAGCGCGACCTGCGCCTTCCATCCCTTCACGGCGATGCGGCCGTTCTTTGGTGTCGATGCCGGCGACGATGCGTTCCGCGCCGACGCTGGCCGCGAGCTCCGCGGCGAACGTCGGTATTGACTGTGCCCTCAGCGGAGAAAAGCGCGGAACCGATGATGACGCGCGTGGCGCCTGCATCGAGCACCTGGCGCGCGCGCTCGATGGAGCGAATGCCGCCGCCGGCCTGGACCGGGAGACGCTTGGCGATTTGCGCGACAAGCGCGGAGTTGTCGCCCTGGCGCATGGCTGCATCGAGATCGATCAACTGGACAAGCGGAAAGCTGCGAGAACTTTTCAATCCAATATTCAAAGTCGTCGAAAGCAAGGCGAAGCTTCTCGCCCTGCACCAGCTGGACGATGCGTCCGCCCAGCAGATCGATGGAAGGAATCAGCATGGAAGCCTCACGGAGACGCCGGCGCGGGCCAGTTCTTCTTTGAGCGAACGCGCGCTGGACACGCCGAAGTGGAAGATGCTGGCGGCAAGGGCCGCATCGGCTTTGCCGCGCCCGAAGACATCGACAAAATGATCCACGGTTCCCGCGCCGCCGGAGGCGATAACCGGAATGCTCGACTGCTTCGCTGACGGCAGCGGTCAGTTCGCAGTCGAAGCCGGCGCGCATTCCGTCGGAGTCCATGGAGGTGAGCAGGATCTCGCCGGCGCCGCGCTGCCTCCGCCTCGCGCGCCCACTCCACCACGCGACGACCGGCTGGCTTGCGGCCGCCCTGCACGAAGACCTGCGCATCGCGAACGGGATCGGCAGCCTGGGGATCGCGGCGCGCGTCGATGGCGACGACAACGGCCTGCGCGCCAAAGCTGCGGCCGATGGCGTCGATCAGAGTGGGATCGGCGAGCGCGGCGGAGTTGACGCTGACCTTGTCCGCACCGGCTTCGAAGACCTGCGCGGCGTCGTCTGCGGAGCGGATGCCGCCGCCTACGCAGAAGGGAACGAAGAGCTCGCGCGCGGTGCGGCGCACCGTGTCGAGCAGCGTGGCGCGGCCTTCGTGGGTCGCGGTGATGTCGAGCAATACGATTTCGTCGGCGCCTTCGCGGGCATGACGCGCGGCCTGCGTGGCCGGGTCGCCCGCGTCGATGATATCGACAAACTGCACGCCCTTGACGACGCGGCCGGCGTGGACGTCGAGACAGGCGATGATGCGCTTGGTGATCATGCAGTTCCCTTCCCCGGCCACGAAAGAAAATTGGAGAGAATCTTGAGGCCGGTTGTCGCCCGATTTCTCCGGATGAAACTGCACGCCCATCACGTTGTCGCGTTCGACTGCTGACGCGAATGGCTCGATGTAGTGTGTGAGGGCCGCTGTGTCAGCACTGACTGGAGCCTTGTAGGAATGCGTGAAGTAAACGAACTCACCGGGCTCGACGCCGGCAAGAAGGCGGGAGTCGGCGCGCACTTCAAGCGAGTTCCAACCGACGTGCGGGACTTTTTCTGTTCCTTCCGGAAAGCGCGTGCAGGATTCTGCGAAGCAGCCGAGGCCGGGTTGGCCGGGAGCTTCGCGTCGAGCCGGCGTAGAGCCACTGCATGCCGACGCAGATGCCGAGGAACGGAACGCCACGCGCAATGGCAGCGCGGATGGCGGGAGTAAGGCCGGTATCATCGAGCCTCTGTGTGGCGGCAAAGTGGCCGACGCCGGGCAACACGATTCTCTCCGCATTCTCGACGAGCGCGGTATCGCTATCGGTGACTTCAGGCTCGGCGCCCAGATGACGGAGAGCCTTCAACACCGAGGTGAGATTGCCCGCCTTGTAATCGATGACCGTTACACGCATCAAAGCAATCCTTTGGTTGACGGCAGCATTTTGCCCAGTTGCTTGTCGCGCGAGCAGGCTACGCGCAGGGCGCGCGCGAAGGCCTTGAAGATGGCTTCGATCTTGTGATGGTTGGAGCGGCCGTACATCGTCTTTACGTGAACATTGGCGCGGGCGCCGCGGGCAAACCCCTCGAAGAAATCCGTGACGAGTTCCGTTTGCAGATCGCCTACCAGGCGCGTGCGGACTTTGGTTTCAACAGCGAAGGCCGCGCGGCCACTCAAGTCAACGGCGGCGATGGCGAGCGTTTCGTCCATTGGCATGAGGAAGTATCCGGCGCGGAGAATGCCGCGCTTGTCGCCGAGTGCGCGGTCAAAAGCCTCGCCCAGCGCGATGCCCACGTCTTCCACGGTGTGGTGTTGATCCACGTCGAGATCGCCGTTGCACTTGAGTTCAAGATCGAATGCGCCGTGACGCGTGAACAGTTCCAGCATGTGATCGAAGAAGCGAATGCCGGTGGAAACCTTGTACTGGCCGCTGCCTTCAATGGTGAGCTTAATGGCGATGCGCGTCTCCGCGGTGTTGCGCTCGACGATGGAGGTGCGCGTTCCCGGCGCTTTTGCGGACGTGGCTTTCTTTGCGATGGTCATTTTACGTCTACTCCAAGATTCAAGGCTGCAGCCGCCTCTTTGAGAGCGAGGATGGCATGCTGCATCTGCTTGCGGATTCCAATGGTGATGCGCACGCGGCCATCGCAGCCGGGGTCACTGGAGCGGTCGCGCACCAGCACGCCCGACGCGCGCATCCGGCGCACAAACTCCGCGTGCCGCGGGCCAATGTCGACGAGGATGAAGTTGGCGCGGCTGGGCCAACGGCGCAGTTTGACTTGATCGAGAGCGGCCTCGAATTCAGACCGCGCCGCAAGCACTTCGCCCACGTACCAGTCGAGATAGGCAGAGTCTTCGAGCGCTGGCGGAAGACAGGCCAGCGCCAGGGAGTTGACGCTGTAGGGCGAGAGCACGCGCCGCACCCAGCACATCAGATCGACGGGGCCGGCGAGCAGGCCGAGGCGAAGGCCGGCGAGGCCGTAGGCCTTGGAAAAGGTGCGCGCGATGACAAGATTTGGAATTACGCCGACCAGGTCAATCACTGACTCGCCGAAGAAATGGAAGTAGGCTTCGTCGACCAGAACCACAGCATGCGGAGCGCGCCGCGCGATTTGAAGAAGCTGCTCGCGTGTGGCGGCGGTGCCGGAAGGGCTGTTGGGATTGGCGATGGCGATGATTTTTGTCTTCGGCGTGATGGCCGCAAGCAGGCGCTCGAAGGGGAAAAGCAAGTCGTCGCCCGCCTGTACAGCGACAACGCGCGCGTCGGTGGCGGATGCATACACCTCGTACATGGTGTACGTGGGCACGGGTAGAAGCAGTTCATCGCCGGCTTCGAGAAAAGCCTCAAAGAGCACGTGAATGGCTTCATCCACGCCGTTGGTGAGAGCCACCTGCTCTGCCGCGAGACCAAGATGCGCGGCAACAATGGCCTCAACAGGCTCGCGCTCCGGATAACGCGTAAGCGCGCCCGCGGAGATGCTGCCCAGCACTTCGCGGAACCCTGGGTGAGCAGTCAAAGGTATTCTCGTTGAAGTCCAGGCGCAGAATTTCACGGCTGCCGAGAGGAGGGTGATACTCCTTCATGGCCTGAACGCGCCGGCGCGGCGCTGGCGTAGCGGAAGTAGCGGGTTTGATTGCGGCCTCCGTCATTGCGATCTCCTTTTGCCGAGGCGGGTGCGAATGGCCTCCGCGTGTCCGGCGAGGCCTTCGGCATCGGCGAGCAGCGCGGCCCTGGGGCCGAATGCGCGGAGAGCCTGCGCGGAGTACTGCTGGACGGTGATGAGCTTGACGAAGTCATTGACGCTCAAGCCGCCGCGGACGCGCGCCATGCCGCCGGTGGGCAGGGTGTGATTGGGCCCCGATATGTAATCGCCCATGGGCTGAGGAGACCAGCGGCCAATGAAAACGGAGCCGGCGTTCTGCACCCAGTCGAGGTCGGATGGGGCGTCGACGGTGAGATGCTCAGGAGCGAGTCGATTGGTGAGATGGCGGGCCTCCTCCACTGTAGAGGCGATGATCGCCAAGCCATTGCGGGTGAACGATTCGCGCGCGACGGGATTGTTGACGCTTCGCGCTTTTACTTTTTGGACGACCTCTTTCACCAAGTCTGCGCGGGTGGTGATGAAGATGGCGAGGGCCTCGGGGTCGTGCTCGGCTTGCGCGACGAGATCGGCGGCGATGTCAGATGCATTGCCGCGCTCACTGGTGACGACAATTTCCGTGGGACCGGCGAGCATGTCGATGGCACAGTCAAAGGCAACGAGTCGCTTGGCCGCGGTGACGTAGAGATTGCCGGGGCCGACGATCTTGTCGACTTTGTCTATGCGCGGGAGGGTTGCAGTTCCGTAAGCTAACGCGGCGACTGCGTGCGCGCCGCCGAGCCGATAGAACTCCGTGATGCCAAGCAGGTGTGCGGCGGCGAGAGTCTCCGGAGCGGGCCTGGGCGAGACCACGACGATGCGCGCGACGCCCGCCACCTGCGCGGGGATGGCGGTCATGAGCAGCGTGGATGGAAGCGGATGACGGCCGCTGGGAACGTAGCAACCCACCGAGTTCAGCGGCCGAACAAGCTGGCCAGTGATCAGGCCGGGGATGGGGTAGTCGCTCCACGAGGCCGGAAGCTGGTTGACGGCAAAGGCGCGAATCTGATCGGCAGCCGTGGACAATGCGTCGCGCAGCGCGGGATGGATCGAGTCCCATGCGGCTGCCATCTCTTCCGGCGTGACGCGCATTTGCGACGAATCCTGCAGGCCGTCGAACTGGGCAGCGTAGCGCAGCAGAGCGCGGTCTGCCGCGTTTGCGCACATCGGCTACGATGCGCCGGACCGCGGGCAGGACACTGTCAAGCGCCGCACCGCCGCGGCGTTCCAATGCGGAAAGAGCTTCTCTCGCTTCCGCTGCGCCGCGCCCCTTGGTTCGGATTATTTTCATCGTTTCCTCCGAACTAGAGAACAACCTTGTTGAGCGGGTATTCAACGATGCCCGAAGCTTTTGCGGCCTTCAGGCGCGGAATCACATCGCGTGCAACACGCTCTTCCACGATGGTGTTGACCGCAACCCACTCGGAGTCGCTGAGCTGCGAAACGGTGGGCGAGTTGAGCGCGGGCAGCACCGCGAGCACGGCCTGGAGGTTTTCGCGCTTGACGTTGAGCATAAGGCCCACCTGCGATTGCGCGTCAATGGCGCCGCGCAGCATGAGTGCAATCTGGTCGAGCTTTTCGCGCTTCCAAGGGTCTGCAAGCGTGGCCTTGCCGGCGATGAGGTGTGTCTCGCTCTCCATCACGGTGTCAATGATTTTGAGGTGATTGGCCTTGAGGGAGCTGCCGGTCTCCGTGACTTCAACAATGGCGTCGGCGAGCGTGGGCGGCTTGACTTCCGTTGCGCCCCAGCTGAATTCGACTTTCACATTCACGCCCTTGGAGGCGAAGTAGCGCTTGCTCACTTCAACCAGTTCAGTGGCGATGATTTTGCCTTCGAGATCTTCGGCCTTCTCAAAGCCACTACCTTCAGGCACTGCCAGCACCCAGCGCACCTTGCGGCGGCTCTGCTTGGCGTAGGTGAGCGAGGTGACGCTGGTGACGTCGAGGCCGCTCTCCACCACCCAGTCAATGCCGGTGAGGCCAGCGTCGAGAACGCCGTGGTCCACATAGCGCGCCATCTCCTGCGCGCGAATCAGCATGCACTCAATCTCGCTGTCGTCGATGGAAGGAAAGTAGGAACGGCCGTCAGCGTAAATGTTCCAGCCGGCGCGTTTGAACAGGGCTATGGTTGCGTCCTGCAGGCTGCCTTTGGGAATGCCAAGACGAAGTTTGTTAGCCACGGAGTTCCTCTTTCTTTTCAGCTTTAGAGTTGTCTGCGATGGGGCGGGTGAAGCAACTCACTGTGCCCTCGTGACAGACCAGGCCGTCACCCTCGACCTCGACGCGAAACAACAGAGTGTCGTTGTCGCAATCGGTTGCGGCGGAGACGATGCGCAGGCGATTGCCGCTGGTTTCGCCTTTCATCCACAGCTTCTGGCGGGTGCGGCTCCAGAAGGTGACGAAGCCGGACTCCAGGGTCCTGGCGTAACTGACCGGGTTGAGAAAGCCCAGCATCAGCACTTCGCCGGTGCGTGCATCCTGCACGATGCCGGGAACGAGGCCATCCATTTTTTCAAAGTCGATTCTCGGTGCGTTGTTGTTCATGATCTTCCTGGTTTCAAACTGGATTTTTGTCCGCACAGCAGAAAGCCCGCCAGCGTTGGTCGCCGGCGGGCTTGGGTGTCTCTTCGATCTCTCTGGCCGATTTTAGATCAGGCCATAGCAGTCCGCCGGCATGGGGGTTCCATGATGGTGGTGGTGACCGTGATGGCGGCGGCTCTGCATCTAAATGAAACCTTAAGGGGAGATACCCATCGGTGTCAACTCCGGCCTGATTTCATTGGGCAAGCCCTGCGCCGGCCTGGCCGTCAGATTCCATCTCCGAGTGCTAGTTGACCTTTGTCCTGCGACTTTTCGTTTTGCAGCAGGTCGACCACGGTGCGGTAAATCCGGTTGCGCACCATCAGCTTCTCCGATGCGCGGGTCACGTAGCGCACGCGCATGTTGATGCCGGCAACCGAGGGCCGCAGCGTCACCACCGGCGCAGCGCTGAAGCGGCCCAGGCCGTCGTCGCGTTTGCCGCGTTTCCACTCCTGTTCCGCCACGCGGGTGCTCTCCTCGGTCTCCTTGACCACGGCGTCATGGATGCGTTGGACCACGGCGTCGCTGTGAATGGCCGGGGGAAGCGTGACGTTGATTTCGTCCCACATCCACTGCCCGGCGGTGGAGAAGTTGAAGTACTGTCCGCGGATGGCGAAGCTGTTGAGAAAGCCGATCTGGCGGCCTGTTGCAAGGCCGCGCTCTCTCAGATCCGTTGTTTCGAGCAGGGTCGTATTCATGAGGCCGATCTCGGTCACTTCCCCGGCCACTCCATTGATCTCAACCCAGTCTCCGACGCGAATGCCGCCCTTGCCCATCAGCAGAAACCAGCCGAAGAACGCGAGGATGAAGTCCTGCAATGCGATGGTGAGGCCCGCGGTGGTGAGGCCCAGCACCGTGGTGATCTGCTGCGGCAATCCGAAGATCACAAACAGAATGAGCAGCGCACCGACTACCTGCACGCCCAATTGCGCGATGGTCCGCAGCGTGTGCATCTGCCTGCGATCGATGATGGGATGGGACAGCAAATGGCGCAGCAGGGCATCGCAAAGCAGCGTTGCAATCAAGATCAAGAAAATGAGTGCCAGCGACTGCATGATCATGTGCAGGGTGATGCGGTGCTGCAGTTGCACCTGGGCGGACCACTTGCTGTAAACCTCAGCAAGCTGCTGCTGGGTCTCGATGCGGTCGTCGAAGATGCTGAGTACCTGCCGCTCCGCGCTGCCCACCTGCATGTTGGCGAGTTTCGCGTCCTGGTCCGCCGTTTTACTTTCCGCCGTGGACACGGCCGCATTGGCCTTTTCCTCCAGGGCATTGTGCGTGGCGGTCAGGCTGACGACATCGGCCTGGGCTTCCTGCAATGCCTGCCGGATCAAGCCATCCCGCTCGCGCTGGTTGTTCCAGGCGACGATCCTGTGGGCCAGCGTGCCGCGCTGCGTTGCGGAAAGGATCGCAGTGGAGTGCTCTGAAGACGGTTCGGCTGCCTGCTTGGCCATGGCCGCCTGATGCGCGGCCAGTTCGCTCTGTATGCGGGCGCGATTGTCGCCCGATGCCCGCTCCAGATCCTGCTGCGCATCGGCGAGCTGGTCCGAGTCGAGTTCCAGTTGCGCCTTGGCAATGTCCAGCGCGCCGCCTCCGCGCCGGCCCGACGGTGCGGGGTTTTTGGCCGCGGAGCCGCTTGCCGGGGCAAGGGCGTCAACCTGGGCCTGATCCTCCTTCACCAATTGCTGCAGCTGCGCCACCCGCTTCGAGAGCGTGAGCGCCTCACCGGTCAGCACGCGATTCTGCGCATCCAGGTTGGCCAGCCGCAAGGCTGATGCAAAGGCCTGCACCACCTCATGGTCCGCCAGGCGCTCTGCCTCGTGGGCATACTCGGCCTCCTCCGCACTGACAGCAAGCGGAGCCAGAGCTTGTGCCGTCTGCCACGGGCGCAGATCGACAAGCGTCTTCTGACGGTCCATAAGAGTGCGCGCCGTGCCCGTGCCGGCGAGGAAAGGCAGATGAGCCATGGCGTCGCTTGTCATCCAGAAGACTGTGACGCACACCGCCAGCAGCACAACCAGCGCGAGCAGCGACAAGAGCCGGGCGCGGCCGAAGGCGCGGAGTCCGCCAGCGGGTTCAGGATTGGGAAGGCCTGTTTGGGTTGCCATGCAGTCATTGTTGCAGGTGGATTGCGGGAGCGGCACTGCAAATGCGGCCGGCTACAGCCGAAACACAAGCTGGCTTTCCATGAAGCCATCCGGGCGAACAAACTGCGAATCATCGTTCCCAGGTTTGCGACCGCTCACCCAACGGCCTCAGAATAGCGTCATGCGCTCAGCAAAAAGGAACTCGGCATTGGCGGTGGCAATCCTGTGCCTCTCGATTACCGGTCTCGCACAGTACCCGGATCGCGACCGTTCCGGAGTTCCGTCCACCTCCGCGTCTGCTCCTTCGCCGGAGCAGCGCGTGGACATCAACCACGCCAGCATCGCGGAGCTGGAGAAGGTCCCCGGAATGACGCCGAGCTGGGCAGGGCGCATCGTGCGCTTCAGGCCTTACCGCACCAAGCAGGATTTGACGGAGAAGGGTGTGGTGAGCGGCGCCGTCTACGACCGCATCAAAGACTTCGTCATTGCCCACCACGAGAAGGAGTAGCTGCCGGCCTTATGCTGCCGCTGGTTCTCCGGCGTGTTTGCCACCGCGCTGCAACAGGCGCCGCAGGATCACGTAGAGCACCGGGATAAAGAAAAGGTTGAGGACGGTGGAGAGCAGCATGCCGCCGACGATGGTGGTGCCCACCGAACGCCGTCCGAGCGCGCCCGCGCCGGTGGCGAAGACGAGCGGAAGAACTCCAAGGATGAATGCGAAGGAGGTCATCAGGATCGGCCGCAGGCGCAGCTCAGCGGCCTCAATGGCTGCCTCGGCAATGGAGCGTCCCTTCTTCCGCAGCTGCTCGGCAAATTCGACAATGAGAATTGAATTCTTTGCCGAGAGGCCGATCAGCATGACCAGGCCGATCTGGCAATAGACATCGTTGGAGAGCCCGCGCAAAGACACCAGACCCAGCGCGCCAAGCACCGCCATGGGCACGGCCAGCAGGATGATGAACGGCAGCGCAAAGCTCTCGTATTGCGCAGACAGGGTGAGATAGATAACCAGAAGGCCCAAGCCAAAGATGATGAGCGCTTTGCCGCTCGATTCGATCTCATCGAGCGTAAGGCCGGTCCACTGGTAGGCCATGCCGGGCATCTTGTTCTGGTTGAACAGTGCATCCATCGCGATGAGGCCCTCGCTGGAGCTGTAGCCGCGGGCCGGCGAGCCATCGATCTCGACAGAGCGGAAGAGGTTGTAGTGCGTAATCACGGGCGGGCCGGCGCTCTCAGCCACGGTAACCACATTGTCGAGCGGGACCATCTGGCCTGAGTCGGAGCGAACATAATAGCTGTGCAGATCGCGCGCGGACATGCGGAAGGGCTGGTCTGCCTGGACGAAGACACGATAGGTGCGGTTGTTGTAATCGAAGTCGTTGATGTATTCCGATCCCATGAACACGCCCAGCGTATTGGTGATCTGCGAGAGCGGAATGTTCATGGTCTTGGCCTTCTCGCGATCGATGGTGACCAGCACCTGCGGATCGTTTGCGGAGAAGGTTGTCAGCAGGCCGGTGACGTCCTTGCGGGCGCGGCTGCCGGCCACAATCTGGTGAGCGACGCGGTCGAGATCGGTCAGGGTGTTGCCTCCCTGGTCCTGCAGCATGAACTGGAAGCCACCATAGCTGCCGACGCCCTGCACGGCGGGCGGCTCAAACATGGCCACCAGGCCGCCATTGGGCGCGAACATCAGCATTTGCAGCTTGGGCGACAGCCGGGCCACGATGTCGGCAGTGGAGTGGCCTTTGGCACGCCGTTGATCGGAGGGCTTGGTGGAGATGAACATCATGCCGGAGTTGGAGGCGCCGCCGGAGAGCGAGAAACCCATGACGGAGAAGGCTCCGGCGATATCGGGATCCTGGCCAAGAATGGCCTGGGCCCGATCGGCCAGCGACGTGGTATAAGCCAGCGATGAGCCCGGCGGCGCCTGCACAATCACCATGAGGAAGCTCTGGTCTTCCTGGGGAATGAAGCCGGTGGGCACGTGCTGGTAGACCCAGACGGTGGCGCCGAGGCCGGCGAAGAAGACCAGCAGCAACAGGTACCGCATCTGCAAAGCGATATGAATGGATTTGCCGTATGTGCGGCCCAGCCAGCTGATGGCTGCATCGGCACCATGAACAAAGCCGGCGAAGGCACGCGAAACCGGCCGAATGTGGAGGAAGTCCAACTGCCTGGGCCGGTCTTCTTCGCCACGCAGAAACAGCGCGGAAAGGGCCGGCGAGAGCGTGAGCGCGTTGAAGGCCGAGATGGCGATGGCGAAGGCGATGGTCAGCGAGAACTGCCTGTAGAGAATGCCGGTAGTCCCAGGGAAAAACGATACCGGCACGAAGACGGCGATGAGCACCAGCGAGGTGGCGATGACCGCGCTGGTCACTTCGCCCATGGCGCGCGATGTGGCCTCGTGCGGATCGGAGTGCTCCATGGCGATGTGGCGCTGCACGTTTTCGATGACGACGATTGCATCGTCCACCACCAGTCCCGTTGCCAGCGTGATGCCGAAGAGCGTGAGCGAGTTGACGGAGAAGCCAAAAAGCTTAATGAAGGCAAAGGTTCCAATCAGCGAGACGGGGATGGTAACGGCGGGAATGATGGTGGCGCGCCAGTCAAGCAGGAAGAGAAAGATGACGACGATGACGATGGAAATCGCTTCAGCGAGTGTGACCAGAACTTCGCGGATGGAGTCGCCGACGACGGTGGTGGAGTCGAACGCGATGGCGTACTTTAACCCGGGCGGAAAGGATGTCTTGAGCTGTTCCAGAGCCACCTTCACGCGTTTGTCCACGTCGAGCGCGTTGGCGTTGGAAAGCTGCATGACTCCGATGCCGTTGGCGGGATGGCCGAGGTACTCGAGATTGCTGCTATAGTCCTCGGCGCCAACCACCGAGTGGCCGACATCCTTCAGCAGCACCAGGCCGTTGGTTGAGTTTTTGACAATGATGTTGTCGAACTCAGCAGGGCTGCTGAGGCGGCCCACAACACGCACTGGAATCTGGAAGGCCTGTTTGTTGTCAGACGGCGGCTGGCCAAGCTGGCCGGCGGGGATTTCCACGTTCTGCTCGACCAGGGCGTTGATGATGTCGGTCGCTGTAAGTCCGCGGGAGGCGAGGCGCACCGGATCAAGCCATACGCGCATGGCGTACTTGCGTTCGCCGAAGATCATCACATTGCCCACGCCGGGGACGCGCTTGATGGCGTCCTTCACGTAGACATCCAGATAGTTGGAGATGAACTCCGGTGAGTAGCGGCCGTCTTCCGTGTAGAAGCCGGCGCCGAGCACGAAGTTGCTGTTGGCCTTGGTGATGGTGATGCCGGAAGCGTTCACCGCGGAGGGCAGGCGGCCCTGCACGCTGGCCACGCGGTTTTGCACGTCGACGGCCGCGATGTCGAGGTCGTAGCCGGTCTGGAACGTGGTGACAATCGAACTGGTGCCGCTGTTGGTGCTGGAAGAGCTGATGTAGCGCATGCCCTCCACGCCGTTGATGGCCTCTTCCAACGGAATGGTGACGGCTTTTTCTACGGTGTCGGCGTTGGCGCCTACATAGTTTGTTGAAACCGAAACCTGCGGCGGCGCGAGCGTGGGATACATGGCAACGGGAAGCAGCGGGATACACACGGCCCCGGACAAGATGATGAGCAGCGCGCAGACTGTGGCGAAGACAGGCCGATGGATGAAGAAGTCGACAAACAAGATGAGCCTTCCTTTTTCGTTTGCAATCAGCGGGCAGCCAACTGCGCTCCGCCCCAGCCCGCGGATCGTATCCACAGGCACGCAGCAAGGTAGTCTATGCGCCCAGCGGCATTACGGGCATGTCGTTCACCAGGAATTGCGTGCTGGAGACGATTACCTTGTCGCCGGGATTCAACCCGGAAGTGATGGAATACGCGTTGCCCACCGTATCGCCCAGCGTGACCGCGGTCTGGTGAGCGAACCAGTGGCCGTTCTGCTGGTGCGCCACAAACACAAAACTCTGTCCGCCCTGGCGCATCACCGCAAGCACCGGCACCACCGCCATGGGAGTCGTACTCCAGATTACGCGCGCCTTCACCATCTGGGCGTTGCGCAGAATCTCCGGGGTGGAATGCACCGGCGCCTTCACCAGGATTCCCTGCAACATGCTGTCCACCTGCGGCGAAAGGAAGTCGATTTTCGTCTTCTCCAGCAGCTTGCCGTTGGTGTCTGTCAGGTCCACTTCCAGGCCCAGGCGCACCTGGCTGGCGCGCTCGGTGGGAATATAGATGTAGGCTTCCAGATCCTTGTTCTCATCCACGGTGGTCAACATCGTGCTCGAGGAAACGTAGTCGCCTACATGCACGGGAATGTCGCCTACCACGCCCTCGAACGGCGCGCGAATGTTG
The DNA here is from genome assembly GCA_963776535.1 of uncultured Acidobacteriaceae bacterium. Lineage (GTDB taxonomy): Bacteria > Acidobacteriota > Terriglobia > Terriglobales > Acidobacteriaceae > Telmatobacter. The sequence continues at coordinate 19,276 of CAVZNB010000006.1, read as the reverse complement.
TAGTAAGCCAGCTGCTCTTCCTGCGTCTTGGTGGCCGCAACGGCCGATTCGTAATCCGCCTTGGCGTTGTCGAACGCCTGCTGCGCCTGCTCAAAGACATCGCGGCTGGTAATACCCGCCTCAAACAGCTTGCGCTGCCGCTCAATTTCCCGCGTGTTGTAGTCGTAGAGCGCCTTCTTCTGCCGCTCGGTGGCGCGCGCCGTGTCCACTGAGGCCTGCTGGTGCAGCGGATCGATGGACATGAGCGACTGCCCGGCCTGCACATGATCGCCGGAGTGCACGCGAATCTCCGTCAACCGTCCATCCACCTGCGGCTGCAGCGTCGCCGAGCGCCGCGACTTGATGGTGGCCACGTACTCGCTGCTTTGCGGCACCGGAGTCAGGTTCACCGCCTGCGTCTGCACGGGCAGGCCCTGCATGCCAGCTCCCGCAGCCGGAGCCGCCGGTTTCTTCTGACAGCCAACCGCCGCCAGCCCCACCACGACAAGACAAATCAATCCAAGATTGCGTTTCAACCTGCTGATCCTCACTGAATGTTTCCTTGTTTACCCGCCGGTTTCAATGTGAGCCTGTGGTCCAACCGGGCGCGCACGCATCCTCGGGTTGCGGGGACTTCTGCGTCTGCAGGAACTCCCTCGCTCTTTTCAGAAGACGCCCGCCGATGGGACGGCACCGGCCGCCGGAAACTCGCTTTCAAGAATCCTTATGTATTCAGACGCTTGGGGTCGCCCCATTGACGCAAAAACTTGTCGAGAGCCCGCCAATACCGGAGAGATTCCCGGTTTCTGACCCGGCCGCTGTCCCGACCCGAAGGCGGGCCTGGTCGCAAGCTTTCCAGGCCCGCCCAATCGCCCGCCCTTTTTGACATCACCCTCCTGAGTTGGTAGCCTTCATAAGGGCGCTTTCGGCCAGATCAGGCTGTTTCTGCCCTTTAGAGCGTCCCCGTCGTCTAGCCCGGCCTAGGACACCGCCCTTTCACGGCGATAACACGGGTTCAAATCCCGTCGGGGACGCCAACAAAACAAAGAACTTAGAGAAAATCGAACCAAAACCCGAGGGTTTGAAAGGGTTCGATAAGAAAAACTCGCTCTCAGACTTCATCTTCGTCCTCCTTCTTTTCCCCCATGATCTGCCGTGCAACGCGGCTGTGCGCCGTGCGTTTCACATCCGTTACAGCTTGCGTATACACGTCCATCGTCACCTTGAAGTTGGCATGGCGGAGAAGTTCCTGGATCGTCTTGATGTCCTCTCCGTTGGCCTTCATCAGGGTTCCGAAGCTGTGCCGCAGGGTGTGCCAGCCCACGGGTTCCGTGATGCCGGCGGCCTCCAATGCCGGCTTGAGATACACCCGATAGAGCGAACTCGGCCAGTAGGGCTGCTTGCCTTTCCCGTGTGGGCTGGCAAACACCCAGTCGTCCTGCTGGTTGTAGGCGCAGCGAAGCCGCCACGACCATAGCGATTCTGCCAGTTCCGCATCGATGGGAATCGCCTTCTTCGAGGCCTCCGTCTTGCATCGCTCGATCCGCTGCTTGACCACGTCGCGGATGACACAGATTTCCAACTTCTCGAAATCGATGTCCGACCACTTGAGGCCCAGCAATTCTCCGACCCGCAGTCCGGTCAATGCACCAAGTAGCACCGCCGTCTTTGCCGGGTCCACCAGATTTGCCAGAAATCCCTTCAGTTCATCTGGATTGAGAACTGTCGGAACTCGGGAACGCTTGGCGCTCTGACGCACGTGTGTGATGGGGTTGGATGTGGTCCACTCCCACCGCTGCGCGTGGCTGTAAAGAGCACTCATGATGTTCCTGATCTTCGCCTTTGTTCCTCGCGATACTGGCAACGACTTCAACCATTGCTCAACCTGGACTGCTTTCACGTCAGTGAGTCTGTAGGATCGCCAACGTGGAAGAATCCATTTGCGCAGATAGCCTGCATACGTTGTCTGCGTCGAAAAGGACTTTCGTGTTTCGTCTTCTCCGGCCTGGCTGCCCAGAGGCCGCGTGCCGTTCACAATGTCCGGCAATTCGTGCAAGCGGTAGTGTTCAACCAGTGTTTCAATACTGATGGCCCGTAACTGCTGTCGCGGGGTTTGTTCGTTGATCTCCAATCGCAGCGCATCTGCCGCCTTCTGTGCTTCGGCTTCGGTCTTGTAGTCGCTGACCGATCCGATCACCGCCTTGCGGTAGCATTTGGTTCCGTCAAGCTGCACCTCGTACCAGCGAAAGATCCAAACCGACTCGCCTGACTTGCGCTTGACTCGTTGCAAACTTCCTTTTTGATGTCGTGCACGCCTCATATCCTTCTCCTTTCCGGTGGCGAGCACGGTTGGCCTACATTCAGCGTAGTCCAAGTGGGCCGGTGCTACCAGAGGCTTCATGTGCGGAAATATGCGGATCAGCTCGCGAGTTCTTCCCGTTCGATCCATTCCTCAATCGTCGAGCCGCGGAATCGCCACAACTTGCCCACATGAACACCGCGAATCAGGCCACGCCGCGCATATCGTTGGAGAGTTTTTGGATGGATTCCGATGATGGCTGCCGCCTCTTCGCTGTCGATAAGGCGTTCTGGAATCTCGGAAGTCGGAGGACGCTTTGGCGGTCTGAGAGACTTTCCGTGGGGAACGGGTTGCGGTTTCATAGTCTGACCTCCTTTCGTTTCGCAGAGCGCCAAGCGTTCCCGCGCGCTCCTTTCCGCTACCCTGCTTCAGGCCGTGCTGTCTTGTCCAATAACTTTTTGGAAGTTGGCTATAACTTTTTGGGATTGCGCGGTCGGTCCGGTCAGATTTGTCCGGGGGAATTCGTCAACTGGAGGCGCCGCCAGGACGGCGAGCGAAATTTTTTCTCTGGGATACAAAACTAAATCGCAATAAGCGTGTCAAAATGCAGTAGATATGGTCGAGGGTTGTACAAAACGCTCTTCACTTGCCCGTCATTTCCGGGTGGAATCAGTGACCAGTAATGGGGCCTCCCGGCTTGCCTTGGTGATGCACAGGGATTCGTGCGCGCCGAGGGAGATACGCCATGACGGAAGGCCAATTCCGAATCCGCGATCTCGAATTGGTCGTTGCCCTGCATGAAGAGGGCAATATGACTCAGGCCGCCAAGCGCCTGGGGATGAGCGAACCAGCCCTAAGTAAACAACTCAAGAAAATTGAACGTCGAATTCAGACCCCACTCTTCGAGCGCGGCAACGGTGGTGTGGTCACTACCGGGTCTGGACGCTCGTTCGTCGCGCATGCGGCTGAGAGCGTCCAGGCGTTTCGGCGGGCCGTGCATGAAGCGCAGGAATCCAAGCACAACGCGCCCCATCGGCTTCGTATCGGAGTTTCGACGTGTCATCCTCTCAATTTGATCGAGATGCTGCGCACCGTCGAGATGCGCCTGTACAAGAACCTCGTCGTTGAAATTGTCACGGCGTATTCGTTCGAGCTGATGGCAGATCTCCAACACCATGACCTTGATCTTGTCATCGTCACATCCCCACCGTCGAGCGCACTGATAACGTCCGTTTGCTTCGCCACAAACCCGTTCATGATTGTGTTGCGTCAAGGGCATCCACTGGCAGGGAAAGCCTCCGTGAGGCTGCATGAGCTTGGTCCTTATCCGTGGGTATTCTTCAACCGGAACATTCATCACCATATGCACGATCTGATCTTGCAACGTACCAGAGCAGAATGTGAGGCAGCCGGCATAAGCCATTCGGTAAGCCAGGAAGAGCACGCTGTAGCTCTGTTGACAGATAATCGCCTGCTGGCGTGGCTGACTCCCGCAGGAGCGGAACGCGCCGCGCACAGCGGACTCAAGAGCATACCTCTTGACGATCCTCAGATTCGTCTCGAAATGCACATTGCGACGCTGGCCAACAACAACTCGCCACTTGTCAGCGAATATGTGCGGACCTTCATGAAGCGAATTGAGGAACAGCGCCCACCGTTGCAACTGCAATTGCCGATTGGGATGAAAGGCGATAACTGACAGCGAAAGTGGACATATCGGGTCCGATGAAGGTGCTGCATGCGCAGTTGTGTAAACACCCCGCCGTGTTTCGCATTTAACGTCTCATCGCAGCATCTTGGTCAACAGTTCATCCGACGTCCGTACAGCAGGATCTCCGGTTCCTGATCCTCATCGACAGCGGTCAACATTTCGCGGATATCTTGGAGGTCAAAAATCATAATGAGCTTTCCCGCTTCGCGCAGCGCACCACTGGCAGCTCTATGCGCACTTTCATCTGCCCCGTTCCGGGCGATGAGAAAACAGACCGAGCGAAGAGCGGTGGTGAAGAGATACTTCTCGGTCGAATAAATCTCGTCTTGCCCAATCTTGCCTTCATAGTTCTTGAATTCAAACAATATGTAGCGGCTTCGGAAATCGTGAGCTAGTGCTATCCAGAAATCATGAGTGGGGCGCAGTCGGACGAGAAGATCGCGGCGGTGCAGTGCTCCTTCACTCGGGCTCTGTCGATGTGAAGATCCGAATTGTTCCGAAAACAGATAATCGATCACCTCAGTGCAGACGAGTTCGAACTGTCTCCAGCCAGGTGAACCCTGCGGTATAGCATCCAATGCGGCAATATAATCCTTACCTTTTCTGCCCTTTCTCGCGTCCTGCGCGACCTCGCCAGACGAAACGACTGATTCGACCGAGGCAGGTTGTAAGGTGCCAAGATCGCCGACACCAACATCGGACAAGAACTGCCTTAATTCACCGTAAAGAGTTGTATGCGACGCCTCCTCGATCAATCTTGGAAGATCCCAGATGACGGTGATTCCAAGGGTGTGCGTTAACTGCTTTGCATTTGGAGACAGTGTGCTCGTGGTCACCAGCAATAACTCTATGTTTTCATAGTCATCCTTATACCAATTGACTTGCTCCTTCAGTCGCGCGATCGAACTACCCCAAATGGACGGGCGCCCAAAACTTGAAATGCTGAGATTAAATTCTGCAATGACCAATGCCTTCGTTTCGCGGTTGATTCCCGACATAATCGGGAGCGTTAGGGTCGTGATAGCTCACGACGCCTGTTTCATCATCGACCCCGCGCTCTTTCAGAATCGCGATGCATAGCGTCTCGAACTTTTTCGCGAATCTTGCTATGGAGTTGGCTGCCATCGCCTGAGAATAACATCGCCTCCCCGTGTTTCGCGGCTACCGTGGCAGGCTCATTCAGACTCCTCTTCGGGCGCATCGGGAGCCTGGAGCATGAGGCTCCACTCGTGGAGCTTCTGCTGCAAGACGGCCTTGGGGATCATCTGGGTTTCGTATTGGGCGACGAGCGCGGGGGAGAGGTGGCGGCTCATGGCGTATTCCACGACCTCATCATTCTTGCTGCGGCAGAGCAGAACGCCGATGCTGGGGTTTTCGTGCGGGCGCTTGCGGTCGCGGTCGAGCGCCTCCAGATAAAAGGCGAGCTTGCCCAGGTGCTCGGGCTCAAAGCGCACCGCCTTCAGTTCGAACGCCACCAGACATTGCAGGTCGCGGTGGTAGAAGAGCAGATCGAGTTCAAAATCCTGATTGCCCACCTGCACGCGGACCTTTTCGCCGACAAAGGCAAAGCCGTCGCCGAGTTCCATGAGGAATTTGCGCAGATTGCGCAGCAGGCTGGTTTGCAGATCGGCCTCGCTGTGACGCTGGGGCAGGTCGAGGAAATCGAGCAGGTAGCTGTCCTTGAAGACGCCGGTTGCGTCCTGGGGCAAAACTCGCGGCAGTGCTGCGAGTTTCTTGTCCGACAGGACAGTTCGCTCGAAGGCCGCGGTTTTGATCTGGCGGGCAAGTTCGCGCGAACTCCACTTCGCTTTCACCGCCAGCCTCAGATAGAACTCGCGCTCTTCCGGGCGTTTGTTCTGCCCAAGAATCATGAGGTTGTGCGTCCATGGCAAAACTCGCAGCAGTGCTGCGAGTTTTGGCTGATCGGCGTAAACATCGTAGAACTGTTTCATTCGCCATAGGTTAGAGGCGGAGAACCCCTTGAGATCTGGAGCCTGTCTGAGGAGCCAATCGGACAGCTCCCGGACCACCCCTTTGCCCCAACCTCCTTCGGCCACTCTGCTGGACAAGTGCGCACCAACCGCCCAATAAGTGTCAATCAACGCAACGTTGACGGCCTTATATGCCTTGGCGCGGCCAGCCCGAATGATGCCAAGCACCTCAGCGAATTCGGAGTCCTTCTTGACCAGTTTGGTGCTCATTCGGCTAGGCCCTCCAGCATGGTCATGATCTTAGCCGTGACGCCCTTCAGCTCAGCTCAATCTCTTCCTGCGAGCGCGGCGGCTTGAAGACGTAGAAGTGCCGGTTGACAGGGATCACCTTGCCGTACTCGGACTGCTTGTAGTCGCCGCGCAACAGATCGGCAACTGACCAGATAAAGGACGACAAACTCATGAGCAGACTCTGCGAGAGAAAGATGCAGTTTTCACTGCCTCTAATCTTAACTCTGCAAAGTCGCAGATCACTGACGGCGCAAGATTGAGTCCGCCTATCAATGTGTGAAGGGATTGCGGCGGAATAGCTCAGACGTGAGCCGGACAGTATTGGCATTGCCATGCCCGTCGGGTGGGATCAATCTGGTGCTCCTGCCACGGAGCAGGAGCCTCAAGTGCGGGCGGGTAGACGGGCATCGGACGCAAAAATGGCGGAGCCTGGGGTTTGGCTCCGCCATCTCGATTGGTTGGATTATGCCGCCTTGCGCTTCTTCTCTGCCTTGGCGGCTGGCTTGGGCGCGGCCTTCTTTGCAGCGCCCGCCTTGTCCTTGGCGGCGAACTCTTGCTTGACCTTGGCGGTGATGGCGTTTACGTCCACCTTGTAGAATTCGGCTGCTTCCTTGAGGAGCTTGCCGGAGTCGTTCACAGAGCTTGCCGAGTGGAGAATGACAAGCTCCACCAATAGGCGTCCAAGAATGCTTTCCTCAGACTTGCGGACGAAAGCAGTCAGCAACTTGGTTGGCGTGTCGGCGGGGCCTTTGGCTTTGCCGATGCCGTGTTGACGGAGGACGATGGCCAGTCGGCGCTCGTCCACAATTGCGGCAAGCCGTTCGACCACAAAAAGAAGGTCACGCTTCATCAGACGAACGGGAACAGCTTCAACGATGGCACCCAACACCCGAAGGCCGGTCGCCTGGGCGAGTGCTTCCTCGCGGCGGCGCTTCTCCTGTTCGGCATTGATGCCAGCATCAGCGGCAACGTTCGAACGCTGCTTCTTGGCATGGTGCACGGGGCATTCTGGATTCGCGCAGACGCGCCGCAACTCGCCCTTTTCGCTGCCCTCGGTGACAATGGCCTCGGTGGTGAACTTGCACATTTTGTATTCGGGCCAATCGCGCTGCTTCTGGTTGGTTGGCTTGTCGTTGCGAACCTCAACGTACTTGTTCCGGGGCACGACGGCGCTGCCATCCTTGGGCGTTCCGTAAGCCGTGCTGATCTGTACCAGCTTCGGTTTGGTTGCGATGGTCTGACGAACGTGCGCTTCAACTTTCGCGGCGTAGCATTTCGGATCGGAGCATTGGTCCGCGTGGGTTAGGCCCTCAAACAGTAGAACATTGTGGCCGGTGCGCTTTGGGCAGTCGAGGCAAGCTCCGGCCTCGGGCACGAGCGCGGCGTCCTCTTTCGAGAACGGAGCCGAGGCAAGCTCCAACAAAATGTTGTGTTCGATCCACTGCTGCAAATGCCGAACCGGCAGCAGGATGCGCTTGGCCTTGCTGCCGTTGGTGTACTGCTCCTGATAGCAAGCTGCGAGGGCTTCCTCCTGTTGCGCGGACTGCAACTTTTTTTGCGCCTGGTTCTCCGTGCGCGAACTGGTAGCCGCCGACAACGATCGCAATGAGACTGGCGACTTTTGCGACCGTTCCGGTAAACAGAGTCTGCATGGCGGTGAAGCCGGTATCGAACGGCGAACCGCTCTGCGCGTGAGCGAGCGCGGGAAACACGGCGAGAAAGGTTAAGAGGTTGACGGCAGGACGAATCCAGCGCAGAATTTGCCCGCGTGCGATTCTGCGAGGGAAGATAGGTAGAAGCGGGGCTATCATCGGCACCTCCATCGGCCCTTCAGGGCTGCGATATGCCGCAACATTGCTCCCGTTTGTTGCCTTGCGTCCAATGACAACATGAAGTCATGTGATTACAGGTAGTCATTACAGGCATCTGAGCGAGGCCGGTTCTACGAGTCGGACGCGTCAGTTTCTACGCCCTCTGAGCGCTCGCCGATTGCACTTGGGTGCTAACATTCTGGCTACACATCGCAATCAGCTTTAATTTGGCACAATGCAGGGAGCCTTACATGTCGGAAAAGTGGACGGGGCGAAAACGCCGCACCAATCATCTTGTCAGAGCGATGGCTAGCACTCTTCTTAAACAGCGAAGGATCGTTCCCGAACAGCTTCACGGACTTTGTAGGCTAACCTGGATCACTTCCAATAACCACGGGCCCGATGCGCCTTACGTTGCGAGCACAAAGATACCAGCGCTCGAAAGTATTTTGCAGAAGCAACGTGGAGAATCGACACTGGCTGGGGTGGCCGAAGACGCCGCACAATGGACGGGATCGCCGCAAACCAAGAAGCTGATTTTGGGTGATACGGGCTTCACAAATTTCTATAAGGCTTATCGAAATAGTTCACTGGACTGGATCCGGGACAATATGGAGACGTTGATACCCCTGTTTCGGACTGCCTTTCACCTGAATACCGATGTACAAGGCCTCAGCCTAGTACGGAAGATTATGACTCTGCCCGGAATTCCTAAGGCTAACCATAATGATGAGCTGATGCGACCTGAGTTCCTCCTTAGTCCTGTCTTTTTCGCGCTGGATAAGCGGATTCGCTTTCCAGTGATGAACGGTAATGCGGGCGTGACCGCACTCCTGAAGAAGCTCAAAGTGTTCAACGAGCCTCTAGATGAACAATATCTTCATATGATCCGCCTTTACGGCAAGGGTGGAATTGATGACGCTGCGGATCTCGATGAGATTGGCGGAGATCTTCCCGAACTCGTTGGAGTCGGAACCACGGATCCGACCAAACACGTGCTTACGGAAAAGAAGACGGCTGGGAGGAACATTCCTCTTAAAGATGAAGCTGATCTAAAAATCCTCCAAAAGGAGCTGCTTGTTAATTGCCGAAAGATCCATAACAAACTAACAAACCAACTACGAAAACTACTTACCGACTACACACTCTTGGAAGGAATCAGTAAAAGCGCACTCTTTGACGTTTTGGTGAAGAACTTCGACGGATCAAAGACCGACCTTCTCATCGAAGTGAAAAGCTCAATCGAGCCTCCCCACATCCGAATGGCCGTGGGACAAGTACTCGACTACTGGTTTCGGATAAATGGGAAGATCGAGCCTCGCGTGGCAATTCTGCTCCCAAAGGAGCCCGACAACCTAACAAAAGATTTCCTGAGTTGGCAGAAGATCGGCTTACTGTGGTTCTCGGGAGAGACACTCAAGACATCATCTCCTTGGCTGTCGACTCTTGCAGCGCATTCAGTTGTCCCTTGAGAGTGCGGAGATTGAAGGCCGTAAGTGCCGCATTGGATGCGTAGATTAGAACTTGAAATTGCGGTGAATACGCGCTATATTCTCTGCACATGGTGCGGAGAATAAATCGCGGAAACTACATTCACGAGCGGCCGAACTGGCCGGAATTTCGCTGGGACTCCGAGAGGGTTTCTCAACGTCTGGTTGAAGTACGACACCGGCAGGGACGCTTGATTGGCCGAATGGAGGGGCTCGGCTTCCAGCTCCGAAAGGAAGCCGTACTGAACACCCTGACCGAGGATGTTCTCAAATCGAGTGAGATTGAAGGGGAGAAACTCGATCGGGACCAGGTTCGTTCCTCAATCGCGCGTCGGCTTGGAATCGACATAGGCGGCCTGACGCCCTCTGACCGCGATGTCGAGGGCGTTGTTGAAATGATGCTGGATGCAACCCAGCACTATGGTCAGCCCTTGAAGGCGCAACGTCTGTTCGACTGGCACGCCGCGTTGTTTCCGACCGGCCGAAGCGGAATTTCACGGATTAATGTCGGCGCATGGCGCGATGACAAGAATGGCCCTATGCAAGTGGTTTCAGGACCAATTGGCAAAGAGCGAGTTCATTATGAAGCCCCTCTTGCCGCCCGCCTTCGCGGGGAAATGAAGAAGTACCTGGACTGGTTTGAAAAGGAGAATTCAACCGACCTCGTGCTCAAGGCAGGCATAGCGCATTTGTGGTTCGTCACCATTCATCCATTCGAGGATGGCAATGGCCGTATTGCGCGCGCAATCGCCGATATGGTGCTGGCGCGTTCAGAGCGAAGCCCCCAACGCTTCTACAGCATGTCGGCCCAGATTCAGCAGGAGCGGAAAGCCTATTACGAGATTCTCGAAGCGACGCAGAAAGGTGATCTCGATATTACGCGCTGGCTTGAATGGTTTCTGGCATGTCTGGATCGCGCCTTTGACCACGCCGAGACCATCCTGGCCGCCGTGCTCAACAAGGCACGCTTCTGGGATCGGTTCGCAGGAACGGAGTTCAACGAGCGGCAGCGCAGCATGATCAACAGGCTATTGAATGGCTTCGAAGGCAAGTTGACTTCTTCGAAATGGGCCAAGCTTGAGAAGTGTTCGCAGGATACCGCGCTGCGCGATATTGAGGATCTCATCAGAGCGGGTGTCCTGAAGAAAGATTCGTCCGGGGGGCGCAGTACGTCGTATTCGCTCGCGAAGATCAGCGCCGATGTATTCCGAACCTAGAACCGTGGGCGGACCGTTGAATCTCGGACCAAACTCTTTGAGGGACCGCGCTTCCTAGCACTGCTTACTAGCACTAGCGCTAGGAAATTTAAGGGTTCAACGAGACGTTTCCGCCCTGACCTTCCGAGCACTGCTTCCTAGCACTAGCACCCGAAAGTTTAAGGGTTCCCTCGATACATTTCGCCTCATTTTTCCTAGCACTATTTACTAGCACAGCCCGCAAAAAGTGCCTAAAAGCAGCAATTTTGGTGCATTTTCGACAGAATTTGGTCGCATGGGGAATCGCAGTATAAGTCCATTATTTTGATGTAATTATTTGATTTTAGAGGAGTTAATGAGGGTGGCGACGGTCGAATCTCACGTCCTAACCCCTAGACGATAGCGCCTTCATTTTAAGTAACTTACGGGAAAACAATGGTCGCAATACTGCTAGTAGAGCTGCTAGGAAGCCTGCTTTCCGCTCGGCTTGATGCCAAACATGCTACTTCCGGCTGCCCTAAGGAGCTGGTCGAGGTCTGGATACAAGTGGCATCCCATCAGTCACTTGGAAAGACATCGGGCAGCAATCCCATCCCGTACGGGTCAAGTTTAGTATCGCCGAATCGAGTGAAAATGGCAATGCCTCATTAGATTGAAGAGCTTCGGGGAGAATGTTAGGTTCTGACCCTTATACGGAATATTCCCACTGTTGTGGGAGGTGTGGGGAGCCGATTCTCTCAAGCGAAACCCTGTGACGCCCCGGATTCCGCGGAGAAGCGATTGGTCATTTGGGGTGCGCAATGTCGCCGATAATTGTGCAGATTGGGTACGTCATCGGAGGCTATCGTTGCCATGTCACAATCGGGTCGTAAACTCACTTTGGAAAAGCGGGTTGCACGTGCTTCGGAAACCGCTTTGTCGCGTCAGCATTACGTCAGCGCCATTGATGTGCTGTGCGGTATGGGACTCTTGCTGCCCATGCACGTCGATTCCTGGCGCAAAGGGCGGGTGGACTACTTGGAGCGAGTGATTCAAGGAAATCTCCACAAGATCTCTTCGTCGATGGAAATATTCCGGCGTTGGGCTCGGGAAAAGGGCCTGAAGCCAAGTGAAACTGGCTACGTGCGCAGGGTGCGGTCCGGGACCATCCCCTTGCAATTCAGCAAGAGCGGAGACCCGGCGATCGAGAAAAACTACTCGACACACTACATATCGCCCGCGCTCTCTGAGCGGAAGCAAGAGAAACTCCAGGAAAAGCTGAATCGCACTCCGCAACTAGTCGTATTCGAGATCCTGCGCGGCGCGCAGTGCTCGGAGTGCGGCGTGGGGATGGGCGAGGGATCGTTCCTTTTGATGGAAGCCGAGCAGCCGCTCTGTCTAGCGTGCGCCGGTCTCGGCGACCTCGAGTTTCTTGCCGCGGGCGACGTGGCTTTGACGCGCCGAGCATCGAAGCATAGTTCGCGAAACGCTGTGGTGGTCCGCTTTAGCCGGGCTCGAAAGCGTTACGAGAGACAGGGCATTCTCGTTCAGACATCGGCTCTGGAAAGAGCCGAACAGGAATGCGCCGAAGATGCGGATGAAAGGGCGGCTGGACGCGCGCGTGAGGCCGTGCGACGGCGGGAAGAAGACCGCAAGCTGGTGGCTCGCATGGTGAAACAGATCGGGGTCCTGTTCCCCGGCTGCCCACAACATGAACGCGCTGCAATTGCCGAACATACCGCCGCCAGAGGTAGTGGGCGCGTTGGACGGACGGAGGCGGGAAGGAATCTGGAGGATCGCGCGTTGACTGCGGCGGTCATCGCAGCCGTTCGGCATCAACATACCGAATACGATAAATTGCTGACACAAGGAATGGATCGTGCCGCGGCCCGTGAGAGCGTCGCCGATCAGATTGACAAGATTTTGGCGGAGTGGCGACGTGAGGGCCGCTCTATACTCTGAGGCATCAAGCCCACCATGTTATACGCTCTTGAAGAGGGATCACTCCTATGCTGATCGAACAGCAGATCGCCGAGCGGCGGCAGAGGGCCGCGACGGCTCCGCTGAAGATTTTGAAACGGCCCGAAACCGGGCCTTATGGCGATTACAGTGTCAAGTCGGCCAGCGGACAGACCTATAAAGTGGCCATTCGCGGCCTGGGGCTCTTTGAGAATTATTGCTCCTGCCCGGATTTTGCCGTCAATACGCTGGGAACCTGCAAGCACGTTGAGGCGATGCTTCTGCGGCTGCGGAAGCGCCATCAGAAGACGCTGGAAACCGGGAAGTTCAAGCGCACGCGCGCATCCATTTCTCTTCAATATGGGAACACCATCGAGGTGCGGCTGCGCATGCCGGCTTCACCTTCGCCTGCGCTCTTGTCGCTTGCGCCAGAATACTTCGACGCCAGCGGTTTTCTGCGCCGCGATCATTACCGGCGATTCGCCGAAGTGCTCGAGGCGCTGCGCAACGCAGATGGTCAGGCGGTTATCTATAGCGATGTGCTGGATTACATCGACCGGGAAAACGAGTTGGCCGAAGGTCTGGAACTGGAGCGCAAGCTGCTCGCTAAATTGAAGCGCGAGCTTGATCCCACAGCCGGCGTTCTGAAGAACGAAGCTGCTGCCCTATCAGACCCGTGGCGCAATCTTCGCGGCTTGCCGCGGGCGCGCGGTTCTGGCAGACGACATGGGGCTTGGCAAAACGATTCAAGCATTGGCCACGGCCGAACTCTTACGTCAACGCCGCGGAATCGAGAGAGTGCTGGTGATTGCGCCGGCCTCGGTGAAGTACCAGTGGAAGACGGAGATCCAGAAGTTCACCGATCGCTCTGTGCAGATCGATCGAAGGTCTGTTGCCGCAGCGCCGGCGCGATGTATGCCTCCCCGGAGTTCTTCACCCTCACCAACTACGAGCTGGTTCTCAAAGATATCCGTTACATGCAGGAACTTCGTCCGGACCTGATCATCCTCGACGAGGCGCAGCGAATCCGAAACTGGACCACCGCGACCGCCCGCACCATCAAACAACTGAAGAGCCGCTATGCCTTCGTGCTTACCGGCACGCCGCTCGAAAACAAACTGGAAGAGCTGTTTTCCGTTGTGGAGTTCGTCGATGGCCGCCGGCTCGGCCCGGCGTTCCGCTTCGTAGACGAGCACCGAGTGCTGGACGACAAGGGCCATCTGACCGGCTATCGCGGCCTGGATCAGATTCACGATCAGTTGGCGCCAATCCTGCTGCGGCGCACGCGCCCCGAGGTGCTGAAGGATCTGCCCGAGCGAACCGACAAATCTTCCGCGTGCCGCTGACCAGCCAGCAGGCGGAACCTTACTACGAGCAGAGCGAGATGCTGGCGGCGCTCATGCGCAAATGGGAACGCCAGGGCTGGCTCTCCGAGATCGATCAAAAGCGCATTCTCTGCTGCATCCAAAACATGCGCATGTTGTGTAACTCGACATTTCTCTTCGACAAGCAGACCCATCATTCGCCCAAGCTCCAGGAGTTTCGCGAGATCATGACGCGATTTCGTCGTCGAGCGAAGAACGCAAAGTGGTGGTGTTCAGCGAGTACGAGCGAATGACTCATCTGGCGGGTGAGGAGCTGCGTAAGCTGGGCATCGGATTCGTTTCTCTCCATGGCGGCGTGCCCTCGCGCCAGCGCGGCGCATTGATGGAGAAGTTCCGCAACGATCCGGACTGCAAGGTTTTTCTCTCAACCGATGCGGGAGGCGTGGGCCTCAATTTGCAAGCGGCCTCGGCGGTGGTGAACTTCGAGCCCCCGTGGAACCCGGCACGGCTCGAGCAGCGCATCGGGCGCGTACACCGGCTGGGCCAGTCGCGACCTGTACACGTAGTTCACATGCTCACGGAGAAGAGCATCGAAGAGCGTGTTTGGGAGACGTTGGCTCTGAAGAAATCGCTGTTCGCCGGCGTCTTCGATTCACCCACGGACGAGATCAGCTTCGCCAAGCTAGGCCGCAAGACCATGCTACAGGCCGTGAAAGAGATTTTCGCCGAACAACCGGGCCGGCCCAAACCGGTGATTGACCACGCTCCCGCCGAGCCTATTCCTCTTACGCAGCCGCAGCAGGATGTTCAGATGCAGCCGACCGATTTAGCGGGTGAAACGGTACGAGTGCCTGCCGGTGCTCGTACTTCCCCTTCGGCAATTCCTGGCAGCAACGGCGTCGAGTTTGCCGCGGCCTCGTTCTTCGAAGCTGGACTGCGATTGATCGAAGCAATCACCGCGGGCGGCACTGCGGGAAGCCTGGAAGGCAGCACTACTGGGCGCTCTACAACCGCTCCCGAACCGCGCGCGGCTCAAGTCTTGCCCATGCAATTCACACGCGACGCCCGGACGAACCGCCCGGCATTGACCATCCCTCTCCCTGATTCGGTGACCCCGGAGCGGCTCACCAGCGCGTTTTCGGCTCTGATCAACTTGCTTGGAAAATCCGTGAGCGCGCCTACCACTCCAGAGCACGAGAGTTGACCGGCATCAACCGAAGAAAAAGCCCATCGACGTGCAACCAGTGGTCGAGTTTATGCCCGGTAAAGGTTCCAATCAGACAAAGTGAACGGGGGCTGGGATGGACTGGGAAACGGTTTGGTTACGGGTGTGAGACTTAAAGAAAAGACAACCGGTCATTCGCCTGGTCGATTGCGTACCCAATTGTGCTGTAGCCCCTTAATCTGCGCTCGTACATTCTTGCCAGCATCAGGACCCCGTTGTCGATGTAATCATAGACTTGTACGATGCGCTTGTTGTCGTGGAGACGATGGAGGCGGCCAGCATATTGCTGCAGTGTCCCCTTCCAGGAGATAGGCATGGCGAGAAACAACGTATCCAGGCGCGCATCGTCGAATCCTTCGCCGATATAGCTTCCTGTCGCCAGAATCACACGCGATTCGTCGTCTGGCACAGCCGCCATAGCCTCTGCGGTCAGCCGGCGCTGCTTCTTGCCCATGCCGCCCTTCAAAACAAAAACGTGTTGGGCGGCGCCACTGAGTCTAGTTGCAAAATACTGCAGATGCTCCGTCCTGCCAGTCAGGAGCAGAGGCGAACGCCCCGCCTCGATGGCACGTACGACGTCATCGGCGATCATTGCATTGCGTGACGCATCATTCGACAGTGCACCGTAGACATCCTGAATCGTCACTTCAATGAGATCGGGCGGCATCCGGAAATCCGTGTGACGGGGAACCACCCTATGTTCGAAAGGGTTCGTTTCGGCCATTGCCTTGGCGCTCATGCTGAACCGGACGGGGCCACACTGCATATAGATAATTGGATGATGTCCATCTTTTCTCGTCGGCGTTGCCGTCAGGCCAACGACATATTTCGCTTTCACCTGCTTCATCACCTGCTCAAACGTAAACGCAGATATGTGGTGGCATTCATCGACGATGACTTGGCCGTATTCAGCAACAAAGTCCTTTACTATTTCTTTCTGATAGAGGCTCTGAATGACCGCGACATCGATGCGCCCTGTCCGGTGCATCTTTCCGCCGCCGATATGCCCAATCGAGTCTGCTGGCATACTCAGGAACATGGCCAACCGTTCCTGCCATTGATCGAGTAGTTGTTGCCGATGAACCAGAATCAAGGTATTGACCTTGCGCTTTGCGATCAGCCATGCCGCCACAGCCGTTTTCCCAAAGGCCGTCGGGGCGCAGAGAATTCCCTCGTCGTAGACGCTGATCCCTGCGACAGCCTCTTCTTGGACGGGCCGAAGCTGACCATCGAATTCCACCTTGATAGGTGTGCCTGCAAACCGTTCGTCCCGAACTTTGGGCCGGATATTGTGCGCCTGTAAAAGGGCCATTACCTCCGTCAGACACCCGCGCGGCACGGCAATATGCTGGGGAAAATCCTGGCCGCACGCGATCACGCGCGGTTTGGCGTATGTTGGAAGCCGCATCGCCTGCGCCTTGTAAAACTCCGGGTTCTGGAATGCCGCCAGCCTGAGCAGACGATTCAACATGGCCGGTGGCAGGCCCTGCTTTTCCACGTAAAGAAGATTCGCGCGGACGATCTGTACCGTTTCAGGGAGTGGTCCCTCAATCGGCCGCTCCATTCGCCTTCGTGAAGGTGGCAATGTCCAGGGATCTTGTGCATCTTCGTCATCGGCAATGCTGATGCGAACCCCGATCAGATCGCCATTGCGTTGGGCATCGTCGATGACTTCTTCCGCGGCTGTGGTAGACATCCGTCGAATCGTAGAAAGAAACCCCCACTGATCCGGATATGGACGGAGGCTGGCATCGATGAAGACACTGTTGTCCGACTTGCGCGGTGCAAACTGCAAGGGAAGCGCAATCAGGTTTCCGAACCCGCCTTTGGGCATCGTGTCCTGGTTCGGGAAAAAGCGGTCATAAGAATCGAGGCCTAGTTGATGCCGGCGTTCCATAGTCCGCGTGAGAACCGCGCATCCGAGCTTGCGTGCGGTATTTGCCGGAATTGCATGTTCAAAGAAGATCCAAACATGGCCGCCATTTCCAGAGCGCGAGCGTTCCAGGGCCGCTGGCACGTTCAACTCCTGGCATGTATCGAGAAACGCGCGGGAGTCGTCAGTCCATGTTTTCTTATCGAAATCCACGGCGAGAAACCAACAGGTCTCGTCCGGGAGTAGAGGGTAAATGCCAATAATCTCTTTTCCGAGAAGATGATTCTCGATAACCACGTCGCTCAACGGAAGGAATTTCCGTGTATTCCGGTCAACCTTCTTCCGATCCTCCACCCTGCTTGAATTGATGGCTTTCCAATCCTTCAGCGCAGCTGGTGAGTATCCAGACCGGCCGTCGGGATTTTCCCATCGCCGTGCATAGACATCTTCTCTCCCGCAAAACAGGCTCCGGAAGAGCGCGATCCGTTTGCGAGCGCGCTCCTCCTTGTTTTCCACAGCCGCGGGCGTGATCGTTTGAACCGCGCGTGCATCGTCTGGTACGAACTGTGGAACAGAGATGCCGTGAGCGGCCAGCACACGACGCAGCCTCGCATTCTCTTCCCGCAGTCGCTGGTTCTCCTCGTCACGCTGCTCGAATAAAACCGATTCTGAACTTCTGCTGGCCATCTCCAATCACTGCTCCACTCCGCGTCCCAGAACATTTTGGAAGAACTCGCGCACATTGTCGAAGACCGCGGCGATGTCCTTCTGCAGCCCACATTCTTCAGCGAGCGCCCGGAACGGCGTTTGCCAATCCGGCGGCGGTACGCTCAAGCTTGTTGGCAAAGCGTGAGTCCCCCTTCGATCAAAGGTCAAATGCAATGCGTTGATTACCCTCCGCCGGTCAAGTTGGTCGTCTGCGATCAGAAGAGCCATATCCACCAGATCCTTCACCCGGCTATTCGGAGTGCTTCGCGGAAGCGTGTAAGCGTGAATCTTCTCGGCGAATTGCTGTTCCCGAGAGATCATCCGTACATGTGGCTTCTCGATTCCTGCAAACCCTAGCCAGTCATGGCACTCGGCGGTTTCGAGAGGCAGTATCACCACATCACCAACGCCTGCATCGAGATGAAACCGGGCGAAGATCCTTCCATCCATACGTGTCTCGACCGAATAGCGAGCGCCGCCATAAGGGGCTGCAGTTAGATCCATAACGGGTGGTCCAATCGTGTACTCGAACCAATCATCGAATGAGACATCGGCCATCGCCTGCAGCATCTCTCGTATCGCTCGGACTGGATCGCTACCTTCCGACTGTTCCCACAACGCGCTGCATCGTCAGGTCGATATCGATTGTCGATCGAGCCGACTTGAAGCGAAGTTCCAGCGCATAACCACCCTTCAA
Source organism: uncultured Acidobacteriaceae bacterium (assembly GCA_963776535.1). GTDB lineage: Bacteria > Acidobacteriota > Terriglobia > Terriglobales > Acidobacteriaceae > Telmatobacter. The sequence goes on along the minus strand of CAVZNB010000006.1, from coordinate 802 downwards.
CACCCACGGCGCCGCATCTTCCCGGAACAGCCTTGCCAGCAGCCGGTCAAAGGATACTTGCCGCCTGAGGCGATTGATATCGACCCGTTCCGTCTGGGACATGCCTCTTGAGCCGCTCTTCCAGGGCTCTGCGAAAGGCTCCAGCAGTTGCGTATGTTCTCGGATGATCGCCACTATGCAGCCCGTCGAAGTACATCTTCGACCATCTTTCGTGCGATTTCGCTCATCTTCGCACTCCGAAGTTGCTGGCGCGTGATCAGACCGCGGTGAACAGCCTGCCGAAGAGCTTGACGAATGAACGTCCGCTCAACCGTTCCAGCCTCGATCAGATCAAGAATCGTTCGCAGAGGCTTAGTGTACTTGTAGCCAGGACCAGCCTGTGCATCGGTCGTTAGCAGGTCCGCGTAATGAAGCACGACGATGCCCGGGATTTCGCTGTTGCGCCGGAAATTCGTCGGAACAGTCATGTGAAGCTTTGCCGGATTCAGGTCCGACAGCTCATGGAGACTTAGCGCCGTTTGATGGCTGTAAACCCCTTCGATCTCTTCCTTCCGATTCCGGGACCAGAGCGACCAGAGCACAAGATCGGGCCGATCCGGCGACGGAAATAGCGCCAGGCGGTAGATGCCGCGATGGTCGCGAATCCAGTTCCCGGCCTGCACGTGATAGGGATGAGTATTTTCGGCGAATCCGGCAGCCTTAGCCTGCTTCGTGGTGAAGAAGCCTTGCTGCTGCTCAGCGATATCGAAGAGCTGTCGCGACGCTTCTCGGTGAGACTGAGCCATAACACAATACTACAACT
>CAVZNB010000005.1:0-37765 GCA_963776535.1 uncultured Acidobacteriaceae bacterium | reverse complement strand
GCCGATGAAGCTGCGGAGATGGTGGGTGCCTGGGGCGGCGCCGGCCGGGATCCCGACATTATTACGCTGAAACAGGCGCTCGAAGAACGCGCCCGGAAGTCGGGCGGCACTGTGATCTACGCCAAGGGAACCGAGATTGAAGATGCTTCACAAGCCGGCTTTGCCAAAGCTGTGCAGGCCGCGCACGATGCCGACGTCGTCGTCCTTGCGCTCGGAGAGTCGAACGCCATGAGCGGTGAAGCAGGCAGCCGTGCCTATCTCGATTTACCCGGTAACCAGGAACAACTACTTGAAGAGGTCGTTGCCGCCGGCAAACCGGTGGTGCTGGTCGTCTTCTCCGGCCGCCCACTTGTGCTCGATTGGGCAGCCAGCCATGTTACGGCCATTTTGGAGGTATGGTTCCCCGGAACCGAGGCCGGCAATGCCCTCGCCGACATCCTTTACGGCGACGTGTCGCCCAGCGGCAAGCTGCCCATGAGCTTCCCGCGCGCGGTGGGGCAGGAACCGCTCTACTATAACCAGTTCCCCACCGGGCGCCCGGCAACCGGCATCGACCTCTCCAAGCCTCCGGATGGAGACACGCGCTTCTTCTCGCGTTACATCGATGTCCCGAACAGCGCGCTTTTCCCCTTTGGCTACGGCCTCTCGTACACAAACTTCTCTTACAGCAATGTCAAAGTGTCGAAGCCCAGCATCCCGCTGGCGCAGGCCCTCGATAAAAGCGGCGCCACCCTTGTTGAAGCCTCGGCCACGGTGACAAACACCGGAAGCCGTTCGGCTACCGAAGTGGTGCAGTGCTACGTTCGCAACCTGGGCGCAAGCATCGAGCAGCCGGTACGCAGTCTGAAAGGATTTGAGCGCGTCACGCTGGCGCCGGGCGAGTCAAAGCAGGTGAGCTTTCCGCTCGGCTTCAACGAGCTCTCGTTCTACAACCTCGAAAGCACTCCGACCATTGAAGCAACGCACTACACGGTCTGGATTGGAGGCAGTTCGCTCGCCGACCAGGAAGCAGGTTTTGTTATCGCCGCGCCCACAACCACGGCAGCCTCAAACTAAGCAGAATTCCAGGACCAGCTTCAAGCAGGAGTCAGAGAAGGTTGGGAGCAACTCCCAACCCTCTGATTCTCCACGGACGGGATGGAAGGCCCTACTGCACCGTCAGCGTATACGTGGCTGTTTGCGAGCTGGAGCCGGACGACGCAGTGACGTTGATCGTATAGCTCCCTTGCGGAGTTGCATGACTCGATCCGCCACATCCGGTGACCGTGACCAGAGCTGCGGCGAGCAGCGCGATTCCCAACTGGGCGTACCACCAGAAACTGCGGCGGCGCCATAGCAGTGTGAATCCCAGTGCGACTCCCGCACCAAGAAATGCCAATGTTCCAGAACCGCCGGAGCCGCGGAGTCTTGCCGGCGTTGCTGGAATGTGCAGCGCGGCAGAACTCACGTTGGTGGCGATGGTCAGGGTCGCCGTGGATGCGGCGGCGCCACTGGGCGTGACGGATGTGGGGGCGATGCTGCAAGTGGCGTGCTCGGGCGCGCCGGAGCATGCGAGGCTCACGGCCTGGCTGAATCCGCCGGTGGGCGTAACACTGATTGTGGATGTGGCGCTGCTGCCGATACTCACCGTGCCTGATGTAGGGCTGAGGCTGAGCGTGAAGCTCGGAGTCACCGCGGCAGTGACGGTGATGGAGACGGCGGAGGAGGTCGAGGGGGAGAACGTCGTGGTTCCTCCGTAGGGCGCGGTAATGCTGTGGGAGCCGACGGTGAGGCTGCTGGTCGAGTAGGTAGCCATGCCGTTGGAACCGACGGAGCCGATGCCGAGCGTGGTTGTGCCGTCGGTGAAGGTCACGGTTCCGGTCAGGGTGGCAGTGGCGGACGCCGCCGAGACGGAAGCGCTAAACGTGATGCTGGTTCCGCTGGTGACAGACGTGGCTGAGGCGGCGAGCATGGTGGTGGTGGCGACCACAACAGGCGCGGTGTTGACGGTTACCGTGACTGCGGGCGACGTGCTGCCGAGGAAATTGCTATCTCCTCCGTAGACGGCCTCGATGCTGTCCGCGCCGGTTGGCAGCATGGTGGTGGTGTAAGTGGCCACGCCAGAAGTGGAGAGGTTTCCAGTGCCGAGAGTGGTTGTGCCATTCATGAAGGTTACGGTGCCGGTGGGTACGGTTTCCGTCAAGACCAGGTCGGCTTTGCCATCCCCGTTGATGCCGCCCACTGCAAACGTCTCCGCTGCGACCGTGTTGGCGCCGGTGACGGTGGTGCCGGCAAGGACAAAACTGGCTGGGGCGGTAATGGTCGATTTAGAGTCCCCGATAGGGGATCGGTAAACCCCTCGCCTTCAGGCGACGGATGGGACTACTATAGCGGTTCTCCAATTGGTGTAGAGGGAACCCACTGACCTCAAGTGGCTTTTTCCTCAACCGGGGCCCCCGGCGATAGGTCTTCGTCGCTGGGGTGGAAGTAAAAGCCACCTTTCACGACCCCGGTGACTCCACGTGAATTGGAGAACCGCTCTAAAGCTGCGGACTTGTCCCGCACAGCCGGACTCTCATCCCGCGCCGGCAAATTTTCCCTCGCGCATTTGCACATAATTATGCGCATCCGGCGCACACTGGTCTTGAAGGGTTGAATCATGCAAATCTCCAGCCTCCTCAAACCGGAAAAACCAGCCCGAACCTCGCAGCCCGGACCAGGAACACATCGATTTTCCTGGTTTTGCTCTATGCCAATGAAACTAAATAAGTTACATGCAAATTTGGCCATTTTGTGCTTTGATATACTTGACTAACGGAAGTTGACGCGACCACAAGGCCCCGGGGTCCCCGGCGACAGGTCTTCGTCGCGGGGGTGGAAGGCCCCGGGGCCCCCGGCGACAGGTCTTCGTCGCGGGGGTGGAAGGGGCTGCAACCTGCCTCGGACTCAGTGGGGCACAGTAATTCTGGATTTGCCCTAAATGAGCGATGGATTGGCAATCTCGGTTCTTGATCTTGTTGGCATGCGGGCAGGTGAGTCAGCGGGCTCTGCGATTGCTCGCTCAGTGGATTTGGCACAGCATGTGGAGCGGTGGGGATACAACCGCTACTGGCTGGCTGAGCACCACGCGATTGGAGGACTGGCATGCTCGGCCACGCCCGTGCTGATTGGGCACATTGCAGCGGCAACGAAGACGATCCGAGTGGGCAGCGGTGGCGTGATGCTCCCCAACCATGCGCCGCTAGTGGTTGCGGAACAGTTTGGGACGCTGGACGCACTCTATCCTGGGCGGATCGATCTAGGTCTAGGCCGCGCTCCTGGCGGGGATGCACACACCATGCGGGCGCTGCGACGGAGCTTGCACCAGATCGGGGAAGATTTTCCAGAACTTCTGGAAGAGCTGCGCAGCTACCTTGGACCGGAAAAGCCGGGACAGTTGGTGAGAGCGATCCCCGGTCAGGACAGCAACGTGCCGATCACACTGCTGGGTTCCAGTGGCTTCAGCGCCCAGTTGGCGGCGAGACTGGGGTTGCCTTTCGCATTCGCTGCGCACTTCGCGCCTGAGTATCTTTACGCTGCGGCAGAGCTGTACTTCGAACAGTTCCGGCCGGGTAAAGCATTTCCGAAGCCCTATTTGATGGTGGCAGTACCGGTGATTGCGGGGGAGACAGATGCGGCGGCGCAGCGGCTGTTCACTACTTCGCAGCAGCGGTTTCTGAGCCTGATCCGGAATCAGCCGGTAGAGCTGTTACCCCCAGTCGACTCGATGGAATTCCTCTGGCAGGATTGGGAGCGTTCGGCAGTTGCAAGCAGGATGAGCGCAGCGATTGTGGGATCGGATCGTACTGTAAAGGACGGGCTGGAGAAACTGGTGACCGACACCGGGGCCAGCGAAGTCATTGTGGTTTCCGATACCTACGAGCACGCAGATCGGTTGCAGTCGTACCAGCGGGTGGCAAGTCTTGCCAGGACAATGACAGTGTCATGATGGATGAAAATGCAGTTGTGGAAACAGCAAAGGACGCGAAGGCAGTGAATTCTCAGGGGTCAGAAGCTCCCAGTACAGCTTTGGGGCGATTGCAGGGAAGACAGGATGGCCTACACGGCCCCGATTGATACCAGGAAAAGCACTTGGATTTTGAAGTTTGCTCGTTCGTAGCCCGGGGATCCGGAGGCTCGAATGGTCTCTTCCGGTCCGCTATTCTTTCAAAAACGTACCGGCGCTTCGGGAATCGCAGAGAATCACGATGCAGCGGATTTTGCAGCCAGTCAAATCTGCCCGGGTCAATCACTTCATCATCCCTGAGTTTGTTCTCGCAGATTCCTGAAATTTTCCGCGCGAGTAACTCTCAGAGATGCATGATTGGGAGGATTCGACTGAATCCCTTAAAACCTGAATCGCCGGGGCGTCATTGCTCTTTCCGGGAATTACCCAGGGAACTGGATCTACCCGGGTTGGGTGGCCTGGTCAGCGAGCGCAACTTTCCGGGCTGCATCGATTCTCCGCAGGGTTCGAAGCTTCCATATTCCAAAGCACACGCCAGCCAGCATCAGTCCCACGAATACGCAGAGCACCGGTGTCGACCACTTCTGCAGAGTGCCGCTCCAAATGCGGACGATATGACGTCCGTAGACTGCGCCAAGCCATGCAACCAATGAGTAGCGCAGGGCGCGAGCCGCGCCGAAGACGGCAAGGAAGCGCCGCCGAGAGACGCCAAGTGCACCTGACGCCAACGCAAAAGGCAGGAGGGGAATCGGCGGTGGAAGCATGGCGGGAACAAAGACGGCGAGGATGGGGTGACGCTCCACCCACCGAACAACCGGCCGATGAAGACGCGCGGGCACATAGTGCCGAAGCTCTGCTTCGCCGCCTTTGCGGCCAATTTGCCAGGTCGTGTATCCGCCCAGAATGCTGCCGGCGACGGCGCTCGGCGTCAGCAGCCAGGGATCTCCGCCATGCGCCACCAGCCACAAGAGCAGAAGGTCAGTGCTGCCCGGCAGAGGCAGCGGGATGACCGAGGAATCGATCACCGCAACTGAAAACAGCCCCAGTACTCCCAGATGTGTGAGCCATTGCGGCATGAGGGAGGCTTTCACGCGCAGCGCATGCGGTTGAGCCGTTTGAAGCAAAGATGAGGTCATGCGGATTGTTCTCTGCTGTTGCTCCGGTGCGATTCAGCTTCTGAGTGAAGGGCGGATCTACTGCGCAGGCGCGCCATGCAACGCAAACCAATAGTAGCGTCTCCAGCAAAACATGCAGCGAACCGGCCGCAGCGCAAACATGCTGAGCAGGCCATCGAACGGCCTTAACTCGGCAGGTTTGAATTTCAACGAGTTACAGCGAGGGCATTCGCGCCGTATCCACAGCAGGTGCGGTACCCAGTTGGGCCAATTTCGGTTTGAGAAGTTCATCTCAATTGCTCCTAACGGCCGGAGACAATGTCACGCTGTTGTGTATTGCCATCCGATGGGCTTGAGTTTGCATCCAGCCATGACAGCAGCGCACGGATACTGCCTGTGGCCAGGGCTATGGAAGAGTCCGCAGCCCCATAATAGAGGTTGATGGTATCTCCGTCCGCGCCGATTGTCTGCCCACAGGGAAACACGACATCCTTGACATCCCCCCCACGCTCATAAGCAGCTTCAGGGCCGAACATCCAGGAGTCTCCACGCTGAAGGCAGATCTCCGGTTTAGCCAGGTCAAAAAGCGCCAAACCCAGCCGATAGATACTTCCCGATGCGGTTTGCCGCACACCATGGTAGATGGTCAGCCATCCCTTCGCTGTTTCGATCGGCGGAGAGCAGAGGCCGATCTTGTTCGCATCCCACCAGCCGCCGCGACGCGCCTCGAGCATGATCTTGTGCCCGCCCCAATGGCGCAGGTCTGGCGAGTAAGAGATCCACATGTGTGCGCCGAGTGTGGTCACCGGCCGGTGAATCAACGCCCAAAGTCCGCCGATTCGCCTGGGCAGAAGCGCCGCGTCCTTGTCTTCCGGCTGCATGATGACGCCGTAGCGCTCAAAGCTCTTGAAGTCCTTGGTCAGCGCCAGGGAGACTCCAGGGCCGCCACGTGCGAAGGATGTGTACGCCACCGCATACTGCTCAAGCTCGGGGACGTAAGTGATGCGCGGATCTTCGATTCCCCAAAGCTCTTCAGGGTAGTCGCGAGGGTTTGCCGGCAACGTCGGCTGTTGATCGATGCGCCAGTCATCAACTCCATTGGCCGAGCGCGCCGCGCACAAGTGAGACAGGCCTCGCCGATCTTCGACGCGACAGAGCAGCAACGTATCACCGTCGGCCAGGCGTGCAACTCCAGCATTGAAAACGCTGTTGATTGGATAGGGCCAGTCGCTCTGCGTGAGGATCGGGTTGCACGCAAGCCGCGTGAAGAGCGGGAGCCCTGTGCGTTTCTCGGCGTGAGATTCACAGGGAATTGCGTCAGCGGTTAGAACCGGGGAACCATTGGTATTCAAGAAGTGGAACTCATTTCCAAGTGCTGTTCGTGTGCGTCTGACACTTTGGCCTCTTGCATTTCGAGCAAGGCCATCAGGAATGAAAGGGTCGATTCCGCCCCCTGGTTCTCGTTGATGCGATCGGGATGAAGGCCATCCTTGCAGCCGCCCGTGATTACGTCATAAAGGGGCACCTGCAGGTCATTCTTGCCGAGAAACCAGCGGAATACGCGCTGAGCCTCCTCAAACCATAGTCCTTCCTCGGTCAACCTGTATACCTCAAGACATGCCGAGACTGTCGCGCATGCTTCCACCGGCTGTTGATCGAACCGCGCCTTCTCACTGCCCTCAACAAAGAATCCATTGGAGCCGATGGGCACAAAGATCTCCCGATCGTCGCGGTGCTGCTCGTCAACAAGCCACTTGAGAGAATCCATCCCGGCTTCAATCATCCTCTGGTTGCCGCTCCGCCATCCTGCCAGGATGAGGGCCTGGGATAGTCGTGCGTTCGCATAGGAAAGGCTCTTCTCAAACCATCGCCAGGTGGTTGAGTGACTGCGCTCATAGATATCCAGCAGGCGATTGGCAAGGGTGTTGCGAACGACCTGGATGGCGCGGTCCCCAGGAAACCAATCCAGATAGGCTTGCATTCCAAGAATGCTGTACGCCCAGGCACGTGGGCTGGTGAACGTGAGTGTCGCCGGCACTGCAGACTCGAAGAGCCTTCCAGCCGCTCCTCTCAAACCTGCGTCGCGCGAATGTCCGAGCACTTTTCCCAGCGACCACAAGGCACGGCCGTGACTGTCATCCGACCCGATCTCCTCCAACCATCTGCGGTCATAGCCAAGAAAGTTTCTGAACCTGGCGGTGTCGGCATTGAAAGCAAGCCACAAGAAGGCGAGGTAGCGATGCGAGAGGCGGCCATCGAATTGTTCGGTTGGGGACTCGTCCAGAAGTGTCGAGACAATCAGAGCACGCGCATTGTCGTCGGTTGTATATCCCTCGCTTGAATTGGGGACGGAGAAGATTGCATGCTGCATAATACCTGTGTCGTCCGTCAGTCTCAGCATCTGATCGGCGCTCAGGACCGGGAGAATGTCTGGAGCGTTTTCTGTAACGTCGTTCTTCTGTGCCGCTCTGGGTTGCAAGGTGCGCTCAAAGCGCGCGCGTTGAAAACTCGCCATGTAGTTGCGAGCCGTCTTGGGCCAGATTGTCTGGCGCGAATGAAGGTAGGCCCGTTTGCGCATGGCGTGCCGTTCTCCATCGCTATCGAGCAGCCGAATGACCGCCTCCGCAATCGCGTTCGGGCTCTCAAACGGTACAATCACGCCTCTCTTCTCCGCAAGCAACTCTTTCGCGTGCCAGTATGGTGTGGAGATGATCGCCTTTCCCGCGCCCAGCGCAATGGCTAAGGTACCGGATACAATCTGCGCCTCCTGCTTGTATGGCGTGATGTAGATATCCGCGGCCCCCACGTGCTCGACAAGTTCCTCGGCACTTACAAAGCGATTCACGAGGATCAGGTTCGCTGCGACTCCAAGTTGCTCAGCCAGGGCCTGCAATTCCTCACGATAGCGCTCGCCATCGCGGCGCCGAATGTGCGGGTGGGTTACGCCGGAGACGATGTAGACGACCTTCGGATGCCCGGCAAGAATCGCAGGCAGGGCTCGAATCACGTTTTCAATTCCCTTGTTTGGCGAGAGCAGGCCAAACGTCAGTAACACGGACTTGCCCTCGGCGCCAAACCGATCCTTGAAGAAGTTTGGGTCCATGAACTGAAAGTCCGGCACGCCGTGTGGAATGACGTCGATCTTTCCACCTGGAACAGCATAGATCTCGCGCAGAAACTGGGCGGCTTGCTCGCTCATCACAATCAAGCGATCGGAAAGTTGCGCTATCTCCTCAAGCACTGCCCGCTGATTCGGGTCCGGATCGCGCAGAACTGTGTGGAGAGTTGTCACGACCGGCATCTTCAATTTGCGCAACAGGGTGAGGATATGGCGCCCGGCGACTCCACCATAGATGCCATATTCATGCTGCAGGGAAACCAGATCGTTTCCGTTGAAGTTGAGAAACTCCGCCGCCCGCTCGTAGGAACTCAGATCCTCTTCCTCGAGTTCGAGGCGCACCTGGTCCGGATACTCATAACTCGACTCCGGATCGTTTACGGGAATCGCAAACAACCGCCCGCTGCCGTATTCGGTTGCGAGCGCCGTGCACAGGTCGGTGGTAAACGTTGCAATTCCGCATTGGCGCGGAAGATAGTTTCCGACAAACGCAATGCGCGTGGGTAATGGCAGGCTGCAAGCTTTCGGCGCAAGGTGTGGAGGAACCTCCGTGGGAAGACCGCGCGCAGTATCTGTTTGATGATTTGTTTCCGCGTGAGACATGGTGCCCTGCTTTCACTTGTATCCATCTCGTGCAAGCCGTCTCTGTAACGGTTCGATCGCTCGCGCCAATGGCCGCCTTTCAATGCATTGGCGGATGCGTGAAGCCATTGGCCTGAAGAGGCTGGCACCGTTGGCGACCCATCGCCTCAACAGGATGCAGACGTCCGGCTCCACGTCCGATTGAGAGCGCTATTCCTTCGGTGGGAGTGGCGAGCCGGAAGAAGAATGCTCCAGGGAGAAATCCTGAATGAACCCGGCTTCTGTCGCCTTCACTTCGACCAGCTTCAGGGCTGAGATCTCAATGGCATTCGGCCGGATCGCCTGCTGTGCGGCATCACGAGCCAGCGCCCGGCGAGCGGCAAGGTACTTTGGAACGTCGACTTTCTTGATCAGGCTCATTGGAGCTCCAGTTGTCTTGTTGCTTGAAAGGTGCTCGTTCGGGGCGAAGCCTGAAGGGCCGCAGGCAAGCAGAGGAGGTCCGAGCCTGCTGTCTCAAGCATACAGGCAAAACACAATGCGCGGGATCTTTCATAAAGCATCGGGCGCTCAGATCTGACCGAGAAGCAGGAGCACGACGACGATCAACAAAATCAGGCCCAGTCCGCCGCTGGGATAATATCCCCAGTTTCTGCTATGCGGCCATCGCGGCAGCGCACCCAGCAGCGCCAGCAGCAGAATTACGATCAAAATGGTTCCAAGCATTTCGTACTCCTCTCTAAGCGTTTAGCAGCCAGCACGCGGCAACTTGCGCTGCGGCCTCCCTGAGGCCGCAGCAAGCAAGATGAGTTAGTTCAAGCTTCCTGTTGTTACGGTCACCGAAGTTCCGATTGCGTCGCCAGACACGACCAATTCAACCCGGCGATTTTCCTGCCTGCCGGCGGAGTTATCGTTCGAAGCTACAGGGAGAGTGTTACCGAAGCCTATTGCGCTTACCGAGTTCGCCTGGACTCCCTGTTGAACCAGGTAATCTCGAACGGCTCCTGCGCGGTTTTCGGAGAGCTTCTGGTTCATCTCATCGCCGCCCACATTGTCGGTGTATCCGCCAACCTCGATGTTCAGGCTCGGATAGGAAAGAAGGATTCCGGCTACCTTGGCCAGTTTCTCCCGCGCACCCGACTTCAGCGAGTATTGCCCGGTGTCGAACAACACATCGGACATGCTGATGATCAAGCCCCGCGCGCTGTCGCGGGTTTCGAGAATCTTGTTGAGTTGCGCCGAAAGCTGTGCGCGCATCGCAGCCTTATCGCCAATGGCGACCTGTTCGCTCTGCTGCGCCTGCTGCGCAATCAAGCGGGCCTTGTCTGCATCGGCCTGTGCCGCGGTGACTGCCGCTGCAGATGACGCCTGGTTTGTCGCCATGTCAGCCTGGGCCTGTGCGGCGTCAGCCTGTGCCCTTGCGGCGTCAGCCTGTGCCTGCTGCTTCAGGCGATTTGCATTGTCTGCTTGAGCCTGCGAATTTACCTGTGCGTCAATTGACGCCTGGCGTTCAGCGGAAAGCCGATCCTCGTCGATTTTTTTGACGGCGATCTCTCGCGCGTCTTCCGCAGTCTGCACAGCTTCTCGTGCAGCAGCAATCAAGGGCTTCTTCTCCGCATGCCCGCTGATTGCATCATCATCGGCAATCTTCATCAGTTGCACAGCATGCCGATAGCTTTCGCCGGCATACTGTTCGGCACCCTCGGATTGAGCGATGCGCAGCGCATTCCGCGCCTCGTAGAACTCCAGCGGCAGATTGGCGTTCAGAACTACCGGGTCGAATTTGTAGCCGGTGGGAAGATAACCGCCGCGCTCCATCAGTTCATACTTCGCGTCGACATCTTCACTTGTTCCTTTGGTGTCTTCGCGGACGACGTTCTCGAGCACGACGACATTGCTTGGCTGGCGGACGGCGAAGTAGGGCTCCGCGGTAACGATCAGTGCGAATGCCTGCAGATCGGTGGTCGCCGTCAGTTTGCTTCGATCGTTGCCGCCTACGAGTACCTCTCCAAGGTTGACAGCGTGGCCTTCGGGCGAAATCGCCCACAAGATATACGTCAGATATTCGGAGCCAAAAGTTGTCGGGCCCTGCAGGTTGGAGAACTCCGCTTCGACTTCCATGGTGCCGCGCTTGCTGCGCACCTTGGCTGATCCCTCCGCAGAGGGCATCAACGCTGTACCTGCAAAGCCCACTTCGGAGGCTCCGTCGCGGTGCCCGTAATTGACCGCCCTAACGGTGCGGCTGATTTCGACTACATGGAATGCCGGAGTGGAGCCAGAAGGATCGACAACCACGGTTACTTGCGAATTGGCCTGAACAAAGGCGCCCAAGCTTAGTGCACATCCTATTGCGGATAAACGCATGTATTTCACGAGATCTCCCTGAGGCGGAATTCCGCCTCATTCTGTTATGTTTCCGATGCCTCAACCTGCAGAGCCGCCGGGGCGCCGAGGCGCCCGTGGGTTGCCGCATCAATGGCCGACGTGGAACTGGGTGATGTAGCCCATCAGGTTGAATACCTTCAAGAGCCAGAGAACTACGGCAATCACCACAACCAGATTCAGAATTCCTTTGACCGTTCCCTGCATCGGAATCAGGTTCACAAGCCATAACAACACACCGACAACGGCGAGTGTGATCACAAGAGTGACAAGGGACATTTAATTTTCTCCAATCATTGTCCTGAAATCAGCTCATACCAAAGTCCCTGACCATGGAGGCCGATTTTCATTGAGTTTCAGTCTTCCCGCCGGCACCTCTCTGCAATTGCCAATGCGCGGCCTGCGGCCAGGACTGCCCGTGGAAGAACGGCGAGGCAAGAATCCCTTCGCAGACCGTTGCGAAAGGCCGCGGAGGACACTTGCAGGACCGTGTACCTGGGCTTTTCGTCTTCGCAGCGCCGTGAGCCATGCTTCCTCTGCTTGCTTATTGTTCCAAATCCCAGCGCACCACGCTGAGCAACAATGCTCAGGTCGTAGGGCTCGATTCCGCGTGCAGAGGCTGCGAATCCGGCGGCGAGGGCTTAACGGATTGTCATAGCGAGAGAAACTGAACTGGAAAAGAGAAGCGAGGCCAGCTATCGCGGATGACCGGTTGGCACCCACGCCAAATCTCCGCTCAGCACGTAGATGGCGAGCGCGCCTGCCATGAAGAACGCGCCCACCCAGAAGCGCCAGTCACGGTGCATTCGTTTCCAGTAAGGGCCAGGATCGGGTTCGCCAATGTCGCTGCTGTTTCCTTCAGGGTTGTGCTTGCTACCAGTCATATTTTCTCCTGCCTTCGATTGCATTGGCCGCGCCGTTGCAGGGCCACTTCGAGAGTTTCCTCCCGAGTCTCGGCATTTGCGGGTGCTGCACGCAGTCCGATGCCCTATTGCTTATGACCTGACGGAGTGGTCTCCTGAACAGGCCGACTGACATCCGTCACAGATGGGATGACTCCCGTCGATGGTTTGTCCGGCGGTATTTCTGTACCCGGCGGAAAGATGAGAATCTTGACCGAGCCCCAATCGGCATCCAGGTTTTCTCCTGCCTGCTTGCCCAATCCCAGGGTCTTCAACTGGCTATCGTCGAAGCCAAAGTTCTCCACCAGGTACTCGCGCACAACCATGGCCCTTGCATCGGTGAGAGTCTGGCTCTTCTGGGCATCGCCTTCCATGCCCATGGAAACAACGACGACCGCAAACCCGAATTGATTCTCGGCCAGGAACTGTCCGCCCGCGTTGAGAGACTTCTGGTTTTTCAGTTCGGCCGAATCGCGGGAATCGAAGAGTTGTTTGGCTGAATAGGTAAAGGACTTGAGCGGAGCGCCTTGCGGAAGGCCCCCTATTCTATTGGCTTCCAGATCGCCGGAATCCTCGTATCCACGCTTCTTGAAATATCCACGCAAGAGGAAGTTGTGCTTCAAGGCCTCCATGTTCTCCTGGAAGTCCGTAACCCCGGTCTGGGCTTGCAGCATTGTTGTATGTAGCGTAGCGGTGCTTTGTTGCAGGTTGTTATAGAGTTCCTTGTCGTTCACCAGTGCGCCCACCGTGCCCTGGCCTGAATCGATCTTGGCGCTCACCGAGTTCAAATGCGCAGTTGCTTCGGTCGTGTTGTTGACGGCTGCCTGGCTGCTATCCAGAATTCCGCTGGCCCTCTTGAGCATGTCCGCCATCAGCAGCGGCGGCTCGCTCCCAATGACCTCGCCATCCTTTACATTGGGTTGATCCGCCGAGCCAAACGAAATCGCCAGATACTGGTTGCCCAACAAGCCTTCCGTTTCAATCGAGGCCATGGAATCCTGCTTGATGATCTCGTGCGTAGAACTGTCGAGCTTCATCACAACGGTGACTTTCTCGCCCGGCTTGTGGGGCAGTGAGATGCTTGCGACAGTTCCACTGGTCACTCCGCCAACCAGCACGTTCGCTCCTGCGGCCAGGCCGGCCACGTTGTCGAACTGTGCCTTTAGTTGGTATGTCGAGCCGAAGAGATATTCTTTGCTGCCAATGAAGAAGACCCCGGCAGCCAGAACTGCCAGTGTGATCACGATGAACGCTCCCAGCCTTGCCACTCTCGACATACGTCCTCCTACGACCGCTTCAAAAATTCCTGCACGAACCCGATCTCGCACTGTTGGAGATCCCCAAATGTACCCTCGATGACCACATTTCCCTTGTCCAGCAGGGCCAGGCGGTTGGCAATCGTCCTGGCGCTGTGCAGATCGTGCGTTACAACGATGGATGCCATCTGATGTTCCCGTTGAAGCTTGAGAATCAAATCGTCAATCTCTCCCGAACTGATGGGATCAAGACCTGCCGTTGGTTCGTCCAAGAGAAGGATCTCCGGCTCCAATGCGAGCGCGCGCGCCAAGCCCACGCGCTTCTGCATCCCGCCGGAAATATCGGACGGCATTTTATCGAGCGCGTTCTCCAGTCCAACTTCAGCCAACAGCCGTTTCACCCTGTCGTTCCGCTCTGCCCTGGACAGGTCGCCACGATGATGAACCAAAGGGAAGGCAACGTTCTCGCCCACGGTGAGTGAATCGTAGAGGGCTGCATGCTGAAACAGAAACCCCATCTTCTTTCTGACCTCACCGAGTCGATCCAGCGAGAGGCCGGCAATATCCTGGCCGAGAATGCTCACGGAACCCGAGTCCGGTGTTTGAAGGCCGACAATCAGGCGAAGCAATACACTCTTGCCCGTGCCGCTCCGGCCCAGTACGGCCAGAGTCTCTCCGCGAAGAACGTGCAGGCTTACTCCGTTGAGAACCTTGTAGCGTCCAAAGGTCTTGTGCACGTCCTCCACCGAAACAGCAAACGCGCGATCATCTTGTCCGGGCTCATCTTGCTTCGTCGCGAATTCATAGGCTGTGGCCATATTCGTCCCAGTGCTGCTGAATCTTGGGTTAGGGGAAAATAACGAGGATGAGTTTGACCAGAACAACATCGGCCAGGATCACAAAGAGCGAAGCCAGAACCACGGAGTTCGTGGCCGCGCGGCCCACGCCCGCCGCGCCTCCACGTGTGCGCATGCCCTGGTAGCACGCCACAAGGCCAATGATCAGGCCGAAAACAGCCGTCTTGAATGTTGGCGGTAGGAAGTACCTGAGAGTGGCGCCGCGAAAGCCGCTGTCGATGAACTGCTGCAGAGAAATCGGTTCGGTCAGCGTCTGCGCCAGCCATCCCATCAATAGTCCACATGCGTCTGCAGCCACTGTCAGCAACGGGAGCATCAGGATGCATGCAACAATCCGAGTTGCCGCAAGCAGCCTGTAGGGGTTTACCGCTGAGGCTTCCATCGCGTCGATCTGTTCGGTCACCTTCATCGATGCGAGTTCCGCGCCGATGCCTGCGCCTACTCTCCCGCTTACCACCAGGCCGGTGATAATCGGCCCCATCTCCTGGACGACAGAAAAGACAATGGCGGAAGGAAGCAGCGAGGTGGCTCCGAAGCGAGTCATGCTCGATCGCACCTCCATCGAAAGCACAGCGCCGATGGCAGCCCCCGCAAGCGCAACCAGGGGCAGAGATTTTGATCCAATGTCGTCCAACTGCCGCATCAGTTCACGGCCTTCAAAAGGTGGTGTTACCGCAGCCTTGAGGACCTGCCAGGAAAAGATTCCCAGATTTCCGAACCACTCGAATAAGTCACTGACCGGTCCCAATGACGAGTCGCTGCCGGCAGTTGCAGGCAAAGGCTGCGGTCCCGGCAGCGCCGGACTGGTTGCCGTAGAGACAGTGAATCCGGAGTTGCTCATTTGTTGGGTCCTTCAGCGGGAGACGCGCGCGTGTTGTTCAGATGCATCCGCGAGAGCAACGAGTGCGGGCCGCTGTAGAAGAACTCCAGGCTGAGGTTCTCGCCGGCGAAGGCCAGCAGGCTGTAGTTGCCCATCCGGAATGCGTCCTTTGCACCAAAGCGGTTGGGATACCAACCGTAGACCGCTGTCGCTGCGCCTGCGTACGGTGCAACCAGTGCCGGGAGAGAGAAGACTCGATGACCGTCAGCGCCGCGCCGCGCCGTCAAAGTGGAGATCACGGCATGGCTCATGCGCGGAAGAACTCCTCTGCATTCGCAGCGATAGTACAACGTATCTTCCTTGAAGGCCTGTGCCAGTCCGTAGCGCGTTGTGGTTCCAACCGCAGCGATTGCGAAGTCGGAACCGAATCTTTTGCCGAATCCTTCCGCTCCCTCTCCCCACTCCGGCGGAGCATTGCCCAACTGGTTGATGCCTGCTGCGAACAAGGCGCCGGTCATTGGATACGGCCCGTAGGCGTCAAAGAGGTAGTTAACGATCTCCGTTCTTTGTGTGGGAGGGGCATAGGTCAAGTCCAGATGCTTTGAAGCTGCAATCGACACGACGCCGGTAGAATCATTCACGTATGAAATCGTTTGCGATTTGACCAGCAGAGGAGTGCTTAAAAAAGCAGCAGTAGTCAGCAACCGGACCGTCACCCCGCCAACCCTCATGCGTGGAGGGGTGGGAATCGTTCTGCTCGCGCGTCTTCTCTCTTGATCGCCGATACGGCCGATCAATGGCCGAGAATCCGGTTCCTCTTTGAGATAACTCAAACGCCCTCCTTCGACAGAGTCTGCATCTTCGGAACGCGCAGATCAAAGCGTGCACAAACGTTGCACTTCGATTGTGTCTGTTGAGATGGTGGCAGAGGTGAGGCCTTGCGGAATGGTCACATTTGCTCGCTGCACAGGCTGATCGCATGCTGCGCTTCCAGCGATGAGAGCCCTGTGCGTGAGTAAAAGTAGAGAAGTAGCGGCTGTAGCCTCTTTCGACCTGCAAGCGCGGCGGTTTCTCAGCCGCAATAGAAGGGTGCAGCTCTGATCCGGCCCAGCTCGTTTTCGAGGCTTTCACGCTTTCTTGCAACGTTCGTAGGTAAAGTGGTCCTTGAATCACGACATGAGCAATAGTGGCCAGACCAAGCTCCGCTCGAATGCACGGAATAGAAGGAGCTTGAGTGCAGCCGCCCCCCAAGCGAGGGGGTGGCTCTCTCCAAGCCTGAAGCTGACTCTCCTCTAAACCGTTCGGAAGTTCGTTGCCAATGGCAGACCACATGGCAAGGTTCGATCACGTTCTTTACATCGGTTCCTTTGCGGTCTTCGATGGATTCACCACAATCGCTGGCCGTTCCAATTCCGTGTGGTTGTTTCGTGCGGTTCATTTGCCAGTCGGGCAAACCGTCCGATGGGAGCAATTTACTGAGTAGTCATACAATGCAGGATAATTTCGATTGCGCTGCTTTTGTCGCGAATGCGGGGCTTGGCAGGAGAATCGTTAAGCACCAACCCAAGGACACCTCTTTTCGCAGGGAGATCAGGCAGACACGGACTTCTATCTGCAGCGAGGCCGTGCGAAGCTGACTATTGTTTCGCAGAATGCCAAGGAAGCTACCATAACGCTGCTTTCAACTGGCGACTTTGTTGGCGAGGAGTTGCTGGCATCCATTTCTGGACTGCGCCTGGCCACAGCCTCCGCAGTTAATGCTTGTGCTGCACTCAAGATCACACGGGAAGAGATGGCACGCGTGATGTATGACGAGCCGACCTTCGCCGATCTCTTTTTCAAGTTTCTGCTCGCGCGCAGCATGCGCACACAGGCCGATCTGGTCGATCAGCTTTTCAATTCGAGCGAAAAACGATTGGCGCGGATTCTTCTCTTGATGGCCGAGTCCGGCAAGCCGGGGGAACGAGATAGGTCTATTCCTCCCGTCTCACAGGAAACACTGGCGGAAATGATCGGCACCACTCGATCCCGCGTCAGTTTTTTCATGGATCGATTTCGCAAGCTCGGTTTCATCACTTACAACGGCCGCATCCCGCGAATAGGTCTCTGCTCAATGTGGTCTTCCTGGATCAGTTGCCAGAGCAAAACGTGCAGAGGCCACTGATTCCATTTCGTGGCGCAATTCTGACGCCTGTCATTCCCATAGTCGAAACCATTGTGAAGCCAGTCGTACCAAAGTTCGGAACCATCAAGCGAAAACTGTCGGTTGAAGCCAGTGAAGGTTGAAGTGGATCAACACACTCCTAGCGATTGAGGGATTCCGCGATAGTCTGGAGACGATGCGCACGGCTTACATCGGGATGGGTGGGAACCTGGCCAGCTGGGCGGGGACGCCGCAGGCGACCTTGGCGGCCGCATTGCTGCGGCTGGAAAAGCTGGGGCGGGTAACAGGCCGCTCCTCACTTTATTCCACTGAGCCGGTTGGATTTGCCGAGCAGCCGCGGTTTGTGAACGCCGTGGCGGAGTTGGAGACGGAACTGACGCCGCGGGAACTGCTGACGGCCTTGCTGGATTTGGAGCAGGAGTTCGGACGCGACCGGGAGACAGGTTTTACGAACGGGCCGCGCACGCTGGACCTGGACATTCTGCTGCTGGGCGACCTGAGGATCAGCGAACCGGGCCTGGAGATTCCTCACCCGCGGCTGGCGGAGCGTGTTTTCGCGTTGGTGCCTTTGTGCGAGATTGCGCCCAACTTGGTGGATGCTAAATCCGGTAGAACCGTGTCACAATTGCTGGACAACCTGCGCGAAAACGCTGGAAACGAGGCCGATGCGGTGGTGCCGATCCAAAGCGATGGCTGGCGCCCTGGCTCTGATGGGAGTGGGGTATACCCCGGCCCCGCTTAGCGCACAGACTGTTGTGACAGTAACGGTGGAAGACGGACGGGGCGCGGCGTTGCCGGGAGCTACAGCGAAGGATCCTGCGGGAAAGCTTCTGGGACAAGCGGACGCAGATGGCAGGTTGGCGTTGGTCTGCGCGGCTCCCTGCGAAGTCCGCATGGATGCGCCCGGGTTTGAAGAGACTACGGTGCGGTTGAGCGGAGGCGCGACGATCCGGTTGCGGGCGGCGGGCCACAGCGAGCAGGTGACGGTGACCGCGTACCGCACCCCGATGGGACTGCTGGAAAGCCCGGTGACGACGCGGCAACTCTCAGAGAAAAGACTAGACACAACGGCGGCGATAACGCTGGACGGGGATCTGCGGCAGCTTCCGGGGGTGGAGCTGTTCCGGCGATCGAGCTCACTGGTAGCGAACCCCTCTTCGCAGGGAATGAGCCTGCGCGGGCTAGGTTCGACATCGGCCAGCCGGACGTTGATTACCGAAGACGATGTACCGCTGAACGATGCATTTGCCGGGACGATTCACTGGGAAGAGCAGCCGGGGCTGGCGGTCAAGAGCATCGAGCTGATGCGCGGCGGGGCGAGCGATCTGTATGGGTCAAGCGCGATTGGCGGGGTGGTGAACGTGGTGCCGGCGCGACCGGTGTCCAGCCGGGGCGAGTTGCGGTCGAGCTACGGTGCAGAAGGTACGTATGACGACAGCCTACTGCTGGAAAAGAGGCGTGGAGCCTGGGGGCTGCTGGCTTCGGGCGGGGTTGTGGGGACGGATGGGTATATTCAAGAAGCTCCGGCACAGCGCGGGCCGGTGGATATTGCCAGCAACGTGCATAGCCAGAATGGCGTGCTGATGGCCGAGCGTGATCAGGGGCCTCTACGGCTGTTTGTGCGCGGCAGCGGCTTTAACGAGGCGCGCAACAACGGGACACCGTACCAGACTAACGGAACGCGATTGTGGCGTTATGCCACTGGAAGCGACTGGCAAGGACCGCACAACGGCTCGCTGACGGCGCGCTTCTACGGGTCAACCGAGCATTACCGGCAGACATTTTCAAGCATCACCAATGTGCCGGAACTGGACGAACCGGCCTGCTCGTACCGTTGCGGAGAGACACCAACGCGCTTTTCGCTGACGCCGAACAACGAACTGGGCGCGGTGGCTCATTGGAACCAGCCGCTTGGCGCGGGGCTGCTGGTGATGGTTGGGGCCGACAGCCACGACGTGCGCGTGTGGGACCAGGAGCAGACTTACGGAGCGACAGTCGGCCTGACCAACCTGCACGATCACCAGAGGGACTCCGGCGCGTATGCCGAGGGCATGTTGGTGCACAAGGCGTGGACGCTGACTGCCTCCAGCCGCATGGACTGGTTCCAGAACTTCGACGGGCAGGAGTTGACTTGGACGGGGACTGCCTGGGTACCGGCGGCGACCCAGCCTACACAGGAGGGGCAGAGATTTTTCGATCCCAGGTTGGGTTTGTCGCGCAAGCTGGGCAATCACTGGGCGGTTTCGGCTTCCGGTTTTCGGGCGTTTCGCGAGCCGACGCCGAATGAGCTTTATCGCTCGACCCAGGTGGGGAACGAGCTGACGACCCCCAACGGCAATCTGCTGAGCGAACGCGCTACGGGATGGGAGACGGGTTTGGCCGCCGAAGGACGATGGGGCAGCCTGCGGACGAGCTACTTTCTGACCCAGGTGAACCGGCCGATCACGGCGGTCACCATCGACGGCGATGTGAAAGGCAGTTCGGGCTTGATTCTGCTAGAGCGGGAGAACCTGGGCCAGATTGAGAGCCGCGGCGTGGCTGTGGACTTTGAGATTACCCCGCGGCGCTGGCTGGCCATGGACGGGGGCTACCAATATGCCGACGCTACTGTGACCCGGGGCGATCAGGACCTGGGCAACTGGATTCCTGAAGTAGCGCGCAACCTGGCCACGTTGAATGTGCGTGCGTTCCGGGCGGCGCTGGGAACCTTGAGCCTGCAGGGGCGGCTGAGCGGACGGCAGTTTGACGATGCAGCCAATACTTACCTGCTGCGTGGGTACTTCCGGCTGGATGCCTATGGGTCACACGATTTTGGCAACCGGCTGGTGTTTTTCGCAGCGGGTGAAAACCTGCTGAACCGGCAGATTGAAGACTCGAAGACGCCGACGACCACGCTGGGGATGCCGCGGGAGGCGCGGGTTGGTTTTTCGATCCGGATTGGCGCGCTGGGCAAGTAAGGGCTTCCCGATAGAATCGTTGGGTGGCTTTAAACTTCGAGATCATTCGAGAGACCACAGGCGGCGGGCGGTGCGCGCAACTGGGGCTGCCTCACCAGGTGGTGGAGACGCCGGTATTTATGCCGGTGGGGACAGCGGGGACGGTGAAGGCCGTTCCGCAGGACGTGCTGGAGACGCTGGACGCGCAGATCATTCTGGGCAATACCTATCACCTCTATCTAAGGCCCGGGCACGAGGCCATCCGAAGGATGGGCGGGCTGCACCGGTTTATCAGCTGGCCGCGGGCAATGCTTACGGACTCGGGCGGCTTCCAGGTCTTCAGCCTGAGCCAGTTGCGCAAAGTCACGGACGAGGGCGTGCGCTTCCGGTCGCACCTGGACGGAAGTTCGCACTTTTTTACTCCCGAGCACTCGATGGACGTACAGATTGCTTTGGGTGCCGATATCGCGATGGCTTTTGACGAGTGCACCGAGTATCCGGCTGATCGGGCACGCGCTGAGGAGAGCTTGCGGCTGACGATGGCGTGGGCACGCCGATCGCTGGAGCACTTCCGCGCTCACCAGGGAGAAGTGGTTTGGCACGACGAGCTGGGCGGACGGACGCAGAGCCTGTTCGGGATTGTGCAAGGTGGCATGTACCGGGATCTGCGGCGGGAGAGCGCGGAACGGCTGGTGGAGATGGACTTTGATGGCTACGCGATTGGCGGGCTGAGCGTGGGCGAGCCGCGCGACCTTACGCTGGACATGATTGCCGCGGTGCTGCCGCTGCTGCCCAAGGACAAACCGCGCTACGTAATGGGCGTGGGCTATCCGGACGAGATTGAGCTGTACGCGCGCATGGGCGTAGACATGATGGACTGCGTGCTGCCGACGCGGGCTGCACGGCATGGATTACTGTTTACCAGCGAAGGGCGGCTGAACATCAAGGGCAAGAAATATGCCGAGGACCAGGGCCCGCCCGACCCGGCCTGCGACTGCGTGGTGTGCCGGCGCTACTCGCGCGCCTACCTGCGGCACCTGATGCAGGCGGGTGAGGCGCTGTCGGGAACACTGAACTCGATTCATAATCTGGCTTACTACCTGGGGATTATGAAGCGGGTGCGAGGGAGCCTGGCAGCCGCCAGCTGATCGTTTACGGGAATCTCAGTTGTCGATGGCGGCGCCGAGCAGCTGCCTGAGCGCCTGAACGTATTCGGTGAGGGCCTTACGGCCGGATTCAGTCATGCGGTAGAGAGTCTGGGGCTTGCGCTGCACAAATTTCTTTTCGACGGTGATGTAGCCGGCTTCTTCCAGCTTCAGGAGCTGTGCGCCGAGGTTGCCGTCGGTGGAGCCGGTTTTGGAGCGCAGCCAGGTGAACTCCGCCTCTTCCACGGTGGAGAGCAGGCTGAGCAGAGCCAGGCGCAGCTTGCCGTGAATGACCGGATTGAGCTCAGGCAGTTCAGGCATTGGGGGCCCCTGCCGGGCTTGTCTTGTGCTTGCGTGACTCGGCGATCATGCCGTAGATGCCGAACAGGATCTGGCAGAAGAAGATGGCGGTGAGAAAGACCATGGACGTCATGCTGTCGGAAGTAAAACAGGCTGCGACACCTGAGGCCCACCAGGCCACGGCGCAGGCAAACTGCATCTTCCACCGAAGAATGATGCTGGAAGTGGCGTTGGCCGTGCCGAGCATGGCGCCGATAATGGCGACGGAGATGTGAAGATCGAGCCTTCCGCTGACGCCCAGCGAGAGCATAAGGGCGAAGGTGGAGATGCCCATCGCGAGCCAGATGGCCATCATTGCGCGGCCTACCGTCGTTTTCGGGCGCCTGCCGGCGGTTCTCGATGCAAGAATACCGGTGAGAGCCCCGGCGGCGACCATGGTGACAGGCCAAGCCAGGCTGCTGTCACGCAGGGTGGCCCAGGCGATGGCGACGTAGTAAGCCACACCCCATAGGACGAAGGTCCAGCCCCAGCTTTCGGTGGTGCGGCGGCCCTCGGCGATCATGCTTTCGATGACCTTGAGCCGTTCTTGCAGTTCCTGCTCTTCAATGTATGCCATGGCGGTTCTCCTTGAGGACTGAAATGGTTCAGAGTTGTCCTTAATGAGGAGTACTCTATTTTATAGAGTTAATGATGTCAAGGGGATTTTTGAAGTTTTTTTCAGTCCGTATGAGTTCTGGCAGGAATACGCTCCAAGACGCCTCGGAAATTGTGGGCAGGCCACGTTGGCGGAACTTCGAACGGATGTGAGAAGGCTGCGAGATCGGCGATGGCGCGGTTGATGACGGCGGGCCAGTCGCCGGGGGTGGGTTGACGCAGGAGGCGGGCGGTGGGGTACCAGGGGGTCGTTTCGACTTGCTGCATCCAGCGCCAATCGCCTAGCCAGGGCAGAAGAATCCAGACGGGCCTGCCCAGGGCGCCGGCAAGATGGGCGATGCAAGTGTCGGTGGTGATGACGAGGTCAAGCGTGGCGACCAGGGCGGCTGTCTCGGCCAAGTCGCGGTCGCGGCTGGAACCGTCCCAGATGAAGACGGTGCCGGTAGCGGCGGAGAGCTGTTCCGCGGCCGGTCCTTTCTGCAGTGAGATCCAGGTGACGCGGGCGGTGCGCAGAAACGGGAGCAAGGTCTTGAGGTGCATGGAGCGCTGGGCGTCTGCCTTGTAGCGGGGATTGCCGGCCCAGGCGAGACCCACGCGCAGGGAGTGCTGGCCGCAACGCGGGCCGGGCAGGACGCTGGGAAACTGCTCACGTTTCTCGAACGCGAGCCGCGGATCGGCGCCGAGGTAGGCACCTGGCCAGGGGACTGAGTCCGGGGTGGTCTCGAAGATGGCGGGCAGGCTCAGGAGCGGGCATTCCAGGTCGAACTCCGGCGGCTTCTTGCCCATGAGGGCGGTTTCGGCCAGCCCGGCGCGGACGATGGGGAGCGAACGGAGCAGGCGCTCGACGGGGGGCTGGACCTGGAGGATGGGATAGGCGCCGCGCGCGGCGACCAGGGTGGCATAGCGGCAGAACTGGATGGTGTCGCCCAGGCCCTGCTCGGCGTGGAGGAGGATGCGCTTGTCTTCGAGGGACTCGCCACGCCAGCGAGGTTGGCGGAAGGTGCGGGGAACGCGGTGGACTTCGCGGAAGTGCCAGCGGGCCTCGTAACCGGGCCAGCCGTGTTCCCAGTCGCCCAAGCGGAGCTGAGTGAGGGCGAGGTTGTAGCGCGAGCCGGGATGGCGAGGGTCGCGGAGGACGGCGGCACGGTGGGCCTGCAGGGCATCGTCCATGCGGCCCAGGTCGAGCAGGGCGTTTCCGCGGTTGGAGGCGGCGGCGCTGTGTCCCAGCGCTTCGGAGCGCTCGAAGGCCACAACCGCCTCGGCGAAGCGGCCCATGGTGTGCATCAGGATGCCTTGCATGTTGATGGCTTCGGGCTGGTTGGGGTCGCGAGCGAGGGCCCAGCGCAGCCAACTCCAGGCGCCGGCCGGGTCACGCTCCGAGGCGCGGAACTGGCACCAGGCGATGAGCGTTTCCACCTGTTCCGGGTTCATGGCGAAGGCTTTGCGCAGGTGTGCCTCGGCTGCATCGGGGCGGCGGCGTTCGCGCTCGAGGATGGCGAGGTTGATCCAGCCGGCGACCAGGTCAGGGCGAAGCTCGACGGCGCGCAGGAGGGCGGCCTCGGCATAGACTTCGCGGCCCTGCTCGCGGAGGAGGCTGCCGAGATTCATCCAGGCGGCGGCAAAGTCAGGGCGCAGGACGAGGGCGCGGCGGTAACGGGCTTCAGCCTCCTTGATTTGGCCGAGGCGGGCGAGGACAAAGCCGGCGGCGAACTCGGCCTCGGGCAGGCGCGGATGGAGGTCGAGGGCACGGCGGTAGTGGGCGAGGGCCTCGTCATTGCGGCCGTTGAGGGCGAGGGCGTTGCCCAGGCCAAGGTGCGCGGCCACCAGGGCAGGCTTGCGGCGCAGGGCCAGTTCGAAGTCCTGGATGGCTTCGTCGATGCGGCCGTTGGCGAGCCTGAGCTCACCCAGGCCGAGGCGGGCTAGCTCATTCATTCCGTCGAGGCGGATGGCCCGGGCGTAGGCCTGCTGGGCGGATCCGGGCTGGCCGGCGGCCTTGTGCGCCTGGCCGAGCGCGACCCAGGCAGTGAACATCTGCGGAGCGGACTGCACGGCTGCGGAGGCCATGGTGACGGCGGCTTCTGGCTGGCGGCTGGCCAGGGCAACCAGGCTCATGCCGACCAGTGCCTGCGGATGGCGCGGGTTTGAACGCAGCGCCTGCTGATAGCCGCGCGCGACCTCGGTGAGGCGGCCGGCGAGTCCGAGAGATGGCTGTTGCGGCTGTGCGGCCATTGAGCTTTGTGCGCTGCTCAGGAGACTGGTAAGTAGTCTCCCTGACAGGAACCTAAGCCGGCGCGAGCACGGGGGCAAGCGGCAGAGTACTGCTTTGTTTTACTCCATCCATTGGTGTTCCCGAATTCTTGCGGTAATTTGTTTTGGGACTTAGGGGTTGGGCGGCGGATTTAGACTGGCGGGGGCTGTTTTTGGCCCGGAGGAAACCGGTATGAGCGAAGCATCGATCGAGGTAGCGCGGGTTCCGCTGCTGGAGCGCGAGCAGGTTACGGCGGAGGCGGCGGCGTTCGAGTTTTTTCCGCGATTCAACTCGGCGCTCCGGATTCCGGTGACGCCGCTGCCGGAGGCAAGGTAGCCGAGTGCGTGGAGCACAAGTCCTTTAGAATAGCGTCAATTTATGCCTTTTATGCGTGGAAGTTGATTGTTTTCATGGGGCTGGAAGGAAAGAGGGGGGAGGGGTGGGGTACTGAGCGAAGAAATAGCGAAAACCGAGGTGTTTTTGCTGGGCGCGTGGTCTTCATGGCTGATCTCCTCTATGAGTATTGTGCTCGCTCGAGTCGAAATTATATGCAAACCCCTGCGGGGGACAGACGCTCGCTTTTCGCTCGCAGCGCATTCGTGGTTTTCCTGGCTTGCGCCAGAAAAATGGTGCAAGGGCCGCGTATTCGAGGGTTCGTGGTTTCCCACCCATTTCACGATGGAACTGTGAAATGGATGGGGCACCGAGCGGACGAGGCCTGTCGGGATGGCTGGTTCAGGCTTGTGGTTTCCCACCCATTTCACGATGGAACTGTGAAATGGATGGGGGCACCCTTCACCTGCGGCATTGGATTCGTGCGTACTCGGTAGGGCGGTACGGCTCAGTCGGCGAGCTTGAAGATGACGTTGACGGTGGTTTCTACTGCTACGGGGTCGCCGTTGAGGAGATAGGGGCGGTAGCGCCATTGGCTGACGGCGTCGAGGGCGGCTTGCTGGAGGACCGCGGGACCGCTCAGGACGCGGAGGTTGGCGATGGCGCCGTCTTTGGCAATGGTAGCGGCGAGGACCACGGTGCCTTCCTGGCGCATGGCGCGGGCCAGTTGTGGATAGATGGGGACGACCTTGCGCAGAAGCAGGCCTTGGGCGAGGGTGGAGGGAAGACGGAGCGGGGTTTTGACGTCGGGGCGAATGACCCTGGGGGCGGGCAGGGAGCCGAAGGGGGTGCCGGTGCCGCCGGGGATGCCGGGATCGAGAGCGGCGATGGGGCCGGAGGGTGCGGGGCCGGGGTCATTGACGATGACGATGCGGTCCGGAATCAGGCGCGGCGCGGCAAAGGGGTCCGGGGCTGCGCGATCGGACCCGGATGCGGGGCGCGGAGCCGGCTGTGCCGGTGCCGGCGGGGGCGGCGGAGGCGGGACTGCGATGAGGAAGGCCATGGCCTGGCGTGGCAGGGCTTCCGGATAGATGAGCGGGATGAGGATCAACGCGAGGAGGATGGAGCTGTTAAGGATGAGGGTTGCGATCATCCAGCCGCGGCTGCGGGTGCGGATGGTTCCGTTGGATTCGAAGGTGGAGTCTTCAAACATGGGCTGCCTCCCGGGATGAATCTGAGCGCCGTCCGGGAGGCGAAGCGGCGGGGGCAAGGCGCAGGAGGGCTGGCCGCCCGCGCCTCGAAATCAAGGCGGCGAGCGGAGGCTCAAGGCGCTACGGCCCGGTGCTTCTTTCATCCCATTCGGAACCACTGTGGTTGTGTAGACACCGCGTACTTCGCAAGTGTTCCCAGGGCTCAGAAATCGATGCGGCGTGTGGTACGTCAGTTGAGATACACTCCAGAGGATTCCATAACGCATGACGTTGGAGTTGGCATGAACTTGCATCACTTGTTGTTCCTTGCAATAGCCGCAATCGGGAATTTAAATGTTCTGGCGCAGGATGGTGGCGCCGGACCCAACCCTGTGCCCAGTCCCGCGCCCAATCCGGATGCAACGCTGGCGTATATCCACGCGGCGTGGGATACGCTGACGCGCTCCATGACGGACTGCCACTCGCTGGTGGACATCAAGGTCACGGTGAATCCGGTGATCTACATGCCGGCGGATGTGCCGGCGCCGCCGGAGGTGGTTGCGCTGAAAGACAAGTGCAACGTGCAGGTGCTGAGCCTGCCGCGGCGCATTGAGAAGCTGGCGGACGTGCGCCCGGAAGAGCTGCACGCGCAGGGACTGCTGTATTTGCCGCATCCCTACGTGGTGCCGGGCGGCCGCTTCAACGAGATGTATGGGTGGGACAGCTACTTCATTGTGCTGGGGCTGGAAGCGGACCATCGCGAGGCTTTGGCCAAGGGGATGGTGGATAACTTCCTGTTCGAGATTGAGCACTACGGGGCGGTGTTGAACGCCAACCGCACGTATTACCTGACGCGCTCGCAGCCGCCGTTTCTGACGTCGATGATTCGCGCGGTGTATGAGAATCCGGCCAGCTTTCCGGCCACGCCGGCGGGACGCGCGGAGGCGCACGCATGGCTGGAGCACGCATATACGCTGGCGGAGAAGGACTACTGAGCACGTGGTCGCGTCCGGAGCACAGGGCGGGGACGACGGGGCTGGCGCGTTATTTCGACTATGGCACCGGGCCGGTGCCGGAGGAGTCGGACGACAGCACGTATTATCCGGACGTGATTCGCTGGCTGGTGGCGCATCCGGGGCAGGGTGCGGGGTTCCTGGTGAAGGGCTCGGAGCATCCGGACGCGGCAGAGGCGGCGCGGCTGAAAGAGACCAGCTGCGATGTGAGAGCGACGTTGGTGTGCGAGCGGGCGTGGGCCGGCGGCTACCGGCTGAGCAGGGATTTCTATGTGGGCGACCGGGCGATGCGGGAGTCGGGCTTGGATCCGGGGTTTCGCTTTGGGCCGTTCGACGGCGCCACGCACCACTATGCGCCGGTGTGCCTGAACAGCCTGCTGTACCGGTACGAGCAGGACCTGGCGCATTTTGCGCACCTGCTGGCCAAGCCGGAGGATGCGGCGCACTGGGAGCGGACGGCGAAGGCGCGGGACGCGGCCATGCATCGCTACCTGTGGAGGGCCAAGGAAGGGGTGTTCGCGGACTACGACTTTGTTCACGCGAGGCCCTCGGACTACGCGTACATCACTTCGCTGTATCCGATGTGGGCGGGCGTGGCCACGCGCGAGGAAGCGAAGCTGATGGTGGACAAGCTGAGCCTGTTTGAGCGGCCGGGCGGGTTGTCGATGAGCACGTTCAACTCCGGTCTGCAGTGGGATGAGCCATTCGGGTGGGCGCCGACGAACTGGATTGTGGTGGCGGGGCTGGAGGCGATGGGATTTCGTGCGGACGCTCGGCGGATTGCGCAGAAGTTCGACGCGACTGTGGATGCGGGATTTGCCCACGACGGGACGATCCGCGAGAAGTTCAACGTGGTCTCGGGCAACTCGAATGTGCAGGTGAGCGCGGGGTACAAGAGCAACGAGATCGGGTTTGGCTGGACCAACGCGGTGTATTTGAAGATGCGAGAAGTGATGGCGGCGCCGGCTGCGGCGAATTAAAGCATGCTGGTGGGGTGGGTTCGTGGTTTCCCACCCATGGCGCGAAAGACAACTACACGCCACGGATGGGGCACGAGCGGATGAGGCCTGTCGGGATGGCTGGTTCAGGTTTGTGGTTTCCCACCCATTTCACGATGGAACTGTGAAGTGGATGGGGCACCGAGCACCCAGGGGGTTTAGCGGAAAAACGCGTTGACGCAAATGAGGCGCATCCGGGATTCGGGTGCGCCTCATTTTTCTGCTTGCCAGGGCGTTGTTATTCAGGCAGGACTTCCTGGCCTTTGACGGTGAGGGTGGTGTTGAGGACCTGGACGCCGGTGCCGGGCTGGCCGCCGCCTACGGACACCGTGTACTCACCGTCGGCGACGATGGGCTCTCCGGCTTCCGTGACCATGCTCAGGTCGCGGGGGCTGCAGCTCGAAGTGAACGGTTTGCGAAGCGCCTGGTTCGAGGTGGACGCGCTGGAAGCCGCGCAGGGCGCGCAGCGGCGCGCCGGGAACTTTGGGGAATTCGAGATAGAGCTGGGCGACTTCGTCGCCGGCGTGCTGCCGGTGTTGGTGACGGTGACCTCAAAGGCGGCCGGGCTTCCCGCGACGACATCGGCTGCGGGGCCGGTGAGTCCGCTGTAGGAGAAGGTCGTGTAGCTCAGGCCGTAGCCGAAGGGATAGAGCGGCGTGCCCTCGAAGTAGCGATAGGTGCGGCCCTTCATGGCGTAGTCTTCGAAGGGCGGAAGCTGGTTGACACCCTTGTAGAAGGTGACGGGCAGGCGGCCGGCGGGATTGTTGCGGCCGGAGAGAGTCTCGGCAACGGCCGTGCCGCCTTCTTCGCCGGGATACCAGGCGTCGAGGATGGCGTTGGCGTGGGCTTTGGCCCAGTTGACGGCGAGGGCGCTGCCGTTGGTGAGCACCACGACCAGCGGCTTGCCGGTGGCGGCAAGGGCCTCGAGCAGCTCCTGCTCGGGCTTGGGCAGGTCGATGCTGGTGCGGTCGCCGCCCTTGAAGCCCTCCTCGCTGACCTGCATCTCTTCGCCTTCGAGTTCGCTGGTGATGCCCACGACGGCGACCACGACATCGGCGGCTTTGGCGGCGTCAATGGCGGCGGGCTGCGGCTTCGAGTCGACCTTCGACCAGACCAGCTTTGCGATGGGTGACGCACTGTCCATGGGCGAGTATTCGACGAGCAGGGCGGCCGGCTTGCCGGCCTCGAGGTGCACGCGGCCGAGCTTGGCCTCCCTGGGGTCGCCGCCGTAGGCCGAGGTTACATCCTTGCCGTCGAGCTTCATGCGGAAGAAGCCGTTGGCCGCGAGGCCGAGGTTGTAGTCGCCGGTCTCCTGCGCGGTGAGCGAGCCCTCCCAGCGGATGGAGAGCGGGTGGACGCTTGCGGCATCGGCGGGGAGCCCGTTGGCGGCAGCGTCGAGCGTGGACTCGACGCGCATCGCGACGGGCTTTATGGCTTCCGGGTCGTTGACGTTCGACATGTCGAGCCTGGCGTAACTGGCCTTGATGCCCGGCTTGCCGTCGACGGTGAGCGCAGAGGCGGGGACGGGAGCGGCGTCGTGGCTGAGGAACTGGGTGCCGGCGACGTAGTTGATGGTGGCGCCGGCAAACTCCTTGCGGATGCCTTCGAGGATGGAGACGGTGTGGGTGGGGATGCCGTTGTAGTTGCCCAGCAGCACCTTGGTCTGGTCGGCCAGCGGGCCGACGACCGCGATCTTGATGCCGGAAGTCTCGAAGCGGCAGGACGCCGTCGTTCTTGAGCAGGACCATGGATTCGTTGGCCATTTTGCGGGCCAGTGTCGCGATGGGCAGCGCTGTCGAGCAGGTTCTCGTCGATCTTGGTGTAGGGGACCATCTCCGGCGGATCGAACATGCCGAGCTTCATGCGCGCGGTGAAGAGGCGCGTGAGGGCGGTGTCGATGTCGCTTTCCTTGCAGATAGCCCTGCTTGACGGCGTCGAGATAGGGCTTGTAGTCGTGGTCGTCATTGACCTTGACGGTGAAGTCGACGCACTCGTTGTCCATGCCGCGCTGCAGGCTGATGGCCGAGGCCTCGGCCTGGGTGGGCTTGAAGTGGTGGCCGTCGTAGATGTCGAGGACCGCGCCGCAGTCGGAGACGACGTAGCCCTTGAAGCCCCACTTGCCGCGCAGCTGGTCCTGAAGCAGGAACTCGTTGGCGCAGGCGGGCTGGCCGTTGATGCTGTTGTAGGCGCACATGACGGAGCCGGCCTTGGCCTCAGTGACGGTGGCGCGGAAGGCGGGCAGATAGGTGTCGAGTTCGTCGTGCTTGCTGACGGTCACGTCGGCAATGTGGCGGGTGGGCTCGGGGCCGCTGTGCACGGCGAAGTGCTTGGGGGTGGAGATGACGCGGTAGTAGCGCGGGATCGTCGCCCTGCATGCCGGTGACGAAGGCTACGCCCATGCGCGCGGTGAGGAAGGGATCTTCGCCGTAGGTCTCCTGGCCGCGGCCCCAGCGGGGATCGCGAAAGATGTTGATGTTGGGCGCCCAGAAGTCGAGGCCTTCAAAGATGTTGCTGTGGCCGGCGCGGACGGCCTGCACGTGCTTGATGCGGCCTTCGGTGCCGATGACGATGGCCATCTGATGGATGGCCGGCGCGTCGAAGGTGGCGGCGAGGCCGATGGGCTCGGGGAACTCGGTGGTCCCGTTCACGGCAACGCCGTGCAGCGACTCGCTCCACCAGTCGTAGGCGGGGATGTTGAGGCGGGGAATGGCGCGCGCCTGGTTGACGAGCTGGGTGGCCTTCTCTTCGAGCGTCATGTGATGCACCAGGTCGGCGGCGCGCTGCTCGGGGGGCAGGCTGGTGTCGAGCCAGGCGGGCTTTGCGGCGTCCGGCTTGGGCTCTTCCTGAGCTGGGCTGACGGAAAGACACGCGGCGCAGACGATTGCGAAAGCGGACAGGTGAGCTACGAGCTTGTTCATTGCATCTCCCCAATGGGCGGTTGAAGTGGCCCCTTCAGGATTTGGCGACAGGAGTCTGAGGCGACCGCACTACGAGAGGAAACGCTAAAGCGCGAGGAGGCGAATGTCAAGGGCGCGGGACGAGGAAATCGACTGAAGTAAATCGCCTTATCGGGTGTTATCGATAGCTGCTTCGCCCCAGGGGGCGCCGGATACGGCGGAATGCGGCCGCTGGAATCATGCGGGTCGCATTTTCATCTCGACCCAGAATTCAATCGAACTTTGCTACGCCGAAGGCTGTTTATGAAAAGGTAACAGGATCTACCGTCCCGCCAGCACAAACGCACCCCAATAAAACGGCAAATCCTTGCCATAGCGTTGGCGCACCGTTTCGCGCTCCTCGAGCTGCGCCTGGCGGAGGGCCTCCGGCTTTTCCATGCCACCGAGCCATTTTGCGTAGAACAGAGCCATCAGTTCCTGCGTCTCTTTGTCCGGCACTGACCACATGCTCATCATCACCGCGTCGGCTCCTGCCTCCTGCAATCCGCGCCGCAACCCGAAGACGCCTTCGCTGTTCGAGGCCTTGCCCAGTCCGGTCTCGCACGCGCTCAGCACCACGAGCTCCGTCCCTTCAAGATTCAGCTGGCTTGCTTCAAACGCAGTCAAGACTCCATCGTCCACGCCCTGCTCCGGCGCCGCGCCCTCGCGCACGCGATCGGCTCCCGCAAAAAACAGCCCCGCTCGCAGCATGGGGTCTTCATTCAGATTTGCTTGTTGACCCTGCGCTGCCGCGTTCGCCGTGAGTTCCTCGTCCGTCAAGAAGAATCCGTGCGTGGCGATGTGCAGCACACGCGGTCCGTGCGCCTGGGTCACTGTGTCTTTCAGCGCTAGGTCGCCGGTGAACTCGGCCGTCCGCCATCCGGCACTTTTCAGCAGTTTGTCCAGCGTATCCACTTCCACCTGCGTGCCGGGCAGCGGATTAAGATTGCCTCCCTTCAGGTCACCACCGCGTGACGCCGTCTGTGCGGCAATCCCGGCCGCTGAGGGCTGCAAGCTGGCCCCCGCTCCGGCTGTGCTCCGTCTCAACTCCGCAATCGCGGTCCTTTGCTGTGCTGCCGTCAAATCAAACTTTGGATTCCCAACCAGGAGCGCGCTCTTCAACTGCGTAACACGCGCCGGCAGCAGCAGGTCCCTGGTGCTGTTCACGATGCGCAGTTGAACCTTCTCCATCACCAGCCTGCCGTCGCCGTCGGCCATCAAGCCGATCGGAATGGTGTCCAGCACTCCATCCGGCGATACATACACGCGACTGGCACCGCCCAGAGCCGGCTCCAGGGGCTTCCAGAACGCCGCATACGCCGCGTTCGTATTCGCCGCACCTGCCTGCCCCGGCGCCGCCGGCGCGGCCACCGCCTTGAATCCGCGCGTCTGCGCCACATCGTCGCGATACGCCAACATAGGTCCCGCTTCCAGGTCCCTGGCTTCGCCCAACACCACCAACTCCGGCTGGCTGCTCTGCGGCGTCACCACCAGCGCGACATAGATCAGCTCTCCCGTCACCGCAGCGCCAGTCTCGTACTGGAATCGAATCACCTCCACCGCCGACTCGCCCGGGTTGAGGGCTTTCTGCACGTCGCGCCATGTAGCAGCATTCTGCGCCTTCTGCCGGCTCATCGCGGCTGATTGTTTCATCAGGGCTTGCTCCAGCGTGTTCGCCTCTTCGCCGAGCTGGTTGATCTTCGCCTGACGATTGGCCGCGCCCGCCGGTGACTCCACCAGCGCCGCCATCTGCGTCCTGTCGCTGGCCAGCTTGTCAAGCATCGCCACGGCCTGCTGGTCGCCGCTTGCCGCCACCGCGGCCCGCATCGCCGCCGCGCTCTCGGCGATCAGCCCTTTCTCCTGGAGCACTGCGTCATACATCTGCCCCGCCAACTCCGGCATCTGCGCGTGATACCTCAGCACAAAGCTGAAAAACAGCGGATACGCATTATGAAACGCCGCAAAATAAATCAGCCTTTCCCGCTCGCTCATGGTCGCCGTGTTGGCGCGAAACTCGTCCATGAGGTTGCCCAGATAGGCCTGAAAGTACGGAACCGCCTGCGCTGGCCTGCCTGCGAAGTAATACAAACCAGCCATGTCCGCCTCCGCGTCCCGCAACCCCGGATCGTCCGGCCTCAGATTGGCCTGCTCGATCTTCAGCACGCGCTGGTATAGCGATTCTGCTTCCGCCAGCTGTTGTCCATCCTTGTAAACGCGGGCCAGCCCTTCCAGCGAATCAGTCAATTGCATGCTGTCCGGCCCGTATGCCTTTTCCAGAATCTCCAGCGCGCGCTTGTGCAGCTTCTCCGCCACGGCATGACCGCTGCCGTCCTCGGAAATCGACGCCAGCCTTTCGAGGCAGTGCGCCAAGCCCACGCTCCATTCGCCCTGTGCCTTCTGATAGACCGTCGCCGCCAACGTAAATCCGCTCGTCGCCGCGTTGTACTTCGACTGCGCCTCAGAGAAACTGCCCGCGTAATGCGCCTCAGAAAGAAGAACATCTGCCGCATTGAAAACCAGCTCGGCCACGCGCACATCCACCTGTCCGTACTCTTTCAAGTAAACCGGAAGAGCTTCGTGAAAAAGCTGATCGGCGGGGCCAAATTGCCCGTGAGATCCGTAAAGCTCGCCCAGGTCGGCCATGACATGCGCCGTCTGGATGTTCGCAGCCCCCAGTGTCTTCGAATCGATCGCCAGCGCCTGGCGGAACGCCGCCTCAGCACCGCTGAAGTTCCCAAAATCGGCCTCAATATTGCCCAGCGTGTCCAGCGAAATTGCCGCATGCGCATCCTGCGCGCCCCAGGTGGCCTGTGCCGCCTGCACGGCTTGCCGCGCCAACGGCAAAGCGGCGTCATCATTGCCCTGCGCCAGCAATTGCTGCACCTGCTGCGTCAGTTGCGTCCATCGCGCCTCCTGCCCATGTAGCGGAACATACGCCGGAAGCAGCGCACACACCACCGCCGTCTGCAGCAGCACACGGCGGGAAAACTCGATTGCACCACGAATCCGCGACACGGCGATGCGACCTCCTCCTGTGTTGGCGCCCATTCTAAACGCGATTTGCGAAAGGGGATCGCGTCAGGAGCGGGGAAATGGGCAACCGCAACCGTCCGGTGATTGGTACCATCGCCAACCCCGTCGGCCTTGTCAAGAACAAATAGCCCTCATCACAGCAGCAGGGGACATTTGACCGCCCACTCTTCCGTTATTTCAAGTAAGCATTCCGTCGGGCTTGCGACGCGGATGGTGTTGCCTTCGCTCGCTACGCGATTACCGGGTGGTACAACGTAGCATCCGGTGGTGGCATTCCGTTGCGCTGGGTGGCGAAATGGATCGCGTTCGGCCAAGAGCTACCGATAGTACGGCGGATAGGGCGGATAGGGCGGGCGCGGGTAGATGATCCAGGGGGACGGGGCAAGGACGGCCCAGAGAAGGGCGACGATCCAGCCGACGAACGTCCAGCCGAGGAACAGGTTGAGCAGGGTGATGGAGGTGCGTTCGTCGAGGTGGCGGCCGCCGGCGATGAGGGACGGCAGGAAGTAGAGTGCGATCAAGAACGCCAGGTGGATCATGGATGGACACCTCCGCCGGAGCGATCCGTTCCGGCCAGGGTGAAACGCCCCGGTGAAGAGCGGAGCTGCGCCCTTGATGATTCACTACGGTGTAACCTTTTCGAAAGTTCCCTCGTAAGGCGAAATAGAGGCGGGCGATGGCCAGGGGCCCAGAGACAGCCGAGAACGAACTGGAGAGCCAGGAGCCTTTGCTGGCGTTCCGGCAGGGTGATCTGGACGCCTTCGAAACGCTTTTCCGGCTGCATCAGCGCGCGGTGTACGGGTGGATTCTGCGCCTGGTGCGCAACCCGGGCGCGGCCGAGGAACTGACCGCGGAGACATTCTGGCGGATCTACCGGGCGCATGCGCGGTTTGATCCGGCGCGCGGGTTTGCGGGGTGGGCGCGGCGCATTGCCGCCCACGCGGCGCTGGACTGGATGCGGGCAAGGCGGACGGAAGGCCAGTTGACCGAGGAACTGGTGACGGAGCCGGCGGCACCGGCGGCGAGCGATGCCGCGGTTGCGGCGGAGACAAGGCGGAAGACGGCGCTGGCATTTGAGCGGCTGCCGCCCAAGCTGCGGATTGCGGCGGTGCTGGCGGTGGCGGAGGAGCAGCCGCAGAGGGAAGTGGCCGAGGCGCTGGGAATCAGCGTGGCGGCGGTGAAGGTGCGCGTGTTTCGCGCGCTGCGATTGCTGAGAAAGGACCTGGAGAAGCAGGGGATCAGACCATGAACGGACACGATGAGGAACGGCTGAAGAGATTGCTGCAGGATGCCTTGCCGGCAGTTGAAGGCGAACCGGAACCGGGCCGCGACCTTTGGCCGGCGGTGCTGAAGCGGATGGACGCTGGACTGGCGATGCCGCCGTGGTTCGACTGGGCGCTGCTGGGCGGCGTGGTGGGGCTGGCTGCGTTGTTTCCGGCGGCGATCCCGGTGTTTCTTTACTACCTGTGAGGCGGGCGCAAGGGCCCACGAACAATGCTTTTCAAGAAGGAGAAGGCTATGAATACGCATCCATATCTTCGTGCTTACATGGCGGGAATCTTTGTGCCGACACTGGTTTTGCCGCTGCTGCTGACGGTGTTTATTGTGGCGCGGATTGTGATGCACGTACCGACGCCGATTGAGCAGGTGATGATTTTTCCCATGGCGGTGGTGCCGTCGCTGTTTGGGCTGTGGAACATGCTTTGGCTGGGGTCGCATCTGCGGACGAGGGCACCGATCGGGCTGCATGGAGCGGTGTTGCCGCTGCTGATGGCGCCAATTGGAGCACTGGTGGCGACGAGCCTGGGCGTGCTTGACATTGGTGCGCGGGGCGTGGTGTGGTTCCACGCGTCAGCATTTCCTATGCGCTGATCGTGCCGTGTTTCCTGGCCGCAACGGCAGCCTATTACCTGGTGTGGAAGTACATTATCGGGTTCTTGAACGGGGTGCTGGGGATTGCGTGAGGGCGGCCAGGCGTCTGCAACCATGATCGATGAAAGTTTCGATTGAAGCAGGGAGGCAATTATGTTTGTCGCATTCCGGGCTCTGACCTATGCAACGTTGTTCGTGGGGTTCCTGCTCATCTATCTGCCGGCGCGGGTGTTGGCGTGGTCGGGAATCGTGCGGCCTGCGGCGATGGAATGGCCGGAGATAGCGGGGCTGGCGATGGCACGGCTGGCGCGGCGCTGGCGCTGTGGTGCGTGTCGACGTTTGTGGTAATTGGAAAGGGTACGCCGTGGCGATTCGATCCGCCCCGGCAGGCTGGTGGTTCGCGGACCCTACCGCTTTGTGCGGAATCCCATGTACATGGGCGGCCCCCTGGTGATTGCGGTGGCGCCCCTGTTTTACAGGTCGTGGCCGCTGCTGCTTTATAGCGCCATCTTCGTGGTCATTGCGCATCTTTTTGTTCTGCTCTATGAAGAGCCCACGCTGCGCCGGACGTTTGGGCCGGAGTATGAAGCTTATTGCCAGCACGTACGGCGGTGGCTGCCGCGGGAGTGAAGCAGCCTGTCGCGGACGCTTTGGAAAGCGTCACAACAGGCTGCAATTACCGGGGCGGCGCAGGTAGGATGCTGGCATGAAAAACCAACTAGGTCTCTGACCGCATGAATTTGTTTCTTTCGTAGCCGAACTTCTGGCGGGCTTTTTTGCGTGTGAACTGCCAGTTGATAGTGACTCGGTCGCGGTTCATTTTCCGGCTCCATGCCCGTGCTTGCCTTTGCAGTTGTCCGAGCGATGGGATTCTGTTCCTCCCCAGGCATTGGCGAGAGAACAGGCTTATTTCCATCTCCGCCTGGTTCAGCCAACTGCCGTGTTTGGGAGTGTAGTGCACCGTGAAGAAACGCTCCCACAACAGTCCGCCGATCTTTTCGCCGAAGCGGTCCACCAGCGCCTTGCGGTTATGGGAACTCAGATTGTCCATCACCAGATGGATGGTGTCGGCCTCGGGATAGCTGGCCACGATCTCCACCAGATAGTCGGCGAACTGCGGCGAAGAACGGTTAGCTGTGGGCTTGGTGAAGTGCCGTCCCGACTTGGGCTGGACGCCGCAGAAAACGTTGGCTGTGCCGCGCCTCTGGTACTCGCAATCGCGCCGCGCAATTCGGCCCGGCCGCATGGGCCGCGCCGGGCGAACGTCGGCATGTAGCACCACCGGCTTTTCGTCCACGCAGACAACCGGCTCCCTGGTCGTGAGCGGCTTTTCATAGATCGCCAGTACATCCTCCATGCGCGCGATATACTCCTCATTCAGTTCTGCGACGCACCACATTTTTTTCCCGCCACGGCTTCAGTTCGTGGGTCTGAAGCAGGATGCGGATCGTCTCCCGGCCCACCCGCTGCACCAGTTTTCGCTTGACCGCTTCCTCGGCGATGAGTCGTACGCTCCACCGCGCTCTGCCCTCGGGCGCCGAACCGCACACCATGGCGACAATTCGCTGACTCTGACCTGCATCCAAAGCTCGCGGTTTGCCAGACCTGGGCCTTTCGTACAGTGCCGATTCCAAATCTTGCTCTTCATAGCGCCGGGCGATGGCTCGAACCGTCTTGCGCGCCACGCCGACATTAACGGCCACCTGTGCCGCTGTCTGTCCCTGGTCAAGCTGGCGCAGCGTCGAAGCTCGCCGCAACACACGCGCTGGCTCCCGTCCCTTGGCCAGCATCGCGGCTAGCCGCAGACGATCACTCCTCCCCAACTGAACGTACAGCCGATGATAGCTTTGCATGCCACTATCGTGCCGCCATTTTGCCTTCTTAGAAAGTGACTTTAAAGGTACATCTTTATGCAGTCAAAGACCTAGT
>CAVZNB010000004.1:0-230950 GCA_963776535.1 uncultured Acidobacteriaceae bacterium | reverse complement strand
AGTCGATCTTCATGGCATTGATCGCCCAGCGGACGTTATCGATGTTCTTCTCGAAAGAGAACTCCGGAGCTTGCACACCAATTACCACCAATCCTTGGGCCTTGTACTTTTCGGCCCATGCACGAACGTATGGGAGTACGCGCAGGGAGTTAATGCAGGTATAGGTCCAGAAATTGACGAGTACGACCTTTCCGCGTAGCTCCCTCATTTGCAACGGCTGTGAATTGAGCCATGCGGACGCGCCCGCGAGGGAAGGCGACTCGCTATCGATTGCGAACTGCGCTGCCGCTGAACCGACAATTCCTAATTGAGCAGCGGCAATCGACATTGCCGCGGCGCGAAGAATGCGGCGACGATCTAGGTTGATTTCGTTGGGCATAGTCTCTCTCCGATCAGGAAATGGTTCTGCCAATCGACACCGGCAGACCACATCCGTGACAGATCCGGCTTATCGTCTTCCTCCGATCAGCTCGTCAAACGTTGATGGCGTAACGAGCCGCTGCATGCATTCGAGACAAATTGGGGCCGAGTGCCTTGCGAGCTTCCTCGAACTTTTTCCAATCGCCCAGGTTGGGCAACGAAGGGATGGTGATCAATTCGCCCTGGTCCAGACCTGCGAGGGAAGCATCGACCATCTCCTCAGCCGACATGACGATCTCTGCGGGAAGATTATGGACGGGCAACTTGGCGCGGTCCCAAAACTCAGTGCTGGTGGCCCCGGGCAAAACAGCCTGCACCTGGATACCCTTGTCCTTGACCTCGTTATAGAGGGATTGCGTGAGATTGACCACGAATGCTTTGGTGCCGCTGTAGACGCCGTTGAGCAATTCGGGGCTGAGGGCGACGACGGAAGCGATGTTGATGATGAGCCCTTTGGAGCGCTCCAGGAAACCCGGCAGGGCCGCGGATGTAAGGCGCGTTAGAGCGGTAACGTTCAATTGGATCATGTTGTCCATGTCGTCGACATTGGAGTCGATCAACTTGGCAACGCCGCCGAAACCCGCATTATTGACCAGGGCTGTGATTTCGCTGTCCGAGCGCAGGCGATCTTCGACGCGCTTGAGATCAGCCTTGACGGTGAGGTCAGCGGGTAGAACTTCGGCATTACGATCGGTCTTTGCAGCAATATCGTTTGCCAAGTTGGTCAACCGCTCCCGGTCGCGGGCAACCAGGATGAGGTTGTAGCCTCGCTGGGCAAGACGGTGGGCATAGACGGAGCCGATGCCCGTGGATGCTCCGGTGATGAGTGCGGTACCCGGCTTCGAAGGTTTCGACATAGTGGGTCTCCTCTGAGTTGCTGAAATGTGTCCATCAATCGGACTCACTACAGTAGAGTAGACCGGTCGGTCTAGCGATTCAGAATTTATGCAATATGCTAAGAATATTTTCTTAGCGCTTCAACAAGCACGTTGAAAGCAAAGTGCAGAAAGTTCTCCAGTGGTTTGCTGGAGCGGTCCGCCTTTGACCGAAGGAGAGCGCCTTCGTAGCTATTGAGGAGGAAAGACGCCAGTTCCTGGGGTTTGCTCGATTTGGCTAGCTCTCCGCGGTCGATTGCCTCCTGGAGGATGTCGGCGATCGCCGTTTGCCAATTCGAGAAGGACACGTGGAGCAGAGATTGGATCGAATCGCTGTGATCTGCCATCTCCAGGCTGAGGTTTGCCAGCATGCAGCCGCTAACAGTAGCTCGCGGGCCCATAGATAGCCATGAGTTCCTCGAAGTACCGCCGCAGGCGCTTGAGCGGCGCGGCCTTGCCGTCGCGTAGGATCTTTTCTGCTCGTTCGTTTTCTCCCCGAACGTAGAGATTGAGCACCTCTTTTGCGAAGGCCTCTTTGCTGGCAAAGTGATGATAGAACGATCCCTTTGGCACGCCAGCCTCGTCGAGGATTTCTTTCACGCCCGTGGCCGCGTAGCCCATGGCATGAATGCGCCGAAGTCCAACTTGAAGAAGATGCTCCCGCGTGTTCCGAACTTCCATTTTTCTCCCTCTTCGTCAATTCTGACATTCGATAGACCGACCAGTCTATTCGATTCAGATTTCGCACAGAAGATTCCCTTGTTGGCACAGAGTTCATGCCAAAGCTCTAGCGACGCTGGAGATGCGGCTTTCCGAGTCGATTGGTGAGGAAAGGTCTTGCGCTGACAGGCGAGTCGTGTGCCCTCCGCCTTTTGGACCGACATCTCTGCCCTGACAGAAAGATCAATCCCGAAAGAGGATAGGTCCTCTAGTCGGTATCGCGACTGAAATCTCGGTGGTTCCGTCATCACAGCGGATCGGAGTTGGGATGGGCGTTTATCAGGAGTATTCCGGCTCAGGGTCATGGAATCCCAGGTCTCAGTGGCGAGACCTGGGCACCCGGAATGTTGAGGGATATGGAGAAGTGGGGCACCCGCCGTCATCGATCCTGATCCTTGCCGGGCAGCTCTTGGCAAAAACTGAACGCGTGGGGAACGTAGGGGGCAGTGAGCTCCGAGCAATCCGCTTCATCGAGGCTGAGATCCAGCGCGGCGATTGTATCTGCTAAATGGACCGCTTTGCTTGCACCGACAATCGGAGCCGTTACATCGGGCTGCCTCAGGAGCCACGCTAGTGCTACTTGCGCCCGACTGACCCCCTTCCGCTCCGCGACGCGGCCAACAGCGTCGATAACAAGGTGATCCGCCTCCATCGTCTGGCTGTAGAGCAGGTGTGCAGTTTTGTCATGTGTTACGCGGTCTGAAGTCGATGACGCCGCCCA
This sequence comes from uncultured Acidobacteriaceae bacterium, assembly GCA_963776535.1. Lineage (GTDB taxonomy): Bacteria > Acidobacteriota > Terriglobia > Terriglobales > Acidobacteriaceae > Telmatobacter. The sequence continues at coordinate 228,214 of CAVZNB010000004.1, read as the reverse complement.
TTCACGGGCGAGTCGACCTCTCGCCAGCGGGCTCCAGGGAATGACACCAAGGCCTTCTGATCGACATAAGGGAAGCATCTCGCGCTCTTCTTCACGGTTAAGCAAGTTATAGTGCGGCTGCACGGACACAAAACGCCTCCATCCGTGATGATCCGCAAGATAGAGCGCCTTGCATAGCTGCCAAGCGAACATGGAAGACGCGCCGAGATATCGTGCCTTGCCGGATCTGACCACGTCATGGAGTGCGTCGAGTGTCTCCTCGATGGGCGTTTCACTGTCCCAGCGATGAATTTGGTAGATGTCGACATAATCGGATCCAAGTCTCTGCAAGCTGGCATCGATTGCCGCAAAAATCGCCTTCCGTGAGAGACCTCGACCATTTGCATCCGGTCGAACCGGATAGTACACCTTTGTGGCAATTACGACTTCATCGCGTCGAGCAAGCTGTTTCATAGCGCGACCAACAACTATCTCACTTTCTCCCCCGCCATACATGTCGGCTGTGTCGAAAAAATTGACTCCAGCTTCGATTGCTTGACGGATCACCACTATGCTTGAGCCTTCATCAATTCTCCAAGCCCGGGCTTCGACCCCGAAACTCATGCAACCCAAAGCGATACGTGAAACTTTTAGGCCGGAACGACCGAGATTGACGTAATTCATACATGATCCGTTTCCGCGTCGTTCGATTCAAGACGCATGGTTGAGGGTTTCTGGTTCTCATCGTTATTGCGTTCGGCGGGGCGGTGCAGAGCGACACCCGCCATAACGAACGCGAGCCCAGCGATGTCTCTAGGCCGAGGGATCTGTTTCAAAACGATCGCTCCGATCATGGTTGCAATCGCCGGCAGAAGGGCGAGGAAAAGCGCAAAACTCGAGCGTGGCAGCCTTGACATCGCCAGTTGATCGCAAACATATGGAATGACGGAGGCACACACTCCAACACCCAACCCGGCGAGTAGGAGCACGGGCCTTTGCATCACTTGGACGGCCTGTCTTAGGCCGATCGGCGACACTGCTAGAAACGCAACGAAAGTAGCAGCCCCGAGTCGAGAGATGGCGCCATCAGGGCTCAACCGGGCGACCCTATGCCCGAGCACGATATAAAGAACGAAGAGACAGCCGTTTGCGAAAGCCCATGCTAGACCAACTGCATTCGTAGACCACTTCGCATTGATCAAGATAAAAACACCAGCGACAGCCAACAACAAGGCCCCGTAGTTTCGTACCGTCTTCAGACCATAGAGCGCCACCGTGATTGTCCCGGAAAATTCGATCGCCACGACCACACTGATCGGGAGTTTACTGAGCGCCATATAGAAACAGCAGTTCATCGCGGCCAGCGCGATTCCGAAGGTGACTAGGAGCTTTTGTTGTTCACGGTCCAGCGACCTGAGCAGGCGCAACGGATGCGAAACCAACATAAACACAAGGGCAGCAGATGCTATGCGCAGCCACGCCATGCCGAGGATTCCGACTGCGGGAAACAAAAGGACGGCGAACGAAGGGCCAAGCGAGTGAAAGATTGCGCTTATGACAAACCAAAGATGAGGGGGCAGGCCCTGTCTCGAAAAACTACTCACTTTCTTTTCCGTATTTGGTTCAACGGAGCCCACCAAGTTCTCAGGAACATGATCCATGATTGTTAGTTTGACAAGGAAATGCGAGCTGGTACATACTAGAATGTAGGCACAATAACGAAGCGTCTTTCGATAATGAAGGCATCTATGCCGAAATACCTTCAACTAGCAGAACTCGTCCGCGATCCCCGGAACGTCGAGCTTCTGACGCTGCTTCAAGATGACCCTCGCATGAATGTTTCCGAGCTTGCGCGGCGCATGGGCATGTCCGCGCCGGCAGTGCGAGAACGCTTAGCTCGGTTAGAAGATGCCCGGGTGATTCAGGGGTACCGACTTGATCTGAATGCCGCGGCGCTCGGATGGCCGCTGCAGGCCTATGTTAGGGTTCGCCCCATGCCCGGACAATTGTCTAAGATCACGAAGCTTGCAGCGTCGATGCCGCAGGTGGCCGAATGCCATCGCATCACGGGCGAGGACTGCTTTATCCTTCGCGTCTATCTGGAATCGGTCGAAACCCTGGATCAAGTTCTCGATAAGTTCTTGGCATTTGGGCAAACGACCACGTCCTTGGTTCAATCTACAATCGTGCCATCACGGACGCCGCCACTGCCACTTGCCAAAGGGAGAAAGCAGCCATCTTCGTCTTCAGAAGGTACGTTGAATGCACCCTGACGGACTGCCTTGACGACGAATGCCTGTTGCATATCAAACCACCGCCCGGGCCTACCAGAACTTTCTGAACGGGGTGGATTAGTTGATGAACCCTATCTCCTGTCCTCCTATTTGCCAAGCCTCTCGATCTGGTGACGAAGACGAACTGGGAAGGTACAGGCGTCAAACCAGATATCAAGGTGACGGCAGATGATGCTTTGGCCACAGCAGAAAGGCTTGCGCAAGAGAAGATCCACACGGCAAAAGAAGGCAAAAACACAATGACGAAGTTATCCGCTGCATCTGCTTTGAAATAAATGGATAGCGAACTCGATCAGTAAATACCATCAGGATAACTAGGCCTCCAATCTCGTGGTGTGCCAGAGGCGCACAGACTCGCGCCAGCCGCTGCCCTCATCTTGACGTCGATACGCGCATAATCGCCAAAGCACTCACCAACGCCGGTTACTCCTGCAAAGTCGGCCAGTGTCCGCCGATCCGTCGTCGGAGAAATCGAAGAGATGGGCTCCCCATTACGCGGGCGAGTCCAGGACAGCACGGAATCGTCCGGTTTCCCCTCGGCAAATGCTCCGTTGGCCTTACAATTCCTGGGATCTGCAGGCTCCGCTCGAGCAACGGCACACGATCCATCTCCGCGAGCATCGTCAACCTGACTCCGTTTCATCTGGAATCGGAAGTAAATACCGGACGATCTCAAATTCACCGCTCTCTTCCGCGCCCAGATAAACCTCAATCACCTCATTGACGAGGTGATCCACTGTTCCGATTTGATCGAGAACTGCCGTGAAAAGCTCGATTTCGACCTCGCCAGTTATTCTGCCCGTACCGTTTATGCAGATCAGACCAGCGTGAATCGGAACATTCGCGTACTGCCCGCTGGACCCTGGCTGGTCGGCCGGTCCACGAAAATCGACGCTGTTTCTCGTGACAAACGTCCAGTCCTGCTCAACGATCAGGTCTCTGAGTTGCCAGTCCTTCCAGCCTGTCTTGCCTAGCCAGGTCACATGGGAACTGGCGTTGAAACCCCGATCGCGCGCCAACTGTGCAAGGTCCGGGCTCAGGCATTCGTCAATCAGGAATTTCAGCACTCCTCACACTCCTCGCGAGGAGTTGCGGAGCCGCATCTTCGTGACCGAAATTCTGGTCGCGCCGGGGATGGAAAGCCGCCGAGGCCGGCCGCGCTGCGGAGCCGCTTTGGCGTAAATCGAGGCGAGCTCGACCTGCGATGCGTTGAGGCTCGGATAGGATCTGAGAATTCGCTCCATGGGAACTCCCGCATCCAACTGCGCGGCGACATCGTGCACGGGAACGCGTGTGCCACGAATCACCGGCGTTCCGCTCAGGATTTCGGGATCTTCGACGACCATCTGGCGCGCTTCTGTGAGACTGCGCAGACGGCCGTCGACCTCCTTCCAGAGATCAGAGAAACGGATCGTCAGATTGTGATCGCCCACCGTGCAGTCTTTCCACTCGTTCCAGGTCGAGCAGCGGATCCTGGCGTTGCGGATCGTTTCCAGGCGGGCGTTCGCGGTCAGCCAATTTGCCGTCTCGAAATAGAAGGCAATGAGGAGACAAGCATCCGACCGGAAGGTCCGGATAGGCGTGGTGTCGTAGAGATCCTCGGGCAGGATTTTTTCGTCGATCATCCGGTTGATCTGCGGGATCGAGACTCCGGCCGCTATGGCCGCTTCCGTTGTTGTCAGATGTTCCATCCGGGCATCCATGGGGCGCCTCCACCTTCCAATATGATAATCCATCTGAAGCTCCAGATCAATTATTTCGGCTTTGCAGGGAAGTTCCATTTTCAGCTCGAATCGAGGCTTCTGAATTTCTTAGGGGCTGACGCCGATTCCTCCACGATCAGGTAGTGAGAACCGGACTTGGTTGAAAAACTTGGTCCAGAATTTGGTCCAATTGCGTGCCGAAAAGGCTCCGATTACTCCTTTGGCTCCTCTCTACTCCGTTGAAAACATTACTACTCCACCGTTTAGTACTCGCCTGTTAACCGAAGGGTTGTAGGATCGAGTCCTACCTGAGGCCAAATAATCCGATCCCGCGCCCGAATGCGCAGACAATGTCTGCGGATTCTCCCACCGAAAAAACTCGGACTGATGCCCACCAATGCGCGATTGATGAATGAGCTTTAAAGAGCACTTCGGCGTGTTGGGCTGGTGCAGGACTTGTCCGATCAGCCGGTTTTTCGGCCACTTGCCGAAGGCACAGATTGATCTGAATAGGTCGATGAGCGCTTTGGCCTGAAGGCGATAATTGGGATCGGGTACGCGCCCGCAGGTCACGCTGGATTTGGCGACCTTTGAGGAACAGTATGCGTTTAATCGAACCCTGCAAGCCTCCCATCTATCGAAATCGAGATTTGAGGGCATTAACGGTTGATTTCCGACAGAGGTGCGCTACCCGCGTGTATCACTTCCGGCGTATACTCTTGGGCGAAAAGCCAAATCGAGAAACCCGGTTCGTTCGAACAACCCGGAATCGCTGTGCGTCCGGTGTCTGACGATGATAAATGCCCATTCAATCGAAAGGGGGTACGACATGTTAAGCAGACGAGATTTGTTGAGTATCATTCCGGCCGGTGCGGCGACCTGCATGGGTTGTGCAGGTTTAGCCCTATGCGCACAGAAGCCCAAGGATCAACCCGCGCCGCCCGCCATTTCGGCGGACCCGAATGCGAATGCTGGAATGACGTGGGAACAGGCCTTCAAATTTCGCTACAAGGGGTATATCCATCAGATGAAGAGACTTTCGTCGCTCATTGGCAACGATAAGTTCCCGGTGCTGTTAAGCGAAGCGACATCAGAGTCCGCCTCGGAAGCACCCATCAAGGTAAAGCCGGAACCCGGCCGGGATATGGAGAACTTCATCCGCTACTTTCTCAACGAGCTGATGCCGGCTCCGATTTACCGTGCTGCTCTCACATGGGACATCGTCGAAAAGAGTACTACGGCTCTTGAATTCCGTTTTTCGCAATGCCTCTGGGCCAGTACGTTCCGTGCCGAGGACGCCGGCGACATCGGGTACGCGAGCGTGTGCTTCGCAGATTACGCTTACACCAAGGCGATCAGCCCCAGCATCAAGTTGATCCGCACCAAGACACTCATGCAGGGACACGACTGCTGCAACCATCGTTTTGTCGTCGAGAGCTGAAACGACTCCGCCAGCGAATCCGCGATTATCACGCGGAGGCCGATCTCGGGAGTAGCCCCGTGCAGCCCGACTACATTAGGTTCCTCCGGGATGTAGCTCTCACTCGATCCTCAGAACTATCTCCTGTAAGCGGAGCTCGGTCCGTCGATCCTTCAACGCGTCAACAAGTGCGTTATCGCCGAGTCACTCAGCGACCATGGCCACTGGGTTACATGGACGAAAAGTCGGCTTTGCGTCCAGGTGGTTTCCCCAGTCTTAGCTTCGGGAAAACACTTCTCTTAGTAGCCGGTTTTTCGGCCACTTGCCGAGGGCATTGATCGACTTGAATAGCTCAATGAGCGCTTTGGGCTGTTATCAATAATTGATCGCCAAAGCACAAGTTCCCCTCGTCCAGGGAGAAATTAGTAGGAATCGTTAATTTCGGGAGACCTCTGCCCCAATTCTGAAGCTGCAAGCCGTTGCTGCCGCAGCTCTTGAGGCGCTCGCAGGTCTGCGCGTCGATCCGGCGAACTGACGTGCTGAGCAATCGGATACAGTGTTGAGCAAGCTGCTGATTCAAACTTGCGTTTGAATATGAGCAGCAACCATTCACGACCCGGGCTGAAGGTAGTGCGGCGCAAACGCAGGACTGCGACCCTCGACCCAACAGGCGAGAAATTGCTGGAGGTTGCAGGGCCGATTTTTGCCAACCGCGGTTATCAGGCTACGACCATTCGCGAGATTTGTGCGGAAGCAGGAGCGAATGTCGCTGCTGTCAACTATCACTTCGGCGATAAGTTGGGACTGTATACCGAGGTATTGCAACAATCGGTGCGAGCTGCCCAACTCGTAGCCGTTCACAACACACTTGATGAAAACACTCCCCCGGAAGAAATCTTGCGGGCTCTCATTCGAGCTCGGCTTCGGAGCCTCACTGCGGACGATTTGCCCGATTGGCATGCTCGACTCCTGGCGCACGAGTTCTCTCAGCCCACACCGGCGCTGCGACAACTTATTGATAAGGTGACTCGACCGATCGTTACCCTCGCCAGCCCAGAAGGCTAGGTATTTGACCGTTTGCTTTAGAATTCTTTCAAGGTTGTCGTCAGTGTCTCGTCGCAAACCGTCCTCGATACGTACTCGGGGCAATCCCGAAGGACCGTTCGAAGGCTCGCCGGAAATTATCGCTGTCGCTGAATCCCACCGAGCGCGCAACGCCCTCCACCGTACACTCTGGCGCGGAGAGGCGCAGCCGCGCTTCGTCCAGGCGCAGTCGCCGCACAAATGAAGCCGGGCTGCTACCAAACTCATCGATAAAGCGCCGCGAAAACTGCCGCGGGCACAACGAAACTCGCGCTGCAAGCGCTTCCACTGAAAGATCCTGTTCCAGATGCGCCAGCATCCACGGTAAAAGATCCGCAAAGCGGCTGCGCGATTGTACTTGAAACTGGAGCGGTTCTGAATACTGCTCCTGCCCTCCAGATCTCTTCATGTATACGACCAGCTCGCGAGCGACCGAAAGCGCCACCTCAGAGCCGAAATCGTCCTCGATCAGGGCCAACGAGAGATCGATGCCCACCGTCACTCCTGCAGCGGTCCAGTATTTCCCGTCCTTCACGTAAAGCGAGCCGGAATTGACCTTCAGCGCCGGATAACGCTTCGCCAAATCTGCAATGAACCTCCAGTGCGTCGCGACTTTTCGGCCGTTCAACAATCCTGAAGGTGCAAGGCCATAGATCCCCGTGCAAACCGATGCGATCCGCCGTATCGAGCCAGCGTTCTTCTGCAACCACTCTGTAAGCTTCAGTTGGCCATCGGACTCGCGCAAGCCTCTGCCGCCGGGGATGAGAAATGTGTCCACATCGCGAATGCCGGAGAGGCTTTTTTCGGCTGTGATCGTGAGTCCGAATTCGGAATGAAACGTCTTCGACTCAAGCGCGGCTATTGTGATTCGATAACACGCTTCCGTGCCTGCCTTTGACGATTTCATGTGCGCGCACGCAAACGCCTCCATCGGCCCAACAAGGTCCAGGCCCATGATTCCGTCATATCCCAGAATCACGATGTGTTTTGGCTTCATTTGTGTGCCCTGGACGGAGCGGTAAATCACATTGACGCACGCGATCTTCGAAATGTCCGAAAACGCCGGATAATTGTCATTTGAGACATTCCAGTGTAGCCGTAAACTGGCCCTGTTCGCAAACTCTTCAGGCAGGGGGTTCACCGATGACCAAAGGAATCTGCACGGGTTTTGCTCTCGTCGCACTGTGTGGCGCGCTCGCCACGGCTAGCCACTTCCACTCGGCAAATGCACAATTTGGCTCTAGCCAGTTGCGCATTCTCAAGCCGCCCGCCGATGGAGTGATCAACGTCGCGTTCATCGTTTCCGACCAGACCGCTCTGATCGATCTCGCAGGGCCCTGGGAAGTATTTGGCGATACCATGCTCGCTCCCCACGGCGGGCCCTGGCACGGTGGCGACGACATGATCATGCCCTTCAACCTGTACACCGTTTCCGACTCGCAGAAACTGATCTCGGCTGCGGGTCTCCAGGTCGTTCCCAACTATACGTTCGAGAATGCCCCTAAACCCCGGGTGATCGTCATTCCCGCGCAAGGCGGCCGAAGTGAAGCGCAAAAGAGATGGTTGCTGGAGAACGCCAAGACGGCGGATATTACGATGTCGGTGTGCACTGGCGCCTCCATGCTCGCCGGGTATGGGCTCCTGGACCATCAAAGAGCGACCACCCACCACCTTTTCATCGATGAAATGCAACGGAAATATCCGACCGTCGAATTCGTCACGGGACTGCGCTACGTCGATAATGGCAAAATCGCAACCGCGGGAGGTTTGAGTTCCGGAATCGATCTGGCCTTGCACGTGGTGGAACGGTACTACGGAAAACAAGCAACTGTTCGTTGCATTGTTCATCTTCCGACCTGCCCATGGGCGCGCATGGTAGGGCTTCGTCAGGGAATATTCGATGAATACTCCCAGGTTGGTGGTCCGTGCCGACCGGCACTTTCTTAGAACACTGTGCTCAGCCATCTTAATCGCCCCATGGGAACGATCGATGTGACCATGATCGCCTAATTCTCCACTTTGCAGGATCGGGATCTGCATCAGCACGGGCACCATCGTAGACGCGACGATTTTCCATGCGGCCAGTTCGACCAGGAACTCCAGCGGCAAGCGCGACCCTGAGATGCATCAAGTGAAGAAGGGCGATCGGTGGTACTTCGGAGTCAAGGCGCACATCGGCGTGGACAGCAAGGAGACGGCGGTGCATTCGGTGGCGACAACTGCGGCCAGTGTGGCGGATGAACATATACTGCCCGACTTACTGCATGGCGACGAACGCAAGGTATGGGGCGATGGCGGCTATCAACAAAGGACAAGGTCAGATCCCCGAGGCGAATCCTCCCGCATCGACTCGTAGAGCGGATTGCGGGCACCTCTTGCGCTGCGTTTGGGGGACCAGAAATAGCCGCCCGCGATCTGCTGGCGGAACGTCTGGTTCTGGTTGACCCACCAGTAGCGCATCAGATATTCAGCCCTCGAGCCATGCCAGGTTCGGAGCATCTGCGCGGAACCACTCCTCCATCGCACCAGCCATATTATTCCTTTTGCGCGGACTGGCTATCTCAGTTCCGGGTCTTGACCGGTATCCTGAAGGTCTTGGCATCCAGTTCCAGAGCATCTCAAGGGACGAAGCCGTGCCCGTAATAGCATCTGCTACAACTCGCGTCAGGGGTATCCAGCGGACCGCTCTCGCTCTGCTCGTGTTGTCCGGAGTGGTCAACTACATCGATCGCGCTACGCTGGCGGCCTCCGGATTCGCGGGTGGGATTCTGCTTCGGTCAATCAACAGAGCTGGCCGAGTTTAGGGTGTCGGCGTCATTCCGAAGGTGATCTGGGGCATGGTGAAGGAGAAGGCTAAGGTCTGCGAAATTCCAGCTCTGGCGCCGCATGACCTTTGGCGGACTTGTGCCCGCATCTGTCTTCAGGCGGGAGGTGAACTGGAGCAAATCCAGTTCCTATTGGGACGTGTCTCTGTGCAAACAACCGAGCGATACCTCGGATGCAAACAGCGGTTCCACAACGCGGTCAATGATCGGATCGGGATCGAACCGGATCCGCCGGGATAGTCATCGAATTCGCCTCACTCGCCGACTTTGCGGTACCGACAGCCCATGAAGAAAACGATCTCCATGTGCCCCGAAGCTGCAGCGCGCGACGGACGCAGGCATTCTCTCCACATAGGTGCTATAGTTTCTTCCATCGCTCCACGATGGGGTCATGCACACGATGAATCGGAGGATGTTTCTCATGGGAGGGGCTGCTGCTTCGGCTCTTCTCTCCGGCACGCGATATCTATTCGCTGATCCGCTTGGTCTGCCGATCGGCTGTCAGACCTATCCTGTGCGCAAGTCGATCCGTACGGACTTCGCGGGTACCATGAAGGGATTACGCGCAGCCGGGTTCACTCAGATTGAGCTGTGCTCGCCATACGGTTACGATGAGTTTTCGAGCCTCCAGAAATACAAGCCACAGGAATTGCGGCGCATGCTGGAAGACTGGGGACTCGGCTGTATCTCCGCGCACTGGTCGGCAGATGAGCTCTTTCAAAGGGCGGATCAGAGCATCGCCTATGCGAAGGAGTTCGGTATGACGCAGATGGCGATTGCCGCGCTCGGGCCTTGGAGCCCGAGGACGACGGAGACAGTCGACGATGTGAAGCGCTACGTCGAGCCTTTCAACGCCTTCGCCGAAAAGGCTCACGCCGCAGGCATCGTCGCATTGCTGCACAATGAAGGCTTCGTCTCCGAACACATCGATGGCAAGCCGGTCTACGACATGATGATCGCCGACCTCAATCCCGCCACCACCAAGTTGCAGTTTCAGGTCTCTACCTTGCAGCAGGGCTACGATGCCAGTGACCTACTTCGAGAAGTACCCCGGCCGCTTTCTCTCCATGCATTGTCAGGACTGGGTGAAGGACTCCTCCACCAAGTCCGGCTTCCGCCAAGTTCCGTTGGGCAAGGGCGTCGTGGATTGGAAGGCAGTATTTGCAGCCGCAAAAACAGGTGGCGTAAAGAACTACTTCGTTGAACTTGAAGAGGAACCATCGCTGATGCCGCTGAGTGTGCCTTACCTGAAGTCTCTGAACGTGTGAGGCGAGCGAGATCTCTCGGTCGGAAACCGAAGTTCACGAAAGGAAATGCGAGAATTCAACAGTTTGAGCGACGATAAGCCGACATTTCGTTACAAATCCGGTGTCGGTGAGCGCATTGGCGATTTGCACTAACCCGCTAGCGCGGGAGGTTATGCCTCAGTGGCATTTGGATAGAGTGTTGGACACCCAAGGAGATGTCCATGACACATCTACGCCAACGCATGCAGGAGGATCTCCGGCTGCGCAACTTTTCCGAACGCACGGTTCGTCGCTACATCGAGGTCGTTGCTGAGTTCGCAAGGTACTTCAACAAGTCACCCGATCAGCTGGGCCCGGAACATGTTCGCACTTTCTTGCTGTATCTGCTTAACGAACGGAAGCTTGCCTGGGGGACCATTCAGGGAGCCCGGTCGGCGCTGAAGTTCCTTTACCTGCGGACGCTGAAGCAGGCCTGGTTCGATCAGGAGATCATCAAGCCCAAGGTGCGCCGCAAGCTGCCTATGGTCTAGAGCTGTGAGGAAGTCTGCGCCCTGCTCGATGCGCCGATGAATACCAAGCACCGTGCACTGCTGGCCCTGTACTACAGCGCAGGGCTTCGCTGTCAGGAAGCGCTGGACCTGAGCACGTAGGGAAGTTCTGCCCTGCCCCCTGTGGATAATATTCGCTTTGTATTCGCCTATACTTTACCCATGCCAAGCCAGCCCGGCCGTGACCGAGTGTACATGTCATTAATGGATCGCGCGGCTGGCATTGCCAGTTCCTGGAGCGGGACCTGAAGACGCTCCTGCCCAACAAGCTGCACTTCAGTTCGCGAGAGCAAGGTGGTTGACTATGCGAGATCAGCGGTGTACCTACCAGACATAAGCTGCAACAACCCCCGCTGGGCCGGCCACTGAATCTGTCACTGTGGTTTGCAAAACTAGCTCCATGTTCTTCTTCTGCCAATCTGGCGAAACAGAGAGCAGGCTGCGCTCCAGAAAAGCGGGATTTGAGATGAACTCTCCCGCAGCTTGTGTTCCGCTCCCAGTGAGCCCCGCGGCAATAACGGTGAACTGACCAGTCTTTGAGTCAAGCAGACGGGCGACAATGGCAAAATCATCACCAACCTGCTGTGACAGCCTCAGGTTTGCTCGCCAAACCCTTTCACCTGGAGCCTGCTCGCGGATCATGTACTGTCCGTTGTCCTCCACGAAGCTGAAATGCAGTCCAGGCATGATCTGCATTGTCCATTTGTTATTGAAAGCTCCCACAAAAACTGATGGCGAGTTCCGAAGATCCTCGAAAGAGTAGTTCCCGCCAATCCTCACCTGGCTGGGCTTTTCGATCTGTCCCATCAACGATGAAACTCGAACCGCGGCGTACGCGTCACCGACAGCCACGCCATAATCCGGATACGGCATCATTTCACCCCACGCGATCTTGTCATGGGCTCCGAGAGGGAGCACCTGATTTGATCGCTCGACCTCGGTTTGGAAGGAACCCGGATGGGCTTGTACATATTTCCGGTAAAGATCGAAGGTGGGCCTGTATACAACGGGCTTGGCGAGGCAGATGAGAACCGGTTGCGGAGTGGAGAACACTGGAGCCCAGAACTGTTCCAGGGCTGTCTGTGGAGCTCTTTTCGCACGAGAATGCATGAAGATCCACCCCGTTCCAAACACCAAGGCCAGAATGAGCCCAGCCCATAGGAATGAAATAGTGCGACTTCTCCTTTGGGAAGCTTGAGCCGGAAGCGGCTCTAGAGGGTGGTCTGTATGGGTCACAGAAACGGCAGATGACCAGCGGATGTTCGGAGAGTAGGAGCCAGCGTGCAGCTCAATCCGTACGGGTCGCGGATCGGGTAACGCCTGATAATACTGCTCGAGGCGTCGGCGCACGTCGCTGGCCTGGACACGAACAATTGGATCGTCGCCTGTAGTATAGCCAGGCGCCCTTTGGAAGACCTCTATCCCGATGATGCGTTCCTTCAACTGTTCGGCGTGGCCATCCAGCTTGTGCCGGACAACGTATTCCAAAAACTGCCGGCTTCGCGGGGAGCTTTTGAAGAATTTGCTTTCCAGAATTCGATCAAGTTCTTCGCATACAAGGGCTGCGTTCTCCTGCCCAACGGGAGCGGGCTGGGTAGCTTTGTCGGTTTCGTGGGGATGTTCGGTAGTGGAGGCCATAAGTACCTGCTCCCTCAGCCAAAAGGACACTCTGAACAGAGTCTCCAATGGTTGATTCCGCCACTCTTAAGAAGTGCCGTCCCGGGCCTTTTTGCTTCCCTGATTTCGAACCTGATTGATTCTTTGACATCCAGCTGCAAATTCGCCTATCAAAAAAAGTTCCGGTCGCCTGGTGGTAAAGCGATTGATTTGTCCCCTGCAGGCTAGTCCACTACAGTAAACAGGCAGTTTGATTGCCGTGTCAAGGTCTTGCCGCGGCGGCGCAGCCGAGCCTCGAGATTGGGCTGCTGGCCGGCTGTTTGATGGTTCGGCGTATCTCGTATTCCTTGAACCGGCCTAGTTTCCGCTGGCTGAACGCTGGTCCGTAACTATCGAACAGACAACAGGGTAATGAAGGTCACCTGATCTGACCGCATGCGGACAAAACTCAAGCGACGAATGAGCCTGTCTACTTCATTCGAGCTCTGTTGCTGAATCTGCGACGAGAGGTTCAATGGCGCCGAATGGAATAACTATCCGGCAAGATTTCTGTTTTGTTTGGATTAACCAGTTCATTCCCAGGTTTTTAAGGCTCTTTAGCCTCTGCCCGTTCGCTCGCTTACTCTCGCCGCCATCTCCTCTTGAAAAGTCAGCTCTTTGCCAGCAACTTGTGTTCCTGAACTGTAGCGATCCACAGCCCAGTACTTCCGCGCCGGACCGGTTATCCCGAATCGTGACGCGGAGGTGTGGAGTGCGAAATGCGACTCAATGTCCTCCATCGGGTTGTGGGGCTGGCGGTCCCTCCTCCACGAGTCGGTACCGTTTCCGATCGGTCTCTTGCCGCAGAGATTCCTGATGCATCTCAGAGAGGCGCTTGACAAGGGGCGGCAGTTCGTCGTCATGGCCACTGTGACGCAGAGAGATGACGAGGTGATACATCGCGGTTTCGTTGGAGGGGTCGTACTGCAAGGCCGTCCTGCATTCTTTGATAGCCCGCTCATACTCATTGAGGCTCATATACATGCTTGCCAACTGGTTGTGCGCTTCGACAGAATCGGGCTTGCTCTTTGCCGCGGCCAAAGCGTCTTGCATTGCCTCATTGAATGCGGGGCTCCGCGGCTCGGGTGCCTTGTTGATAATCAATTGGGCCAGCAGAAGACGAAAACGCGGATCGTTCGGGTGAGCCTTCAATTGCTCCCGCACACGTGCAAACGCCCTGTCCGGATCGTTTTTCTGGAGGATCGTGAGGTCGCCGGCATAAGCGCCAATGCTCTGTGTCGTGCCGAGCTGTTCCGCCATTTTGAAGTCGGCTTCCGCTTTGTCGTACTCTCCGAGCTGCGCGTAAAGCACGCCGCGCGAAAGAAAGAGGGAGGCGCTATCGGAGACTCGCTTGAGCCCGGCGTTGAGCATATCGATTCCCACCTGGAATGAATCGTGTGTCAGACAAAGCACCGCGAACATGACGTAATTTGCGGGATCGGTGGGATTGAGAACGATGGCCTGGCGCTGCAGCGCGACGGCCTTTGGGGTGTTGCCGGCCGCTTCATACGCCTGCGACGCCAGGTTGAGAATGTCGGGGTCGGTTTGATCCGGATTCAACAGCGGTTCAAGGACCTTTATGGCCTCCTCGTTGTCGTGCGTGGCGACAAGAAGGACGGCAAGGTCGTAGCTGGGATAGACGCGCCCGGGAAGCAGCGGGATCAGCTGGCGGAAAACGGGGATGGCATCGGCGTCCTGGTTCAGCTTGAAAAGGCAGTATCCGTAAGCTTCCAACGAAGCGGGATCGTCGGCGATTGCCTCCTTGCTGAGAAGAAATTGAGACACCGCCGCGCGGCAGTCACCGACGTGCTTCTCGAGCATGCCGAGCATCGCGTGTCCGGTTACGTCGCCCGGATCGGACTTCAGCATTCTCTCCAACAGCGGAATCGCGCGTCTGTCCCCGGTCTTGTAGAGAATTTGAACTTCGCCCTTGAGAGCGGGAGTGTAGTTGGGCGAAATGCGAATTGCGCGGTCAAACGCAGCGACGGCTTCATTGTCGTTTCCCTGTAAGGCGAGACAGATTCCATCGAGCGTCCAGAGCTTGAAATCGTTTGGATTTCCGCGCAGTCCGACCTTTAACGTCTTGAGAGCCTGATCGTATTGCTGCGAACGGATCAACGACTCGATGGTGGAGATCGAAACCTTGGCGTCCTGGGCTCGGACCGGCAGGATCCACGCCAAGGCAAATCCCGCGATCAGACCGGCGCGAAGCATCAAACTGGCGCGAAACATTTGAGATAGACTCCAGGGCGGCTTCTGAGACGCGCGGTTGGTGCCGAGGCCTCTTTCGTGTTCCATAGTAAGGCTCCGCTGCTTCCGGTGGTGAACTCCGTCGCACCGTCATCTCGGCGCCGGATACCATTCAACTTCTTCGCCGAGTTCAAGAGCATGGCTGTTTAGCGCACAATACGCCTGTTATGCCTTGCTCCTCAGTGATGGTGAAGATGCGATCCACGCCCGGAAGTTTGATTTTTTCGATACGTCCCGACGGCCAGTGAATCTCGGCGGTTCCGGCATTGATTGTATCGCCCAGGCCAAAGTGAGGGCGTTGATCGTTGGATGAAAGGTAGCTTCCTCCGCTCATCACGTCTTCTCGCTGGCGCATCCCGTTCGCGGTCAGGTAAACGGTAGCGCCGATCGCGTCGCGCGGGCTTTTCGGCCCGCCTACAAGTTTGATTTCAACCCAATGGTGATGGTCGGGGTTGACATTCTTCAGCAGCACGGGTGGTCCGTCAACAGGGTTGATGACGACATCGATTTTGCCGTTGTTGAAAAGGTCGCCGAATGCGGCGCCGCGCCCCGGTGTGATTACGGCCAGCCCCGAGCCCTTCACTGGCGGCACGTATTCGAACTTGCCATGGTGGTTGTTGTGAAACAGAAGCGGACGCTGGGCATACGTCGTACCCCAATCGTGCTCGTCTACCTGGGGATAAACGTGGCCGTTGATCATCATCAAGTCCTTCCAGCCGTCGTTGTCGTAATCGATCAAGCCATCACCCCAGCCCACAAAGGGAACAGCAATCTGAGCGATGCCCGCATCGCGGGAAACGTCGGTAAAGTTGGCGTTTCCATCGTTACGAAAGAGCGCCTTGTAGTCGTCTGAGAAATCTGTATCCAGCACGTCGACCAAGCCGTTGTTCATGTAATCGCCGACAGCCAAACCCATGGAGGCGATCTCCCGGCCGTCGAAGTTGAATGCAAAACCGGAGACATAGCTCTGGTCGTCGAATGTGCCATCTCCTTTGTTGATGTAGAGATAATTGCGTTGCGAGTCATTCGCCACGAGAAGATCCACTTTTCCATCATTGTTGACGTCTACAAAAATAGCCGTGAATCCATAGAACCGGTTGGGATCGGAAACCCCGGCTTGCACGCTTACGTCAGTAAACGTGCCGTCTCCGTTGTTGTGAAACAGGTGGTCGGGCTCACCAGGCAGACCGCGCGGGCCACACATCACTGGTGCGCCGCGCATCTGACAGTTTGCAGTCGAGGCCGTGCCGTCTTCGGCGCTTGGCTGATTGTTCAAGTCGTAGTGGACGTAGCCGGAAACAAACAGATCGAGACGGCCGTCGCCGTCATAGTCGCCCCAGGTTGCGCCATCCGACCAGTTGCCGAGAGTGACGCCTGCTTTCTCCGCTACGTCTGTGAACGTTCCATCGTGGTTGTTGTGGTAGAGCCGGTTCTTGCCGTAATTGGCAACGAGAATATCCGGCCAGCCGTCGTTATCAAAATCTCCTATGGCCACGCCGAAGCCCCAGCGGTCGTTGGTGACGCCGGCCTTTTCGGCCATGTCGGTAAAGGTTCCATCGTGGTTGTTGTGAAAGAGCGCGGCGTGGGGCGGGGTCCGCTTGCCGTTGATTGCGTCGTAGGTTGAGCCGTTTACAAGATAGATGTCGAGCCACCCGTCGTTGTCGTAATCAATCAAGCCGACACCGGAACCATCGGTCTCCAGGATGTACTTCTTCTGGGACGTGCCCATCTCATGACGCCAGTCGGAGAGCCCGGCGGTCTTGGTCACATCCTCGAAGACTATGGCGCCTTTGTCGACAAATCCGCCGGCAGTGATAGGTCGCCTGCGTTCGTCATAAACGGGAGCGAAAACGCCGGCGGAGGCAATGCCCCCCATCCCGCTCGGTGCAGGTTGCACAGGCTGCTGGGCATGGCCGGATACACGCAAAACAAGGGTGATCAACACTGCTTTGCAAACTAAACCGCGAGCATGCAAGAGGAGTTCTCCATCCGGTCACTTCCACGATTGTGGCTTGCCGGCCTGGCAAGACACTTGGGTTCAGTTGGCGATTTGCGGAGTCGGGACCTCGCCCACCACGACGGCTTCTCGGCGACCGGAACTATCCAAGCCGTCAACTTGCCCGGTTGTAAGAAAGGCAAAGCCCAGCACACTGTAGTCGCACAGATTCAGTATTGTGTCTCCTGGGATGCCAGAGGCAGGCGTTTTCCGGATGCGCTCAAGTAAACCAACGCGGAACTTTTTTGTCAAGCCCATGGAATGGGAGATGAAGCGTGATCCCGGTGGTTACCACAAGAACGATCTCAACTGGCGTGACTCATTATTGAAGATCATAACCAGGCAGCGGGATGCCGAACCATCGACTGAACTTTGATACCGGAAGGCTCTTCCCGTCGGGAGTGCATTGCTCTGGGCGGACGACGTTAATTCTGGGTCTCTGTCTTTAATTCCTCTTGGCAAGGAACCTCCGCAATGTCAGCATGTCATCGAGTGCAAGTCATTGCTGCGAAGCAAGTTGTCTACGGAGCAAACTGTAAGACACCGTATGTTACTTGCGAGTTCGCTCGTCAGGGATCAAACTTCCGGCCGATTTAGCAATCAACCTTTTGGTTGAACTGGAAAGGAGGTTCTGTTACTCGATTTTTTGACTTTACAAGAGGGGAGTTATCCGGGATGTAAAGGATTTCAGCCTGGGATCGAGGTCGCATTCGCTCGTTGCAAGCAAAAGGAGAAAGTCAGGTGTCAAACGCTTTCGTTCGCAGAGGTGCCGTTGCGGTCGGGCTGGTTTTTCTTTTGTTCAATTGCCACACTGTTTGGGGCGCGGATACGCAGATTGTCCTGACCCGCCAAGGCAGGAGTGTGGTGTTGGAGCCATATGCCCCCAATATCATTCGAATCACCTTAAGCTCGGAGAAGACTTCAGCCCTGGCAGCCGCAGGTTATGGGTTCGTGGGCATGCCGTCGATGAGCGGCTGGACCCACGAGCAGGATTCTGGCGGATACGACCTCATCCGCTCGGGGCGATTGGTCATCCGTGTTGCCCCGCAGAACCTGCCGCCACCTCACGCCATGCCGCTCGACGCGCTGAATAACTCGCTGAGAGAACACTATTTCGGCGGAGGTCCTGGTCTCAATGGACCGCACGATGACACCATCTCTATAGCCACGGCGTCCGGCAAACCGCTTCTGACGATGCGCAACTGGTCCATGTTCCCCAATCGGCCGGCAGAGTCCTCCGGGAGCGCAGGAAGTGGGCAAAAGGGCGATCCCGGCTACCGCGTTTCTGCCGTCTTCGACTCGCCGGCCGACGAGCACTACTACGGGCTGGGCCAACACCAACAGGGTTTTCTCGACCTCCGTGACCATCGTGTTGACTGCTGGCACGAATACAACGCGATCGGTGGAGAGACGGTCTGCGTCCCTTTTATGGTGTCGAGCCGCGACTACGGCCTGATCTGGGACAACCCGTCGAAAACCACCATCGACCTCGGTTACAACCTGCAGAACGTGTGGTCATCCGAGGTGGGAGATCGGGTTTCGTTTTTTGTAATCGCGGGCAATAACAGCGACGAGATTTACCAGGGATATCGCCAGCTCACGGGCGTGACGCCCATGTTACCGAAGGCCACTTACGGCTTCATCCAGAGCAAGGCAATCTATCCCACGCAAGACCAGCTCTCGGCCATTGCGAAGGGGTATCGCGACCGCAACCTGCCGCTCGATGTGCTAGTGGTGGACTTCCTGAACATGACCAGACAAGGCGAGTTGGATCTCGACCCTGCTCGATGGCCCGATCCAGCCGCAATGAACAAACAGCTTCATTCGATGGGCATCACAACGCTGCTGAGCGTGTGGCCGCACTTCGCTCCCGGCACGCGGTATTACGAGATGCTGCAGCAAAAGGGGTGGCTTATTCACACCGCGGATGGCGCTCCGGATTTTGGTGACTTCAAAGACGTAATCGGTCCCAACATCGACACCACCAACCCGGATGCCGCGAAGTGGTGGTGGGAGGCGATCAGGGATCGCTATGTGAAGCCCTATGGCTTTGATTACATTTGGCTCGATGAAACGGAACCAGACATCGATCCGGCCAGGGACTTTTTCTATGTCGGCTCAGGGACCCGCTATTACAACGTCTATCCATTGTTCCATACAGCTTCGGTTTACGAGGGCTTCCGGCGCGATTTCGGAGACAGCCGCCGGGTCATGATTCTCGCCCGTGCAGCGTATCTTGGAGCGCAACGAAACGGCACGGTCTTTTGGTCGAGCGATATCAAGTCCACCTGGGATATGTTGAAGCGTTCCATCCCTGCGGGATTGAACTTCACCGCGTCCGGCATGCCGTATTGGGACACGGACATTGCGGGTTTCTTCTCACCGATGATTCCCTCCACGTACCACGCGTCACATACACCATTGGTTGACCCCTCAGACGCGAAGGGAAACGTGGACAATTACGAAGATTATCCTGAGCTGTTTGTGCGTTGGTTCGAGTGGGGCGTTTTCCAGCCAGTCATGCGAGCCCACGGAGAGCGAGAACACAACGAGGTCTGGGCGTATGGCAAACAGGCCGAGCCCATCCTCGAGAAGTATCTGCGTTTGCGCTATCAACTGATGCCGTACATCTACTCCCTCGGGTATCACGCCTACCAGACAGGCGCGCCGTATACGCGCGCGCTGTTCATGGATTTTCCGGGCGACCCGAACGTAGCGGCGATCGGGGACGAGTACATGTTCGGCCCGGCGTTTCTGGTTGCACCGGTCACCGAGCAGGGAGCGACCAGCCGCAAGGTTTATCTGCCGGCAGGAACCGACTGGTACAACTACTGGACCAACGAACGCCTGAAGGGCGGCCAGGCAGTTGATGTGGCTGCGCCGATCGATACCATCCCCCTCTTCGTCCGAGCGGGATCGATCGTTCCGCTCGGCACCGAAATCCTGAGCACGGACCAACCGCAGACGATTGCCAGCGTGCTTGTCTATCCGGGCGCGGATGGCGATTTTACTGTTTACAACGACGACGGAAAAACCTATGCATACGAGAAAGGAGACTCTCAGATCACGCAGTTGCACTGGAACGATTCGGCCGGCCGGCTTACGCATGAGGGAACTGAAGCCTGGACCGGATCGGACTCAAGCATCGTCAGAATCGTGGGGCACTAAGGGATTCTCTGCTACGGCATGCCCTTTCGCGCAACTCAGTAATAGCAAGAACATTTACCAAGGAGACCAGTATGAAACTCTGCACGCGCATCTCGATCTTCTTGCTGCTCTTGTTCGGCTTGAGTGGGGCAACTGCTTTCGCTCAGTTCTCAAGCGGAATTGAGGGCATCGTGCACGATACGACCGGGGCCGTCATTGCAAAAGCCAAAGTCACCGTCACCAATACCCGTCTGGGCGTTTCGAACACCGTAGTGTCCGGAGACAGCGGCTACTTCCGCATCGATGGCCTTCCCGCATCCACCTTCGACATTCAAATTCAAGCGGCAGGCTTCGAAACCTGGAAGCAAAATGGGATGGCCCTGCAAATCGCCGAGATTCACACCATCACTCCCGAATTGAAGGTCGGCGCGGTTTCCACCAATGTCGAGGTTTCGGCGACCACGGCCCAAGTAGATCTGGAAACCCCCTCCACGGGAGCCGAGATTTCCTACGAGACTGTGGTCAACACGCCGCTGACCGGGCAGAACGTTTACAGCCTGGCGTCCCTAACTCCAGGCATGACCGGCGGCGGCGTGGTGACGGGCGGGCAGGACAACTTCACAAACGAATACGCTATCAACCTCAACGCGGCCGGACTACGCCAGGAGCAGAACGGCTATGAGATCGACGACGCCTACACCAATACCCCCTCCCGCGCCGGCGCCACATCCATCTCTCCGAGTCCCGAGGTTGTGCAGTCCGTTGACGTTCTCGTAAACAACTTCGACGCCCAAAAGGGTAGGAACGGCGGCGCAACGGTCGACGTCTATACCAGGTCTGGTTCCAACCAGCTCCACGGGGCGGCCAACTACTATTTCACCAACAACGATCTTTCGGCGACGACTCACTTTTCAGGGAGCACACTTCCGAGTGCTACCCGCAATGAGGTCAGCGGCGCCATTGGCGGGCCGATTTGGAAGAACAAGCTCTTCTTTTTCGGAGCCTACGACCGGCTGGCCTCCAGTGTGGCAAGCGCCTACACGCAAACAGTGGAGACGCAGGATTTCGACAACTGGATTCAGGCCAATCTGCCCAACACCATCGGCGCGCAGATTTTGAAGACCGCGCCGCCGCAGAACTTTCCAAGCGCCACGGCCGCAAGCACCGAGACGGTGAGCGAGTATGAGGCGAATACTCCTGGTTACTTCGCACCGCCGGCAGGCATTCCGGCCGGTTTGGACATCATCGGGGTAGGGAACGTCAGCTTCAGCTCTCCCAAGGACGGGTATCAGTGGAGCGTCCGTGGAGACGCCTATATCCGCAAGAACGACCGTCTGTATGTGGACGTGCTGCGCACAGATGTCACCGCCCAGCAACTCTCGGGCCGGCCGGCGATGGATGGCCCAGTGGACTACACCTCCGATTTTGTCAACATCAACTGGACCCACACCTTCAACTCGCATCTCTTCAATCAGGCCGGAGGCAATGTCATCCGGCCCTATGGAGCGAATGAGGCATTCGCGAACGACTATATTCCGTACGTCAACGTCAACAACCTCAGCGGCTTCGGAACCTGGGCGCCGGGCAACTATTTTCAGACCACCTGGGGCTGGCATGATGTGATGACGGCAACTGTCAAAACGCACACCTTGAAGTTCGGAGCCGATTTCTACAATATCCGCGAAGTCGACCACCAGGACGGCGCCTTCGATCGGCCCACTTTCAACTTCCAAAACCTGCTGGATTTGGTCCAGGATGAGGCAGTTACGTCGAGCGGGCCGGCCGTTAACCTGCTGACCCACCAGGAAGCGCCCTACGATCGCATCTATCGTGCGTTTTACGAGGGGTATTACCTGCAGGACGACTGGAAGGTGATGCCGAGGCTGACGCTGAACCTCGGCGTGCGCGGCGACATCATGGTCAATTTCGCCTCGTTTTACAGCCCCCATCTCACCAATTTCATCCTCGGATCGGGCTCAACGACGAATGCCCAGATCGCCGCCGGCTCGGCAATCCTGGCAACCTCGGCGAAGGTCCTCAATCACGACATCGGCTGGTTTACACCGCGCATCGGGTTCTCCTGGGATGTCTTCGGCAAGGGCAAAACGGCGGTCCGCGGCGGTTTCGGCCTGTTCGCAGACCAGCCGCCTTACCTGCACATCACCGACATCACCTCAGGCAATCTGCCCAACTTCTATACGCCGTCGGAAAACATCCGCGAGGGGACGATGCCGAATTTCCAACTATGCAGCGTATCGGTGGGCTGGGATGAGGCATGTCCGATCGCCGATACCAGTAACGCCACGATCGGATCCAATGGCCAGCTCCTTGTCGGTGGCGTAGTTCAAAGAGCCGGCATGGGCGGGTACGATCCGAACTTGAAGATGACGCAGGTTGTCGCGTATTCGTTGAGCGTTCAGCAGCAGTTCCAGAGCAACCTGATCGTCGAGTTGAACTACTCCGGCACGGAGTCTCATCATACGGAGTCGTTCGATCCGGATGTCAACCGATTTGCGGGCGACCTGATCCAGAACAATGGTACGCAGCAACGCCTCAACCCGTATTTCGGCGGCATCGCTTACGCTTTCACCAGCACCAATTCCGCGGGCAACTTTGGCACTTTGATGGCCACCAGAACCTATTCTCACGGTATGGCCTTACAGGGCATTTACACCATAGGGAAGGGCCTGGACACCATGAGCAATGCACAGACGCTGACCGAAGGGGCCTTCACCGGCACCAGCGACAACGTCATCGAGACACAGAATTTTCCATTCCAGCGCGGCCGCTCCGACTTCGACATTCACCAGCAATTCCAGGCCGCCGGCACCTGGGATGTTCCGCACGACTATTCCAGCGCCCTGGTCAGGGGCATCCTTGGCGGATGGCAATTCGGCGGTAAATTTATCGGGCAGACCGGTATTCCATTTACCGTCTACACCGGCGCTCCCTTCATTCCGGCTTGCAGCGGTGGAGTTGCCGCAGTAGGCAGCAGCTGCCCCGCAGGGAGCACGATCACCGGCTACGCACCCAACAGCGGCGATTACAACGCCGACGGCACCACCTACGATGTGCCTAATGTGCCCGCCTTTGGGCGCCATTTGAGCGGCCAATCGAAAAACAGTTTCCTGAACGGCGTCTTCGGTTCACCGGCTGGCGGCGCGGCTGGCGCGAAGTTCCCGCAGCCAACTTTCAGCCCGAATGGGAGCGAAGGAAACATCGGCCGAAACACCTATGACCAGCCTGGATACAAGGACATGGACTTCACCTTCGAGAAGTACTTCAATGTCCCCTGGTTCTTCTCGGAGAAGATGAAGATCGAGGCCAAGGGCGAGGTCTTCAATCTGTTCAACCGCTCCAACCTCTGGCAGGTTGATAGTGGTCTTACCGACAGCACATTTGGACAGGTCACGAACCAGCTACCGGCACGCTACTTCCAGTTTCACTTGCGCGCCAGCTTCTAAGCTGTGCCGTGTGAAGGCCGGCGGGCCGTCCGCCGGCCTTCACGCGAGCAACAGTTCTCTGCAACCCGTGCGCCACTGCTGCGATGCAGTGATCTTTAAGAGCGGAATTCGATCCGCGCCTGGGCGAGGTCCCGCCTGCAATTCTCATCTTCAGCTTGTGCCCCAGCAACGAATTGCATAACTGACTTCGCTGGTTTTGGGAAGTTCAACTGGGGTCCAATCGTGGATAATTTGAGCGACTCCGTGAGTAGAGTAAAGGAACCGTGAAATGGCGAAGTGTTCGCGGCGAAGCTTCCTCTCGCTTGGTCTGCCGGCATTGGTTTCCCGGTCTGTGTCCAGATCACAGGCTGGGACCGCCGCGCAACACGCTTATCCCGGCGAGTGGGAGTCACCTGTCGCGACGCCCTGCCCGATTCCGCGTTCAGAGAAGTTCCGGGGTCTCTATTTCACCGGCCGTCATCGGGAGTACGCTCACGCAGACACGTGGTACCCATCCTGGGCGAGCGATGACGCGCAGTACTCTTCGTTCGCCGACGGCTGGGTACTCGACGCTTCAGGAAACAAAGTCGCGGCTGCCTGCGATCAGGGTTTCAACGCCACAACCGGATTTGCAATGATCGTCGGCGACGATCCGTTGCAGCTCGAAGTGACAGCGCTGGGGAACTGGAAATCCCCAGGAATGCCTTATGGAGGCCGCTACCCGTGCGCGAACATTCTGGTCAACGGGGTGTGGTACTACGGCACCTATTGCTGCGACATCAACTACCGCAAGACCAAGGGTGTCGCATACAACTGGGCATGGCTTGGCCCGTATCTCGGCTGCCGCTACTCCCGCGATTTTGGCAAGACTTGGGTTGAAAGCCCTTGCACGCCTTGGGCGCCGCTGTTTTCGCAGGATATCCACGGCGCAGCGGTGAAACTTCACGCTCTCGAGCACACCAAGAAGGTGTTCGACGGCGATGCTCCGGGGAGCGACATCGGCGCACTGATTCCAACAGTCGGCCTGCCTCAACTCGGAGTTATGCACTTCGTGGATTTCGGCAAGAACATGCAGCACTCGCTTGATGGCAAAGCTTATCTTGTTGGACATGGAGCCGCGCCCGATGCGACGCACCCGCGTCTCGGAGCCGTAAGCTGGCTTTCGGGAGACGCCATCTACCTGACAAGAGTAGCGCTGAGCCCTGAATCCGTGAACGATGCCGGCCAGTACGAGTTCTTTGCCGGCTACGATGCACTCGGCCAGGCGCGATGGTCGCGCCGCTTTGAGGACCTCAGACCCATGCTCGAATGGAGAGACCACCTGGGTAGCGTCACCATGACCTGTAATCCTGCTCTGGATCGGTATCTGATGTGTGTGGCTGACGGGTGGCCGAGCACGCGAACCATCAACACCCTGATTCTGGAAGCGGAGAATATGGCCGGCCCGTGGCGTTTGGTCTGTTATCTCAAAGACTTTGGCGCCCAAGGCTATTTCGTCAATATTCCAAGCAAGTTCATCCAGCCGGATGGAAGAACCATGTGGCTTTGCTACAGCGCCAACTTCACGAACGACTGGCTACACACGCATTATTCAATCGATCCGCCGGGCAGCCGTTACGGCATGTGCCTACAGGAAATCAAACTGCTTTCTTAACCCCCGGGAAAACCGGATTCAAAGAGGTTCAAAATGGAGACCGGGCTCTCTCGACGCAAATTCATCGCCGCCGCGGCGGCATCCTGCGTCGCGCCGGCTATCGCTCCGGCAAACCTGGAAAAGGGAAACATATTCTCCCTGTTGACTGCCGGGCCGGATGCAACCGCCGCGTCCGGTACAGCCTGGCAGGCTGCCGGTATCGCCGACTTTTCGCGATCGCCCTTCGCCAAGCTGAAGCCCGTGCCCGTTAGGGCGGTGACGATTCAAGATGGGTTCTGGGCCAGGCGCCGCAAGACCAATGTGACCGCAAGTATCCCAACCATGCACAACCAGTTGGTCGCACACGGCCGCATGGATAACTTCCTGCGTCTTACTGGCAGATCCTCCGCGCCACAACAGGGTCCGGTCTACTCTGATTCCGATATCTACAAGTGGCTGGAAGCTGCCGCATTCGTGCTTCAGTCCGGCGACCAGACTGATTTGAAGGCGACTGCCGACGCGATGATCCACGATGTGGTTGCTACGCAGGAACCAGGCGGCTATCTGAATACCTACTACGTGGAAGATAGAAAACCGTTGCGAATGTTGTACCCAACGCAAACCACCGGCCACGAGCTATATAACATCGGCCATCTCTTGCAGGGAGCGATTGCCTATTATCGCGCCACCGGAGACCGGACTCTCCTCGATGCGGGCATCCGGTTCGTCGATGATTTCCTGATTCCCAACTATGGGCCGGGCGCGAACCAGAAGGGAATCGTCGCCGGCCATCCGGAAATCGAGATGGCCCTCATCGAGCTGTATCGCACTACCGGAAAGCATGAGTACGTCGACCTGGCCGGCTATATCCTCCACGGAGACGAGCGGATCCCTCTTCGGCCGAACCAGATCACCTACATGTTCTGCGGAATTCCGTTCACTTCGCGGACCAGGCTCGAGGGGCACGCCGTTCGAGCCATGTACGCCTGCTGCGGCGCGACGGACTACTACCTTGAAACCGGGGATCCTGCCTACTGGAAAACACTGAACGGGCTTTGGGAAGACCTGACTTCGCATCAGCTTTACGTCACCGGTGGCGTCGGTGCCCGCCAGGAAGGCGAGGCTTTCGGCGACCCATACGAGCTGCCGAATGCGCGTGCCTACGGGGAGAGCTGCGCCGCGATCGGAAACATGATGTGGAACTGGCGCATGCTCGCGGCTTCGGGAGACGCGAAATTCGCCGACGTGATGGAACGCGCCCTCTACAACGGGATCAACTCCGGGATGTCGCTTGACGGAACGACCTACTGTTATCGTAACCCGTTGGCATTCGATCCATCGGGTGATTCCCGATACGTAGAAGATCCTGAAGGCAAGATTCGCAACCCCTGGTATTACACGACCTGCTGCCCGCCGAATCTGGAAAGAACCTTCGCCGAGCTACCTGGCTACTTCTACTCGACCGCAGCTGATGGCGTCTATGTGCACTTCTACGACAATTCCGAGATGAACTGGCGATTGGATGATGGAACCGGACTGCGCGTGGAGCAGAAAACGAATTACCCGTGGGATGGCGACGTGCACATCCTGGTCCAACCGGACGAGGCGCGCGATTTCACGGTCTATGCTCGGATCCCTGGCTGGTCGTTGAACAATGCTGTCTCCCTGAACGGAAGGCCGGTCACGGGCATTCAGTCTGGCGCATATCTTCCCATCCATCGGCGATGGTCGGCCGGGGACTCCATCCATCTTCGCTTCGACATGACTACGCAATTCGTCACAGCAAATCCCGCGGTCGTTGAAGATCGTGGACGGGTCGCGCTGCAACGCGGCCCCATCGTATTCTGCATGGAGTCATTGGATCAGTCTGAAGCCGCGCAGCAGGGCGGGTTGAGCAATTGTGTTGCCAAGGTTTCTGCTTCCACTGAGGCCCACTTCGTCCCCGATCTGCTCGGAGGAGTGATGGTGCTTGAGCACCAGGGATCTGTCTCCCGCTCATCCGCCGGACTTTCACTGTACAACGCCGCACACGAAAGCCGCCCACAGGAAGAAACTCGCACAACTTTCAAAATGATTCCTTACTATGCTTGGGCGAACCGCTCGCCTTCGGCAATGCAGGTCTGGATTCCGTACACTCGCGTTTAAGGTCTTGGCGCGTAAAGAAACTTGTCCCAGCGAGTTGCGAGTTATCTGTGATCGTCATAAGAGGGGGATGGGCGGGGGTTCTTGAGCCGCAGGCTTGTCGGCCGAAGTCTGCCCATTGCCGCCATTCTCCTGAAGCCCCACTTTCAGTCGAAGCAGAACGCTTAACACAGCGGTGGAACGTCGAACAATGAGCCAGTTCCACTTCCAAGTCGGCGACTTCGCAGACCAGGCATCTCGGCTGACCTCTCCCGGGCCTTAGGCTGCTGAAATTTCCACACAATCTAGTTCCAGTAACGCCCGGCACGATCCGCGAGCCTTCGCTCACCGGGTCGAGAGCCACCATCCGCGCCCGGCGCACCAGCAACTGACGTCCGGTTGGTCGTTCCGGTACAACCACCTCACCTGGCTCCAGTTTCCCATGCAAAATGCTCCCTCCAGTCTCCGCGCCGCCCGTGCGTCCTCCCCGGATGTGCGCGCCGGCTTGGCCAGCAGCGCGGCATATTCCATGCTCAAATCCGTGACCGCCGGGGCCGTCTTTTCCGGAGCAGCCAACTCGTTCTGGGCTTTCTTCTGGACTACCGTCAGTTTGAGCGGCTCGAGCTTCGCCGCGGAATCCGGCGCCGCGCCGCGCACAACTTCCTTCAGTTCCTGCTCCTTCAGCAGATCGAGCACCTGCTCCGCCTCGCCCAGGCGGTCAGTCTGCACCAGCAACTCCGCTAATTGCCGATAGGTACTCGACTTTGAATGCGCAAAGCTGGCCTGCACGTCTTTACCCAGTCCAGAAATGTTCTTCCTCATCCGCTGGTAGCAGTTCACTGCATCCATCCCGAAGAGGATCGCCACCTCCGGCCGATTTTGGCCGCGGAAGTACTTCATGAGCGATACGTCAATCCCGCCCTGCACGTCCGGGTTTTCTACGGCCTTTGCCAAAGACAATCCCGCCTCTTCGTTGCGGAGTGCGCCCCTTGCATCACCGAGCTCGTTCTCTGCGTTCCCAATATTCTCAAGCGCATTCGCCTCGTCGGTGCGAT
Organism: uncultured Acidobacteriaceae bacterium; assembly: GCA_963776535.1. GTDB lineage: Bacteria > Acidobacteriota > Terriglobia > Terriglobales > Acidobacteriaceae > Telmatobacter. The sequence goes on along the minus strand of CAVZNB010000004.1, from coordinate 199,814 downwards.
CGCCCACCTTGTGCAGAATGGGCAGTGCCTGGGTGAAATACTCCAGTGCCTTCCGCATCTGCCCCAGGTGTCCAAGGACTCTACCATCAGTTTCCACGGGACCGAGCTTCTGACGCTTTCGGCCTGAAGCACCGCGAAGGGCGATGCAGGCAGGGACGGCCAGGAGATGGACAGCCTGGGGATGATCGCGCAGCAAAAAGAAGCAGAAGCCGTGCTTGCGACGCTGTGGGATGTGAACGACGCCAGCACCAGCCGGCTGATGGGTGAGTTCTATGCGCGCTGGGTGCGGCGTCCCGCGGAGGGCAAGGCGGAGGCACTGCGCCAGGCGCAACTTGCGTTGCTGCATCAGCCCTCCTCAGAAGCAGCCGGAGGCAGCGATCGAGGCTTCAAGAATGCGCGGAAGGAGACGGCTGAGCCGCATGAGGCCGGTTATTCGCACCCGTATTACTGGGCGCCGTTTGTTCTCATTGGAAATTGCGAGTAATGTTTCGAACTCAAAGTCCAAGCTACCCGGGCGGATGGCCACCTTACCGATCCTGATGCAATGAGGCAGCACTTCTTTAAGGTTGGGCGGTTCCTGCTGGGACGCGATCAAGCGCAGCGTTTGAAGACCGACGATAGTTGGTTCGAACCTTCGTCATAGGTACTCTGTGGCGGTCCATGCCACCTTACGAACTTACCCACGAATCCCTCACCCCCATCGCGCAAGCCACCATGCAAGGTCAATCCATCCGGGAGCGCGACGACTTGCCACGGCAGCTCCAATCAAAACAGTCTGGCACCCCCTTCACGCGGCCAGTTTTAATACGCGTGGACCTTTCAATTTGGGGAGTTCGGTATTTGCACGTAATTCGTGGCCTTTCTCCCTCCATTCATCGGCTCTGGTGATCAGAGAGGCCCTGAGTGAGAGGGAAATGGGAGTGTATTGCTTGCAGGTTCTTTTCAAAGAAGCCTCAAGCAATACATCATCCGGATCGCCGGTCGCGAACATCCGGATTTGCCCAGTCATCTCGTACCGAAGCCCGTCCGGCGTCTCTACCGGGTTCATCCTTAGCTTATCGATATGCTTGGCACGTATGTGCTTCACGACCTCAGGCGGCTCTTTCAACGCAGCGTCAATTTCTGCCAAGTTTCGGGTGACAAGTTCCTTTGCCTGCTCCTCTGAAAGCGGGGGAGTCACAGCCTCGGAAGCCATCTGGAGGTCTTCGTCGATTGCAGCAAGCTCCTTCTCGATACTCTTCAACCGTTTGGTGAGGTGACCCGATCCGTCGGAACCGTGATCGGCGTCAATCGAATCCACTCGCTGCCCGGCGTGCAGTGATTGTTGAAGTAGAGACGAGGATGATCGGCAAGAATCGACAGGCCGCTCCGGATCAGCATCGAAACAAACAAGAAGTTGAAAAAGTGACAGTAGCGCACCCATACCGGAAAGCCATGCGGACCGGCGAAATTGTTGGGAAAGATCTGTGGTACAGGCGAAATATGAGGGAGCCCCACAAGTAGAAACTCAGCCCAGGCAGCAAGCACAGGCACCGTCACCAGCATCGCAGCAGCAATGAGGATCGAGGGCCGTACCCAGATACGAAAGCGGCGATCAGGTGGATAGTGAACGGCAGCATGTGCCGCATCGAACGAAATCATTGAGCGGGCTCCTGAGACACGTCCGTTCGTTCCAGTAGTTAAGTACGGATAGTCATTTCAAATCGCCCCGCGCCGCTAACGTACCGGCGGCGGTAGGTTTGCCTTTGAGTATCCATTCAAAACCCACGGCGATGATTGCGCCCAGCACGGGACCTACGACATAAATCCAGGTGGTGGTCATATCGCCACGGATCAGGTCGGGAGCAAATGACCGCACCGGGTTCATCGATGCGCCGCTGATTGGCGCCGCCCAAAGGCCCGCCAAAGAGATGTAGCCGCCTACCGCGAGAGCGCCATTGGAACCGATATTACGGGCGCCAGAGGCGGTGCCAAGAATCGTGCTGACCAAACCCGTCGTCAATAATACTTCCATGGCGAGCGCCTTGAAATCGCTCACTCCCGGACCTGGTGTCGTGGCGCCGAGTAAGCCTTGTATGCCGAACAGGGCCCGCAGGAAAGACGCCGCAGCGATGCCCCCAATGATCTGCGCCGTGATATACCCCGGAACCCGAGACCAGGGGAAATTGCGCCGCAACGCGAATGCCAAGGTGACTGCTGGATTTAAATGGGCACCACTGACCGCGCCCATAAAATAGATGATCGCCATGACCATCAGGCCCGGTGCGACAACCTTCATTCCCAGGGAGATCGCTCCGCCGCTCTGGGCACCGACGACCCCGGCGCCAGCTGCAACGACGACGAGGAGGAATGTGCCCCAGGTCTCTGCGAAAAGACGTCGCCATTCATGAGCAGATTCCAAGAAATCTGGCGTCTCCGATCCGTGCAGCATTCGGTGCTGTGTTGTCGATTCGGTTCGCTCAGAGTGCATGATTTTCTCGCGTAAGGGTTGGAGGATCACAATCTGGTCAGACAATCTTGCAGGGGATCATGGCATCCTCATCAAATGTGTAGACCGCGCATAGGCGGTGATAGCCGTCGGCGATAACCAGCTTGCCGTTGCGTTCGTCCCTGAACAGCAGGAGCGGCGATAGTCTTTCATGCTGAATGATTCTCGTTCGATCTTTTTCAACGTGAGAATTACTGACCCCCAGCAGCGATAGCATGGAAGCTCTAAAAATGTCTTTTGCAGCGAATTCCGTCTTCGCGGCGCGTTGCAATTTCTTGACAACATTCTTTGCCGCCTGTGGCTTCCATAGTCAGGCTCAGATATGAGGCGGCCGCAGGATAATCATGTTTCTGCGGTCTGCTTTGCCATTTGATGTTCGTTTTTTTGCTCATTGCCCTCCTTTCAACCTTGACATTGTGGCGATTCTTCACAGCAACATGCCGCCATCGGCACGAGGCGCATAAGAGGAATTAAGTGCCGTAGCCACGATGCGGCATGGCGAGCAACTCCTGATTATCTGGCCAAGAGATGGTCAGCAGAAACCCCGATTCAACGACTGCTTCAACGTCGTGCTTGATCGAAGCGCCAAGAGTCAGGAGACTTCCAGCCTGGAGGTCGTATTTTTGCCCCTGTGTCTTGTAACGAATATGACCCTTCAACACTTGAATCGAGCTTGTGCCGTCTGCGTGGTGTTCTTCTATCCGGGCCGCACCTTCCATGCAAATCAGTACAACCCGAAAATCCTTCTTTTTGAAAAGAGTCTTGGCGTGGATCCCTTTAGGCCAAGGCTTTTGATGCCCGAACTCAGCCATTTCGTGCGCCAGGTCAAAGTGCGCGAGATCGGCCTTCATCGTGCCGTCATCTGCTGCAAGTGGAATCGTCATGCTCCCGCCTTCCTTTTGAAGAGAGTTCGAAGCACGATCGCTTCATTGTGTTCTGTATCTTTCGATGCGTAGATCAAAGTGATCGCGGAATACTTCTGTGCAGCATGCACGGTGTCGGCAATTGCCCTTTTTGCCTTTGCGTTGTTTAGCTCCACTTTGTACCGCTTGCAGAATTCCAGCCAGCGCTTCGGATCGTGATTGAACCACTTCCTTAGCTCCGTGCTGGGCGCGATCTCCTTCAACCAGGCGTTCAGACGCAAATCGGCTTTCTTTTTGCCACGTGGCCACAGGCGGTCAACGAGGACCCGAAAGCCATCCGTGCTGGCTGGCTCTTCGTACGCTCTCTTGAGAAGGACCTCCATCTGTCGCGTCCGTTCCTATAGCTCGTAATTGCCAGAGTTGCACCGCTCGTCAACGATGGCCGATCTCTCATTTGAGATGAAGTTTAATCAGCTAAGGATACGGACGCCGGTCAAAAGAGATCACATGCGCGGGAGCTGCGTGCCAGCGATCTTACCTTTTTCACTCTGAAACGACCTTTCTGAAGGACGGCTCTTCCACGGCGGCGTCCATGATGCACTTGATGGGTGTCGTCTAATGGCTCCACGCACTCCGCCTGAGTGACCGGCCACGCCCGAACCCTGAACTGGCGATATCAGCCCGAGTCACTCATTCACCCCGTGCGCCTGCTCTCATTTGATCTGTAGATGCTGGCGGCGCAGTATCTCAATGCTCTGGGACATACTGAGATACACTTCGTTCGAGATGACGAGGAAATTCACACTGATCTGCGGTCACGTTCTGGAGACCTTCTCTGCGTGACAGAGGCGAAGAACCTTCGTGAACCGGTGGCTTTAACAAAGGTTGCGTTTCTGCGCTGGAATCACAATCGATCTTTGGACGCTGGACGATACAATTTCACGGCCGATATGGTGGACCTAGATGACCCTTTGTCGGATCTTAGTCCAGAGCAGGAAAAGGCTGTTGTTGCTTTGGTAGACGATTTGCCGAATTGGAAACGCCCCAGTCATCGCATTCATTCATTGCCAGGTGGTCGCAGAATACTCGCACGGGTTTCCAATGGAATGTCGGTGATGGTTACTCAAGGCGGCGGTCCATTCCGCGTTGACGGAGAAAATGGAATCATCGCAAACGGTCGACGTGGCTTGATCTTGAAGTTGTTAGAGCATACGCGAAAAGCGGTCGGACAACTCTATGCGGATGCGGTGCCCGACAACTATCGAAGACTGTTATTCATACGATGGAAGCCTCCGGAGCAGTTTGTAGTCGCCCCCGAAGCCGTTGGTCAACTGCGGGCAGAGATACAAACATCGCTTAGAACATTCTTGGCACCCGCCTTTCCGCGATTGCAGGTGGCGATTACGCACGTGAATGAACGTCCTGATCAAGCTCCAAGAGTGGCTTGGGAGTAGAAGAATCACTGATCAACGGAAGCATGACGTATTTGCATAAGAAAATGGCGCTCCTGCATGCGGAAGAGGCTATGAAAATTGGCCGGGTTGTAGACGCATTGGCGTTCCTTGCTGTCTCTGAGTCTTCTATGCAGAACCGATAATGGATTCGAAACCAATGAGCTTAAATGGTTTCGGATTCATCCCATTGAATCCGAACTGGTTCACCTGAACGTCGTTTTTGATCCAATCGAGGTCTGCTTGTTGAGTCGCTGACAGGTTGAACGGATCATATGTTCCAGCGTATGCCACTTCTTTCATGCCAATGCGGGCAGCGATGTCGACCAGATGGCGGGTATACCAGAGAACATCGAGAATCTCCGCCTCTACGCCATAATTCAGGTAGCCACGGTGGATCACACCGGACCGATAGCGATTTAGGGTCTGGACCCAACTGCGCCCGTCAGGACGAGGTGATTTGCTATAGAAATCCCTCATGGCATCCTCGTCGCGGAGGTCATAAATCCGAAGCAGCTTTGTCAGCGAAACTCCAAAAGAATCCTCGATCGCGTCTGCTTGTTCGGCTCTGCTCGCGATCCTCTCCAAGATGTCCGCAGCTGCCGTATCGCCGGACTGTCGGTAAGCTCGTTCTTCTTTTTTCAGTTTGTCTCTGGCTTCGTAGAGAGTCTGGCGCGTGGTTTGTGCGCACGTCGCAGGCAACGAATCAGCCAATCGCGTCCGGTTGACACTGTGGATATTTGCCATCCCATCGAGTGCACGGACGATATAAGTGTATGCGTGGTCCGGCATCTCGATGGCATCTTGTGCTTCTTCGATTGCGGAAACCAGCAGACGGAATCGCTTTTTCGTTTCGGCGCTGCCTTCAATGGCATTCTGTACGAGCATACCGACCGCCGATCGACCCGTTCTTGAGTGTGCCGGGTCGGTGATGAAACTGTGATTCGGTTTGAAGTTCTTGTTCTGAAATGGAATGTGAACGCGGCGATTAAGGGCTCCATTTTCATCCCTCAGTTCTATAAGCCCAACGCCGACTGATACGCCTGTCGCAAGTGAGAGCGCATCCGTAGCCGAAGTCGGCAGCCTGTCTCTTGTCGCTTCAATATCAACTCCCGCAGAGTTTGGGATCGAACCTGCAAAAATCGCAGTCGTTGAGACAGTCTCTGTCCCATCTTTCAGAGCTTGTACTCGCTGGTTGTAGTCGGGCAGTTGCTCAATAAATGCTGCGTCGCCGTTGAAGCTGAGTGGTATCCACCTCGGTGCGGTGCGATCAGTATCGAGTGGCTCACGCCCACTGCGAAGCGGATGCGGGGCGGCACTGTCACGAAATGGCAGAATCTCCGCAACAAAGTTGACCAGCGAAACGGCCCAAAAGCACGGTCGCTCGGGCGAAACAATATACTCAGCTTCCAGTGTCATTAAGGAGAGATCTACTTGCTCGCTCTCTGCATTGGCGCTTTCAACCGCATTCACTCGATAGCAGCGCGCCGCTCGGAACACTGCTCCCTCGCATTGGATTTCAAGATCTCGGAACTCACTAAAATCCTGAAGAATTACAAGCGACTGAGGCAGGCTCAGGCTGGTGCCGAAGCATTCAATTCGGCATCCGCCCTTGTCATTCCATGTAACGCGGAATCGTCCGGTGATCGGAGACTTCAGAGTTTCCGACCAAATCGTTCCGCGACCCTCGTAGATGCCTTGTCCTTCGTACCAGGTGAATTGGTTTGACATACGATCACTCCGTTTCAGTCCATTGTCCCGTTCCATGGAGCCATATCTATGCAGACGCGAGCTTTTTGCAATAGAAGCAGCGTCCGAGCTCTCGTACATCCACCCTGGAGTCAGAATGTACCCGCACGAGATAGTTCTCGCGCCATACATCGTCCCATGAAATGGCCTTCCCTTTGAATCGCAGTTTCGCCGCCAGCCCAAGCAGTACCCTTTCCTGGATTGCAGCTGGATTGGGGATTACTACGAGCCCAAACAGGTCGTAGCAATCGTTCCGTTGAGACTTCTGAAGAAACCGTTTGATCTCCTTCTCAAAGTCTTCGCCGTTCGCGGTGACGATGATGGCTCCGAGTTCCCGCGCCCGCGTGACGATCTCAGCATCGGAAGCGGCGGCAGAGATCTTGGCCTGAGCGAGCGTGATAACGCGCTTCTCCGGAAAGAATCTCGCAGCCGCTTGGCTGTCATTGTCGAAGAGAAACTTGTACTCCCTCATCTCAGTTTTTCCGTCCTTTATGGTCCTGCCGTCGCCGCGCATCGGACCGAGCGGCTTTCTCACGCAAAAATCTGCTGCCACCCAAACGCGCAGAGTTCCCGCACCATTTCCGGCGTCAGGTTCCGGCCTGTAGCGATGCGCGCGGCCTCGCGGATCGTGTCATCGACTTCGCGAAAATACTCTTCCGCGGCACGCTCGACCACACGGGCCGCCTTCGCGTGCAGCGCAGGCCGAACGTTTGTTTGCCACTGCTCGCGAATCGCGGCGAGATTGCCGCCAAAGGTCTCGATCGTGTCGTGGATATAAAGAATGTCCTTGGCGCGCCTGTCGCGATCACGCTTTTCGTGAATCAGATATCTTCTGCACGAGGAACGCCGCCGGGTTGGGAACAAGGATGCGCCGCACGCCGGGCGTCGGATAGCCCGTGGCCGGGGCGATCATCACGTCCCAGGGTTTTTGGAGCAACAGTTCGAGGTGACGGAGCTTCTGGACTGAGACGCCGGAGACACGTGCCGTTACGTCACGCCTGCCTCCGCGCTTGACTGCGCTGCCCTCAAGCGGCGTCAGAAACTCCGCGTAAAAGCTGTTGTCTCCGCTCTCGACGCGGTAGTGCGCAGCCGGAGGCTGCATATCGCCCATCAGCTCTTCACGGAAGTCCCTTTCGAGCAGCCGCGCGCGAATCTGCTCGCCGGTAGCGGGCAGATCGAGCGGGACGGCGATGTCGGTGTCGAAGGTTCCGAGAGGCTCGTAGTCGAGCGGCTGCGCGAGAGGGTGCAGGCGGTAGAGGCGGTGTGCCCAGCCGCCGATGATGACGACCTGATCGAGCCACGGGTCGAGGGCTTCGACCAGGCGGGCGAAATACTCGACATCGGATTGGACGGCCATTACGGTTTCTCCTCGAAGATCGGCGCAAGGACGCGGTGGCGGATCTCTTCGGCCTGTGCCTCGCCGCGTGCCGGATGGGAGCTCACGTCCAGCCAAACCTGCAGGATGTCGGCGACCGGAACGCCGTTGCGGACGACTGCGGCGCGGAAGACCGATTCCCGGAACGCGGGAATGCGCACATAAACGTCCGGTCTTTGTTCGGCGCCCTCGGGCGAGAGCCCCATCCGGCTGAGGACCTCCCGGTCCAGGCTTTCGAGATAGAAGTACGGCGGAACACCGTGCACGAAGCCGAATCCCAGAGATTCGGCTGCGGCAAACAGTCCGATACAGGCTCGAGGCGCCGGTTCGGCCTTTACGTTGGGCTCGGCGTTATAGGCGTAAAGTGCCGCCAGCAGTGGGCGCTCGCTCTTGCGCGGAATGATCCAGCGCAGGGGAAGCTCGGGCGCGCCGCGCAGATGGGCGGCCTGCCAGCGGCGCAATAGCTCTTCGCGGCGCACCAGGCGCAACGGTTCATCGTTCCGGTCGAGAAATCCCTCCTGTCGCAACTGGCGCACGAAACGGAAGGCGCTCATCACCGAGACCTCGGCTGCGGCCGCAAGCTCCGAAGCGTTGCGGTATTCCCTCCGCGGCGCGCGAAGAAGATCTTCGGGGAGCAGGGGCGCGAGCAGGACCTTGAGCATCCACTGGCTGAGATCGGAGAAAAGATACGCCGACTCGGGAGGAGGGAGCTTCTGCCGGTGCGCCCGGCGGGGAGGTGCGGCATTGAGCTTTTCGAGTCCGGGCCCGACGAAATGCCGGAAGCCTTCGCGGTCGAGGATGCCGATGGCGACGTCGGGCGCAAAATGGGAGAGAAAACTGACCAGGCTATTCGCTGCGCTCGAAGAGATTACAGGAGCGGCGACGACGGCGAGCGGCACTGCAGATTCAGGGAATGCCTGGGCATAGGCCCGGACTTGCAGGATGGCCTGCGAGAGCAAGGGCACGAGGCGGTCCGGGCGGCCTTCGGAGGCGGCCTTGAGTTCTATGATGTATCGGTGGTTGTCGCGTGCGACGACCAGATCCACTTCCTTGTCGGCGAGCTTAGGCCCCTTTTTCACACGCCAGCCGTGTTGGCGAAAAAGACCGGCGAGTAGATCGAGGTAGTCGCGCTCGCTGCGCGCGCCCTGAGAGTTCGGATTGGAAAGCGGAGAGGCCATGGCTTTACCTTGGCCGCGTTAATTATCGTGGCCGTGGTAATTATCATGGCCACGTTAGCCACAAAAAGTCAAGGCCTACCCTTTTTTCGACCGTGCGAACTTATAGGAAAAGGCCAGAATTCTCTTGAAAGAGGCTCGATTGAACCGATGCTCAGAGGCTCGCAGGTGCGACTCGAAATGGCGCAGCATCCTGGAAGGCGGCGGCTGAGCCGGTCTCCCATTCCCGAGCGTTGTGGGCATTGACGACAATCTGGTTGTCTATCCCGCCAACTGTGGCCGACGGCGCTTACCCTCAAGAACGAACAGGAAGTCATCGAGCAAGTGAGTCTCGCCGGCAGATACAAATGAAGAATCGCCCATTCCCGGCCATTGCAGACGGAACTGATGTATAAAGGTCAGAGAATACTTCAGATCGTCCGCGGAATGGATCGGAAGATGCAACTGCCATTCGAGCCCGACAATGGCGCCCAACAAAAGTGCGGCAATCAATCTCCACGATAAAAGCAGTGTCATTTCCATTTGCTTGTTTGTCCGATCTGCGGATCCGCTTCCTACGATCTCAGTGGCTCAATCCGTTACCGAAGCTGCCTTCAAATCGTGGCGAAGAAGTCTGCGTGCACGCAGCAGGCGAGACTTCGCGGCTCCCACAGTGATGCCGATTGCATTCGCAATATCCACCATCTTGCCCTCATCTCTGTGATAGTGCTCCAACAGTTGGCGAGATTTCTTGGGGAGCTTTTCCAGCGCCCGGGCTAATATGGCGCTCGTTTGACATGTCGCGTAGTGTTGTTCGGGATTGGGAGACGGATCGGGAAAGTCCCAACTGATCCATCGCTCTCCGTCGGTCGTTAGCAGATCCATACTGACCTGAGCATTTAACTGCCGTCTCTTCCGCAAGTGCATTAGCGAAGAATTCAATGCAATGCTTGTCATCCAGGTCTGGAACGTGCAACTCCCGCGAAATCCGGCTATGTTTGAATACGCGCGCAATATGCTGTCCTGTAGAACATCCTCCGCATCATGATGATTTTGGACGATTCGGAGTATTCTCCGCTTCAGCACCCGGCTGTATCGACGGCACAGTTCAACGAAGGCATGCTGATCTCCTGACTTCGCCTTCGTGACCAGGTCCTCGTCCAATTCTTTCTGAACGCCTATCGACGCTGTCGATTCCAGTTTGTTGACTGCGAGTTTCAGTCTGAGATTTGGTGACGAGATTCCCGCGTACGATCCGGTTCTGGATTCAAACACTCGTGTGCTCATTACAACCTCCGGGCAAAACGGCGCATCTGACACCGGTCGGATTGCTAATCACGAAGCCGTGGATCAGCTTCGTCAAACCAATTACTCCGCTTTGTTCGCCCCTGATTTCACTCTTGCTAGAGCGCGTATCCTGCGCTGCTCACGGGTTTGAAAAAGCTATGATCATCGATGCCAAACGCTATACGAGTGGGCGAATCGCAATCGCCAATCTATCAGCCTCAATCGATAGTTTGGAGCTTAGACGTGTCGAGGGCGCCGTCCCCGACGACCTGTTAGCGCTATCGAAGCTTTTGATGCTTCGCGGTGATTTGTTTGGCCGTATCGCGGACCATGACCGCGCGGAATTAGTCGCTAACGAGGCTATCTCACTTTCGGCAGATACGGGAACTAGGTCTTTGACTGCATAAAGATGTACCTTTAAAGTCACTTTCTAAGAAGGCAAAATGGCGGCACGATAGTGGCATGCAAAGCTATCATCGGCTGTACGTTCAGTTGGGGAGGAGTGATCGTCTGCGGCTAGCCGCGATGCTGGCCAAGGGACGGGAGCCAGCGCGTGTGTTGCGGCGAGCTTCGACGCTGCGCCAGCTTGACCAGGGACAGACAGCGGCACAGGTGGCCGTTAATGTCGGCGTGGCGCGCAAGACGGTTCGAGCCATCGCCCGGCGCTATGAAGAGCAAGATTTGGAATCGGCACTGTACGAAAGGCCCAGGTCTGGCAAACCGCGAGCTTTGGATGCAGGTCAGAGTCAGCGAATTGTCGCCATGGTGTGCGGTTCGGCGCCCGAGGGCAGAGCGCGGTGGAGCGTACGACTCATCGCCGAGGAAGCGGTCAAGCGAAAACTGGTGCAGCGGGTGGGCCGGGAGACGATCCGCATCCTGCTTCAGACCCACGAACTGAAGCCGTGGCGGGAAAAAAATGTGGTGCGTCGCAGAACTGAATGAGGAGTATATCGCGCGCATGGAGGATGTACTGGCGATCTATGAAAAGCCGCTCACGACCAGGGAGCCGGTTGTCTGCGTGGACGAAAAGCCGGTGGTGCTACATGCCGACGTTCGCCCGGCGCGGCCCATGCGGCCGGGCCGAATTGCGCGGCGCGATTGCGAGTACCAGAGGCGCGGCACAGCCAACGTTTTCTGCGGCGTCCAGCCCAAGTCGGGACGGCACTTCACCAAGCCCACAGCTAACCGTTCTTCGCCGCAGTTCGCCGACTATCTGGTGGAGATCGTGGCCAGCTATCCCGAGGCCGACACCATCCATCTGGTGATGGACAATCTGAGTTCCCATAACCGCAAGGCGCTGGTGGACCGCTTCGGCGAAAAGATCGGCGGACTGTTGTGGGAGCGTTTCACGGTGCACTACACTCCCAAACACGGCAGTTGGCTGAACCAGGCGGAGATCGAGATAAGCCTGTTCTCTCGCCAATGCCTGGGGAGGAACAGAATCCCATCGCTCGGACAACTGCAAAGGCAAGCACGGGCATGGAGCCGGAAAATGAACCGCGACCGAGTCACTATCAACTGGCAGTTCACACGCAAAAAAGCCCGCCAGAAGTTCGGCTACGAAAGAAACAAATTCATGCGGTCAGAGACCTAGGTGCTACGCCCGCGCACGGCTCGCCGGCCGTTTCCATCGGTTCGAGGAAGCGAATTCTCTTCTCGATCGAGCGCTGGCAGCCGGATATTCAACGCACGAGATTGACGTCGAAAGGGCTGGGCTGCTCCAAGCGACAGGAGAATATTGTGAGGCGCTGATTCTGCGCGAGAAACTGGCGAAGGATGATCCCGGGATTCACTCGCTCGGATCGCTTGCATCGCTGTTGGCGGAAACGGGTCAATGGACAGACGCCGAAACCTTCTATGAGGCCGCGCTCGATGCGGACAATGGCGTTTCACCTATCCCGTGCGCTCAATTGCTCTTTGAATGGGGCGTGAGCGCGATGCGCCGCGGGGACCTGGACCGGGCTGAAGCGATATTCAGCGAACTTGACACCATTTTGCCGGCAAATGTACCGGGACGTGGTCATCGCGCCGAGGTGGCACTCGCCTGCGGGCGGTTGCGTGCGGCTGCGGCGCTCATAACGCCTCTGCTCGACATCTCCGACGATCCTGAATATCGCGCGACTTACGCCGAGATCCTCGCAGCGGGTGGTGACGCAATTAAAGCTGCGAGCGAAGCGGACCGCGCTGCAGCGGACTATGAGCGATTGCTGGCGCGACGGCCTGAAGCCTATGCGGACCATGCCGCATTTTTTTTCATAGGCATCGGCAACCGTCCACAGTTGGCCTTCGAGCTGGCCCATGCGAATTGGAAACTGCGCGACACACCACGCTCGCGCAACCTTCTGGAAAAGGCGCGCAGCGCCCGGGAAGATTCGCTACAGCGAGGTGCCGCATGAGCACCGACAACCTCACGCCCGCAGGAGGGACATCTCGGCGCAAAGTTGTGGTGATCGGCGGTGGATTTGCCGGTGTTGCCGTGGTCCGCGAATTGCACAACAGCGAGGCGGAAGTGACGCTCGTCGATCGTAACAATCATCATCTATTTCAGCCGTTCCTATTCCAGGTCGCGACGTCGATTCTCGAGCCTGCGGAAATCGCGACGCCCACCCGCTCGCTTTTGAACAAGATGCCTAACCTCCGCGTGGAAATGCGGGAGGCCAAGCGCGTGGATGTGTCGCGCCGGGTTGTCGTGATGAGCGAAGGGGACGACCTCCCATACGATGTGCTTGTAATCGCAACCGGAGCGCAAACCAGTTATTTCGGTCACGAGTCGGAATGGGCCCAGCACGCTCTCGGACTAAAAACACTTTCCGACGCCGTCGCCGCACGCAATCGGCTGTTAACTGCGTTCGAGCACGCTGCAATGGAATCGAACTCGCGCAAACAAATGCGCGACATTACGGTCGTCGTAGTCGGAGGCGGCCCGACCGGGGTCGCGATTACGGGTACGATCAGCGAGTTCGTACATCGGACCTTGCCGTCCGACTTTCGCAACGTCGATATGCGACGAGCGCGCATCGTGCTCATCGAGGCCGGACCAAGATTGCTCCCAGCATTCAGCGAACAACATTCGTACTATGCGAAGCGGGCGCTCGAGCGTGTCGGAGTTGAGGTGAGACTGGGCGTTCGGGTCACCAATGTAGATGCGACAGGCGTCAAAATCGGTGAAGAACATATTGACGCAGCCACCGTACTGTGGTGCACGGGCGTAAAGGGAGTAGCGCTGGCCAGGACGCTCGGTGTGGATGTGCAAGCCAATGGAACAGTACCGGTTGAAAAGGATTTCTCCGTTCCCGGTCATCCAGATTGTTTCGTGGCCGGAGACGCTGCTTATGTCACCGACCCCACCGGCCGGCCGCTTCCAGGCCTCGCATCCATCGCGCAGCATCAAGGCCAGTACGTGGGCAAGCTTATCGCCGCTCGGCTTGCGGGCCGTACCCCTCCCACTGCTCCTGAGCCATTTGTGCCGAGCAGGCTGGCGACTATTACTCGCCGTGTAGGTGTCGCTGAGTATGGAGACCGTTCGATCACCGGCTTTCCTGCATGGCTCATGTGGGGGCTGTTACATCTTAGGACGCTGTCAAGCGGCCATTCAAAGCTATCGATCGTGGCAAACTGGCTCCGCCTTCTGGTCACCTATCGCCGCAGTGCGCGTGTGATTATCCAGCCTCCTTCGACAACCGCTCTTGCTGGGCCACTCTCAGCGGACACCTCATTGCCCGATAATCGAGAACCTGCGCAGCTGAAGGTTGCCATCTCCTTGGAGCGGCCAAGCGAGGCTATCGCTCAACGGAGGCAACTCGTATGAAAAGCCGAAGGTTTCCGCTCGCGCTTGCTTTGCTGCTCATTTGCACAGCAGCCTTTTCACAACAGCAGACGAGCAACGATGCTGTGCAAGATACTACGTCTCGGGTGTTTCAGCTCGGGCTGCCAAGCGAACACCTGTTAGGGGATTGGGGTGGTCTGCGGTCGAAACTTGAAGAATCGGGCATTACACCAAGGTGGTTTGTCATCACCGACGTCGCCGGTAACCCGAGCGGTGGCCACTCGCAAGGCGCGACCCAGGCCAGCAGCACTGAGCTTAGTCTTTTGTTCGATCTGAACAGAATTGCCGGCATCAAGGGTGGCTCAATCTTTACATCGTTGTCGCAACGCTGGGGTAACAGACTCTCGTCGAACTACATCGGCAACGTTTTTCCTGAGCAGCAGATCTATGGCTTCGAGACTTTCCGCGTCATCGATTTCTCATACCAGCAAAAGCTCTTCAAAGACCGCGCCTATCTCCGCCTCGGACGCTTCGCGCAGACCGATGATTTTCTCGACTCGGCTTACAACTACGGGTTCATGTCGAATGCGTTTTGCGGAAACCCATTCGGAATCCTACTGGATGCGCCGGGGATGCAAGCGTACACCGGCACCTGGGGGGCGTTGGCGAAGGTGAAGCCTACCAGGCGAACCTACGCGATGGCCGGTATCTACAACGGTGACCCAGCAATGCGCCAGGACAAACATCACGGTCTGGATCTCTCGATGAGAGGACCTCTCTTCGAGATCGGCGAGGTCGGCTACTCGGAGGCCCATGGCGCAGCTTCCGTGGCGCCTGCGGCTTCATTCAAGTCGGCTTTCCGGACAAACGACCCGTTGCTCCAGTGCTCCTAATAGTTCAACGCGCTCACCGACGGGGAAGCGTTGGAAGGCTGAGAAACCTGATCCACAATCTGATCCACAAAAAGTGAGGTCGTACACGACTTCGGTGGTTTTAGGCGTCCCCCACGGGTTGTAAGTCGTTGAAAAACCTCAAACGGCAAGACTGTCACGGCAGAGGTCGCGGGTTTGAGTGCGGAGCGGATGGCCAAGTTGGCAAGGGCTCCTCAAAATCAGAGGGCCGGCCTTCCCATCCCAGCTCAATGCCGGAGGTGCGATGATCGATTCAGGCGTCCGTTCTGTCCACGACCAGGTTTCCAGAAGCGGTTGGGCCAGTTGAGCCAAAGGCCAACGGCCGAATTCTCCACTCAAGCGCAATTCTTCGCCGAATTCTTCGCCGAATTGCGCGCCATGGGGACTCCGAATCCTCCTGTCTACTCCTCTATACGCCGTTGATAACATGCGTACTCCATGGTTGATGATTGGCCTCTTAACCGACAGGTTGTAGGTTCGATTCCTACCGCGTCCACCAAATAAAATCAGCAACTTAGAGCATCCAAGAGTAAGCTGGAAACGGCGCAAAAAGGGCGATTGTACCCATTTTTGTACCTATCCCACTTCAAAATGGATCGCATTTGGTAGCAAACATTCTCAAAGTTGCGTGGTTTCCTGGGCGCAAGAATTCTTCCATCAACCGACTGGTCTCACGGCTCGAAATTTGCGCGAGTCTCTCTCCTACTTCATTGTTCATTTCGCATTCGGCGCCTGGCGTGCCGGAGGCCGAAACACCGATGAGAGGAGCGGGCAATGGGTGTTTTTCAGAGAGGAAAAGTCTGGTGATTCAAGTTCTATTTCGCGGGCCGGGAGATCAAGGAATCCTCCAAGTCGCGATCAAAGACCGTCGCCAAGGAAGCCGAGAAACAGCGGCGGCGTGAGCTGGAAGAGGGATTTCACAACCTCAGCAATGTCCGTGAGCAGCGCATTCGGCCACTCAAGGACATTATTGACGAATACCTGGTCGGATATCGGTTGCGGAATCGCGCGCCACGTTTTGCCAAATATGCGCTGGGACACGTGTCCCGACTGCTCGGGAACAGACTTATGGTGGATGTGGATGCTTCGGCGGTTCTGAAATTCCAAGAAGATCGCCTGCGCGAGGGCGCTGCCCCGAAATCGATCAATGAAGAGGTCCGGTTGACTTGGAGCAGTTGATCGACTTGAGCCATCCTCTGGTTCGTCTCGGTCTTGTGATCGATTGGTCGTCGTTTGAGCAAACGCTTGGCAGCACCTATCATCCCAGTCAGGGTGCGCCGGGCCTGTCGACGCGACTGATGGTGGCGCTGCATTACTTGAAGTATCAGCTCGATCTGAGCGACGAAGACGTGGTTGCTGCGTGGGTAGAAAATCCTACTGGCAGCACTTCAGCGGGATGAAGTATTTTCAGCATCAGGTGCCGATCGACCCTCCAGCATGACGCGCTGGCGCCAGCGGCTGGGCGATGCCGGGGCCGATCAGATGCTGCGCGCCACGATCGAGGCAGGCATCGCGATGCGCGTGATCCGTCCTGCTGAGTTGAAGCGCATCAACGTGGACACGACCGTACAGACCAAGGCGGTCCGTTTCCCCACCGATGCCAGGCTCTATCAACGCATGCGCGAGCGGCTTGTGAAGGCCGCGCGTGCAGAAGGCATGACCATCAAGCAGAGTTACCAGCACCTCGGTCGCCGCCTTTTGATGCAGTCCAGCCGCTATGCGCATGCTCGTCAGATGAAGCGCGCGCGCGCCTGCACGCGCAAGCTGAAGACTCAGTTGGGATGCGTTGTCCGCGAGATAGAGCGCCAGTTAGATGCGCGGTCGAATAGACTTGCCAAGTTACTTGCCACAGCTTATCAAATCCACTCCCAACAGAGGCATGACAAGAACAAGATCTACTCGGTGCATGAGCCGGAAGTCCAGTGCATCGCCAAGGGTAAGGCAGGCAAGCAATACGAGTTCGGCAATAAGGTCAGTGTCGCGGTGAGCAGCCGTGGTGGATGGTTCGTCGGCGCGAAGAGCTTCACTGGAAATCCCTACGATGGCCACACGTTGGCCGAGAAGTTGAAGCAGGTCGATAACTTGATCGGTAACAAAGTAAGTCAAGTGCATGTCGACATGGGATATCGTGGCCACAACTATGACGGCGCCATCACTGTACATGTCGACAAACGGCGAAGGGGCAGGACCTCACCAGCGCTATGGCGATGGATGAAACGTCGAGCCTCAGTGGAACCCAGCATCAGACATCTTAAGAACGAACACCGGTTGGAGCGCAATCGTCTGAAGGGTGTTTCCGGAAATGCGCTGAATGCTGTCTTGGCCGCCGCCGCGATGAACTTCCACAAGCTCCTCGGAGCTTTTTGCCGCATTTTTCTCTGCCACCGGCTGGCCGTCTGGGACTCCCTGCTCACCCTGCAAGGTCCGAGACTCCTCGATACTCAAATCTTACCTGCCTGAGGATCACTTTTTCAGGATCGACTACGTACACGTCCCCGGTCGTCTGGATACTCGCGTGCCGCAACCTCCGCTGCCCTGCATGGTCGCAACGGGAGAGACGTCTAAAGCCTCACTGCGAACCTGGCCGCTGCTGGCGAACAGACACCGAAGGCGATCCGCAACAAGCTGAGTAGAGATCAACTCAGCTTGCGCGAGATTCGGTGTGATTTGTTTTCGGTGGAGAGCCATGCAAGCGGAGTCCGAGTTCGAAAAGAAGCAGTCATCTTCTGGATCGAGCAGGGATGGCTCCAGGCGTCAATTACCTGCCGCGGCAAGCGGAGATCCTACACGATAACCCCCGAAGCACTGATGAGCTTGTACAAGCAGCATCACGCCGATCTCTTGAAGCGCGGGATTCCGAATCAGGCGCTCTTCGAGGCGTACGTCCAGTACTGCTTTGCCCCAAAACACGCAGTTGGAGAACAACTGCTGGATGTCCGGCGGGACAAGCGTGAGCGGGCGGCATTCGCGGCCGCAGCTGGGGACGAGATGTCTGGCGATGAAGAGAAGGTGGAAGGCGATGAAGAAGATCAAGATGATGATCAACTCGATGGCGCCGCGATGGCGCGATCGGGTGCAGCGGGCGGAGAAGCAGAGTGGCGAAAGGAATGAAGTTTGTCCCCGCTGTGGTGCGCGGTTAACTTCACCTCGGCTATCGCTTCAAGAGATGGCCCTCGCAATTATCTGCGGAGTCCTGCTGCTTTCGATAATTCTGCCCGCGGGCTGGATGGCGAAACAGTGGATTGACCGCCAGGAATATCGATTGCTAAACCGTTTGTACTGGGGCGAATCGCTCGATTACTGGAGAATGTGAATCATTTAGCCGACAATCTAGAGACAAGAGAACAGCGTCCGAGAGGCACGGCGCTGCTGGTTAACTATTGATGCGGCGGCAGGGTGCAGCGACGGAGTGCACCTTCAAAGGCGGTTTGCACTTCCCCTCTGTACGAATGTTTGAGCGTGACTTTGCCGCGCTACGTTTTGCTCTTGTCAACTACGAGGTCAATGGAGCATTATTTTGCAGCATATATATGCTCGGCTGAGCATATATATGCTTCGAAGCGCATATATATGCATGAGAGCGAATATGCCTTGACCTGAATATGATGACGAGAGTAGTGTTGCACCGAATTCGAAAGCGTGCCGAACAGAGTTGGTCATCAAAGCGGAACGCAATGATCATGCGACCGTGCTTCGAAGGTTTCCACCTTCCATGTTGGAATTTCGATGGTTTTGACAGAGCGCATTCTTCGAGTGCCATTGTGAATCTGATAAGGCGACAGGTCGGTGTTTGGACGTACAGAATGAGCAATCTTTCGAGCAACTCTGATGAGGGCAGAATGGGGCACAGGCTTAGAAGGAACTTCCCGACCATCATCTCTGCCACAGCACTATTTTGATCGGAACTGGTGAGGTACTTGCAATGCATATGAGAATAACGCACATCATGTTGAAGAACATTTGCGGTTGCATACTGGTATTTATGCCGATTGCGACCGTTGCAGCACGTGCCCAACAGCCGGAGGCGTCGACGGTGAAGCCAAGGGTGGTCATTACAGCGGATCCCGAACTCGATGATAACAACACCATCATCCGCGCCGTCCTCTATAGCGCTGACGTGAAGTTTGAAGGCCTCATCTATGTCAGCAGCGAGTTCCACTGGGCGGGCGATGGCAAAGGCACAACGCAATATATCCCAGGTCGCGAATACACACGCATCGGGCTGTGTCCCTGCACAGTATGGCGCTTTGAGCCGGACGAGCACTTCATCGATAATATTGTGGACGCCTACGCAAAGTCTTACCCCAATCTCAAGGTCCACGATCCGGATTACCCGTCTCCCGCGGAGCTTAAATCAAAAATCAAGTGGGGCAACATCCAGTTCGATGGCGATTTCTCAAAAGACACCGACGGCTCGAACCTGATCAAGTCCCTTCTGCTCGATAACGAGCCAGGTCCCCTCTACGTGACCGCGCAGGGCGGGGAGAGCACGATCGCTCGCGCGCTGAAATCGATTCACGACCAGTTCGCGGGGACAGCGCAGTGGGATGCGATTCGCGACAAGGTGTCGCGCAAACTCATCATCATTCCATCCGGTGATCAAGATAATACCGGCGCGCAATACATCCGGCCAAACTGGCCCGAAGTAAGGGAATACTCTTTTATGGGAGGTGCGGGCCTGGGCTTGGTCTACGGAGCGCAGGACCGCGCCGCCCCCGAAAGCAAGATTTTTTACACCCCGGAGTGGATGAAAGAGAACGTCCTGGACCGTGGGCCGCTGGGCGCGCTCGAGCGCGTCTGGGGCGATGGCAAGCAAATGACGAGGGGCTTCGATCGATATGACTATTTCGGACTGTCGGGCTATACCGCTGAACAGCTTCAAGACAAGGGGTACCTGGTCTGGCTGGCCCCGCATGCGAAGGGGTCGTTCCTCGGCGAGGGGGATACGGGGACATTCCTGAACCTGATACCAGTCGGACTGCGATCCTTGGAAGACCCGGCGTGGGGCGGATGGGCCGGGCGGATGCGCACGGGAGGCGCAAGCCTTTTTGGCTCCTCGACCCCCCTTCCGGTTTTGCCCGCGGACACCTCGGGCGTCGCTCGCGGCCTGGCGCCGGCTGGAAGCAATGCAAACGCCCCGGCCATCGCTCCGAGTGCTACCAAGAGCGGCTCGATTGGTTTGATGAACTTCAAGATGCCTCCAGTGCCGGCGCGCACTGCGGCACTGAATGCCCGCTTCTTCGCGGCGGCTGAGAACGATTTCGCAGCGCGTTTGCATTGGTCCGTAACGCAGAAGTTCAGCGATGCGAATCATCCGCCCAAGGTAACGATCCGCGGGCCGCTGGATGTTTCTGCCCGTCCGGGCAGTACGGTGCGCCTTGTAGGAGAGGTTTCCGATCCGGATCACAACGCGGTTGCGACCACCTGGTGGCAGTACAACGATGCGGGCACCTATCCGGGCGATATCACTATTTCGGACCCGGCCGCTCTGACCACAACATTCCGCGTGCCGGATGACGCGAAGCCCGGGCAGACGATTCACGTGATTTTGGAAGGGACAGACAACGGCACACCACAGCTAACCCGCTACCAACGGGTGGTCGTCACTGTTCAATGAAGAGGGTAACAACGGACGCTAACTTGATTCAAAAACTGTTTGTCAGTTTTCAAACCGCGCGCGGCGCAACGAGCGTCGCGGAACTTTGAATGTCTCGCCCCGAAGTGCCCAGCTCAGAAGTTTGGGTTGGCTGAATGGTTGAAAGGTTTTCTTTGCGTCATGATTGACCGTCGACCTTATCCACACTTTCTGTTCCCACTCGTAGCTCTGTTCTCCGTGGCCTGTCTTGCTCAATCACAGGGCGGGGCGCCACAAATGGCAGCTTGCGTGCCTTCCGGCGCTCGAACTGCTTCCTTAATCAGCGCGCCAGCGCTGCAGTCTCCTGAGATCCTGTCGGATGGACAAGTGAAGCTCCGGTTATGCGCGCCCGACGCTGCTTCTGTTCGGGTAGTTGGAGATTGGAATTCGAAGGAGCCATCGGGAGACCCACTAACGAAAAGCGATCAAGGTGTGTGGTCTATTTCGATCGGCCCCTTGGCGCCTGATTTCTATCAATACTCATTCATTGTGGATGGAGTCAAGGTAATTGATCCGAGCAATGTGCATGCTGCGAATGATGCACCTCGGATCGGCAGTTACTTCATCATTGCCAGTCCTGAGACGCAGAGCGCTTACTTCGAGAATGGCGATGTTCCTCATGGCGAAGTATCGGCGATCTGGTATTCGTCCAAATACGTCGCCAGTCCAAGGCGGGCACTTGTTTACACCCCGCCAAATTACCGCAGCGGAACGCAGCACTACCCGGTTCTTTACCTGCTACACGGTTGGGGCGGCGATGAGAATGAGTGGCTCGAAATGGGTCGAACGGAACAGATTATGGATAATCTTCTGGCCGATCACAAGATCGTACCCATGATTGTCGTGATGCCGAATGGGCACCATGACCGGCACGCCGTTCCCGATCTTGCACCGCCCCCGAAGCTTTCTGAGTTAGCCCCGCTGCCGCCCGCGGGGTATGACATCACGCCGAGTGTTACGGCGATCGCAAAGAGCGTGGTCGAGGATCTTGTTCCTTATGTGGATGGGGATTTCAGGACAATTCGAAGCAGCTCTTCGCGCGCCATCGTTGGTCTCTCGATGGGAGGCGGGCAGGCAACTTTCATCGGGCTGAATCATCCGGATCTATTTGCTTGGGTAGCATCCTTTAGCGGCGCGGTTATCATATGGCCGGGGGGAATGATGCCGGCTCCGACACCGCCGGCGAGTGGAGGAGCCGGGCCAGCTATACCTCGATACGCATTGAATACTGACGCGATCGCGAGGGATGCGCCGGGGCTGAATCAGTCAATCAACGGAAAACTTCGCTTGTTGTACATTTCGTGCGGTCTGGACGATGGCTTAATCACGTCGAACAAGGAGTTCGAAGACTGGTTGAGTTCGCGGGGCATCCACTTCACACATGAAGAAGTTCCCGGCTACGCTCATGTCTGGAGCTTTTGGAGGAGAAGCCTCGTGGAAGTGGCTCCCCTCCTTTTTCAGCCGCCGACTCCGTTGAAATGAGAGAGATACGCCGAATCGATAAGACGGTACTGAGGCTGGGCGGGGCTGTGTCGAGTTCAACGAGTACCGCAAGGCCATGCCGTCCTTACCGCGTTGCTGTTCCGATCGTTCCTTCAGCCCATTTATTCCGCGGCTCAACTCGTCGTTAAGCCGCAGGAGAGAGTCAATTGCAATGAACGCACGTATTGCTATTAGCACGATAATGATCTTCATATGCGCCGTTTCAATGGCACAGCAGGCCCAACAAGCCCGGGCGGAAACACATAAAGTAGCCGCTAAGTCGCCGATCATACAATCCGATGGAAGAGTCACATTCAATCTGCATGCGCCGGCAGCCAGTGCTGTTACCGTCAGCGGAGATTACCCTATCGGCAAGAACGTAGCCCTTGTAAAAGGCGACGAGGGTGACTGGAATGTTACATTAGGACCGCTCAGGGAAGATATCTACGCCTATCGCTTCGAGGTAGATGGCGTACCCACTTTGGATCCAGAAAATGTTTATGTGACCCGCGACGGCACGCAATATGAGAATTGGGCTCCTGTGCCCGGACCCGACACCTCCAACTACATGATCAACGACGTGCCGCACGGCAGAACCTTGAGCCTCTGGTATCCATCGCCGACCCTAAAGTTGACACGGCGTTTGATTGTTTACACCCCTCCTGACTATGACAATGGCTCGACTCGCTATCCAGTTTTGTATCTTCTCAATGGCGGAGGTGGAGATGAGGAAGAGTGGAGTAACATGGGCCGCGCTCCTGAGATACTCGACAACCTGATTGCGCAGCAAAAGGCGGTTCCCATGATTGTTGTGATGGCGAACGGCCACTATTGGCAGACGGCGTCTCCGAATCAGGTCACCAATCCGCTCAATTCTTTCGAAATGCCAGTTGATCTTTCCAAGCAGCGGGACATTCACTCAGACATGATTACGCGATACGCCGATAGCATTGTGCCTGATCTGGTGCCATTTGTGGACAAGACATTTCGCACGAAGGCAGATCGGGACGATCGCGCCATCGCGGGTCTTTCCATGGGAGGAGCTCAGACGATACACGCAGCCTTTAACAACCTCCAGACGTTCAGTTGGGTGGCCCTACTGAGTTCTGCCGCGCCGCTGCTGCCAGGTGTCGGAAAGGTGATTCCAAGGCCTGCCGACTCAGCCCAGCGGCGTGGTCCGGGACTCGGACAAACGATTGACCTCGAGAAGTTTGCCGAGGCATATCCTGCGATCAATCCAGACCTGAACAAGCGACTCCACCTTCTGTATCTGGGCGTGGGGAAGGTGGATGGATTGCTTGAGTCAGAACAAGATCTACAGACCATCTTCGAGCAACATGGCGTGAAATTCGTGAAGAGAGATCTGGACGATTACGGCCATGATTGGAACTTCTGGCGCATGGCACTCGAAGATTTTTCCACGCGCTTGTTCAAGACGGCCAATTGGCAAGCATCTCAAAATTGATCGTTGGCCCAGGAAAGCGCGCTGCTCATTAGAGAACAGGTTGCCCATAATCCGACGCGAGTGGTGGGACGACTCAGCGAACGCGAACAAATCTGTCGAGCGTTCGAGCCCGGCCGCGGCTGCGGATGGTCGTATGAATTCAGCGCAGAGTGATCTCGTAAAGCGACCCGATCAAAAATCACATTCCTGGTATCTTGTTTGCTCGATGTCGGCGGCTGAATCGAGAACCCCTCCTGTTGCTAAGGCCCGAAGGGGCTTCACCAGAGCTTAAAGCGCTGCTGAAGGCACTCCTGGCCCTCTGTCTTGCACTGCTGATCTGATCATACGGGCGATCCGGTTTATGGAATCGCATGCGCGGCCACGCTCTGGTAACGAGACAACTGCGGTTCCAGAAACTTGCTCTATCGAAAATCATGCAACAGCTCATTTATCGCGCTGATAGGGCGAGGGTATCCACGCTCTTTGATCTACTCTTCACGCAAACCAAACGGGGCACGCGTGCAGTGTCAATCGATGTTCGCGAGCAGCAACCTGTCAAACCAAACCGCAAGATACAAGATTGCCGTTCCAGCATCGGGCACCGTCAGGCCGCAAAACCTAGAGGCTATGACTTCAAAACTTAGCCTGTCTGGAGGCGCGAAGAATGGCGCATAAAAATGCTCGTCACTGCATGCTTATGCAAGTACGAGCATAAATATGCGTAGCTGCAAAAACTGCTTGACTCTTGTTTAAAAACTGAAATATTGTTGTGTCGCATTCGAGGCAGATGTTCGGAGTGTTCTGTGGCCATCCTGTTCTGTGACGGTGTTCCCAGCGAACCTAACGCAGGAAATCGGCGCAAGCGTGATCTGTTACGAAGCATTTAGAAACCGGGAGATGAGAGAAGGAGAGACGCTAATGAAGGATGCCAAGGTGAAAACTAGTAATCGTTTCGGATGGAATGAGTGGTGCTGTGGGGAGGGAATGCTGCAGAGGCGAGCATTGCGAAGCGCACTCCTGGGGGCAAAGCCCCTGCGATTTGCACTTGCCATACTGGCCGCCATCGTTCTTTGGGCGCCATTAGCCGCCGCGCAAGCTGTAACAGGGGACATTGTGGGAACGGTGACGGATGCCAATGGCGCAATTATCCCAGGCACGACAGTAACCGTGATTAACACGGATACGCAGCTCCGAAGGTCAATGAATACGACGAGTTCCGGCGACTACGTGTTCACTCTCCTGCCCCCCGGGGCTTACACAATTCGAATGGAACATGCCGGTTTCAAAGTGCATCAAGTGGATGGTGTATTGATTGCGGCCGGTGACCGGCCCCGAGTCGATGCTCACTTGGATGTAGGCCAAGTCGCAGAAACTGTCACCGTTAATGCCAACACCGTCCCCGTGCTGCAGACCGACAGCGCGACTGTCCAGGATGTTGTTGGGGCGCAGACGGTACAGAACCTCCCATTGAACGGCAGAAACCTGGAAAGCGCTGTTCAGGACACTGCGGGGGTCAACGCAGGTTCCTCCGGTGCAATTGGAGGAGGCGGTCGGCCCGACGATCGCAGACCAGGCTTCACCTTTGTGGCGAATGGTCAATCGGATCTTTCGAACAACAACCTTGTGGACGGCCTCGATAACAATGAGCGCGCACAGGGATTCAGCGGAATTCACCCTTCAATCGATTCGATTGCCGAAGTGAGAGTTTTGACAAACGACTACTCTGCAGATCTGGGCCGTACTGCCGGAGCCGTTGTAGATATCATCACCAAAGCCGGCACGAACGAGTTCCACGGAACTGCCTACGAGTATTTCCGTAACGACATCTTCGATGCTTTGGATTACTTTGCCAGCCCGACGTTGCCGAAGGCTGAGTACAGAGAGAATATTTTCGGCGGCAGCATTGGCGGTCCGATCAGGAAAGACAAGACATTCTTCTTCGGAGACGTGGAAGCCAACCGCACAATTCAGGGTCAGCTTTCGGTAAACACGATTCCGACCCTCTTTGAAGAGAACAATCCCGGTAACTTTAGCGATGTTGGCGGCCCTGTCGTCCCAGGGGCGGCTATCACCCCTGTAGGACTTGCTTACTTCAAAATGTATCCGCAACCAACAACGTCTGCCAGTATTCTGAACTACACTTCTCAACCGAATAAGACCCAATATTCAACAAGCACAGATGATCGCATTGATCATCACTTCAGCGATAAAGATTCGCTCTTTGCTCGTTTTGGGTACAACCCGGTATCCACGCTAATCCCAGGGGCTCTGCCGGCAACTCAGGCTCAAGGTTCCACGGTTTATCCAAACGGAACAATATTCTCAGGGCCTTCGAAAACAACCGCTACAAATATTCAGGCGGACTACATTCACATCTTCAATCCAAACTTTGTGCTAGAACTAAAAACGGGTTATACGCGTATCAACATTAATACCTACCCATTGAATCACGGAGTTGATTGGGCTTCAAGGCTGGGTATGGGGAATACCTATCAGACGCCCGACAGCATTGGACTTCCTTATATGTGGATGCTTGCGGGAGATTACGCATCCATCGGCGACGGGATTTTTGTTCCAATCATTGACGTCAACAATACGTATCAGTACAACGGGGCGATCAGCTATACGCGCTCCAGCCACAACATCAAGGCAGGGGCAACACTAGCCCGCCGGGAGCTCAACTACTTTCAGGATGAATGGAGTCCACAGGGAGGTTTTGCTTTTGAGCCATTCGGAGCGTATAACAACTCGCTTGCAAATCTCTTGTCGGGGAACCCTCTCTTCTCAGAACGCGGCGATGATCTCGCCCACCAGGGCTTCCGATCGTGGGAGCCAAGTGTTTATGCTGAAGACGACTGGCATGCGAAATCGTGGCTGACCTTGAATCTGGGCGTACGTTGGGAAGCTTACACGCCTATTACAACCGCCCATAATCAATTTGCGAACTTTGATATTGCCACACTGAAGGTGTTGATTGCAGGACAAGACACAAGCAGCAGTGGCGGAGTTCAAACTGACTACACAGACTTCTCTCCGCGCCTTGGCTTTGCGGCAAATATCAACCGCAGCACCGTCGTGCGTGGCGGTTTTGGCATGAGCTACTATCCCGCGATCATGCAGAACCAGATTGAGAATGTCAATCCGCCATTCGAATATGTATGTTTCCCCTGCGGTGGCACAAGTTTCCCCAATTTGCCAACGCCGTCTTCCGACGCCACAAATCCAACCGGAACAGTAAGTACTGTGGATACTGGTATGAAGAATGCCTACGTCCGACAGTCTAACCTCTTCGTGGAAAAGCAGATTGGTGCAAATTCAATCAGCATTGGAGGGGTGGGTATACAGGGCCGTCGCGCTTTGTATCTGCGCAACGACGATCAGCCACTTCCTCCTGGCGCGGGAAATCCCACGCCGCCTTATGTATACGCGAATCAACTGCCGAACGTGACAGATATTGAGTATGTTGACAACAGCGGAATATCGAACTATTTCGCTTTCCAAGCAATGGCAAAGAGGCAGGCAACGCGCGGTCTTTCGATGGATGTGAACTATACCTGGGCGCACGGTCTGTCGAACAGCGTGCAATCCGCAAGCAGCACCACAAACGCCTATGCCTTGATTACAGACAACCCGATGTACGACTACGGCAATTCGCCCGTTGATGTTCGCCAGCACATTGCAGGTTCGCTGACCTATGACCTTCCGTTTTTCAAATCTCAACATGGGCTTGGTGCAGATGTCCTGGGTGGTTGGGGGACAACCCTGTTGGGTTTCTGGCAGACGGGACTGCCATTTACCGTCGTTGATTCCGCTGCCGCGATCAATCTCCCGGGCGTGTCGAGTGACCGGCCAAACCAGACCGGGTCAGCTGCACTCTCTCACCCGAGCATTGATAATTGGTTCAATACTGCGGTCTTCAAGACCCAGACTGAGGGAGTCGCCGGGAACGAGGCCAGCGATTCAGTATATGGACCACGTTCGCGAGAGTTGAATGCGTCTCTTGTGAAGGAGATTCCGATCACGGAAAGGTGGAAGGCGCAGTTCCGTGCAGAGTTCTTTAACCTAACGAATACGCCTAATTTCGGTCAGCCAGGAAGCGGATTGGCGACTCCAACCTTTGGAATTGTCTCGTCGTCTGCAGCAAACATGACTCCGCGGCAGATTCAGTTTGCGTTAAAGCTGTCTTTCTAAGCGTGACCCAAACAATCGGTGAGGCGGCAGGAATCGCCTCACCGGTTTCAACTGGCAAAGGAGTCACCGAGCCTCGTGAGGATTCCCTTCTAGCGCCTCGACAACCTCCCGGATTCGCCGATGATTGCCATCCAGAATGCGCTGTGGATGCGACTCATTGAGATTGGCCCGCTCCGCGCCGGCAAAGGGTGCATGGAGTGTGATATCCGGTAGGCCCGCATCTTCGGGCGTGGTACAGACACGTTAACGATCGTATTTGATCCTGGCTGAGTATGCTCTTCTTGCCGCGAGCCGATTGAAAGGTCATTTAGAAATGGCGAAGACGCCGGATCAGAAGGCTCTTCCGATCGCACAGCTTTTGATGCGGAATTCGTGGGGCTTGTGACCGGCTGTTTTTTGCGCTTAAGAAGTACGTAATACTGGGTACGCATATTAATGCAACCATTGATAAATCAGATCAATGGTGAAATGCTGGATGCATCATCACCCAGGCCGGAAAGATAAGTGGGGTTTGGAAAAGGCATGAACGAACCTAGGTTTGAAGATCTGACGAAACTGCAGGAGCGGAAGGGATGGCTGAATTCTCAGGCGAACTGGATTCGCCTGAGCGCCATGACCATGACGCACCATTCAGGGCTCGGACATACGGGCGGGGATCTATCTTCTGCCGACATTTTGGCGACGCTGTACCTAGGACAGGTGCTGCGGGTCAACCCGGCCGAGCCTGCTTCGCCGCAGCGTGACCGATTCGTGATGTCCAAAGGGCACTGTTCGGGCGCATTTTATTCGGCGCTCGCGAAGCGCGGTTTTTTCCCGCTGGAACAGCTGAAGACTTTTATGGACCCTCTCTCGATGCTGAACGGGCACCCGGATCGGAACAAACTCCCGGGTGTGGAGGCGAATACAGGTCCACTTGGGCATGGGTTGCCAATTGGCGTGGGGATGGCCTTAGCTGCGCGCATGAGGAATGAGTCATGGCGAGTCTTCGTGCTCGTCGGCGATGGGGAACTTCAAGAAGGATCGAATTGGGAAGCGGCGATGTGTTCTCAACAGTACAAGCTGGACAACCTCGTCGTCATCGTCGATCGGAATCGCCTCCAGCAAGGAGATTTCACGGAGAACACAATCTGTATGGAGCCCTTAGCTGACCGGTGGACTGCTTTCGGGTTTGCGGTGAAAGAAGTCGATGGGCACGATCATCTTGCTCTTTTCGAGGCTTTCTCTGCGGTGCCGATTGAGAAGGGAAAGCCATCGTGTTTCATCGCTAGGACGACGAAGGGTAAAGGTGTCTCATTTGCAGAGAACAAACCGGCTTGGCATCACGGCGTACCCACGAAGGAGCAGTTGGAGCAGGCCGCCCTGGAACTGGGAGTGGAGGTGGAATGGTGAGCTCGTTAACGCTAGAAAAGGACCAGTCCCAGAAGCCGCAACTGTTCGATTGCCGGGACGCCTACGCAAAGGCTTTGGAGGAGATGGCGGCGCGAGATAGCCGGGTTTGCGTCGTAATCAACGACTCTCTCTCCTCGGCAAAGATGAAAGACTTCAAGGCAAGGTATCCGGATCGGTTTGTCAACGTGGGTATCGCCGAGCAGAGCATGGTAGGAGTCGGAAACGGACTCGCCAACGGCGGAATGGTGCCATATCTGTGCGGCGCATCTTGCTTTTTGACCGCACGCGCGATGGAGCAAGTAAAGGTCGATATGGCCTACTCAAATGCGAACGTTCGCATTTGTGGCATGTCGCCTGGGATGGCTTATGGACAGCTTGGCCCGACGCATCACTCCATCGAGGATCTGGCGTGGATGCGCGTTTTGCCGAATCTGACGGTCATCGTGCCTGCAGATCCAATTGAGACAGCTGCAGTGATGCGCTTCTCGTTGGAATACGTTGGTCCCATGTATCTGCGGATCGCACGCGCTCCAGTGCAGAAGGTTCACAGTGAAGATTACGAGTTTAAGCTTGGCCAAGCCGTTGTTCTTCGCGAAGGCAAGGACGTAACACTGATGGCCAACGGCATTCTTGTGGCGCGCGCTCTGGATGCGGCCGAGATGCTTGCGAAGAAAGGCGTTGACGCGCGGGTGCTGAATATGAGCTGCGTCAAACCGATTGATAGGAAAGCGATCGTCAAAGCTGCCAGGGAAACAAGAGGGATTGTAACAGCAGAGGAAGCACTGGCCGCAGGAGGATTGGGCGGGGCAGTTGCCGAGGTGCTGGCATTAGAGTATCCCGCTCCGATGCGCATGCTGGGGATGCCTGATACCTTTGCCCCAACAGGCACAGCAGAATTCTTACTCGACCACTTTGGGATTTCGGCCAAAGGAATGGAAAAAGCGGCGCTTGAGCTGGTGCAGCACGAGGGATGAATGGCAAGCGAATTGATCCTGGCAATAGACCAGGGTACGACCAATACGAAAGCGTTGCTCTTCGATCGGAAGGGTCAGGCGGTTTATAAAGCGTCGGCTGCGGTCGAACTTCTTCAGCCCAAGCCTGGGTATGTAGAACAGAATCCGCTCGAACTCTGGCAATCGACCTGCCAGGTCATGCGCAACTGCGCCGCCCATGCTAAGCAGGCGGGCGCCAAGATCGCTGGAATCTCCATCTCGAACCAGCGTGAAACGGCTCTGGCATGGCGACCGCGGAAAGGTGAATCGGAGGTTGCCGGGACGTCCATATGTCCGGCCATTTCGTGGCAATGCCGCCGCTCAGAACCGATATGCGGGAAGCTGCGGGATTCAAGTGATCTGATACAGAGCAAAACGGGATTACCGCTCGACCCGCTCCTGACCGCCACCAAGTGGTCTTGGCTACTGAATGAGCAGCCCGGCTTACGCGACGCGCTTGAGCAGGGGGATGTCCTGCTTGGGACCGTGGACGCTTGGCTTCTATATAACCTGACTGGTGGTAGAGTGCATGCGACCGATTTCACAAATGCCTCTCGGGTCGCACTGCTTAATCTGGAAACTCTTGATTGGGACGATGAGTTGCTGAAGCTCTTCGGAATTCCCCGCAACGCGCTGCCGAGGTTGGCGGCCTCGAGCAGTTCGTTCGGCTTGTGTGTTGCACTCCCTGAACTGGCCGGAGTGCCAATCGTTTCTATGATCGGCGATTCGCATGCGGCTCTGGTGGGGCATGGCTGTTACGAGCCGGGCGCGGTGAAGGCGACCTACGGCACGGGGTCATCCCTCATGATGCTTACACCAAGCCTGACATCTGAGGCAAAGAGTCTGGCACGCACGATCGCATGGTCGGTACCCGGAAGCGTTCAGTTCGCGCTTGAGGGCAACATCGCTATGAGCGGCGCGGCGCTTCACTGGGTGGGCGAGTTTCTGGGCCTCAAAGATCCGGCAGAAGACGCTGCAGCCTTGGCCGAGACTGTACCGGATGCAGGGGGGCTAGTGTTGGTGCCCGCTATGCTGGGACTCGGCGCGCCATACTGGGATTCGGCGGCGCGCGGCCTAGTCGCCAACCTGGAGCGTGCTCATACAGGCGCTCATTTGGCACGAGCATCGCTCAATGCGATTGCCATGCAGGTTGCGGATGTGTTGGAAGCTATGGAATTTGCGGCTGGGGTGAAACTGCCGGTATTGCTCGCCGACGGCGGAGCCACCCGGAACTTAACTTTGATGCAGATCCAGGCCGATGTCCTGGACAGGAATGTTCGACGCTCGGCGCAAGAGGAGTTGTCTGCGCGGGGAGCGGCATTGCTTGGCGGACTTGCCCTCGAGTGGTGGAGCGGTCTCGATGAGATTGCGTCGTTGCCGACGGCCAGTGATTTGTTCGTACCCAGGATGAACGACGAACAGCGGGCAGGTTTGCGCCACCAATGGCGACTGGCAGTCGCGCGTTCTCGAATGCAGACACTTGTGAGCAAAAGTTTGGGGATAGTGGAAGGACGGGGCGCGAAATGTTGATGATTCATAGCTACCCTATCGCCGTAGTGTTATGCATCTTGGCGATGATTTGTTGGGGATCATGGGCGAATACGCAAAAGCTTGCCGCTCGTTCGTGGCGGTTTGAGCTTTTCTATTGGGATTTCGTTGTCGGCCTGTTGCTGACATCGCTAGTGTTTGCGCTCACAGTTGGCTCTATCGGCCAAACAGGTCGCACATTTTTCGCAGACCTTGCGCAGGCTGATGCTTCAAGCATCGGTTGGGCCATGCTGGGTGGCGCGGTTTGGAACGCGGGCAATCTGCTCCTTGTTGCTGCCATCGCTGTTGCCGGAATGGCAATCGGATTTCCCATCGGCGGCGGCATTGCGTGGGTGCTCGGGATCCTCATCAACTTCGTACTTGTTATCGCGGAGGGCGGCGTCAATCCCGGAGACTCAGGCCTCCTTTTCATTGGGGTTGGCATCATTATCGTGGCAATTGGCCTGAGTATGGCAGCCTACAAACAATTAGCCGGCGCCGTGAAGCAAGGCGGGCTGAAAGGCATTCTGCTTTCCGTTGCTGCAGGCCTGTTCATCGCATTCTTTTACGGCCTGGTAGTCAGGTCGACCGATGCGGCGTTTGTCAGCGGCGGGTCTGGCAAGCTGATGCCTCTCACGGCGTGCTTCTTCTTCACCCTCGGCGCGTTTTTGACTACATTCATCTTCAATCCCTTCTTTATGAGGAAGCCCGTTGTGGGTGCACCCGTGGCGATTGCAGATTACTTCAAGGGTAGCGTGACGACTCATCTTACTGGAGTCCTGGGAGGGATGATCTGGGCTACAGGCATCACAGCCAGCTTTATTGCTGTCGGTGCAGCGGGGCCGGCAGTGAGTTATGCGCTGAGCAACGCGGCACCCGTCGTGGCGATTCTGTGGGGTGTGTTTGTTTGGAAAGAATTCGCAGCGGCGCCGCGCAAGGTCAACGTTCAACTCGCAGGTATGTTTTTGTGTTTCCTCGCGGGCCTGGTTCTCATTACGTATTCAAGGCTCTAGTGCGGCCAGTGAAGCCCCTGCCTTTACAATTCTTCAGAAGATTGCAGGCAGGCAAACCAGAACAGCTCGATCCTCGCAACTAACGAGAATCGACTTCAAAACGCTTCGGAGTTGAAGCGTCTTATGCGAAGGATTTGACATGGCATACACAACACTTGGTGTAATTATTGGCAATCGCGACTTCTTTCCGGATGTCCTGATTTCCGAAGCACGTCGCGATCTGACAAAGCTCCTGGCGGAACTTTCCATTGAGCCGGTCTGGCTTGGCCCGGAGGATAGCAAGCTGGGTGCAGTCGAAACGTGGAGCGACGCACGTAAATGCGGAGACCTGTTCCGACGCGAACGCGAACGCTTAGATGGAATTCTCGTCTCGTTGCCCAACTTCGGTGACGAGAAGGGAGTCGCTGATTCAATACGGTTGGCAGATGTTCATGTGCCGATCCTGGTTCAAGCCTATCCGGACGATCTTGATCAATTTGGACTCGACAGGAGACGTGATGCCTTCTGCGGTAAGATTTCAGTCTGCAACAATCTCCGCCAATTTGGATTCAAATATAACCTGACGCGTGACCATACCGTTCCCGTTCTCGACCCGCGATTCCAAGAAGACCTGGTGAAGTTTACGCAGACCTGTAAGGTTGTGCGAGGACTGAAGCGCGTGCGCATCGGTGCCGTAGGCGCTCGGCCCAACGCTTTCAACACCACTCGCTTCAGCGAAAAGCTCTTTGAGAACGCCGGAATCTCAACAAACACGATTGATCTATCCGAGATCTTCGGAAATGCAGCGCGGATTGATGACAATGACGGCCGTCTCAAAGCGCGCATTGAACAAATCCACGCTTATGTCGATTCATCCGCCGCTCCGCTTGAATCGCTTCTACGCATGGCGAAGTTCGCAATCGTGCTCGACGACTGGATGGATTCACTCGGGATCTCAGCTACCGCAATCCAGTGCTGGAGTTCGTTGCAGAAGAATTTCGGGGTCAATGTCTGCACAATCATGTCAATGATGAGTCAGCGCATGATGCCTTCTGCTTGCGAAGTGGATATCGCGGGTGTTATCAGCATGTATGCGCTCCAGTTGGCAAGCGGTCGACCAAGCGCGCTGGTGGATTGGAATAACAACTATGGAGGCAACCCCGATAAGTGTGTGTTGTTCCATTGCGGCAACTGGCCTACGGAATTCCTGGCAGATGCCAAGATGGGCACTGCGCCTATTCTCGGTACGACGCTGGGCGAAGAGAATACATTCGGGGCGCTGAACGGCCGAACGGCTGCGGGTTCCGCAACGCTCGCGCGCGTGAGCACCGATGACCTCTCTGGATCGATTGCTGCCTACGTCGCTGAAGGGGAATTCACGGACGATCCGCTGAATACTTTTGGAACGCGCGCAGTCGTTGACGTTCCTGCGTTGCCTGCCTTGATGCATATAATTTGCCAAAATGGCTTTGAGCATCACGCTGCAATGAGCGCCAGCCATTGTGGCAATGCAGTTGCCGAGGGACTAAGCCGTTATCTCGGCTGGCGGACATATCACCATAATCGTGCGAGCGAACTGCCCGGACTCCCTTGCGCGATTTGAAGAAGTAATCCAAAATCTCAAATCCGGCACAGCAAGATCTGCCGGGGGACGTCCTTCAAGATAGGCATAGACATGCAGGTGATGGTTTTCATGCTTGACTGAAGTTTGAAGTGTGAAACAATTATCGCCATGGCACGCGCAGATGAACTCCGCTTGATGGCGAAGGTAGCCCGGATGTATTACATCCAGGAACTCAATCAGCAGTCGATCACTGAGAAACTACAACTACACCAGTCAACGATCTCGAGGATGCTGAAGAAGGCCAGAACAATGAACCTGATTCGCTTCAGCATCGCGACTCCGCCTGGGACGTTCGCGGAACTCGAGGATCAGCTGACATCCCGGTTCGATCTGAAGGATGCGGTCGTTGTAGATTGTCCAGCCGAAGGCGAAGCGATGGTGCGGGATCTAGGCACCGCATTGGCGTACTTTCTGGAAACTACACTCAAACCGGGCAAGATCGTAGGCATCTCGTCCTGGAGCCGGTCCCTGTTTTCAATGGTCGACGCACTTCACCCAGGCGATTATTGCAAGGATGGTAGGGTGGTGCAGATCCTCGGTGGGGTTGGACCCGTGGACGGTGGATTCAACGCGATTCATCTGGCCCAGAGATTAGCGGGCGCAATCGGGGCCAGGCCCGTGCTCCTGCAGGCGCCAGCCGTCGTGGCCTCACCAGAAGCACAACGCGTTCTTTCTCGCGACCCAGTTGTCCAGGAGGCGTCCGCGCTGTTTGACAGGCTAGATATGGCATTGGTCGGAATCGGATCAATGGAGCCGTCGAAGATGCTGACCGTCACTGGCAACATCTTCTCCCGCGGGGAGCGTACAGAATTGCAGCGTGTCGGGGCCGTTGGTGATATTTGCTACCGTTTTTTCGACGCCGATGGGCAGGCAATCAAATCCCCACTGATGAGAAGGGTGATTGGAATTGATTTGGTTAATCTCCGCGCATGTAGGCGGGTTGTTGGCGTTGGGGGAGGAGCACAAAAGGTCCATGCAATTCTCGGAGCATTACGCGGTGGTTTGATCGATGTCCTGATCACCGATCAACGCACAGCAGAAGCTTTGTCGAATGCCCAACGCTAGAGTGACCCTTGAACTCAGAACCCATTGCATAGACAGTTCGCGTTCACATTTTCGCGAAACTGGAGTTGCTCGGGGCGGCTCCGCCGAAATGGATGACTGGTCGTTGGGAATTGGCGGACAGTGGAGTTGACGGGACCGACCCTGTGCCACTCCGTTGTGAGGACAAGAATTGTCATCCGCGGCACGTCACAAGAGCGGTGTTGTTTGGCGTGCTGTGGAATGGGTTCCCGGGAGCCCCCCTATGGGCGCACGCCTCCACCTGCCTGCGTTGTGGGACGGGGAGCAAGACCGCAGGCCGGCATTCCTCCGGAGTTCCGGGGAGGAAATCCGACCGATTTACCCAACACCTTCAACCAGCGTGACGAAGTGGTGGGGAACGGTGATCCTGTGACGTTTCGCTCGCGGTTCAACTACCACGGCTTTCGGTATGTGCACGTAATCGGGGTCAATTCCGCACCCGCTGTTTCCGATGTGACGGGGTATCTGATTCGCACTGCCTACCACCGTGCCGGCGAGTTCACTTCCTTCAACCAGCTCTTGAACCAGATTTACCAGATGGTTACTCGCACGTATGAAGACTTGACGCTAGGCGGCTATGTGGTGGACTGCCCGACCCGCGAGAGGCTCGGCTATGGCGGAGATGCGGGAACGTCATTTGAAACAGGAATGTTCAACTTCTCCTCCGGTGGTTTGTACACCCAAGCTCTATCCCGCCGCCAAGGGGGAATACCTCAAAGAAATGGCGGCTGAGATGGAGCGGCTGAATGTAACCGCAGTAGTTTTCGACGACCCTGCGGGCGTGCAGAAATGGAAGGACGCAATGCTCGGTCGCGTGATTTCTGGAACGGACTTTAGCGCGGGCCGGGAGCCGAGGAAGCGGGTTCCGCTGGATGAGTTGCGCAAGGACTTCACCAAGGATGGATTCGAATTGATGGGCGAGATCGGTCTTCAGTATGAGGGCTTCTCGCCCAGCGATCCCTCCGTCGATCAGTACTTCGCGCTGGCCGAGGAACTCGACATCCCGGTCGCAATCCACATGGGCACAGGCGGCTCGGGCCGAGCCAACATTACCAACCCCAAGTTTCGCGGGTCAATGGGTAACCCGCTGCTGCTTGAAGATTTGTCAGCCCGCCACCCCAAGTTGCGTATACAGGTGATGCACGCCGGCTACCCGATGATCGACAACATGCTTACGCTGCTGCAGGCTAACTCGCATGTCTCCGTCGACATAGCCGGGCTGATCTGGAGATATCCGCTCAAGGAAGTGAACCGGTATATTCAGCGCCTCGTCGAGGCGGGATTCGAGGACCGAGTGATGTTTGGGACCGACCAGATGCAATGGCCCAAATTGATGGCATATTCGATCAGCATCATCTAGAATGCCGACTACCTGACACCGGAGCAAAAACGCGACATTCTATACAACAACGCCGTGCGCTTCTTCCGGCTTGATGCAGGACATGGCGAGCAGTTACACGGGCGCGAGCATTTCCGATGGGCGATCGAGCTTTCGCGTCTTACCGAACCGCATTTCGGGCAAACCAATCCATCAGCTCTTTTATTTGAAGGAGAACCGTTGATGACAGGCAAAAATTACGTTGCGCTTTTTAGTTCCAGAGTCCTCGCGTTGGCGGTGTTGCTTGTGGCTCCGGCAATTGCGATAGCCCAGTTCCCTGGCCAGCAGCCGGAACCCAAGCATTTTCCCTGGTCCGATGGGAGTCTTTCTCCTGATATTCGCGCCGACCTGGTGATCAAGGAATTGAGCCTGGAGGAGAAGATCTCCCTTCTCCATGGGCAGGGCGGGTTCGGTCCCAGCGCCGGCCCCGGTGAGTCCAATGGCGGAGCCGGCTGGTCGGTGGGAATTCCGCGCCTGGGTATTCCTGCCATTCAGATGGCGGACTCAGCGTATGGAGTGACTCGCGGTGCGGCCTCGGGGCGCTATTCCACAGCATTGCCAAACAACCTGGCGGCGGCATCTGCGTGGGATCCGCAGACGGCGTTCGAGTACGGAGCGCTTATTGGGCGAGAACTGCGTGCAGAAGGCTACAGCATGTCTCTTGGCGGCGGGGTCAACCTGACCCGCGAGCCGCGCAACGGCCGCACCTTCGAGTACCAGGGCGAAGATCCGTTGCTGGCTGGCACGCTGGCGGGCAACTTCGTCAAAGGCGTTCAATCTGAATTCGTCATCGGCGATCTGAAGCACTACGCCATCAACGACCAGGAGAGTGGCCGCAACGCAGTAGACGCGAACATCGACAAGCGCTCCATGCGCGAGACAGATTTGCGCGCGTTTGAAATTGCGCTTCAGATATCCGATGCCGGCGCTTTCATGTGCTCCTACAATCGCGTCAATGGCGATTATGCCTGCGAAAACAGCTATCTACTCAACGATGTCCTCAAGAAGGATTTCCATTTTCAGGGATTCGTCCTCTCTGATTGGGGTGGGACCCACTCGACAGCCAAAGCCTCACACGCGGGCCTGGACCAGGAGCAGCCCGGCAAGGGCTTTTTTGGTGATGCGCTGCTGAAAGCCGTCGAAAGCGGAGAGGTTCCGCAAGCGGAAATCGACGGGCATGTACATCGTATTCTGCGCACCATCTTTGCCTCGGGACTGTTCGATCATCCCGTCGTAAAACAGGTTCCAGACGTGGAGCGCGGAAATGAGTTGGCGCAGAGCATTGCGGAGAAGAGCATTGTTCTGCTCAAGAACAGCGATGACATTCTTCCTTTCGATCCTGCGAAGACGCATTCCGTCGTGGTGATCGGCGGGCACGCCGACGTAGGCGTAATCACCGGCGGAGGCTCGGCACAGGTGGATGCACCGGGAGGTTCTGTTGTTCCTCCACCGCCTCCGCAGCCAGGTGCGAGTCCCATGGCAGGTTTCGCCAGGCGTCAGGTCTGGTTGCCCAGTTCTCCGCTGCGAGCGCTGAAGGCCAAGATGCCTTCCAGCGAGGTTTCCTACGTCTCCGGCAACGATCTTGCTGCCGCAGCTTCCGCTGCAAAGGGGGCCGAAGTGGCCGTAGTCTTTGCCTTTCAGCACGAGTCGGAGGGTATGGACCTTGCGACGCTCAATCTGAGCCAGGACCAGAACAAGCTGATTGAAACAGTTGCGTCTGCCAATCCGAGGACGATCGTGGTGCTTGAAACGGGCAGTCCGGCCACCATGCCCTGGATCGATCACGTCGCCGCAGTTGTCGAGGCGTGGTACCCGGGGATCAAAGGTGCCGAAGCGCTTGCGGGAATCCTCACCGGCGAGGTGAATCCCACGGGCAAACTCGCAGTCACCTTTCCCAGGAGCGACGCTGACTTGCCGCATCCGACCCTGGTGATGCCGCCGCCCTCGTCTCAGCCCGTCCGTCCCGCGCCTGGTGCGGATATCTCCAGTTTCATGGCTGCGATGGCCAAGGGCCTTCCTCCCTTTGAAACCTATTACGACGAGAAATTGAAGGTTGGCTACAAGTGGTACGACGCAGAAAAGAAGCCCGTGCTCTTCCCGTTCGGATTTGGGCTTTCGTATACCACGTATTCCTACTCCGATTTGACTGTGACGGGCGCGGAGGAGATCAATGTTTCGTTCGTCGTGCGCAATGCCGACAAGCGTGCCGGATCAGAGATCGCCGAGGTATACGCCTCGCTCCCAGATGCTGCGGGAGAACCGCCAAAGCGACTCATCGGTTGGACGCGCGTCGAACTGGCGCCCGGTGAATCGAAGCGGGTTTCTGTTCCTGTGAACCGCGACCGGCTCACTGTTTACGACGAAGCATCCGACAGTTGGAAGCTGGTTCCCGGCGAGTATAGCGTGATGGTCGGCGGATCTTCTCAAGATCTACCACTGCATAAGCCGATAACGCTTCCTTGATTTGGAGAACTGTTCTTCCTATCTGGAAGAGTCCAGTGACGTTGACTGGCAGCCGGCTAACTGCTCAATACGCGGCCCCGGGCAGAGGGTTGAGCAGTTTGCTTCAAAGCCCAAAGAGCATGGCAAGGAGATTCATCATGCAATTCGGTACAAGATCGGCAGTTTGGCTCTTCGCATCAAGTGCGCTGTTCGGCTCAGCTTTACTCATGGCTCAGCAGCAAACCCAGCCACCCGGCGCGCAGCCTCAACGCCCGGTCTTTCAAATGCCGGCGCCCACACCCAACGACACGCTGAAGTCCGTCGAGGCTCAGCCCGACCACCATGTGCGTTTCCGCATCTGGGCCCCGAACGCCACCGATGTCAAGCTGCAGGCGGAAGGGCCCGAGTCAACACCGGGCATCACGCCCGCAGAAGTCTACAAGAATATGGGCGGAACTCCCATGCTGAAGGGCGATCAGGGCATCTGGGAGGTTACGATCGGGCCAATTGAACCTGGCATTTATCGCTATACCTTTATCGTCAACGGCGTTACCACCACGGACCCGCGCAATCCTCTCACCTCCCAGTCGCTTACGATCTCGCGTAGCATCTACGAAGTTCCCGGAGCGGCATTCCTCGAATACAAAGCCGGCGTGCCCCATGGCGCCATTGCCACCGTTTATTACGACTCGACGGCCACTGGCGGACAACGTCGCATGCACATCTACACGCCACCCGGATACGAAACCAGCTCAACCCGCTTGCCCGTTCTTTACTTGCTTCACGGCGGCGGGGATTCCGACGATTCATGGGGCACCGTCGGCCGTGCGGGCGCCATTCTCGACAATCTGATCTCCGGGAATAAGGCAGTTCCCATGATTATCGTGATGCCGGCAGGTCACATCTCTTCCGATTTCCGGCTTACGCCCGGCTTTCGGATGGGCCACGACGCCTTCAACGACGACCTGGAAAAGGTAGTGGTTCCCTATGTGGACGCCCATTACCGAACCGTCTCCGATCGCGATCACCGCGCCATCGCCGGTCTCTCAATGGGCGGCGGACAGACCCTGACGATTGCGCTGACTGATTCCGCAGACTTCGCCTATGTCGGCGTTTTCAGTTCCGGTTGGTTTCCAAACACTCTCAAGGAAGAGGAAGACACCGATATTGCGCAATACCGTGCGTCCGGCAAGCCCTTCCGCCTCTTCTGGGTCGATGCCGGAAAATACGACATCGCCCTGGAAAACAGTCACGCGACCGTGGCGCTGCTTCAGAAAGCAGGGATCAAAGTGGACGATCATCAGAGCGGCGGCTTTCACGCCTGGAATAACTGGAGGGACTACTTGAATCTGTTTGCCCCTCTGCTGTTTAAGGCGAACGGGCCGCAATAGCGTTGCTGATGGCTAACGCGCGACAAACAACGCATCGGCAAACTTGCTTCACACACTCTTTACCTGCATGAAATGGGAGTTAGTATGACCGTGACTCAGATGGAATCTTTCGATTCGACTTATCCCAACGAGCTGACAGCATTTGTCGGTAAACACTTCATCTATACCTACGACAACGGCTGGCAATACGAGTTCTACATCAAGAATGCGACAACGGTCGATTACCGAATCCACAGCGGTATGGTCGGTGGGAGGTGGGTGCGGAGTCAACAGGCTCACATCGCGCGGATTGCGCAGGAGATTGTGAAAATCTCATGGGACGAGCCGACCGGGACTTCGGTGAGTCTGGCCTTCAATATGACCGAGCGGCGGGTGCATGGCGTGATTTTCTTCCCCCGTTGGGTAGCGCAGAATCCGCGGAAAACGGTGTGCTTTCAGAACGATCATCTGGACGAAATGCGGAGGTTACGCGATCTTGGACCGACTTATCCCAGGCTCGTGATCGATGAGTTTGCCCCGATTACCTTTATCGAGGATTGCGGAGTCGATAATGAGGCAGTCATAGCCTGTTCTCCCGATGAACTGCTCGCCGGCTATGCGGGTCGCAGCAATTGAGCGGAATTCCCATTCGGAGGATGCTTACGGAAGTACAACCGCCCTCGCTCGATTCGATCATGATCGAACCTTCGCCACAACATTCAGTTCGAAACGAAGGCATTGCGAGCAGAGAGTTTTGACGGAGATCATTAGAAAGAAAGGTGGACGGAACTATGCGCAGCGCGTTGGGATTTCTCGCCATCATGGCGGGAACGCTTCTTCTTTGTGAGGCTTCGAGCGGAGCCCATGCGCAAGACTGCGCCGGACTAAAGAACCTCAAGATCGATCAGACCAAGATCGAAGGCGCAGAGTCCGTGCCTGCGGGAAGCACAATTACGATGCCGATGGGAATGCCCGGAATGGCAATTGGACCATTGCCGGCGTTCTGCAAAGTGACAGGGGTGATTCGCGAGCGCACAGGCGCGGACGGAAGGCGCTACGGCATTCGCTTCGAGTTTCGCCTACCCACACCCGGAGTATGGAACGGGAAACTCTACTTCCAGGGCGGAGGCGGCATGGACGGCTCGGTTTCGCCCGCAATTGGAATGATCGGGCGAGGCGTACCTACCGCTCTTGACCGTGGCTACGCGGTGGTTAGTGACGACGGCGGTCATGAGAACCCCATGGATTCGTCATTCGGCCGAGAGCAACAGGCGCGCCTGGATTATGCCTTCGAGTCAACACCGGAAACCATGCGTGTGGCTCGGCAATTGATCGGCGCATTTTACAGCAAGCTGCCGGGACACTCATACTTCGTCGGCTGTTCGAACGGCGGCCGGGAAGCCATGATGGACGTCGAGCGCAATCCGCTCGACTTCGATGGCGCGATCGCAGGCGATCCCGGATTCCGGCTCAGCCATGCCGCCATCGCCGAGGCATGGGATACACAGGCATTCATGGCCGCTGCACCCAATGACTCCGAGGGCCATCCGATCCTGAGCAAGTCCTTTTCCAACGCAGACCTCAAGCTGGTTGCTGATGCCGTACTCGCTAAGTGTGACGCGCTTGACGGGCTGAAAGATGGCGAAATCAACAACATTGCCGCCTGCAAATTCTCCCCCGCCGAACTCACTTGCAAAGGCGCGAAGACCTCCGAATGCCTGAGCCTGGCGCAGGTCGAGGCTCTCGAAAAGTCCTTCGCCGGCGCGCACGACTCCCATGGGAATCCGCTCTATTCAAGCTGG
Source organism: uncultured Acidobacteriaceae bacterium (assembly GCA_963776535.1). Classification (GTDB taxonomy): domain Bacteria; phylum Acidobacteriota; class Terriglobia; order Terriglobales; family Acidobacteriaceae; genus Telmatobacter. Next base: position 157,419 of record CAVZNB010000004.1, on the reverse strand, counting down.
CCCTACGATGCTGGAATTGGCGACATGGGCTGGAGGATGTGGAAGCTTGGAAACTCCGAGAACGCTTCGCCGAACGCCTTGAACGCTACTCTGGGCGCCATGTCGCTCACCGATTACTTCGTGCATCCCTATATTGAAGGTTTAACCCCGATGAATCTCGATTTCGATCGCGCAGCGGCCGAAATCGATCAGACCGCCCGCATCAATGACGCAGTTTTGACCGATCTCTCCACGTTCGCGGCGCGTGGCGGGAAACTGATCATCTACGAGGGGCTCAGCGATCCTGTCTTCTCCGCCGACGACATCATTGAGTATTACCGCCAACTCCAGCACGACAGTGGCGGAAAAGAGAAGGCTGCATCGTTCGCCCGTCTCTTCCTCATTCCAGGTATGACCCATTGTGGCGGAGGGCCGGCCACTGACGAATTCGATGCACTCACCGCTATCGAGAATTGGGTTGAACGTGGCCAGGCGCCTCAATCGATAGTGGCAAAGGGCGCGGCTTTTCCGGGGCGCACCCGGCCGCTGTGCCCCTACCCGCAATACGCTGCATACAATGGCTCAGGCGACTCGCAAGACGCGGAAAATTTTACATGCCAGAGTCCTCACTAATCCAGGTGTCAAGAGTGGCGGGAATTTGGATACCAATGTCCAGGTTCGCGATCTGAGAGGGAGAAACCTATGGCAACCCAATGTGTGAGAAGAAAGTGGTGAAACGGAAACAAGAGGCCAGTGGCGCTTGCGACAAGGGAACACTCGAGAAAACGATGGCCCACTTCTGGAACAACTTTCCTTCCAGAAAGCCAAACAGTACCCAGGCTCCGGCGCCGATCCCGGCCGCGCCAAAGACGACCTGAACGAATTTGAGAATTTCTAAAATCATGGTTCTTTCTTCCTCGCTTCGGTTGCTGGCCCGAAACGCAGGGTGTCTATTGCTGCTGGAGAACCAGTGGTTCTCCGACCGCTGACCGCCAACCGTTCAATCATGCTGAGCAGAGTTTCCGATGATAAATCGGGCGCATTCGCTCGTCATACATCGGGTCATTCAGAATTGCGACTTGTGCATGAATCAGAAGAATCCTGGCAGCGGGCCAATGATGGCGGATGTAGACCGCACAGCTACGCAGTTCCCCAGGCGACAGTGCGTCGTGCAGTATCGCAACATCGACCTTCCCGGACGCTACTCGATTCCGATGAAAGAAACCGATCCGGATATGGTCAAATTCGAGGCGGACTTGGGCTAGATGGTAACCGGCGGGGCCGACCCGCTGGCGATCAGCAAATCGGCGCCGAAGCGTTTTCCTCTGCTGCACTTCAAGGATTTCGCAGTTCTGAATCCGCCGGTGAACACACTTGGAACCGACAGGCAGCAACAGGTCGTCGACCTCGGACAGGGCCTGGTGCCGTTCAAGCCGATTGTCGCCGAGGCGAAGAAGATAGGGATTGAGTATTAGATTGTGGATCACGACCCGCCGTTCAAGAACCAGACCGCGCTTGAAGCGGCGAAGATCGATTTCGATTATCTCTCGGGAATTCTCGCCTCCTGAGGGACGTGGCCGCCGGATGCTTTGTGGCCTTGTATCCGGCGACCCATTGTTACGGTATTGAACATTGTCTCCGTTTTCTCCGTCGGCGAGTCCCTTTCCGTCAGCGCGGACGATTCCGTATTGTTACTGCTTTTGCGTTGAGATCGTTCGCTTTTCAACGTAAATTGAATGCTGTCAAAAACCGCTGTTTGGAGCGAGGCGTCCAATGAAGAGGATCGGAATGGGACTGATTGGTCCCGGATTCATCTCCGCACATCACATCGATGCCGTAAGGCGGCTCGGCAACGTCGGTGTAATCGCCATTGCCGACTACAGCCAGAAATCCGCGGACAAGCGGGCGAAGGATCTGAATGTCGACCGTGCCTACGGCCGCTTTGAAGACCTGATCAACGATCCCGACATCGACGTGGTGCACAAGACGACGCCGAACTTTCTGCACGCACCGGTCAACCACATGGTTCTTCAGGCGGGCAAGCACATCATCTGCCACAAACCGCTGGCCCTGAGCGCGGCCGAGCCCTATGAACTACGCGACGTGGCTGCGGCCTGAGGCAAGGCCAATGTGTTGATCTTCAGGGTCGCACTGCGCCAACCGAGGATGCCGGTGAGCGAATTCACGAAGGCTCCCTGACTTCCAGGCGCTGATTCGCTTCGACATCGGCGAGCTTTTGTACTGTGCCGGAAGGCCAGTGGATTTCAATCGAGGCGCGGTGGTCGCTCCCGAGTCCGAAATGAAGGGTCAGGTCGCTGCTAGAGGCATAGCCGACGCTGCTGTTCACACAGCGAATCTGCTTCCGGTTGGCCTTATCGAGAGTAACCTGGGCTCCGATCGCCGATCGATTACTCCGAGTGCCAGTGAGGCGCAACTGCAGCCAGTGTTGCACTGGACTCTGGTTCCACCACATCTCAATCGGCCCATCGAGGCAGGTGACTGCCACGTCCAGGCGGCCATCACGGTCAAAATCGGCGAAGACACAGCCTCGATGCAGACGCGCTGGGGCCATCCAGACTCCAGATTTGTCGGACACATCGGTGAACTTGCCGCCGACATTCCTGAATATCCGGTTTTTCATTCCCTGGTCTGTGTCCACGCCGCCGGCGGCGACAAACAGGTCGAGCCATCCATCGTTATCCAGATCGACCAACCCGCATCCCCAGCCACTCACGGGTTGGCTCAGGCCAAGCAATCGCGACGAAACGCTCCCGTCCTCGAACTCGCCACGCCCGCGATTGAGGAAGACATCGAAAGTGTCGCCTTTCAGCGCGGTCATTACCAGGTCGAAACGGCCGTCTCCATCGATATCCCCAAAGTCGGCACCCATGCCTGAGATGCTGCGGCCATCACCGTTATAGGCAACGCCGGCATCCATGCCCACCTCTTCGAAGTTATGCCCCGTATTGCGGTACAACAGGTTGCGGGCATTGTCATTGGCAACGAACAGTCCGGGCCGGCCGTCTCCGGCAAAGTCCGCAACAGCAATTCCCATTCCTTTGCCGAGAATCTCTGCCAGCGCTTCTTTTCCCGTCACTTCGGTAAAGGTTCCATTGCCGTTGTTGTGGAACAGTTGCATCGGCTCCGCTGCGTATTTATCAGGAGGGCAATAGCGCCGGTCTCCCGCCGTCATTCCGCCGCAGAAGGGATCGATTCCGGGCATCCATTCGCAGTAATTTGAGATAAATAGGTCCAGATTGCCGTCGCCGTCGTAGTCAATCCACGCCGCCGCAATCGACCACAATCTCCTGACGGAAGGCAAGTTCAGCCCGGCAGCGTCGGTTACATCGGTGAAAGTCCCATCGCCGTTATTGCGGAAAAGTTGGTTGCCGTGAACGCCCAATACGAACAGGTCCTCGTGGCCGTCATTGTTGTAGTCGCCGACAGCCACACCCATTCCGTAGCCGCGTCCGGCCAGGCCCGCTTTTTCGGTAACATCTGTAAACGTCCGGTCGCGATTGTTCCTGTAGAGACGATTCCAATAGGCTGGTCCGGTCTTCTCGAGCAGAGGCATTGTGGCCCCATTCACGCAATAGAGATCGGGCCACCCGTCACCGTCGAAATCGATGACGCCGAGTCCTCCGGGCAAGGTTTCCGGCTGATACTTTTGTCCGGTCGCGCCTGTGCGGAGCACGAAATCCAGTCCACAGGCAGGTGCTCCGTTCGCCATGGTGATCGGGCTTAGGGCGCCAGGCCATCCACGCCGAGCCAAGAGGGTCGCCGACAGGAGAGACGAGCTCTGGAGTAGAAATCTGCGCCTGCTACTGGGCATCGATCTTCTCTGCTTGGTGGCCCTGGAGCGATGCATTTGCCAACCTGGACGCTTCTGCCGAGGCTTGGCTGGCCTCATCCATGCGGCCGAGCTTTCGCAAAGCACTTGCCAACTGCGCGTGGAGCGCGCCTTTCTTATCGGGATAGCCAGCCGCCAACTGCGGCCCAAGGTAGTGGACAGCCTCGCTGGGTTGCCCCAATTGCCCATAGGCTATGCCGAGTCCGACCTGGGTCCACGCATCTGTGGGTACCAGGGCCGCCAATTGCTTAAGCCTCACCAGCGCTTCGGCGTAGTCCCGTTCGTTCAGAGCCACCTGCGCTAAGGTCTGGAGCGCCGAAGCCAGGCTGGGATCGACAGCCAGCGCGGAAAGCGCGGCGCTGCGAGCATGCTCCGAGTCGCCGAGAATTCGGTAGGCATCTGCCAATCTGGAGAGCAGGCGGGCGTCCCTGGGCCGCGACCGCAAGGCTTCGGCATATTCCTTCTGGGCAGCCGCAGGATCGTTGCGCAAGGCGAGCGCGCTATCCCCCTTCAGTTCATGAAGGGCCCCTTGATTCCCGGCACTGCTTAGACGATCCTCCGCACGCGCCTCTTCGTTCGCATAACAGGCTTGGAGGTAGAGACTGCCCTCGCGTACGTTTGCATTCAGCCCGCGTTCGAGAGCCGGAATGGCTTGGGAACAATCGCCAGTCCTGAACTGAGCGACGCCTCGCCAAAACCATTCGGGACTCTCGGCCGCTGCAGCCTCGGGAAGCGCTTTCAATTGCTCCCATCGTCCTTCCGCGTAAAGGTCTTTTGCGCTCAGGCTTTCTCCTCCCTGGGGCGACGCTGAAACCAATGGGCAAACCTCGGGCGAGTTTCGAATGCAGTTCCACACCGCTCCCGCGACCCATCGTTCGGGAACCAGGGCCGGAGGCCACAACCTCAGGGCGTTCGCCAGTTCGGCAGGCGATCGACTCCCGAGCGCCAGTAAACGCTCCTCGGCTCCCTGCCAATTGCGTTCGCCGGCTGCAAGAAGGGCTTCAAGCCGCATGGTCGCGGCATCTTGAGGATCGCGCCTCTCGGCCTCATTCAGAGTTTTTCGCGCCTCGGCCTGCTTGCCCAATTCCAATTGCGCGATACCGAGTTCTCCCCAGACTCCGCGCTGCTCTGGATCTGCGGCGGCCGATTGTTCCAGCAACGACTCTCTGGTCGCGGTCCCCTCTGAATTACCCCAGGCCGTAATGCGGAGTTCCGCACCTTCCCCCTGCCTGGTGGTCAGCAACGCCATCTCCAGCATGTGGAAGCGATTGAGGCAGAAATTAGCCCAGACCAGCAAGTGTCGCTCATCTCCGGCTGAGCGGGCAACCGCGGACTCAAGCGCCTCCGACTCGGTGGCGGAATCGCTCAGGGTCTCGGCTGCCAGGACGATATAATCCAGCGCAACAACGTCATCGGGCCTCGCGTCGGATGCGGCCCGCAGTGGGAGCAGTGCATCTCGCGGTTTCCCGGTTTTCAGTAGATCTTCACCGAGCAAAAGGTTTGCAGAATAGTTCCGCGGGGATCTTTGTACGATATGCTTCAAAATCGGAATCGAATGCGCATAATCGGCCCGCTCATGCATTGCCGATGCGACTTTTAACTGTGCCGCGATGTCTTCGGGCTCGGTCGCACTGACTGTCTGTGCGGTAGTCAGTATCACGATCGCGATTACCTGTTGCCAAGGTGCCGATATCCTTCTCGCGAATCGCTCAATCGATGGGTTGCGGTATGAGTGCAGGAGGTTGCCACTGGACCTTCCCATCGCAATTGAGTCCTCCAAATTCAGCGAGACCGCGTCAGCAATCTTCACCAAGTTGAGGACTATCCTAGCACGCGGTCGATTCTCGGAACAATCGGCCTGGCTTATCGCCCGTCTGTATCCTCTCGATGAATACTCACCCTCTGCCGCTTCCGCTCCATCCAAAAGACGGCTGCTGCGCAGGGCGGAAGGCTCTATGAGCCAATCGCGTCCAACATCGTGGCCTCTTGAACTAGATGGCTGGTCTCGCGGTAGAGCAGGGCTGCCCCGACCAATGGCGCGTCCTCGCCCAGGTTTGATTTGCAAATTTGAACTTTGTCGGCGACAGAAATGTAGGCCCTGCTTCGAACAAACTGAATTAACGGATCCAACAACAATTCCGAAGGAGCGTTGCTAATGCCGCCGCTTATGCAGATCAGCTCTACACTGCTGAGGTTGATTAAATTCACAAGCCCCATACCTATGTACTTCACGACGGTGTCTGTCAGTTGGCGAGCCTGCGCATTTCCCTCTTGCGCCAATTGGTACACGTCATCGACGCCTACTTCTGTTGGGGTCTTTTGCAGGAGTTCGTGGATTCCAGAGATTCGCTCGTTTGCCTGGCGCACAATCGCCAATCCGCCTGCGTGCGCTTCCAAACAGCCAACACGGCCACAATTGCAGAGATTGCCGTCGAATTCGACGAGTTGGTGGCCAAATTCTCCAGCGCTGTTCAGAGGGCCATGAAAGATCTGCCCATTGAATACCATCCCGCAGCCAATGCCGGTTCCCAGTGTGACACTGGCAACGCTCCGAAGGCCCCTGCCTGCACCGACCAGATACTCGGCCCAGGCAGCAGCACGCGTGTCTTGCACAAGGTAGACGGGCGCATTGAAGGCCTGTTGAATGGGTTCGGCAATCTCTACATTTTTCCAAAATAGATTGGGCGCGTAAACGACCACGCCTTTGTCCGAGTCTGCTGTGCCGGGAACGCCAACGCCGATGCTGTCGATGTCCAGATGCGCCAAAGCTGCCTTTTCAAGAATCGCATCGATGCCCTGAATGATTGAATGAACGATCGCAGCGCTGCCGCGATCTGGCGCAGTCTTCATCGTCTCGAAAAACAGAATATGTCCATTTTCGTCGGTAATCCCGAATTTGGTGTTTGTACCGCCAATGTCGACGCCAACATTGCGCTTCTGGCTACTCATAAAGGGTTGCTCCTCATCGACTCCACGCGCCGACAGATGAATGCCTCACGTGGTCTCTTTTGCTTCGTTCTGCTGTGAATTCTCTTGTTCGTACCGCGCTATCTTCTTAATCCGGTCGGCGTGCCTGCCGCCTTCAAACCCTGTGTCGAGCCAAACATCAACGATCATCTTGGCCAATTCGATGCCGACGACACGCGCGCCAAGCGCGAGGACATTGGTGTCATTGTGTTCGCGAGAGAGTTTGGCGGAATAAGGCTCGGAGCAAACCACAGCCCGGATGCCCTTGACCTTGTTCGCGCTGATCGAGATGCCCACGCCGGTGCCGCAAAGGACGATGCCCTTCTCGCATTCGCCGCGCGCAACCGCCTCGCCGACACGAAAGCCAAAGTCGCAGTAATCTACCCGTTCCGGCCCGCATGTTCCGAAGTCCTGGACGTCATAGCCCTTCCCAATGAGATAGGCCTTGATCTCTTCTTTGAATGGAAAAGCAGCGTGATCTGAACCGATCGCAATCATATTGACCTCCGTCCTCAAATCCATCCCTGGTTACAACATTGCCGAAACCAGCAAGACCAGCCCGGCCAAGAAGCAAACGAACATCACCGCAATCATGGCCACGGTCCCCTTTGTTGCGCCTTTGAATTCCTTCCAGATGAACACGCCCCAGATCGCTGCGATCATCGTCCCACCCTGCCCCAGCCCATACGCAACGGCGGGGCTCGCGGTCTTCGAGGCAATGAAATTGGAGGTTGTGCCACTGCAATTAATCAATCCGCCAAGTATCCCGATGAGGTGATACTTCAGAGTCCCCTTGCTGAAGTAGTCGGCGTAGCGGACCTTCGGTCCCTTGAAGGGATGAGACATCAGATAGGTGTTGAAGGCGAGATTGGAGACAAGGGACCCGGCGGCAAACATCACCACCGCTGCGTATGGGCCGAACTTGCCCGCATCCAGGTGGGCGTAGTCAGGAGAGAGCGACCTCTGCACCAGGTAATAGAAGAGGCCCATAAGAATCCCGCCCACCAAGGCCAGAGTTACCCCCTTGGCGAGTGCACCCGGTTCGCTTTCATCGTTTTGCAGATTACGATAGGCCAACGCATCCAGAACGATGGCCAGGGTGATGAGAGCAACGCCGGTAAAGATCAACACCGGATTGCCCTTGGGCTCGGCGATGTAGTTGATGATTACGCCTTCGACCAGCGCAATTCCAATGCCGATGGGAAAGGCCACCGCCATGCCTGCAACATGAATGGCGGAGGTAAAAAGGATGTTAGCTAAATTGAAGACGATGCCGCCCAGGATGGCCCATTCGAAGCTGCTCGCGCTTCCCTGTGCCAGGTCGACCAGAAGGGATCTTCCTCCATGGCCGAATGAGCCGAAGGTAAGTCCGACAAGCAGTGGCAACAGCAGGTAGCCGAAAGCCTGATCCCAGTAGTAGAGCGGGAATCCATAGGAATGAGGCTCCATCTTGAGAGTGTTGGCATGCGAACCCCAGCACATCATCGACAGCACGCAGAGTGCTACGGCAATTCCGTACGAATGGACAATCATCATTGGGCTGCCTGAACTCCCTTCACGATCTCTCTTACGGCGGCTATGGCCTCGCCGATGGAATATTCCTTGTGGAAGACGCTCGAGGTTCCACCAACGAGCATGGTGGCTCCGGCCGAAACCATGGCCGGGATATATTGAAAGCTCACATTCCCATCAACTTGGATCTCGACATGGTCATAACCGCGCGAGCTCAGCAGAGCGCGGCAGTCGCCGATTTTGCGCAGCATGGCGGGAATGAGCTTTTGCCCAGCAAAGCCAGGATTGACGGTCATGATCGTGATCATGTCGAGGTCGTCCAGGATGTATTCCAGGTTGGTTAGCGGGGTTGCAGGATTCAAGACGATTCCGGACTTGGCTCCGCCGTCGCGAATCTGCTGCAGGGCCTTTTGCACGTGGTAAGTCGCCTCATAATGGATGGCGACATATTCGGCGCCGGAGGCAATGGTTTTCTCAATGTACCGCTCTGGCTCGACCACCATCAGGTGACATTCCTGCGGGATGCTGCAGAGCTCCCTTGCCGCTTGCATAATGCCGAAATCCAGGCAAAAGTTTGGAACAAACTTCCCGTCCATGATGTCGATATGGAGGAAGTCGATCTTGGCGGCGCTGAGCTGCTGGATGTCGCGTTCGAGATTCTTGAAGTTCGCGCACGCCAGGGAAGCTTCGATTTTGACACGTCTGTTCATGGGAGCCTGCGTTTCAATGATTGGCCTTTTGGTGCGGGCTGCCGCGACGACAGCCCCGGTTTGGATTACTTGCCACTCGTGGAAACAACAGCAACCGCAAACGGTGCAAGGTTGACGGTAGTGCCTTCCACGCGATCCTGTCGCGGCGGATTCTCACCCGAGGTCTCGTCAACCACCTCAAGCTTCAGGTGCTCGCCGCTAAACGTGGCTGAAAGATCGACCGGAACAGTCCGGTCGCTGGTGTTCACCAGAAGAACCTTGCGCCCGGCCTTGGTAACGGAGGCCTGCGCCACAACGTCCGTTGAAGAGGACTGTGTGGCGATGAGCTTGTCGCCGGGGCCGAAGTTGCTGTTCACAAGATTCAGCACCTGGTAATGGGCGTTAGGGTGGGCGTTATCCCAGTTGATCATGGAGCAGGACTCGGATTGCGTGGGAGCGCCGACCATCTGGGTCATGCTGAACAAGGGAACGCCCTGATTCTCCGCGATGATGAAATTGACTGCCCAGTTGCCGCCGGTAGCTACCCAATACAGCGGGTTGTAGGCGTTGTAAGGCTCGGTGGTATTGGCCGGATTGCTGCTGTTCGGGTCGTTGAAGTCGAAGGTCTTGAGCGCGTCGAAGGTGCCCAACTCGTCGATCGCGATCTTGGTGTTCGGCGAAAGTTCGTCGCGGACCTTGATCACATCGCGCAACACGCCGGCAAAAGCGAGAGCCGCGGCGCCAAAGGCCTTTTCATCCATGGGCGCGGTGAAGAACGCGGCCTGCCATTCCTTCGGATCGTTGCTGCTCATCACATAGTTGTGGAAGCTGAACCATTCCACCGGCGGCGCGGCGGGGTTGTGGTTTTTCGGATTCAGGAAATAGCGGGCATAGGGAAGCACATAGGCAGCACCGACAATCTCCGGGCCCATGAACTGCACGTCCGGATCGATCTTGTGGATGGCGGTGGCAACCGCATCGAAGAGGACGGTGTACTCCTCGACCGAGATGTGGTTCTCAATCGACGGCTCGTTGAGCACGCCCCAGTAGTCGATTTTGAAGTGGTAGCCGGACTTGTGGTAGTTGCCGATCTCGTCGGTAAAGCCGCCCTGCGTGTACCACTGGAAGATGCGCGCCTGGAAATCGGCAAACTGCTTGCCGGTAGGATCTTTGAGCAGGGCTCCCGTCGTGTCCTTCGTGTATGGGTAGAACGACGCCGCGGGGTCGGTGGGTACATCGACGGGCGGCAGCTTGAACATCCAGCGCGGAATGGTGCCAATGTTGATGTGACGCCGACCGGAGGTGTTCTTGTAGAAGTCGATGACCACCGGGTCCATGTACTTGAAGTCCCAGAAAGTCTCGGTCGCGGTGGGCTCTTTCAGTTCCGCTACAACCTGGTTGGGAACTGAGAACCACAACTGCAGCCGCGTGTCGTTGGTGTGCAGGTCCTTGAGATCTTTGAGCAGTTGCTTGTTGAGCGGGCTGCTGCGCAGGGTGAAGGCGTTGGCCAGGTGTTGCGTAGTGGGCACGGTGACCGAAGTGCGTGTGATGTGATCCCATTGAATAGCCACGGTGTCTGGAGCGGCGGAAACCTGCGCCCTCACCTGTAGGATGCAAGACGCGGCCAGAAGAGAGACCGAAATGGTAATTACCGAGTGTAAACGCATTGCCCGTTTCTCCTGAATTCGAGTTCCTTACCTTTCGCGGGCGCCAGATTCATTCCCGCTGGGCGATGAAAATGCGCGGGTCGGCAGCTAGAACAACCCGCGCACGGAAATCACTGTGCTGCCGGTGATACCACGGCCACGGCAAAAGGAGCAAGTTGAATGGACGTCCCCTTGAGGGAATCAATGCGCGGCGGATTCTCGCCGGAGTCTTCATCGACAACTTGCGCTTTGAGAGACAAACCGGAAAAAGTATCGGCTAAATTCACTGTCACGGTTCGATTCGCGGTATTCACAAGCAGAACTTTGCGGCCTGCGCTTGTGATGGAGGCTTGGGCGATGACGTCTGGCGATGTCGATTGCGTCGCGACCAGCTTGTCTCCGGGACCGAAGTTGGAGTTGACCAGGCTCAACACCCAATAATGGGCGTTGGGCGCGGCGGTCTCCCAGTTGATCATCGAACACGGCTCGGACTGCGTTGGCGCGCCCACCATTTGCGTCATGCTTAGAAGATCGATCCCGAGATTTTCGGCCGTGATGAAATTGCCGGCCCAGTTACCGCCTGAGGCCACCCAGTAAAGCGGATTGTATGCGTTGTAAGGAGCCCTTGACGCCACTCCCGCATCGTCGTCATCGCTGGGGGGAGCATCGGGGTTCCAGGGCTTTATCGGAACGAGCGACATAAATGTTCCCAGTTCGTCGAGACCAATCTTCGTGTTTGGCGAGAGTTCGTCCCGCAGCTTGATTACTGCACGAAGTTGATCGGCAAAGCCCTGAACCGTGCCGCCGGAACTCTTTGGACCAAGCGGATCGGTGAAGTACTTTTCCTGCCAGGTTGCTGGATCCTTCTCTGCCATCACATAGTTGTGGAAGGTGAACCAACTCAAAGGCAATGCGCCCGGGTCGTGATTCTTCGGATTCAGGAAGTAGGTTGACCAGGAAATAATATCGTCGTACGAGCCAATGAGTTCAGGGCCCATGAACTGAACACTCGGATCGATCTTGCGAATCGCCAGGACGGTTGCGTCATAGAGCGTGGTGTACTGCTGGACGGTGAGGTGGTTCTCGAACGTCTGTTCGTTCATGATGCCCCAGATGTCGATCTTGTAGTGGTATTTCGACTGGTGGAATTTCCCAAGTTCGTCAGTAAATCCGCCTTGTGTATACCACCCAAAAAGGCGCGCCTGGTAATCGGCGAACTGCTTGCCTGTGGGATCCTTAAGCAGAGTCCCTTTCGTACCCCTGGTGTAGGGGTAAAACGAAGCCGCGGGATCGGCGGGAATATTGACTGGAGGAACGTTAAACATCCAGCGGGGAATGGTGCCCATGTTCACATGGTGGACGCCGGAAGTGTTGGCGAAAAAGTCCTCGACCACGGGATCGATGTACTGGAAATCCCAGAAGGTCTCAGTTGCGGTTGGCTCCTTGAGCTCTGCCACAGCTTGATTGGGAACGGAGAACCACAACTGCAAGCGCGTGTAGTTGGTGTGCAGGTCCCTCAAATCCTGAAGCAGTCTTTTATTCAGCGGACTTGACCGTAATGTGAAAGCATTCGCCAGATGCTGGGTCGTAGGTACGGTCTGGGATACTTTATCGGCCTTGCTCCAATTGGCGCTGACTGTGACGGCGTTCGACTCCCCAGGAGGAGCTGCAACTGCGGAAGTCGCAAACATTGCAACAGACGCCGTAAGTAGGATGGCTAAGCGCATCGTATTCTCCTGATTTCCTCGGCATTCTGGCTGGTGCCAAAGCATCAGCCGATAGGCCGTATTCTTGAGCACCGGCCTGCACCGGCGCAGTTCAATCTGTTCCTTCCTTCTAAACCTGCCCCACAGTTGCCTCATTTTTTTGAATTGAGGGGCGCCAGACTGGCGGTTATCAAAGGAAAATGATGGGAGCACGGCGACAAGCAAACCCCTGCTCCCCGTGAGCGGCCCATCCGCCACGTCCGTTTGAAAGGTAGTGCATTCATACCCAGTCCAGTTTTCAATTGCTTCAAGAGTGTCGAGGTGTTTCCGCTCAAAATGAGACGTCTCAAACTAGCAGCTTTTGAGACGTCTCAAAACTTAGAATTGAAATATACTCTGCGCTCTCACGGCTGTCAACACGTATTTCATGGAAAAAACTGCACCCGCAATGTGCGGTTCCTGTCAGAAAGCCGACACGCCAGCGGCGACAAGCCGGAATTGCCTCTCGGCTCGCGCGCATCTCGCATATTCAAAATCGGTTATCGAAGGTCCGGATTTCAGGACGCAAGGGGAAGGCTAGTGGACGCCCTGACCACGAGCGTGGGGGTCAAATGAATTTTTCGCGACCCCCCGATCGCATCACCGTGCGTGATTCGATCCAGCAGAACCTCCACGGCGCGATACCCCATTTCGAATGCCGGTTGGACCACCGCACTAATGGCGGGTTGGAAGAAGTCGGCCGGAGCAATCTCGTCAAGAGTAATAAAGGCGACATCCTCGGGCGTGCTGAGGCCGGCAGCATAAATGCTCCGCAGCGCCTCCAGAGCGACCACACCATTGGTGGAAAAGATGGCCGTCGGCCGGCCCGTGGACACCAGCAGTCCCTTACGGCATGCCTTGTCGATCTCAACCGGATCGAAGCTGCTCACCCATGTCAGAGAGTCCCGAACCGGGATTCCGGCCTTCTGCAATGCCAGGCGGTAGCCGCTTAGCCGTTCACGCTCATGCATCAGGCTGAGGGGGCCCGTGATGATCGCAATCTCTCGATGACCCGATGACAGCAGGTGTGCAACGCCCATTTCTGCTGCGCTCTCTCCCTTCACGCTAACCGAGTCCACATCGAGTCCCTCCGGCAACCGGTCCAGGCAAACCATGGGAGGTCCCGCGTGAACATTGGCCGGCTCTCCATCGTCTTTCCATTTGCCGGCGGCGGTAACCAGCAGAATGCCGTCAACCCGCTGGGAACGGAGGAGCGAAATCAAATCAAGTTCCTGCTCTGTGTCCGCATCTGAATCCACCACGATCAGGAAGTAGCCGCGCTCCCTGGCCGCAAACTCCGCGCCGCGAATGAGCTTCGGGAAAAAGGGAACCGTAATTTCAGGAATGATGATACCGAGAGTGTTAGTGCGATTCGTCTTGAGACTGCGAGCAATCAGGTTTGGACGGTAGTCAAGCTTGCGGATCGCTTCAAGAACCTTCTGCCGGGTGAGGTCACTGACTTTCGTTGAACCGGTAATCACGTTCGAAACAGTACCCGCTGAAACCCCCGCCAATTCCGCCAATTCTTTCTGGGTGGCCATTGCTCACCACTGTACATCGTTCCCGGGAAGTAATCAAAACTGGTTCACCGTTCTTCTGGGGAGCAAAGATGGACGCTCGACAGGATTGACGGACCGGATTACCCCGGTCCGTCCACCTCGTTCTGTCCTTAGCGGCATAACGATTTGCCGGGTCGTCTTTCTGAGCGCAGCTCAGGCTGAGCTTGCAAGGAATGAACCAAAGCGCGAGAGCCTCTTCAGATCCTCCATTCGATTACGTCGCTGGACAAGCCTGAGAGAGGGCCGGGACGTGGAGCGCTCAATTTCCGCTGGACATGCTTTCACTCACATGAGTTCGATGCCTGCGGGTGGGTCGAAGAACCTGTACAGGAACTGTGCTGCGAGCATCAGAACAAATTTGCAAAGCGCTTTGATTGATTGGTCTGGGAGCAAGAATGCGAGCCGTTAAGCACAAGCCTCAGGGATGACGTCATGCCGGAGGGCGTTCACTGTGGACGGCGACACATCGGGGACGCGCCTTGTACGCAATTAGGGCTGGCTTCGAGTCCTGCCGGTTGCCTGCGCATTTCTCTCCTTGAAAGTCTTTTCATGGGAGGGTCCGCGTATGTTGCGAAAGCGGGGTCCGAGAACGGGTGACAAAAACCCTGGGAATCCAAATCGCCAACGCACATCAACTTTCGCGACGATATGCCTGTTTTCCCTGGTTCCTTGAGCAGAATCTAAGGAAGAATGCAGGTTGCGGAGATGCACAGAACGGATTCCCTTTCATTGCCTTAGATGCCAGGCATTTGAACTTGCAAAAAAACGCTTGACAAGGAACCTCTTGCGGAGGTAGTTTAACCGAGTTTTACGTGAGGCGTCTCAAATCGAACCGAAATGAGACGTCTCATTTCATGGCGGAATTCCGCATTGGGAGTTTGTTCGTTTTGGCTGCGGGGGCAAATCCAACTGAACGGCTGTCCTGCAATTTGGTTGATTTGCTCGATCGATTGCCATGCCTTTTGCCGTCGTTCAATATTGCAAGGCGTAGATGCGTGTATTGGGCGTACCATCAATGCGCATCTGGAATATTCGGGGAAACTCACTCGTAATCAAGGCGGGTACGAGATGCGGAAAGCAACAACGAACCAGAGCATCTGTAGGATGAATTCCGATGAAAGGTTGTGAACTCATGGAGGCTAACCAAGTGATCAATCGAATACGGAGAGCAATCCCATTCGCATTGAGTGTGGCGCTAATGTGCGTCCTCACCCTGGCGAAACTGGGCGCACAGGTAACTACCGCAGACATCGTAGGAACAGTGACCGATCCGAGCGGGGCGGCAGTGGTCACGGGAACAGCAACAGCAACCAACGTAGCAACGGGCGAAGTTAAGAAGGTCAACCTCAGTGGCGCGGGCTTATTCGAGTTTACGCTGCTACAGGTGGGTACATATAAGGTGGGCGTGCAAGCTTCGGGCTTCAAGACCTATGCGACGCAGGTAACGCTGGCAGCGGGCGACCGCGCGCGCGTTACAGCGGCGCTGGTGCTGGGGGCGGCGGCTGAAACAGTGACCGTCGAGTCCACCGCGCCAGCCTTACAGACGGACGACTCGACCATCGGCACGTTGATCACCAGCGAGGCCACGCAGGACCTTCCGCTGAATGGGCGCAACGTCACCAACCTGGTGACCCTGTCTGCCGGCGTGACGGGCGGCCTGGGCAACGCCATGAACAGCGGTACGCGGCCGGACGATCGGCGCATGAGTTCGAGCTTTGCAGCCAACGGCCAGAGCGACGAAATCAACAACAACATGATCGACGGCATGGACAACAACGAGCGCTTCATCGGCAGCGTTGGTGTTCGTCCCTCGATTGACGCAATCGAAGAAGTGAAGGTTCTGACCAACCTGTACACGGCCGAGATTTCGCGCGCAGGCGGTGGTGTGGTCGACCTGATCACCAAGTCGGGCGGCAACCAGTTTCACGGAACACTGTATGAGTTCGTCCGCAACGACAAATTCGATGCCAAGAACTACTTCGCGGCGCCGGGACCCGCGCCGGAGCTTCGCCAGAACCAGTTTGGCGGCAGTGTGGGCGGACCCATCATCAAGGACAAGGCTTTCTTCTTCTTCGACGTTGAGGATTTCCGGCTGATCAAAGGCGTGACCGCCCTCAGCACGGTGCCGACGCTTTATGAAGAACAGAACCCTGGAGATTTTTCCGATCTAGGCGCGGGCTGCACGAACCTGACAACGCAGGAAGGATGGACCCCGGGAAAAATCGGGCTGAATTATTTCAAGCTGTACCCGGCTCCGAATCAAAACGTGGCGATCCCCGGAACAGGCTGCAATGCTCCGCAAAACAACTACAACTTCACCGGCGGCCAGTCGCAGTTCGTCAAGACCTATGACGCCAAAGTGGACTACCGGTTCTCGCCCAGGGACTCGATGTACGCGCGTTACACGTACAACCTCAACAATGCCTTCATTCCGGGCCAATACCCCATAGTGGACGGCGTGAACCCCGGCGCAGGCGTGTGGGGAGCGGCCGGCGGAGCGTCGTTTGCCGGCCCGGCAGCGGATGCGGAGCACAGCGCGGCGCTGGATTACAACCACCTGCTGAGTAACAACCTGATCCTGGATTTGAAGGCCCAGTACATGCGCCTCAATAACAACTCAGGCCCGGTGAACCAGGGCAAAGACGTCTCCACCGCCTTTGGTTTCCCGTGCACCGCAGCCAGCTGCGTCAACCTGCCCAACGACGTTCCCAGCAGCGGCCTGATGGCGTGGGCAGCCAATGAGGATGGTTACGGAGCCCTGGGCGATGCGGCCTACGTGCCGCTGCTCGACCAGAACAATACCTTCCAGTACGTGGGATCGCTTTCGTGGCTGAAAGGGCCGCACGCCATCAAGTTTGGCGCGAGCATTATTCGCCGCCAGGTCTCTGAAGGCCAAAGCCCATTTCCGCGCGGATACATGTCAGACAACGGCGACCTGACTGGTAACCCTCTCGGCGACATGCTGTCAGACTATGCGACTCAGACGCAGAGATCGAACACGCTGGTGATTGCAGATTTCCGTTCCTGGGAGATGGGCTATTACGCGCAGGACGACTTCCGCCTGAAGCCGAACCTTACCCTTAACCTGGGCGTGCGCTTTGACGTCTACACTCCGTTCACCTCGACCAACTACGGCTTCTCGAACTTCAATCCGGAAACCGGCCTGCTCTATGGACCCGGCCTGCCCGGAGCTCAGCAGTCCAATTCGACTGCCGGCGTGAAGACAGACTGGTCCGATCTGGCTCCGCGGCTTGGCTTTGACTACTCCGTTAAGCCCGGCCTGGTGGTGCGCGGCGGCTTCGGGATTACGTTCTTCCCGGAGAATAACGCCTCCGGTTCCTTTATGAGGAACGCTCCTTACAGCTTCAGCTATGCTTGCGGCTCAACTGCGTTCACGACTGCCGGCGTCTGCGGAAACTTCGGGTACGGAGGCACTGGCGCGACCGCGGGCGGCTACTACTTTGACAGCGGACTGCCGGTTCCTGCGCTTAACATGGCCCTGGCCACGAATCCTGCGAACTACATCGGCACCACCATTCAGCAAACCGACTTCAACTACAAGAATGCGTACCTCGAACAGTACAGCTTGAATGTCGAGAAGGACATCCGCGGCAACGTAGTCACGGTCGCCTATGTGGGCAACCATGGAGGACGGCTGGTGACGGATAGCATCAATGCAAACCAACTGCCCGTTCCGATCGCGGATGGCGGAGCATTTCCATTCGCCAACCTTCCCGGCGTGGACATTGCCGCGCGCAAGAGCGTTTTGAAGTCGCTCTACAACGCTGCACAGTTCTCCATTGAGCGCCGCATGCACAATGGGCTGGCGGCCAACGTGAACTACACCTGGGCTCACGCCCTGACCAACGCCGAGGACATCGACGAAGGCCAGGCAACGGGCAATTGCTTCGGCGTATGCCAGATGGACAACGGCACCGGCAAGGCCGTCCCCGTGAACAGCTTCTACCAGTATGACTACGGCAATGCGGACATTGATACCCGTCAGCGCCTTGCCCTCACGATGAGCTACGACCTGCCCTTCGGCAGGAGCTTGACCGGGGTGGAGGGTATCGCAATCAAGGGATGGTCGGCGAATGCGATCTATTACGCGCAAACCGGCAATCCATTCATCGTCCAGAACCCCAACGGCACTGAAAGCGACATCGGCCTCGGAAATGACCGCCCAAACGAGGTGAAGGGATCTGGAACACCGGGATTCAAAAAGGGCGTAAACAGCTGGTTCGACCCGGCCCAGTTCCAGTTGCAAGGTGTGGGTTTGTTGGGCGACGAAATGCGCAACCAGGTATATGGACCTGGAACGCAGGCTCTCGGTTTGTCCGTCTTTAAGACGTTCCCAATCTGGGAGCGTGTAAACCTTCAATTCCGCGCAGAGTCGTTCAATCTGTTCAACACACCAACCTTCTCAAATCCGGGCGCAACATTGTCGTACGCAACTTTCACGCCTGGAGCAGTTGGCGGGAACGGCAACGGCGCGGGCGTCATCAACGGCACCCCGGCAGCAGCATCGCCGCGGCAAATCCAGCTTGCTTTGAAGCTGATCTTCTAAGCTGCGGAGCAAACGACAGAATGCAATGCAAGGGGAGGCGGAAGATCGCCTCCCCTTGCACTTTGATGCGAGGATTTGGGGACCAGCCCTCTCCTGAGTAGCTGCCCTCTGCATCGCAGCACACGCTGGCTTGCCTGTCTTTCCCGACAACTGTGAAGGAGTCAGTTTTGCGCTGTTGGCGGCGCATATGACCGTATCGTCTTAAAACGAGCAGTAACTTGCGTGAATGTTAGATATTCAATTGACAATTCTGTTCCTTGCTATTGAATGGGACCGGAAATGCCAAGACACCGCGAAGGGAATCCTGTATTTTCTACGATGCACTCTCAAACGTAGCGGCTCAACTTCCGGCGTCGCCAAAGGTTGGTGCGCAATCATGAAGGTTCTTTCCGGTTTCTGTCGGGCTGGCAAAACAGCCGCCCTTATTCTCAGCGCGGCGTGTGCACTATTTCTTGGAACGCAATTTGCGGATGCGCAAACCGCACCCTCTCCCGCGCCTGCGGCGGCCACTGCGAAGAAAGCGCAACCCGCTGTGAAGATGACCCCGGCGCGGTCGTGGAACGATCGTTCTCTCTCAGCCGAGCGTCGCGCCGATCTCGTCATCCGGGAGATGACGCTCGATGAAAAGATTGTTCTCATGCACGGCGTGAACGCGATGAAGGGGACGGTCGAGACTGGGTTCGAATGGGCAGCCGAGCCCAACGAGTATGTGGGCGTGGTGCCTCCCATCAAACGGCTTGGCATTCCCAGCCTGAGGCTGGCGGACGGCCGCGCCGGTGTGGGCAACAAGGCCAAGGACATCACGCTGCTTCCAGCGCCGATCGCCGCTGCGTCCAGCTGGGACACTGCCCTGTTGAACGAGTTCGGGCGCGTGCTCGGCGAAGAACAATGGGGGAAGGGAACCAACGTCGAGCTGGGACCCTCGATCGATGTGGTGCGGGTGCCGGAGTGGGGCAGAACCTTTGAAAGCTATGGCGAAGATCCGTACTTCAACGGGGAGATGGCGGCGGCCGAGATCAAGGGGATTCAAAGCCAGGGCCCGATTGCCGATGCCAACATGTATCTGACAATGAACCAGGAGAGCGACCGCTTCCGCGCAGATTCTGTGGTGGATGAACGGACACTCCAGGAGATCTACCTTCCGCCCTTCGAGGCCTCGGTCAAGGATGGCCATGTGGGCACATTCATGTGCGCCTACGTAAAGACCAACGGGGTGTACTCGTGCGAAAACGCCCACATCCTGCGCGACCTCTTGAAGACGCAGTTGAAATTCGACGGTTGGGTGATGAGCGACTGGGGCGCGACTCACTCCACCGTCGACTGTGCCGACAACGGCCTCGACCAGCAGATGCCCGACGACACGTTCTACGGCGCCGCGCTGAAGAAGGCCGTGGTGGACGGCAAGGTCAGCGTGGCCACCATCGACGAACACGTGCGGCGAATCCTGGTTCCCATGTTTCGCCAGGGTCTGTTCGACAAGGAGCAGCCGGGGAAATGGACATCGAATGTGCGCAGCCCGCAGCACGACCGGTTCTCGCGTTCGGTTGCCGAGCAGGGAACGATCCTCTTGAAGAACGATGGCGCGCTGCTTCCGCTTCAGCCCGCTGCGACCATCGCTGTTATTGGCGCTGCCGGCGACAAGACGCCCAAGATTGAGGGCGGGGGAAGCTCCGCGGTCATTGCGCCGTACACGGTCAGTCCATTGGAAGGGATTCGCAAGCGCGCGGGTGCGAGCGCGCAGATCTCTTATGCAGACGGCAGCGATCTGGTTCAGGCAGCGAAAACCGCCGCGCGAGGCGCAGTTCGCAATCGTCTTTGCGCATACCGATGAGACAGAAGGCGACGACCGGCCCGACCTGGTGCTGCCATCCAGGCAGGATGCATTGATTGCCGCGGTGGCCGCGGCCAACAAGCAGACCATCGTCGTGCTCGATACCGGCGGACCCGTTCTGATGCCCTGGGCCGATCAAGTCGCCGGCATTATTGAAGCGTGGTATCCAGGACAGGAGGACGGCAATGCGATTGCCGCGATCCTCTATGGCGATGTGAACCCGTCAGCGAAACTGCCCTTGACTTTTCCGCGCAATGCAGCGCAGATACCAACTGCGAAGAAGGATCAATGGCCCGGCGTGGATGGCCACTCTCTCTATAGTGAACGCCTGAATGTCGGCTATCGCTGGTACGATGCGACCAACACGCAACCGCTCTTTCCGTTCGGCTTCGGGCTGTCGTACACCACGTTCAAATTTGGCCACCTGGCTGTGGAACCGGCGAAGCTGGAATTGAGATCGGGCGCAACGGCGGGGAAGATCACGGTCAAAGTCGATGTGACCAATACCGGGAAGCGCAAGGGCGCGGAGGTAGTTGAGGTGTATGTCGGACAGCCGCCCGCCAATGGCGAACCGCCCCATCAACTGCGTGCGTTTGCCAAGGTTCAGCTTGAGCCGGGAGAGACGAAGCAGGTCGCTCTCGAACTGGACGAGAGATCTTTCTCCATCTTCGATGTCCTGCAAGGCCGGTGGATTCCTCAGGATGGCAAATACGAGATTCTCGCCGGAGATTCCTCGCGCGACCTTCCCTTGCAGAGCACTATTACCGTCGAGCACGCCGGTGGCTCGCGCTAGCGCGTTATGCACGCGTGCGGGTTTGTGGGAAACGTCGAAGGACAAGGCCGTTGGCCGGCGGTTGCAAGGGCCGCATAGCCCAAACTCTGGTCAGTACCTTATAACCAAACGCCGCCACGGCAGGCGGCGCGTTTCAGGAGAACGCCGATGAAGATTCAACGAGCGACTCTATGGCTGGCCTGCTGCGGAATCGCACTTGTTACGATGAACAGCGCGCGCCTGCAAGCGGCCAGCGAACCCAACCATCGCACCACGTTGTCTCTCAATGGCGAGTGGGAAGTGGAAGACAGCGTCAACGCCGAAGCGATGCCGACCCACTTTAGCCACAAAGCGCCGGTACCAGGACTGACTCATTCGGCCGTCCCTGCGTTCCCGGATGTGGACCAATATCAAAGCCGCGAACTGCTTTCGAACCTGGAGGGGCAGGGACGCATTTCTGAGGCCGATTACGAAAAGCTGGGGAATGCACGCGGCATCTCGCACCAGGAGCGGAATTACTTCTGGTATCGCAGGACATTCGATGCTCCGGCGCGGGACGCGGTGGCGCTTCTGAAGGTGAACAAGGCGCAGTTCGGCGCAGTTGTCTTTCTCAATGGCGTCCGTGTCGGCGAGCACGCCCCGTGCTTTACATCGGCAACGTTCGACGTCACCCAGACCATTCGCTGGGGCGGTTCGAACGAAGTTGTCATCCGGATTGGCGCGCATCCGGGCGTGCTTCCCGACAATGTGTCGCAAGGGACGGACTTTGAGAAGAATCGCTGGACGCCGGGGATCTATGACGATGTGAAGCTGATGACCATGAGCAACCCGGTCATCACGGCGTTACAGGTAGCGCCGCAACTGCCAAGCTCAAGCATCCTGGTGCAGACCGAACTCCACAATTATGCGGACCATGCAATTCGCACCAAGGTGCAGCACCAGGCGTTCGAGTGGAAGTCGTCCAAGGCAAGTTCAGACGTGGTGGAAACCGAAGTGGAAGTCGCGGCCGGGGAAACGAAGACCGTTACCCAGACAGTGCACATCGCGAGCCCGCACTTGTGGACGCCTGAGGATCCCTTTCTGTACCGGGTGACGACGAGCACTACGGGCGACACGGTGGATACACGCTTTGGCATGCGCGAGTTCCACTTCGATACCGTGACCCAGCGTGCCTATCTGAATGGACGTCCGTACTTTCTGCGCGGTTCGAATATCACGTTGCATCGATTTTTCGAGGATCCAGACAGTGGCACACTGCCCTGGGATGAAGCATGGCTGCACAGGCTCCTGGTAGAAATTCCCAAGCAGATGCACTGGAATGCCTTTCGTTTCTGCATCGGCCCGGTTCCCGACCGTTGGCTGGAGATCGCGGATGAGAGTGGGCTGTTGATCCAGAACGAATACTTTGTCTGGGTTGGGGATCCCAGTTGGAGCTCCAAGTATCGAGCACGGTATGACACCAGGGAGATGACCAGCGAATATACGGAGTGGATGCGGGATAACTGGAACCACCCCAGCGTTGCCATCTGGGACGCAACCAACGAATCGTGGCTGCCGGAGTTTGCGGGCATCATCTCCGCGGTGCGATCGCTGGATCTGTCCAACCGGCCGTGGGAGAACAGCTACAACGGGCCGGCCGGCCCCAACGACCCGGTGGAAGATCACCAGTATCTGTTTTACTCGACCGCCATGCTGGACACGCCTGCCGGCGGAGAGAGCCGGCCACCCTTCAAGATGACCAATCTCGAGTCAATGGTGGGTCCGGCGGAGACCACCACGCCGACAGCTCATGCAACCATTCTGAATGAATACGGATGGCTGTGGCTGAACCGCGACGGGAGCCCGACCCTGCTGACTCAGAAGCTTTATCCCAAGCTGCTGGGAGACAGGAATACAACGGAGAATCGCGTTGCTTTGCAGGCCTATCTGCTGGGCGGTGAGACGGAGTTCTGGCGTGCATATAGGCACTATGCGGGAGTGCTGCATTTCGTCTACCTGACGGCCAACGATCCCAACGGCTTCACCTCGGACCACTTCAGGGATATCAAGAAACTGCAACTGGAGCCGCACTTCGCGCAGGCCATGGAACAGGCCTTCAATCCGCTTGGCGTGTATCTCAACTTCTGGCAGCCGGCGCTGAAAGCGGATGAACAACGAAACTTTAGAATTGCTATGGTGAACGATGAAGACCGGCCGCGGACCGGGAAGCTGCGTCTTTCCTTCACGGACGCGGCGGGAAAGACGGCCGCGGTCAGCGAGGTTGCATTTTCTCTGGCGCCGCTCGGGGCGGAGTCCTATAGCGTGGCGATGAAGACACCGGCGCAACCCGGAAATTATGCCTTGGAAGCGATCGCTTTTCCCACCGAAGATAGCGGCCATCCGACGATTTCGCATCGTGATGTACTGTTGAAGACATCAACGGAGCAGGAGGTGCGTCCCTAAGCAGGAATTCCGCCAGACACGCATGGCACTTTAGAAGCGGCGGACCGGGAAGGACTCCAGGGAGAGAGACAGATGCCCGACCACAACGACAGACGCTCGACTCGCGCTGCAATAATCCTGAAGGAACTGCGACAGGCGGGTTCCGCTTCAGTTGAGGATCTGCACGAAAAGCTGGATGTTTCGCTCGCGACAGTGCGGCGTGACCTTGAAGAGTTGGAGAAATCCGGCCTGCTGCGGAGGACGCATGGGGGCGCAGTCCCCATCGAACCGCTTTTCTACGAAGCATTTCGCCACGACCGTTCTTTTCAGGAACAGGTCGGCAGCTTTGCCGAAGAAAAGCGGCGCATTGCTCTGGCCGCCTCGGAGCTTATCTCTACTGGCAACACCATCGCACTCACCGCAGGAACCACAACCACCGAGGTCGTGCGCAGCCTGCATACGGTGGGTGGAGTTACGGTGGTGACTAACACGGTCAATGTGGCAATGGAGTTAAGCAACCGCAAGGATGTGCATGTTTTTGTAACCGGCGGTCATCTGCGCGGCGATTGGTTCTCGCTGGTTGGGCCCACCGCGGTGGCAACCATGGGCGGAGTCTTCGTCGACCTGCTTTTTATCGGCGTCAACGGCATCGACGCGCAGCACGGCCTGACCTGCTTCAACGGCGATGAGGTCGAGATCAACCGCAGCATGGTGCGGCAAGCGAAGCGCAAGATCGCCGTGGCCGACCATAGCAAGCTGGGTGTAATCGCCAGTTGGGTCATCTGCCCGACCGGCGCCATCGATATGCTCATCACCGACAGTGGCGCAACGGATGAGATGGTCGCACCCTTTCTCGCCACGGGCCTCGATGTGCGACGCGTTTGATCGGGGTGCCGACCGCCGGTTGGATCAAGGCGTGAAAGTGGGCCAATCGTACGCGGCCCGTCCAGGGTCGGCCACAAACATCACCGAATCCGGATTGCCGGCAAACTGCGCATACAGGCTGCGCGAGCTATCCAGCCCCAGTTCCGGGTAGGCGCGCGGCTTCCGCTCCTCCAGCGTCGACCGGAGATAGTGCGGATTCGCCTGCCATTCAATCGCTCCGGCGCCCGTCAGCGTTGGAAACCAAGCCAGCCCGTGGTGCGCACGAACCCCGCTGTACTCGAAGCCGTATTGCCGGTCGCAGCATGCGCCAAACGCCATGATTCTGGCAGGGTCGGCATTGATGACGCAATGCGCCCAGCCCGGCGGCACCACCACCTGGTCTCCCGCCTGCGCAACGACCGCAATGCAGCGCCCCGGATCGTCTTCGGCGCGCTTCTGCGCATAGACGATCGCCTTGCCGCTCCATATCTCGAAGATCTCCGGCGCCGACCAGCCGCTGTGCGGAGAGATGGCGTGAATATGTCCTTGCGAGCGAACCGGCTCGGAACCAAGCGTGCCGGCGGCATACACCACCGCTCCGAACAGCAACATGCGCTGCCGCAGCAGCGCGCGGTCGGCCTCGCGACCGATGTCCATCACGATGCCGTACACGGGATCGGGCCCGCTGCATTCCGGATCGCGCAGGCTGGGCCGAATCGCATCCAGGCGGCGCATCTCCGGCTGGGGGCCAAAGACGCCGGGTCCATATTCGAAGGCGAGTGTGGACTCTGAAATCCGCAGTGGCAAGTCGGGATTGAATTCCAAAGGTTCCGACATCATGCTCCTTCCCGGACATATGCCTTGATGGTGGCCAGAGGCTTCTGGTTCGCCAATGCCGGGCGAATCGTATAGGCACCGACCGAGGCGGGAACCACGAAGGTCTCCGCATAATGCACGGTCAAGGGTGGAAACGCCTCTGTGGGGCTTTCCACGATCGCCGCGCCGCCTTCCACGAGGTTCAGTACGTTCAGGTTGTCCTGCGTGTGATGCTGAACCAGGGCGGTAAACCAGTGACGCCGCGTCTCAATGAACTCGAGTTTGTGCAGACCTGTCCGCTCTTCGACCCAGC
The DNA here is from genome assembly GCA_963776535.1 of uncultured Acidobacteriaceae bacterium. Taxonomy (GTDB): domain Bacteria; phylum Acidobacteriota; class Terriglobia; order Terriglobales; family Acidobacteriaceae; genus Telmatobacter. The sequence continues at coordinate 131,888 of CAVZNB010000004.1, read as the reverse complement.
CTTCTCCCGAGTCCACTTTTGTCTTCCGATCAATCAGGTTTTTGCGCACCCAATTCGTTGTGCGATCCCACTGGATGTTCTTCAGTCCGTGCTCGAGATGGATGGGACGCGGCCGGCCATCCAGCCCCAGTCGGCCCCAATCCCAAAGCTTGAAGGTGAAGATGTAGGGCGTCGCGCTGATCTCGAGCACCATGCTGTTGCGCCCCGAGCAGTGGATGGTGCCTGAGGGAATAAGAAAATGATCGTGCTTGCGAGCCGGCCACGCATTTACGTACGCCTCGGCAGGAAATGCAGGACCGCCCGCCTGCGCCGCGTGAAGGCCGTCAGCCATGGTGCGCGGATCGACTCCCTCGCGCAATCCCAGAAACACTTCGGCGTCTGGCGCAGCATCGAGCAGGTAGTAGCTTTCATCCTGGGTGTATGGCATTCCGAAATGCTCGCGGATGTAGCTGCGCAGCGGATGCACCTGGAGCGACAGGTTGCCTCCCTCCATGGTGTCGAGGAAGTCGAAACGTATAGGGAACTCGGCGCCGAATTCGCGCACGATCCCTGATCCCAGGAGCGCATCGGGATACTCGTGGACCAGGGTCAGCGCCGGCAATTCAAACACCCGTGCACCAAACCGTAGCGCCAGGCTGTTCTCTTCTGGGACGCAGTTGAAGCACCATGCATAATTCGCAGGACCCGGGGGCAGATCGAAATGCCGCCGCATCCACTGCCCGCCCCACGGTCCTGGATCGAAGAAGGGAATCAGGCAGAAGGGCCGCTGGCTTACAGCAGCCAGCGCAGCGCGGAATACATCCCCACTCAGCATCGCCGGTTGACCGGGACGGTTGCCGTCAATCCAGAAATCGACCTTGGGGAAGATCTGGCGCCTCTTGCGATCGGCGGCGCGCCAATCCAGAAAGAATGCGCGCTTGTAAAGCTGTCCCGGCGGCGCGGCTGCATTCGCCAGTCCCAGGCTGGGCGCTTCTCCGCGGCGCTGCCGCTGCTGAATCTCCCAGCGGGCAACATCCACATAGATCAGAAGGTCCCACTCTCCCAGCAGCAGCATTGCGCCGCTGCCAATGGCGATCACGCGGCCTTTCTCACGGTCCGCGACGCTGCGAGCCTGGTCAATTTTCGCGGGATCGAAGTACTCATCGAGCTCAACCGGCGTCATGCGTGCAAAGACCGGGTCGTCGCCGAGGATCTCGGCGAACTTCGCCTCAATCGCCAAACCGGAAAGCATTGCCTCAGTGCTCTCCAGCACCAGTGCCGGCGCAAGCCGAGCCACCAACTCCCGCCGCAGAGGTTCAAGCAGCACGCCGGGATAACACTCGATCGCGATGCGCCGCGTGTTGCCTTGCGCATGAATGCGATCGAGGATCTCGCTCCAGCCGACGGCGCAGTCGCCGTCTGTTTGCGAGATCGTCACGGCGGGGTGTTTGTCGAAGCTCGATGGCTCGGTCAAAGGCTGGACTCCATGAGCGGAATCGCGCCGAGGAGCGCCGCGTCGGAGCCCAGCGCGGCAGACCTCAACGGCACGGTGCGCCCCGGCGTCCAGGCGTGCGCCTTTACATACTCTTGCAGCACCGGCAAAATCCTGCCGGCGCGCTTCATCACCGACCCACCAAAGACCACAACCTCCGGATCGTAGGCGTGGATCAGCGCCACGGTCAGTGCCGACCACACGCGCAGGCAGCGATCGAGCGCGGCGATGGCAGGTTTGTCGCCCGCTTCGACGGCTTCAAACAGTTCCGAGAAACCGAGGACCTTTCTGTTGCCGAGCATTCCGTCCGCGCTGCCCGGCTGCGCAAGATAAATCTCCCGGAGGAAGCTGGTGGAACCCTCCGATTCAGCGCATCCGCGATTGCCGCAGGAGCAGAGCCGCCCATCCAGAACCACCGGCAGATGGCCACCAATCGTTCCGGCCAGACCGTGCTTGCTCTGTAACAGCCGGCCGTCCAAAAGGGCCGCTCCACCAATACCGCTGCCCAGCGTGATCATCACCGCATCCTGCGCCCCACGCGCTGCGCCAAACCTGTGCTCGCCCAGCAAAGCCAGTCGAGCATCGTTCTCCAGCAGGAAGGGCAATCCAAAGGTCTGTTCGGACCATCCCGGCAGGTCGAGGCGCGTTGCGTCGTCGAACTTCGCATTGGTGGCCAGCACGCGCTTCTCCCGCGCGCTGACAATCCCGCAAAAGCCCAGCACCACCGCCGAACACGCGGCGCGATCAATCTGGGCGCTCCGCAACAATTCGAACAGGGTTTCGGCGATTGGCGGCAGCAGGCCTCCCAGGCCGGACGCGCCATCGGCAGCCACGCTGCGGCTGGCCACAATCGAGCCACCGCGCACCAGCGCGCAGCCCGCATGCGAGCCGCCAAGATCGATGGCCAGAGCGGTTAAATCAGGCAAGGTCCACCGTTGCGGAACACCATGCGCTTGCCAAATCCAGTTGTCTTGATTCGTGCGTAGTCGTGCCCTGCATCGCTCGGCCAGCTCGCCAGAAACACCAGCGGCTCCTTGCCGGAATTGACTACACGGTGCGCGGCGTTGCCAGGAATGTAGTGCACTGTCCCCGGCGTCATGGCCTGGCTCCAGGTCGCGCCGTCCTCATCCATGAACAGCATCGCCCCCGCGCCTTTCACAGTGGCGTAGAACTCGGCGCGGTCGCGAATGGCGTGGAAATGCCCATGGGTCATGAAGTACTCGTCTCCCACCAGGCCTGGCAGCAAAACGGTACAGCCCCAGAAGAGCCCGCCCGCAGTCCCGTCCGGAACAGGCCTCCAGAATCGCACCCGGTAAACCTCGGTCTCCGGATCCATGCTGCGCCATGCAGCCTCATCGTGAAACAGTCCAGCCAGTTGCCCGAGTGTCTTCACAGACTCCTCAATGCCCTCACCGGAGAGGGCACCGGAGCTCCAGTCGACGAATGTCGGTCCTGGCCCGACAGGAAGCGGCGTGCTCATATGCCGATGATTATATCCAGTGAAATGCGCGTTTTCAATACAAAAGAGCAAACCGAAGATGCTTATTGGGTATATAATTCGCAGGAGCCTGCAACCCTAACCTGCGCGAGCATTGCAAATTCGCGCCAACCCTTATCCCGCAACCTGAACTCCCACCCGGGAGTCTCAATCGAGATTTTCAGGAAACGATGCCCATGCAGGGAAACGGAAGAACGTCTCTCTTTGTCTCTCTGGTAGCCGCGAGCGCGGCGACTGCGGGATTGTTCTACGGATACGACGTGGCAGTTATCAATAGCGCGCTGGTTTTCCTGCGGGCGAGCTACCAGCTGGGTCCAGTCCAGACCGAACTGGTTGCGACCATGGCGTTCTGGGGGTGCGTGGTGGGAGCAGCCCTGGGCGGCTGGGCGAGTGATCGCTTTGGCCGCCGGCCGGTCCTGTTGAGCGCCGGAATCTTCTTTTGCGTCGCGGATTTCAGTGCCGTCATCTCCAGCCATCTCTGGCTGCTGATGGCCGCTCGCGCGCTGGCCGGCGTGGCCATTGGTTCTGCATTGCTCGTAGCGCCCCTCTACATCGCCGAAATTGCACCGGCCCACGTGCGTGGCCGGCTTGTAACCCTGAACCAGCTTGCAATCGTCAGTGGAATTCTGATTGGCTTCACGTGCAATTTCGAGTTGGCGGGGATTGCCCATGACAACTGGAGGTGGATGTTCGCGGTTGGTACGCTGCCCGCCCTCGGGCTGTGCGCCTTGCTGTTCTGGATTCCGGAAAGTCCACGCTGGTTGCTGCAGAACGGCCAGCGGGAGCAAGCAAGCGCCGTATTGCGGCGGACCGTGCCGGAAGCCGAAGTCGAAGGCGCGCTTGCTGAGATCGACGTGGCCCTCCATGAAGAGATGGGCAGCTATCGTGAGTTGCTGGGCCAGGCATTGCGCAAGCCGCTGGTCCTGGCCGTGATGCTGGCAATCATTCAGCAGGTTACCGGCGTCAATACAGTCTTGTTTTATGGCGCCATCATCTTTGCTGAGCACACCGGCGCCAGCACCTCCCAGGCCGTAGGCATGAACATTCTGGTCGGGGTTGTCAATCTGCTGTTTACCATTGTGGGGCTTCTGTTGATCGACAGGCTCGGTCGCCGTCCCCTGCTGCTGACGGCCACCGCCGGAATGGGTCTGAGCCTGGTTGCATTTGCCACCATGCTGCATTATCTGCCAGGCCGTTCAGCACTGCTGCTGGTGCCGGTGCTGGGTTATGTGGCTTGCTTCGCATTCGGGCTCGGCACGGCGGTCTGGGTTTGTATGGCGGAGCTGTTTCCCAACCGCATCCGTGGGCGCGCCATGTCCGTTGCCACAATGGTGCTCTGGATTTCAGTATCCTGCGTGACTGCAACGTTCCTCAGCCTCATCAAGGTCTTCACGGCATCCGGTGTCTTCCTCGGCTACGCGCTGGTGTGTGCAGCTTCGTTTGTCTATATCTTTGTCCGTCTTCCGGAAACCAAGAACCGCACGCTGGAAGAGATCGAGAGCATCTGGAAGCAGTGAGCAGATGGCAGCTGACACTGCGAGCTGCAAGGGTTCCTCGCGCTGGAGCTTTTCTCCTTCTGCTTTGTTACAGAACCTGTAGCCTCAAGTAGCGATTCCCTCAAGAAGTCGCCGCCTTGCAGGATGATTCAATGGCAACACCGGAGGGAGAGATGCTCAGATCACTTTCCTGTCTCATCTTGGACGTATCTCCGCTCATCATCTGTGACTTTTCCGAAGAGAGATAGATGAGCGAAGCCCGGCCCCGGACAGCCATTCTCCGGCTCCTCGCAATCGTCAGGAGGGGAGCCGCGGAAAGCCCGCGGCTCCTCTCGGGAGTGTCCGTTCAAGGGGCGGGGTGCCCGCTATTCGATCACTGTAAGGTCCGCATGCAGGGTTGCCGTTGAGTCTGCGCCGGCCCAAACGTCAAAGGCGCCCGGCTCAACACCCCAGGCCTTAGTCTGCGGGCTCCAGAAGCTCAATTCCTCCTTGCCAAGCGGAAACTTGAGCGTCTGCGTCTCGCCGGGCTGCAGGCTGATGCGGTGGAATCCCTTCAGCTGGCGCACTGGCCGCGAAGCCGAACCGGCTCTCTGGTGGATGTAGATTTGCGCCACCGTGTCGCCCGCTACTGTGCCGGTATTTGTCACGTCTACCTGAACTTCGGTCGTTTCTCCGGAATTGATGTGATCGTGGCTCAGGCGCAGGTTCCCGAACTTGAACGTCGAGTAGCTGAGCCCATAGCCGAACGGATACAGTGGCTTGCTGGACATATCCCAGTAGCGAGAAGTAAATTCCGGCCGGTCTTCCGGCTCCTGGGTCAGATTATGGTTGTAATAAAGAGGCTCCTGTCCAGCCGCGCGCGGCCAGCTCACCGGCAGCTTTCCACCGGGGTTCACATCGCCGAACAACACATCGGCCACGGCGTTGCCGCCCTCGGTGCCGGGGTACCACGCTTCAAGAATCGCGGGCACATGCGCGGCGGCCCAGCGGATGTCGAGCGGGCGTCCATTTTCCAGCACCAGGACAACGGGCTTGCCGGTTGCCGCCGCCGCCTCCAGCATCTGCTGCTGAATGCCTGGCAGATCCAGCGTAGCGCGCGATGCTGCTTCGCTGCTCATGGTGGCCAGTTCACCCAGGACCGCAATCACCACGTCGGAGTCGGCCGCGGCCGCTTTCACTTTGGCGAGCCATTCGGCCATTTCCGCCGCCGTGGGTGGAAGGATGGGCTTGGCGCCAGTGAAGCTGTCCATGATCGAGGGGTACTCACGCGTGGGGATCGAACCCGGGACGTAGTCAACCTCCACGCCGGGCCCAAGCTTGTTTTTGATTCCTTCCAGCACAGAAACTGGATGGCTCTTTCCAGGGCCACCGAAGAGACCCTCCACGGTCCATCCGCCTTCAATATCCTTGGTAGAGTCGGCGAGGGTCCCGATCACGGCAACTTTCTTCAGATTCCTGCCCAGCGGCAGGGTGTGGTTGTCGTTCTTCAGCAGCACCATCGAACGGGCAGCCAACTTACGCTCCAGGGCGAGGCCGTCAGGCCGGCTGAGCACGGAGTCTACCTTGGACTCGTCCACATAGGGGTTTTCGAAGAGTCCCAACATGTATTTCGACTCGAGAATTGGCAGCACCGCCGCGTCCAGTTCGGCCTCCGTCACTTTGCCTGACGCCACCAGCTTGGGGAGGTTGTGAATATACGTCTGGCTGGCCATGTCCATGTTCAGGCCTGCCGAAAATGCTTTGTAAGCCGCATCTTCGGGATTGGCGGCGTAACCGTGCGTCTGCAGGCTGGCCACGGCAAACGCGTCAGAAACAACAAAGCCCTTGAAGCCCCACTCCTCGCGCAAAATGTCATGCAGGAGCCAGCGATTACCGCTGGCCGGTACATCGTTCAGGTCCATGTAGGCGCTCATGAAGCTGCCTGCTCCGGCCTCCTCAGCCGCATGAAATGGAACCAGGTAAACGTTGCGAAACAGCACCTCCGGTATGTACGACGAGTCGTAGTCGCGTCCACCGTCGGCCGCTCCATAACCCGCAAAGTGTTTGACGCACGCCAGCACGCTGCTTGGACCGATGGCCGCACCCTGAAAGCCGCGCACCTGCGCCGCCGCCATGGCCGCTCCCAGGTACGGGTCCTCGCCGGCGCCTTCGACAATGCGACCCCAGCGCGCATCGCGTGCAATATCGACCATGGGCGTAAAGGTCCACTCGATGCCCGCGGCGCGAGCATCCTGTGCGGCAAGATGCTGGGCCGATTCCTCGACGGAAGGATCCCATGACGACGCCATGGCCAACGGGACGGGGAAGACCGTCCGGTAGCCGTGAATCACATCGAAACCGAAGAGAAGAGGGATATGAAGCCGCGACTTTTCAACCGCCATGTGTTGCAGGCGGTTGATCTCCTTCACATCGATAAGCCAGAGTACGGAGCCAACCTGTCCTTTGGTGATTGCGTCATCCGGCTTATCGGTCCCAAGCCCGGGCATCTGGATGCCGGCGGCCTGGTTCATCTGGCCGGCCTTCTCCTCCACCGTCATTTGCTTCAGCAGGGCTTCGGCGCGGTGGTGCGCCTCCTCGCGGGTAATGGGCGATGTTTGCGCGGCCGCGGTGCCGACTATGGCCAGCAGAACGCACGCGGCGGAAAGGAGCGTCTTGGAAAAGAAACTTGTTGACATTTCTGAGATTCCTCTCTGGTTGAGACGGTTAAATGTGGGAAGACCTATTCGCAGGCCGGTTTGATTGTGCAGCAGAAATGTGAACCAGCGCCCGACTGTATTTCAGTGTACTGCCGCCGTAACCTTTGCCTCTTCCGGGCTGGGCCGGCGCATGAGGAATGGCAACGGAATGAGGAGAACAAACAGAAATCCAAGAACCCAGAATGAATTGGCGAAGCTGAGCCCATTCGACTGCAGGGTGACCTGTGCGGAGAGTTACGCCTGAGCGCGATGTGATGCTTCAGCCTGACCGGCGGGCGGCTCGGCTACGTTCCGCAGAAAGTAGCAGTTGCCCTAACGATATTCATGGTCTCAGCCGTGCTGTTTGGCCTGAGCCCGACCAGATCGACGGCATCGCGAATACCCGGGGATCAGTGTTAAACCTGGGCGAGTTGGCGCTGTAGCGGCAAGGAAAGGACGTACCAGCCAGAGGTGCCTCAATTGCTTGTTTCGACTCCATCGTTGCCTGATGGAGGACTTGGGGTACGCATTGCACTCCGCCGCGATGCGGCTCGCTCGCCGACGACCTGGACGTGGACCCGTCGGGTCCCGCGTGGCTACTCGGCCTCAACTTGGCGGAAAAGAGGGAAAGTCTGCCACTTCAAGTGGAAAGTACGTCACACGTGCCATTGCAGGCTCATACAGAATCTGCACCGGCAGCATCCATGCCACGTCTGGGGGTGGCCGCTCCGTTGTTTGAAGCGGTTACCACGCATGGAAGAATTCGTCTGGAAGACTGCCATGGCGGCTGGGCGGTTCTCTTCTCGCACCCGGCGGATTTTACGCCGGTCTGCACCACGGAGTTTCTGGCCTTTGCGGCCATTGCTCCCGAACTGCGCACACGGAACTGCCGTTGTTCCGTGTGCGTGGCGGTTTGCGAGAGATGGCCGAAGCTGGGTGAGTGGAGTCAAAATGCGGGGCTCATTCAATCACTCAGCTTGGACGTTCACAGCTGTTTACGCAGGGTCGGGAAGAGGCCAACAGAAGAACGATATTGCATCCACTGGCTTCAGGTTCGTTGCGGGATCACCCGGCGATGTGATCCCGCGCACCGCAATTGCGGCCTGAACAGAGGAGGAATAGAGAGCTTGAGAGCTTCAGGAGTCAGGTGCCGTCGGAGCGTGCCGTCCTGTCTCCCTCAGATTTGAACGGCGGGACAGGAGGATCTGCATGAACTATCCGGTTTGGGACGTCGCCTTTGGCGCCGGCCTGCTGATTGCTTTGGTGGCAATCCTTCACGTTTTTGTCTCTCATTTTGCAGTGGGCGGCGGCCTCTTTCTGGTCCTGACGGAACGAAAAGCGCGGCGTAACAACGACTCGGCGCTTCTGAACTGGCTGAAGGCGCATACCAAGTTCTTCGTGCTGGTGACGGTCGTGTACGGCGCCGTAAGCGGGGTCGGCATCTGGTTCACCATTGGGTTGATCAGCCCCATGGCCACCAGCAATCTGATTCACATTTACGTCTGGGGATGGGCGATCGAGTGGGTGTTTTTCTTCGTTGAGATCACCGCAGCGCTGCTCTATCTGTATGGTTGGGACAAGCTGGAGCCTCGGCTTCACGAGTGGTATGGATGGATTTATTTCATCGCCGCCTTCGCCAGCCTGGTGGTCATCAACGGGATCATCACCTTCATGCTCACTCCCGGAAGCTGGATCAGGAACCAGCAGTTCTGGAAGGGATTCTTCAATCCAACCTACTTCCCGTCGCTTGCGTTCCGCTTTGCCATTGCTCTGGCGCTGGCAGGCATCTACGCGCTGATCACCGCAAGCGTGCAGAAGGACGCTGGACTCAAGGCACGCATCGTGCGGTGGAGTGCACTGTGGATCGTTCCGTCTCTGGCCGTTCTCCCGGCGCTGGGATGGTGGTACATCCGCAGGATTCCTCGGGATGTCTGGGCCAGCGCTCGTGGTCCCATGCCCACAGGCACACATTACGCTGAGCTCGCCGCCGTGTTGTTGGCCGTCACGTTTGCGCTCGCACTGCTCACGCTTGTAAAGCCCCGACGGATGCACCTGGCATTCAGCTTGCTGGTCGCGTTGGTCGCGCTCGGCGCGATGGGTTCGTTCGAGTTTGTGCGCGAAGCCATTCGCAAGCCCTATGTGATCCAGAACTATCTCTACGCAAACTCACTATATTCTGCGCAGATTCCCGGCGATGCCGGCTTCAGCGCCGACGAAGTCACTGCGGCAGGCATCCTCCAGTCGGCCAAGTGGATCAACGACCGGAATCTGACCAAGGACAACCAGGTCACGGTGGGGCGCGAGGTGTTCCGCGTGGAGTGCCAGAGCTGCCACACCGCGGACTCTTACCGTGGAATCAAACGTTACCTGACATTGCGCCAATGGGATCAAGCCAAGATTCAGGCGATGCTTGGCGGCCTTGAGTTCATGCATAACGGCGTGATGCCACCGTTCGCCGGAACGGATTCCGAGCGCGGCGCGCTCGCGTCGTATCTGACCACGATCCGACCGATTTCTGCCTCGGCGACGGTTGCGGCCACAGACGGCAAGACTGTTTTCGAGCAGAACTGCGGCATGTGCCACCAAGTGAATGCCGGCAACTCACTCTTCAAGAGCCTGCCAAAAGATCCGGTCGCGGCGGGCGAAGCACTGAAGGATCTAACTACCCTGTTTCCCCTGATGCCGGACCTCAAGCTTTCTGATCAGCAGCGCGCCTCGCTGGTGCAATGGGTAAACACGCAACGCAGTGCCATGGGGAACAGAACCGCCACGCAAGGAGGGAATTGACCATGATGCAGCCCAACCTGATTCCAGCCATGGACCCGAATCCGCTACCCGCGCCCTACTGGGTCTTCAAACTGCTCCTCATCGTGACCTTCTTCCTCCACATCGCGGCTATGAACTTCATGCTCGGCGGGGGCGTCCTTGCGCTCACAGCTAAGTGGCGCTCGAAGAAACAAACAAATGGCAATCGAGTGTTCTTTGACGTCGCCAGGAAGCTGCCCGTCCTGCTGCCCGCAACCATCACCCTGGGCATCGCTCCGCTGCTCTTTGTGCAGGTTCTGTACGGGCAGTACTTCTACACATCCTCCATCATCGTGGCCTGGCCCTGGTTCCTGGTGCTGGTGTTGCTCACAGTTGCCTACTACGGCTTCTATTACGCTTCCTATCAGAGCGGGCAATATCCAGGCAAAGCGAGCGGCGTAATGCTGTCCAGCGTGATTCTGATCTTTCTTATTGGCTTCGTGTACAGCAACAATCTCACCCTCAGCGAGACGCCCTCCCGCTGGGGCGGAAAATACTTTTCGAACCCGGCCGGATGGAATCTCAACTTGTCAGAGCCAACCTTGATTCCTCGTTTCCTGCACTTCATGGTTGCAGCAGTGGCAATGGGAGGGCTCTTGCTGGTGTTCCTGGCATTGGCCAATTGGAAACGGGACAACGAATATGCCCGGCAACTGCTCCAATTCGGAGGCAAAGCGTTCATGTACGCCACCATGGCGCAGATTGTTGTAGGCATCTGGTTTCTGGTCAGCCTTCCGCGCGATCTGCGCATGCTTTACATGGGCGATAACTCGCTCGCGACGATCCTTCTGCTGGTCGGAGTTGCCGGCGGACTCGGTGCCATTTTCCTGATGTCCGACGCGTTGCGGAAAGAGAATATCCGTGTAGCGGCCTACTATGTGCCGGGCATGATGGGCGTCGTCATCCTGAGCATGTCCGTGATGAGAGACATCCTGCGGGATGCTTACCTGAAGCTCTATTTCCATCCGGATCAATTCGTCGTAAAGACACAGTGGTCAGTCTTTCCGCTGTTTCTGGTGCTCTTCCTTGCCGGGGTAGCCCTCTGGTTCGTGATGCTATGGCGCTATGGAATTTTTGGCCACGCGAAGATGGTGGAAAAGCCTCCAGCCTCGGGTTCCTAGGCCGCGGGACACTCCTGAATTCGCACCCAATCATTTGGACATGGCGATCGGATGGCCCTGAGCCGGCTCACGAGTTCTATTTGAGGTTGATATCCCGACCTGGCGCCGGGAAGCGGTCCAGCAGGGCTCTGGGTGGTTTTAGGCGTCCCCCATGTGTTTGTAAGTCGTTGAAGAGTCTCAGAGTGCATGACTGCCACGGAAGTGGTTACGGGTCGGAATCGGGAGGAGTCGCTTCAAGAGCGCAGTGGTTGTTATGGCGGTGGACTGTACTCGCATGCCGCAACATGCTTCAGGCGTCCTTCAAAGTTTTGTGAATTGCCGAGCGGCTGCGCGCAGGCTGCGAATAGTAGCCAATGCCCAGGATGAAGCTGCCGATCCAGTTAACATCTGCGCATGACCATGAAACGAATGTGTTCGCTCGTGCGAGCCAGGTACTGGACAGTCAAGCCATCGCGGCAATCGGGATTGAGTTTCGATTCAGGCGGAAGTAGTCTCGTGCGGCTGTCATAGCGACGAGGACTCCTTCAGGTGACAAGTTTGTGGAGGGTGACGCATTCGAGCCCATTGCTGGTTCCACTTCGTTCCTCACATCCCCGGATGAGCCGCGTCCTTCGCATAACACACCAAATCGATGAACCGTTCACAAGGCAGATTCGTCTGCCAGTGCTCCGGCGCCTTCGCAACGAGGACTGGAACCATCCAGACCAGGCCTGCGTACGAGCCTTTTCTTTCCCTCCTGTGTGTGGATCGGCGCTGCTTCTTCTGTGCCCATATTGAGTTGGCCTTCCTGATTGGTTTGCAGACCAAGCGTTTTCGGGCAAAAAGGAAGGCCCAGCGACTTGAGTCACGGCGTCGGACTCCAGGAACTCTTTTGTGGGTGCCGAGTGACCAAAGTCGCTGTGACCCATCTTGCGATCGCTCTAAGCTCGGGTTCAAGGAGATCGATATGACCGTAGCCACACAGACCGTCCGCGAAATCGCATTGGAACAGCCGTCTTCAATCCGCGTCTTTGAAAAGTTTGGAATCGACTACTGCTGCGGAGGCCGTAAGCCTCTGGCAGAAGCGTGTGCCGCAGGCAGCCTGGAAATCTGCGCCGTGATCGCTGCATTGGAAGCCGCGGAGCGGGCGCCGCAGGAGAAGACTGAAGACTGGGCCGAAGAGTCTTTGGAAAGTTTGAGCACTCACATTGTGGCAACACACCACGCCTATGTAAAGCGGGAGCTGCCCCGTCTGGTACTGCTTGCAGAAAAGGTCGTGAATCGTCATGGCTCATCGAAAGCCGAACTGCCGGTGATCGCTGCAACGCTCGCGCAACTCGACGAAGAACTGACGCATCATCTGGCGAAGGAGGAGGCAGTTCTGTTCCCTTATATCTCCGGTTTGGAAAAATCCGTCTCCATTGGAACGCCCAAACCGCGTAGTTGCTTCGGGACGGTGGCCAATCCAATCGCAATGATGACGCAGGAACACGATGCGGCAGGAACTCTTCTTGCGGAAATCCGCACCCTCACCGGGAACTTCACCACGCCTCCCGACGCTTGCCCGACCTTTCACGCGTTCTACGACGGCCTGAAAGAATTCGAGCAGGACCTCCACCAGCACATTCACCTGGAGAACAATATTCTGTTCCCTCGTGCCATTGAATTGGAGGTCGCGCTCGCAAAGCCTGAAGAAAGGCCCAAGCGTTCTTCGCTTCCCGAGGAAGTTCGTGGTGATCATTGATCGTCCAACACTTCTGAGATTCAGGGTGATGAGGCCGAAAGCCACACGATTGACTTAGGATTGCATTGTGGAACGGAGATCGCCCCTCGCTCTGTGCCGGGGTTTTTGTGGACCTGGCGTATGAACAAGCCTGATTCTCGTATAGGTTCCTGGAGGAAGTGATGAAGCTACGAATTAAGGGGGATTCGCTTCGCTTGCGGGTATCGCGTTCTGAGCATAACCGCATTCTTTGCGGGGAGCGCGTCGAGGACACAATTCACTTTTCTTCGGAGCCGGACGCCAAGCTGACATACTCCCTGGAGACTGCATCGCATGGCGCTGCGACTGGAGTGCACTATAGCCCAGGTCAGATCACAGTCCGACTCGCGAAGCAGGATGTTGGGGCCTGGGCCGACCCCAGCCAGGCCGGTATCTACACTTCGGTAGGAATTGGTTCCGAGAACTCGCTTGAGCTGGTGATTGAGAAAGATTTCGCCTGTCTTGACCGGAGCGATGAGAACAACACGGATACATTTGAGAACCCGCACAATGGCGCAACCTGTTGAATCAACGGAGTGGCAATGGGGATATCGCACCGCGTGTAGAGAAGTCAGGAGCGGGCCGAAGATCGCGGCCTTGCCTTCAACGAGGAGGCACGTCCTGCATCTGCGGCCGGAGTTTGAGGTGACGATCCGAATGCCGGGGGAGGGGACATCCATCATTCTCGGCAGTCCTGGCGAGTATAAGGCCGAGCACAACGAGGGCGGGCCGCATTCCGTCTACGTCAAAGCTGCCCTAAGGTCTGAAGGTGCGGAACGGCGAAGCCGGCAGTCCCGCCTTGTTGAACAGATTGCAGACAGGATCGCCTGACCATCCGTAACGAGCTTGAGTGGGACTCGGGACGCTCGGATTCGACAAGACGACCGTTGTCCCATCGATGCCAGCCACGGCGGAGACGAAATTCCCGTCGGCCCCTGCAATCTCAAATCCGTGAAGCTGGTCCCCTTTGATCATCAGCCCTTGCTTCGCATGATCGAAGTACAAACGCAAAACGTTCCCCTCACGGCTCATGCAGCGGTAAAGCGGTCCCGAAGCTTCGACTGGCTCTCGATCGACAATGGATCTGGCTGCGAGTGCAAGTCTAAATCCCACATCTTGCTTGTTCGCCGGATGAATGTTCTCCGCATCGCCAATATCGATGGTGACGACCATCGCCGTATTTGCCAGCACCAGGGCGTCGCGCTGGGCCTCGCGGACTTCAGGCCAGTGATCCTCCGGACCTGTGCGGTAATTGGCAATTTGTACAAAGAGGAACGGAAAATCTCCTTCCAACCAGGCGGCTCTCCAATCCTGAATGAGCGTCCGGAAAAGCCGTCCGTAAATGGGATACCGCAATGAATCCGTGTTCGACTCGCCTTGATACCAGATGACTCCACGAATAGGAAAGCGCGTCAGCGGAGCAATCATTCCGTTGTAGAGAGCCGCGGGAGCCCAGGAATTGAATACTGGATGCCATGGAAGTCTGAGATTCTCGTCTCCGCCGGCGCCGTTCTTTTCCTCGATTTCCTTGCGCTCTTTGGCCTCGGCGCGCTTGGTTTCCGGTTCCGCATCCGCCATCGCCGCCCAGGCTGAAAACACCGGCATCAACGATGCATCTTGACTCAACGCATGCATGCTGGTCCAAGCCTCAGCAGGTGTTCCGCCCCACGCAGACTCGATGACGCCGATAGGCACATGGTCCTGGCGCAGGAGGTCGCGTGCAAAAAAGAATGCTACCGCCGAAAAGTCGCTGGCTGACTCAGGGGTGCAAACGCTCCACGGCGTTATCACGTCGAGGTCCTCTTGCGGATAGTCGGCATAGCGCTGTTTGACATTCAGAAGCCGCACTTGCGGAAGATTTGCGTCAGCTATCTCCTGTTTTGCATTCTGTGCGTCTCGCAGCGAGAAGCCCATGTTCGACTGGCCCGATGCAATCCACACATCTCCAACAAGCACATCGGTTAATTCAATGACGTTCGTTCCGCGAATGGACAAAACAAACGGTCCGCCGTATCCTCCCGCGGGAAGTTGCACTGTCCACCGGCCCAATGCATCCGCGGTCGATATCCCCTGCGCTCCTCGAAAGGCAACTGTAACGGTCTCTCCGGGCGCTGCATCGCCCCACACATGCACCGGTTCATCTCTCTGGACGACCATGTGATCTGCAAAAAGCGCAGGCAGACGGACGGCTCCGTAAAGTGGTAAACAAGCTGACCCCAACCAGAACAGAAGATGAATGCGTGTCCAGGAGCACATCCGTTTCAACCGCCTTTCACATCGTGCTTCCTCTGCGAATGAAGACAAGCGAGTCACCTTTTGCAGCGGTCCGCGACGCGTTGTGAACTTGGGCTATACCCTAGGGCGTCTTGGAAAGGGCCGGCGTGCCCGCGCCACTTTCCTCGACAATGGCAAGATCCCACGGCGCCAGTGTCAACCGATCGCCGCTGGCCACTTGCCTGCCGCCGATCAGATTGATTCCAGCGAGGTAAGCATAGCTTACTTTGACCTCGGTGTTCGAGTAGTTGAAGTAGTAGTGCAGGCGCTTGCCCAGGCGGTTGACGCCATGCTGCACATGCACCGAAGCAGGCAATTGCTGATCCGGCCCAATGAGGCCGAGCTTGTCCAAACTGTCGTGCAGCAGGTTAGTCTGCAACTTGTCTGAAAGATAGGTTCCCTCATAGAGCAAGGTCCCGGCGCCGAATGAATTCTCTGTTATGGCCGGCCAGCGGCCGAAGAAGGGGTGATCGTAATAAGCAATTGCCTTCGCATGTTCGGGCACAAGGAACTCGGCCCAATACTTGACCTGGTTCTCAGTGCCGGCGTGGAAGGGGTCGTCTTTCAGCGCCAGTGGGTGTTCGAGGTTGGAGAACTCCTGATAGCTGATGCCGGCGGCCTCGCGCAAGGGGCCGGGAGCACGAACCCAGCGCACAGCGGAGTTCTCATTGGCGAAACCGCTCTTGAAGGTCATCACCACATGGCCGCCGTTCTTCACGTAATCGGAGATGCGTTGAAGCAGAGCATCGTCTGCAATGTACAGCGCAGGGACAATGAGCAGCTTGTAGGCGGAAAAATCGCGGGTGTCGGAAAATACGAAGTCGCAGCCCACATTCAAATCGTAGAGGGAGTGGTGAATCTGCTGGACCAGAGACGCATAGTCCGCGGTGGGCGAGGCAAAGCTCCATTGCGGTCCCGAGGAAGTGAAGGGCATGAAGCTGATGGCATTGAGCGAGTCGCGGCTCCACAGGATGGCTACCTGATTGTGAATCTGCAGGCCAACGAGATGGGGGCCGATTCTTTCCAGCTCATGAGCGGTTCGACTTACTTCAGCGTAGGCGCGATTGGGTTCGAGATCGTGAGAGAGCACTCCCTTCCAGTACGTCTCCTGGTTGGCCGCGATCGAAGCCCAGTGCCAGTACTCCACCATGTTGGCGCCGTTCGAAAGATGAGTGTAGACGTCTTCGCGCAATTGGCCGTCATAAGGCGGATACTGGAATGCCGATGTCCAATCGGTGGTTTGAGCATTGGTCTCTGTGACCAGGTAGTTGGAGTGTTTGAGGGAACGGGTGAAGTCTCCCTGGATGGACTGCGACGAGCCGTCGTAATGATCCTGTGTTCCGTGGTAGTTATTGAGAGCCGGGATATCGAGGGCCTCGCCGACGGCCTGTTCGTTCACGTCGCGCTGCATCATGCCGCTATAGTCGGTGGTGACGAATTGGCGCGGCGAAGCGGCCTCGCGCACGAGCGCGGCCTGCCAGTGAAGATAGTCTGTGACGCGAAGCTGGCTCCAGCGGGTCCATTCGAGTTTATAGCCGGTGCTCTGCGCGCCGTCACGGGTGGGCAGGTCTTCCCAGGTGTGAAGGTTTTCTCCCCAGTAGTTGAGGAACCACGCTTTGCTCAGCGCCTCGGGGGTGCCGAACTTCTTTTCAAGATAATGCTGGAAGCCGATAAAGACATCGGGGTCGACGGAATCGTTGCTGCCGGTCTCGTTGTCGAGCTGCCAGCCGATGACGGTGGGGTTGTCTTTGTAGTGAGCCACTATATTGCGAATGAGGCGTTCGGCATAAAAGCGGAAGGCGGGCGAGTCGGTGTCCATATTCTGGCGCATCCCATAAACGCTTTCGACCGCCGGCCCGCCAAACACGCTGGTGTTGAGGTGGCGAGTCATGATCTCGGGATGCTGATGAGCCATCCATGCGGGAATGGAATACGTGGGCGTACCGAGAATTACCTTGATGCCGGCCTTGCCCATTGCATCCACCACGCGATCCATCCACGCGTACTCAAAACGGCCGTCCTCGGGCTCCCACAAGCTCCAGGTGGACTCGCCCATGCGCACCACGTTAAGGCCGGCGGCCTTCATGAGAGCCACGTCCTTGTCCAGCCGGGCAGCCTGATCTCCGGGCATGTATTCGTTGTAGTAGGCCGCGCCATAAAGCACGGTGGGAAAGTCCACGGCTGCGCCCACGGAAGGTGAGGGCACGGGCTGTGCACTTCCCTGAGCGTTGCAGGCGATGCACCAGGGAATGAAAATGATTACAAGCATCAAGCGAAGCGGTTTCCTGCGGCCTGGCATGGGTGCGTCCTTTCCTGTTCCTTGTTTGTTCGCGGCGGAATGGTGAGACGGCGTATTCGTTTGCGCGATCACTTTCTACTCCCGCCGCAGGTCAAAGTGGTGAGGCTTGGGGTCGAGATCCTTACGAGCCGCCGCTTCAAGCTCGTCCCCGGCCTCGCGCAACTTTTCCTCCGCCACGCCCGTGGTGGCGCTCTGTTTGATCTCGGCGCTCAACACAAAACGCGCCAGGTCGAGAGTGGCGCGCCGGTCTTCTTTTCCATCGATTTCACGAGCCTGGTCGAGCATCGGTGTCTTGTCGAGAGCCAGGTTCACGCCGTGCTGCAACTGGTCGTGCGAGAAGCTGGCGATTGCTTTGCCGTCAATGGTGAGATCGTACCGTCCGGGAGCGAGCGAATCGACCCGCAGAATCATCTGATCCATCTGCGCAATGGTGGAGATTTTCACCAGCATGGGGACCATGGCATTGTTGAAGTCCAGCGGAAGCGGAAGCGCTTCGTCGACCTGCGTCCACTTCAGGCCGTTTGCTGACCGCTCCAGATTGGTCACCGTCGTCCTCTCCTTATCAATTACGGCCGCCGTGGCCGCGTTCAGGCCTAGTCTGCTGACAACCGGATCTGCATGCCATGCAGACAGGAGCGCGGCGGCCATGATCCAGTGGCCTGCTTCGGCCGGATGAATGCGATCCGGAATCATGAGCGGCGCAAGCTCCGGAAACTGCGTCTTTGCGCGCTCCAAGGCATCGCGCATCGGATGATTAAAATCCGCAACCAGGATGTTCTTGTCGCCCTCAGCCTGCATCTGTGCGCCGATCTCCGCAACATCGCCTGCAAATCTATCGATCACGCGCGAGTAGCCGGGGAACTCCGTGCCATGCGTAATCTCGTCATAAGGCGTGGGGCAGATCAGGGTGATGGCCGCGTCAGGAGCGGCTTTATGAAGCGCATCGAGCAACGCACGATATCCCTTTTGGAAGTTCGGGTCGACCTCCGGTCCGCCGTATCCCCAGCCTCCATCGTTCATACCCAGCATCACGGTTATCATCGTGGGATGAAATGGCGCAACATCGCGTTCCACCCGCTCCGCCATGGTCCCCGCGTAGCCACCGTTGACTGAATCGCCCGGAACGCCGGCATTCACAAAGTGGACATGCAGAGTGGGATAGCGCGTGAGCACAAAATCCTCAACATCCCTGGTGTACAGCCGCTGCGCCGTGATGCTGTCGCCGTAAAACACCACGGTATCGCCATCCTTGAGAGCGAATTGTTGTGCGAGCGCCATTGTTGCGCAAGCTGCGATCGCACAAACGCAACACGCTACCGTGGACATCCATCTTTTCCGTTGCCTGCCTTGAGCCATCGTTTTCATTCCATTCTTCAATTGGCAGCCAGGAGAAACAAAGTTCCGCAAGACCGTTAGATGGATTCGCGAATCATCTCTTTTGCCCGGCTAACGATGTTGACCGCATCGCCGCCGAGCGTGGAGAGCCGAGCCGCCATCGCACTGCGCTTCCCAGGGTTGCCGCATTCGTGAATCCATTCCACTCTCCGAGTGAGCGGCCATCGGCAGCGCGGAGCCGTATGACGTTGCCGACGCCATGGTCGTGTTCGAAATGGATGGAGCCGGCGTCGAGATCGAGAATGGCGTTTGCCTGTGCAACTGCCTCTTCGGGAGACCCCGTTGCGGGCGTGTGAAGGTGCGCGGTAATCGCGAGCGCGCTGAAGTTATACTGCGCAGCCAAGCTTCGCAACACCATCAGCTGGGCGCGCACATCGGGCGCGAGCAGGCCATCTGCATCAAGCGTGAAATCCACTGAGGCGTCAAGGCGCAGAGCGGATACTGTTTCCGCCGGTTCCGCGATCCGTTCCAACTTGCTGCCATGATCCATCCCGGCAGCCTGCAACTCGGCCAGGGTGTTTTCGCGGCGGTCACCTAAGATGAACTTTGCATCGCCCGTGCCCATGTATCCGTAGGTATTTGCTGAGGGAGCAAACTGCGCGTTGGTGCTATAGAAGAGCGGCACTGAAGATTCGATCCGGTTTCCGGTGAAGAGCACCGGCGCACCGCCTGTGCCTGCGTCGTCCACAATGGCCGCAGCGGTTGCCACAGGCGGGTTCCAGAACACGGTGTTGTGTTCCACGCGCAGATCGCGGATCACGCCATCGTTCCATGTGTGCAGATAAACCGCACCCTGCAAGGCCGCCAGGCGCGGGCTCAGCGCATTGTCGACGCACAGGTTGTCGCGCACCACGCTCTCGCTTGTCACATAGCCGGCCGCGAAGACTGCAATGCAATAGCCCTGCGTGTCGTGCGCATAGTTGCGCTCGACGGTGTTGCGCGTGTCGTCCCAATCGATGTCGTAGGCGCCGCCATCCACGCCGGGGCTGTCGGTGAGGAATGCTTCGTTATCTCGCACGGCGCAATCCGTACAGGTCCAGGTCCAGATCGCGTTGGGTGTGCCGATGTCCTGGGTGGGCTGCATCCCGGTCTGCCATGCGGTGCTGGTCTCGATGATCCCGTGCGAGTCGCGAAAGAGTACGATGCCGTCGCCAAAAACGTCCTGCACGCTGGAGTTGCGGACCGTGATGCGGTCGTTGAGCGGCGCGTCCGCCGCGTACGCAAAATTCCCGCCGCCAATGAGGATGCCCGCCCACTGATTGGTGTGCGCGGCCACCACCCCATCCACCAGAATATCGTTGAAGACCGCGTCTTTACCGCTCGGCCCCACCACCACCAGGCCGTTGTCCTTGTTCTTCATTGCGCCGCCCTGCACATCGTGGACAAAGAGATCCTTGAGCACGATCTGGTGCATCGTGCCCTTGTCGCCGGTGACAAAGATGCCGTATTTGCCGGAGCCGGAGAGATCGAGCGAGTCAACCTGCCAATACTCCTGGTTGAAGAGAAGCAGCGCCTGGCTGTCGTTGGATGTGGCAACGATGCGCGGCCGCGGGCCCTGGCCGTACGCAGTGACTCGAATTGGGTTTCCTCTGGACCCTGAGCCTTGCGGAGAAAAGCTGCCATGACACACCGTGCCCCGCGCCAGGGCGATGCGGTCGCCGGCGGCAAAGGGATGAGCCTGCGCCGCGGCAAGACTATTCCACGGAGCCGCCTCGGAGCCATCGCCAGGAGTGGTTCGCGAGCAATTGACAAACCAGCGAACCCCAGTCGTCTGCCCGACTGCGCATCGGCCCGCGAGCAGCGAAACTGCGATCAGCGCGAAGAAAATCGACTGCTTCCCAGCCTTGCGCAGAGGAAGGCGAGTCGCCTCGCAGTTCTGTGCGCCCGGGTCATCGACAGTGATGGGAACAATCGCTCGACCTGCCAAAGCTGTCCTCTTTACCATGGGGCATTCTTGCCGCGGGTGATGTTGACGGGGTAGAAGCAAGGCTCCTACCCCGCGAGTTCACGCAGATTGGTTCTCAAGCATTGGCTGTCAGAAGTCCAGTCGAATGGCGAATTGGCCCGACCGAGGATTATCTGCAACACCAAGAATCTCGCCGAAGTTGGAGTCACCAATCCCGGCGCGGCTGCCACCGCAACCTTCAATGTCGTAGTAGTGCCGGTTGAACAAGTTGTAGAAATCCAGCCGGATTGAGAGGTTGTACTTGCTGTCTGGACCCACCTTGTCGTTCTTGATCAGAGTGGAGTTCTCGCTCGCCTGGCCCGGGCAGCGCAGGCGGGAGGTGGCTGGCGAAGGCGGCAGCACGCCAGCCGCGGGGTTGACGGCAACAGAGAACGGCATGTAGCAGTCCTGCGGGTAGAGCGACGGGCAGACATTCGTGGCTGTCGCGGGGATCGGCACGTAATTCCGTGGATTTGTGGGGCCCTTATACCCGGCCAGATTAAATTGCGGATAGATGTTTCCCCACAGCGGCCAGTAAGGATCGGACGCGCCAACTTCGAACGGCTGCCCGGTAAAGTAGTTGACCACGCCGCCAAGCGACCATCCGCCAACGATCACTCTCGTCACCCGATTTGTTCCGGCGAGCCATTGCTGGCCCTTGCCGAACGGAAGCTGGTAGGTGGCGAAGCCCTTTACCACGTGAGCCAGGTCGTAGCCGGTGAGAGCATGGGCCGCGCCGTGCATGTTGCTGAAATCTTCCACGCCGGTGTAGCCGTTGTTGTAGTCCTGCTCGGCGGCGAAGGAGTTGCCCTCCTGACGCGACCAGTCGTAGCTCAGGTCCATGGTCAGGCCACGGCCGGCGCGCTTCACCACATCCACAACCATGGAGTCATAGAAGCTTTGGCCGTATGGCAGGCCGGCGTAATTGATGTTGGCGCAGCAGCCGTACCAATAGTTGCCCTCCGCCGCGGCCATTTGCGGCAGCGGAGCCAGCGCCGCCAAAGGGGAACCGTAGAAATTTGGATACGGGCAGGCTACCCCGCTGACGGACCCATACCCCGACGGGCAATACATCCAGTTCCAGATGCTGAAGCCCGGGTTTTGGTCGACCAGTCTCAGGAAGTTCTGGGTGCTGGTCTGGTTCCACGCCAGCGCGGTGTCGGTTAGGCGATGGCCGCGGTTGCCGACATAGGAAATCTCCAGGCGGGTGTTGGGCGTCAACTGCTGCTGCAGGCCGAAGTTAAAGGCCTCGCTGTATCCCAGGCGAAGGGCGGCCGGATCCGTTTCCACCGGGAAGGGAAGCATGGTGGAGGGATCGGTGGCCAAAGATGCCTTGGTCGCCGTACCGGGGAAGTTAAAGCCGCCCCCCGGCGTATCCCAACTGAATGAATGTGCCGTGCTGGCTTGGCCCAACTGCGGCGCAAAACTGTCGGGAACCCCGCCAAAGAAGGTGATGCCGACGGGGTTGAAGATCAGCCCGTAGGAGGCGTGAAAAACGACCTCGGGAAAGACCTGGTAGGCGATGCCGACGGTCGGCCCAAAGTTGGCCGCATACTCGTTCTTATCGAAGCTGTCGCTGCCGCTGCTGGCGAAAACCAGCGATCCCGGAAGCGGAGCACCATAACCTGAGCCCCCAGGAGTTCCGGTCAGTTGCGGGTCAACCACCGTCGGATCGAAGTTGGCCCAGTTGCCATACTTCTCTTTGAAGCGGGTGTTGTAGTTCCAGCGCAGGCCAAGATTCACGGTCAGCCTGGAAGTCACCTTATAGCTGTCTTGCCCGAAGAACACCAGCTCCTTCTGGCGGCCGTAAAGGTTGTTCGCCACGGGCACCTGCGCGCTGCTTACTTGTCCCAACTCGTAACTCGCGAAAGCGAAGCCGTCGTAAGGTTTGCCCGCGCCGGCGGTGTTCTGGTACTGGAAGTTAAAAGAATACGCACCCGCGCCGGAACTGTAGTTCACGTCGTGGGCCACAAAGTCCCCGCCAAAGCTGAAGTTATGGCGGCCTTTGCTCCAGGTAACCGTGTCGTCGGTGGTAGCAATCATCCCCGCTACATGTCCCAACCACGTGTTGCCGATAGAGGTTTCGCTGATGCCCGCCTGGCCGTCGGAGAAGCTTATTGCCGGGAAGTTGTCCGCACCGTTGCTTCCGATGCCGACTTGCGAGTTCCAATCGCCAGGATCGGCCGGGACGCTTGCATTGTCGTCGTAAGCGTCGGTGAAGTTGAGCACGTTGAGCAGATTCGGGCTGAAGGTATGCGATTCGCTGATCCGCCACTGCTGCTGGGAATAGAACTGGTCCCGCAGCACCGATAGCGGCCCGCCGTTCGTGCTTCCCGACTGCCACACTCCGCCATCGTTCTCGAGGCGCGGTTTGTGGTCGTAGATCCACGATCCGGAGAGACGATCCTGATCGCGCAACACGTGGTCCAGCTTGACGACAAACTCATTCGGCGTCTGGCTGGGAGTGCCTGCCAGCAGCGTCCTCTCGTTGTTGCTGATTCCGCCCAGGTTGGGTGGGTAGTTGGCGTAATAGGTATTGATCTTCTGGGCGATCGGGCTGATGCGGTTGGTGGGAATGACGTTGCCGGTGAACTGATTGCCGGTATTGGGATCGTAAATCATGCCTTCCTGTGCGTTTACGGTCTGTCCGGCGTCGTTCTGCGTCTGGATTGGTGCTTGCCCGGGCGCGCACGGAGAAGCGCTGCCCGTAGAACCGCAAAGCGTCGACCCCAGCAAACCGCTGAAGTCGCCGCCCAGCATCGCCGTTGTGGGCACAGTCGCGCCGCCGCTGTTGAGCCGCCAGTCGGTCCTGTCAAATCGCTCGAAGGTGCCAAAGAAGAAGGTCTTGTTCTTGTGGATCGGCCCCCCCAGGCTGAAGCCGTAGTCCCAGCCCCGGTCTTTGGCCTTGGGCGTGCCCTCATTGTCGTTGGTCCAGGTGTTGGCATCCAGAATCTCGTTCAGCCCGTACGTGAAGGCCGAACCATGCAGCGTGTTGGTGCCTGACTTCAGGTTGAAGGCCATCACGCCGCCGCCGGTGATTGCGCTTTGAGCGTCCAAGCCGCTGGTGGTGGCCTGAAGCTCCTCCACCGCCTCCATGCTGGGCCCGCCGTCCATCGAGTCCCCGCGGATGTTCGAGGTGCCCGAGGTGCCGTCGATGGTGTAGTCCTTTACGAACCACTGGCCGCCGTTGACAACCGCGCCGTAAGGCGAGCTGACCACGGAGTACCCGGGCGTGATGGCCACCGCGAAGTCCTCAACGAACCGGCCGCCGCTGTAGATGCTCAGCGGGAGGTCGTTGACGACTTCGGCTTTCATGTTGGTGCCGACGGACCCTGTATCCATATCGAGGATGGGAGCATCGCTCACCACGGTCACAGTCGAGCTGGCCGCACCCACTTTAAGCACGGCATCGAGCCGTGCCACTTCGGTGGAGTTCAGGGTGATGGCGGGGCGCAGAAGGGTCTCGAATCCATCCCTCTTGAACTCGACCGAATATGGGCCTGGGAACAGGTTCGGAATGGTGTAAATCCCGACGTGATTGGAGACGGTTTTGGTGGGCACGTTGGTCCCGGTGTTGGTTGCTGTAACCTCGACGTCCGCCACCACTGCGCCGGTCGAATCGGTCACGGTGCCTGTGATGCTGGCGCGATTTGTCTGCGCCCAGGCAACCGGGCCAACCGACGCAATCAACGCAGCAAGAAGCAGGGAGCACGACCATCCTGTTTTAGATTTGCGATTCATAGAGCCTCCTCAAGCTCACGCTGGTGAGCAAACGTACTCCTGGCCGCCCAAACAATAGGCATTTCCAGCTTTTATGTCAAGCGCGGCCATACCAAGTCTGGAGCCGCACTCTGTTCAAGCCGGCAGCGCGAACCGCCGGCCCGTCATTTCGCCGCGGAGATCACGCCGCCGCTATGCTTCAATGCAACCTCAACCATTCCCATTGCCGCCGGGGTGAGCGTAATCCCATACCCGTCGGCCCGGGTTCCATCCACCATCTCGTTGGCCGTGTAGAACAGCGTGAAGGCATCCTTGCCTTCCTCGATCAGACCAAGCGGGGTGCGCACGTCGTTCGACCAAATGCCTTCGCCTTTTTGGACCACCAGGTGCTGCCCGGCAGACCAGTGTACTCCGTCGCTTGAAAACGTGTAGCCGATCGATTCCGGCTCCTTGGTGTCGTAGACGGCGACATACGTGCCATCGGCAAGCTTCGTGACGATTGGATTCTCAATAAACCGCGGTTCGACCTTCAAAGGGTTCCACTGCGTGCTGCGCGTCCACGGTCCGGCGAGCTCTGGCGCGGAAGCCAGACCCACCTGCCACAACGAGATTGGCAGGGTCTCGGTGTGCGCGCTGCCGTAAAATGCGTACCAGGTGTCACCAACTCGGTAAGGGAAAAACGAGTCCGTCCCCTGCAACCCCTCCCACGGATCGGAGTCCTTTCCTCGCTCGAGAATGATGCCGGTCTCCTGGTAGGGGCCGCCGATGCCGCCCGGTCCCGCGGTTGCGGAAACCGCCCGCCAAATCCGTCCTTCGTAGTTAGTGAGCCATTCGCGCGCGGTGTCGGGAGCAGCCTGGTAGGCCACGTAAAACAGGTTCCAGCGGCCCTTCTGCGGGTCGTAAACAGGCATCGGCGACCACAGTGCCGCGCGCTGGTCCTTTCCCGTGAAATCGCCGCTCGACTCCAGCAGTGTGCCCACCCGCTGCCAGTGCATCCGATCCCGGCTTACCCAGTGCGCCAGCTTCATCTTCACCCAGTGCGGATCTCCGACCATCTCCGAAGTGAACAGATGATATGCGCCGTCGATCTTCACCACCCGGCCGCCTTCGAACCCATACTTGTTCCCGCCGGCGCCCGCCGACCGGATCGTCAGTACCGGGCCATCGATTTGCCGGCTGACCACCAGTTCTGGGTCCCGTCCCGCCAAATTCGCTGGAAATGCGCAAAGTCCTAGTGCTGCAAGAACTGATAGGACCGCATTCCGCAACAGCTTCATTCAGGCTTACTCCCCGGCTGGCATCGATGCAGGCGGATCCTGGCGCGTTTGTCACCGGTCTTCAGGTTGCCCCGTTTGTACGCGCCCGGAAAAACGGTTGGGTAGGTAATAGAGGTTACGCAAAGGGTTAAGTCAGCTGCTTCACGCGCTTCCAGACGCCAAATCGTCCTATTGCTCCCCTGTGAAGGGACTCCGCGTCGGCAACGACCAATCAATCGTCTCCTCCGGGAGCGTCAGAATGGCACCTTCTACCGCCGCGATGGGGCAAAATCTCCAAGATTGCCCGCATTTCTTCCTTTTTGAGCTACGTTCTTCCCCGTTCACCCCTTGCAGGAATAACCTGTATTAACGGCAGCACTAACCGTTAATTGCCAGACTTGGCTTCCGTGACTCAGCACCTTGACTGAGGCTGACACTGGGTGGTACCGTTTGGCCGGGCAAGACCATGGCTGCTGTGCTCGCGTGAGATCGTTGCTGTTTGGGCGAGCGATTGGAAACTCCGTTGACGTCACAACATAGCCCCGCGCCTGTCCCCATCTCGCTTTTCGAGAAGCGCGAGGAACTGCGGCGAGTGCTTGAAAGCAAGAACTTCGCCCGTGCTCCCAGGAAGACCCGCTTTTTGGAGTTCGTCTCGGAACAGACCTTCCTCGGGAACGGCGATGGCCTCAACGAGTACCTCATTGGCGTCGAAGTCTATGGGCGCGGTCCCAACTTCAACGCCCAGGAAGATCCAATCGTACGCGTCCAGGCGCACGAGATCCGCAAGCAGCTCAAGCAGTACTACGAGGAGGAAGGCAAGGATAGCGGAATCCGCATCGATTTGCCGGCCGGGCATTATGTTCCATCGTTCACCAGAGGCGTGGCGGAGGATCCGTCCGCGGAGGTCCCCACCCCGCGAGCCCAGTCCGGCCGGCCAGAAACTCCAGTCACTCTGGGTACCCGGCTTCATTGGGCGCTCACACTGGCGCTGGCCGCAATCTGCATAGCGCTGGGCTTCCTGCTGGCCAGCCGCATCTTGCACGATCGCGCCTCCGCGCCGGCTCAGGCTACCCCTGCGCCGCTGCCCGATGAATTGGCCTGGTTTTGGCATCCGTTTTTCCCGCCCGGCAGCAATCCGGTCATCGTCATTCCCAACCACCCCCTGCTGCGCGCGGCCCACGACGGCGATAGCCCTGCCACGCTGGCCAGCGGCCATGAAATTCCCAAGTCGAGCCTGCCTGAGTTTCGCGACACGATCCACTACCGCGAGCTCAAGCGCTTCCTTTTTGTCCCCTCGCTCACCGATTTCACCTCAGTTGGCGAGACGCTTGGTGTGGTTCGCCTCTGCAACATGCTTGCGGGAGCCGGCCAGAAGTGCAACGTGCAGCAGTCCCGCCTGCTCGATTTCGAGGAGATCAAGGGCGGCAACGCCATCCTGCTCGGCGGCAGCCAGGCCTGGAGTGGCCGCGTCTTTCTCAACACTGAGGGCTTCCATCTGCAAAGCGGGGTCATCCTCAACCGAAATCCGCAACCCGGCGAAAAATCCATCTACAAACCTGAATTCGACTCGGTCACCAACCAACTCACGCGCGACTACGCCCTCGTGCTCCTGCTTCCCAATGAGAAGCAAGAGAACCGCGTACTGCTCATCTACGGTATTTACACTCAGGGCTCCCAGGCTGCCATTGAGTACCTCACCAACCCCGAGCAAATGCGCGAACTCCACAAAGCGCTGCTCGCCCTGGCGCCCGACCACAAGACCATTCCGCCCTACTTTCAGGCCTTGCTCGAAACCACCGTGGAGAACTCAGTGCCCGGCACTTCGACCTTGGTTGCTCTCCGGGTGATTCCCAACTGAGCCGCGAATTTGCACGGACCAATTCGCCACACCCGCCAGAGGTCGGGCCGCACGCTCGCCAAAGTTGCCGGTCTTGAGACGCTCCCATGTAACCGCTCTTGGCTGACCCTGCTCGCTCATTGCAAAGAGAAGCAATCGCGCACGAGGGAATAGATTTTGAGTCATCCCTCAAAGAATTGAGGGAGATCCAGGAGCCTCGGAGTTCCGCCCTTTTTTAAGGAGGCTGACTCCAGCTCAAAAATCGTCATCGCCCGCATCGGGTCCAGACGGCCCGTTGCGCTGTGCGGCCTGGACCGCGGAGAACGGCGCCATTTCATAATTGACAGGCGGAATGCCGCCTGCAAGGTAGCGCACAAAGTAGTCCCAGCGGCGGCGCGTCATGTATTGCGAAGCTGGCCCGTAACCGTGGGCCACGTTGGGAATGAGCAGCAGGTCGAAGTCCTTGTTGGCCTTGATCAGCGCATCCACCACCAGCATCGTGTTGTTGGGCGGAACATTGTCGTCCATGGTGCCGTGCGCCAGCAGCAGGTGCCCCTTCAGGTCCTTCGCGTAGTTCTGGTTGGCCTGCGAATCGTAGTTGCTGGTGCCGTCTGGATTCTTCACTTCAAGGCCGGCCCACTTCTCGGCCCAATCATCCTCGTAGTCGCGCTCATCGTGATTTCCGCTTTCGGCAATGCCGACTTTGAAGAAGTCGGGATAGTGGAACATGGCCGCGGCGGTGGCATTTCCGCCGCCGGAGTGGCCGTACATGCCAACTCGGTCGAGATCGATGAAAGGATACTGCGCGGCCAGGTCCTTCATGCCGCTCACCTGGTCGGGAATCGTGTTGTCGCCCAGGTTGCCGTAGTACGCCTCGTGGAAGGTCTTGGAGCGGAACGGCGTTCCCATGCCGTCGATGCACACCACGATGAATCCCAACTCGGCAAGCGACTGCATGTCGCGATGCGCCGCCGTGAATTCGCGGCTCCCGCACGACCCGGTCTGCGGGCCGGGATAAACGTAATTGACGATGGGATATTTCTTCCCGGCGTCAAAGTGTGTCGGCTTGAACATCAGGCCGTAAAGATCCGTCTTGCCGTCGCGCGCCTTCACCTTGATGGGTACCGGTGGAACCCAGCCAGCCGCCAGTAGTTTGGAGATATCTTCTTTGGCTACTTCCATCACCACCTTGCCGTCGTTCGAGCGGACGACGGTGGTTTGCGGCAGCGTGGGTGTGGAGTACGTATCGACGAAGTAGCGGCCGTCTGCGGAGACCCTGATCGTGTGGTCGGCATTTTCCGGAGTGAGAAGCTTCAGGCCGGTGCCGTCGAAACGAACGCTGTAAAAATGCTGGAAGTAGGGATCGCGATCCGCTTCCTTGCCCACGCCGGCAAAGTAGATGGTCCGCGACTTCTCGTCGACGGAAAGTACCTGGGTTACATTGCCGGGGCCATGCGTGATCTGGTTCTTGAGCTGGCCGGTGGTCAGGTCGTAGAGGTAGAGATTGCCCCAGTCGTCGCGCTCGCTGAACCACAGAATCTCATTCGATTTCGGCAGATAGTGCCAGTTGATTTTGCCGTTGCCGCTCTCGAAGAACTTGGGCGCTGTCTCGCTCATCACCTCGCGCACTTCGCCGCTAGCGGTGTCGGCCACGCGAAACCACTCCTGCTTGTGATCGCGCGAGGTGGAAACGAACGCCAGGTGTGCGTTGTCAGGACTCCACTCCACATCGTCCCACTCGGTGCCGTGGCAGGCCACGTCGTCGCAGAGCGTGGACCGGTGCTGGTCGGGCGGCATCTTCAAGCGGACGACCTTATGCGTGGGCACGTCGATCACCACGCGCTCAATCATGGTCACATCCTTATCCCCAACCAGCGGATACTTCCAGGCCTGCAGTTTTGGATGGCTGTTCGTTACCGGCACAAGATACATTTCGCCGGTCTTGCGCTGGTCCTGCTGAAAGGTCGCAATCTTTGTCGAGTCCGGCGACCACAGCAGGATGGCCGCATCGGAGTGCTTCCATCCGGCATTGTCGGTTGCGTAGCCAAAGTCCTTCACGCCGTCGGTTGTCAGTTGAGTTTCCGCGCCGGTGGATAAATCCCTGACCCACAGGTTCCAGTCGCGGATAAACGCACCCAGCTTCTTGTCGGGAGAGATGGACAGCGGAGGATGCTTTTCGACACGGTCCGCACCGGGCGATGGCGACTCCGGCGGCAATAGGCGCTGGCAGGTTTCAGGAGTCGCGCCAAGATCGCAACGGTAAGATGCGCCGGCAGCGGTCACTGTCAACACATGATCGTGATCTGCCAGCGAGAGTTCCGTGATGGGAAGGTGCCGGGCGTCGTCTTTGATCGCCCCGTTGGATGCTGCTTTGAGCAGGGCAGCCACCTTGACCTGGTCGAAGGCCGGCACACGCGTGCCTGCGGCGGGATCGACCAGGATGAAGGACACTCCGGTTGCGTCCGCGTCGCGATACCAGAAGCGGTCGTCCTGCAGCCATTGCGCACGGACGATGCCCTTGCTGGCCAGGGAGTTGATGTTGTAACTCATGAACTTCTCGGCTGCTGCGTAGTCCTGTGCGGTGTATTGCCTGAGTTGCTGGCCATGGCCGGCCGCGCCCAAAAGACCGAATACTGCCATCGTAATGAATGCCGTTTTGATTCCTGAATGCCTGATTGAAAACATGCCATCCAATCCTTTGGTCCTTGCGGACTGTTTGCAGAAGACTATTGAAAATAGGGGGAATAACTGCCATGCTCCGGCGTGTGGCAATTTTATACTGGCGCACGTGGCCAGCGCAGGCAAAGCAGGGCTCGCGCCGCGTGACGCAGGCCGGCATGCAAGCCGCACAAATGCGAGAGGCCGCGCATGCCCGTGGGTTGCGCAGCCTCTCGTGTTTCGTGTTGCGGCGCGATGAACGCCGCATGCATCTCTGCTCGCTCTAGAACAGGTTCCAGAGCGACTGGTTGTAGACCTCGTGGTGGTACTGCACTTCGGAGCCTTTGACAAAGGTTCCAAGCTCGCGCGGGGAACGGTTGGCAGCAGCCTGCTTCAGGTCGGCATAGCGGCCCTGCACATCAGCGCCGAGGATCGTCGGAGATCCATGCCGAGTCCTTGAAGTCCTCGATCGCCGATTGGATATTGTCCGGCAGGTAGCGCCCGCCGGCGCGCAGATTGTCGGCGCTGGAGATATCCCCGTCGATGCCGGTTTTGAAGATGGAGTAAAGCGCCAGGTAGGGGTTGGCGTCCGGCGCGACAGCGCGGACCTCAGTGCGCATGGAGCGGTGGTTGCCGATGGGAACCCGGACCATGGCGCCGCGATCGACCGCCGAGGCCCGGATCTGGTTGGGCGCCTCGAAGTGCGGGTCCAGTCGCCGATAGGCATTCACGCTGGAGTTGAACACCAGGCAGAGATCCAACGCATGGGAGAGAATGCGGTCCAGAAAGTTCCAGCCAAAACTGGAGAGCTGTTCCTGGCCCTTGGGGTCCCAGAACAGGTTTGTCTTTCCTTCGGAGATGGAGACGTTGGTGTGCATGCCGCTGCCATTCACGCCTACCACCGGCTTGGGCAGGAAGCTTGCCGTGTAGCCCATATTGTTGGCGATCTGCCGGGTCAGGAGCTTGTAAAGCTGAATCTGGTCGGCCGCCGCCACAACCTCGGAGTAGCCATAGTTGATCTCGAACTGGCTGGGCGCAACCTCGGGGTGGTCCTTTTCGTTTTGGAAACCCATCGCCCGCTGCACCTCTGCCGAAGTGTCGATGAACTGGCGCAGAGGATCGAGCGGCAGAACGTGATAATAGCCGCCGGTGTTGATGAAGTCGAACTTGCCTTTCTCGTGGTAGGTCTTCTCCGCATCGCGGCCCGCGAACAGAAAGCCCTCGATCTCGGTGGCCGCGTTCAGCGTGTACTTCTTCTCCTTGTACAGCTTGTCGGCATAGGTCTTCAGCACGCCGCGCAGGTCCCCGGCGTAGGGAGTGCCATCCTTGTCGATGACCGTGCCGAAGACCAGCACCTTGCCATTGCCGAACACGTCCGCCGGAACCCAGTAGAAGGCGCTCCAGTCAATGCCGAGGCGTAGGTCGCTCTCCTTCTGCGCCGTGAATCCGCGAATGGAAGAGCCGTCA
Source organism: uncultured Acidobacteriaceae bacterium (assembly GCA_963776535.1). Lineage (GTDB taxonomy): Bacteria > Acidobacteriota > Terriglobia > Terriglobales > Acidobacteriaceae > Telmatobacter. Next base: position 100,230 of record CAVZNB010000004.1, on the reverse strand, counting down.
AAAGTCAGGTTCTCGTAGGCGCCGAGAAGAAACTTCTTGTCGTAATCCAGCAGGTGCAGACGGCCTTCCAAATCGCTGAAGAGCACGGTCACGGCCTTGATCCGCTTCTCATCGGTCAGGTACTTGATCCGCTTTTCACGGATCTCGTCGGCGGGAATGCGGCTGCTGCGCTCCGCCTTGGCTTCAAGGTTCTTCTCTTCCAGCTCTTCATACGAGAGAGCGAGAAAATTGCGGAATTCGGTAGACATGGGACTCCTTTGATTTCAGAAGGTAGGGACGCAAAACCGGATTTGCCGCCGGCGCCGGAAGCGGGACGGCCAAAATTGCATCGGGGCATACAAACAAGGGAAACAGCGTACGCTTCCCGCGTTCACAGGCCCATTTGCGATGAGGTATTTACCAAACATAACAGGCTACACCAACCTCCCAGCCGGTGCAACAGTGCGGCTGGGCCCTTGATCTTGTCTCCCATCCGCCCATCCTGCCCCGTAATGCGGTATTCCTTTATTGGCCAGGATGAGCGAACCGGATTCTGCTTTACCCTTGAAGGGCGTATTCGGGTTTGGGAACACTGTTGATTGTATGCAGGATGCGCGAGACGATCTGGTAGGGGTCGCCTTCGGAGTTCGGACGGCGGTCTTCGAGGTAGCCCTTGTATCCATTCTTGATGAAGTTGACAGGCATGCGGATGGAGGCTCCGCGATCGGAAAGCCCATAGCTGAACTTGTCGATGGACTGGGTTTCGTGGTGGCCGGTCAGGCGCAGATGGTTGTCCGGGCCGTACACGGCAATGTGCTCGGCAATGTTGTCGCCAAAGGCCTTCATCAGGGCTTCGAAGTACTCCTTGCCGCCCACTTCGCGCAGGTACTTGGTGGAGAAGTTGCAGTGCATGCCGGAGCCGTTCCAGTCGCCCTTGATGGGCTTGCAATGCAGTACCACATCCACCTCGTACTTCTCGCAGAGGCGCATCATCAGGTAGCGAGCAGTCCAGACGTCGTCGGCCGCCTTGGCAGAGCCCTTGGCGAAGATCTGGAACTCCCACTGGCCCTTGGCCACTTCGGCATTGATGCCTTCGTGGTTGATGCCGGCGGCCAGGCACAGCTCGAGGTGTTCTTCAACGATGGTGCGGGCCAGGCTGCCCATGTATTTGTAGCCGACGCCGCAGTAATAGGGGCCCTGGGGAATATTCGGGTGACCATCCCTCGGGAAGCCCAGCGGCCGCCCGTCCTTGTAGAGGAAGTACTCCTGCTCAAGGCCAACCCACAGGTCGGGGTCGTTCTCGATGGTGGCGCGATAGTTGGTGGAGTGCGGGGTGCCGTCCGGGTGCATCACCTCGCTGAGAACGATATAGGCATCCTTGCGGCTGGCGTCCGGATAGAGAGCCACAGGCTTCAGCACGCAGTCGGATTTGCTGCCCTCGGCCTGCATGGTGGAACTGCCGTCAAAGCCCCAAAGGGGCAGATCGGCAAGGGTGGGCGGCTTCTCAAACGACTTGAGTCTGAGTTTTGCCGCGAAGCTCAGGAATCGGCTTTTTGCCGTCAAGCCAGATGTATTCCAGTTTGTACTTTGTCATGGGTCTCCTTTGAACAGGAAAATTGTTGGATATTCAACAGAATCGTAGAGCTAAGGACATAAGGAACCCGTCAAGATTTGGAAGACTTCAAGGGGAATTTTCCGCACCTTACCGATGGTGGGCAACAATGAACATCATCAGCAGAATCACCACCGGAATCAGCGCCAGTGCGCCGTAGTAGAGGATCTTGCGCGAGAGCTGGGATTTGCGCTTCTGCCAGTCGCGCAACTCCGGCCGGTCTTCCACGCCCACCTGGTCCAGATGCTCCAGATCGCCCTTGAATTCGCGCGCCTTGGCGTAGCGGTTTTTCGGGTCCCGTTCCAGCGCGCGATAAAGAACCTCCTGCAACTGCGGGGAGATCGGAGGGATCGGCGACCGAGGGCGGCGTGGGGTGGTTCAGCAGCCGGTCATTCATCGCGGCCAGGGGCGAGGGGCCGGTGAAGGGCAGCTTGCCGGTGAGCATCTCGTAGAGGATCACGCCCATGGAGTAGATGTCGGAGCGGCCGTCGCCGCGCTTGCCCTTCACCTGCTCCGGAGAGATGTAATTGGGCGTGCCGAGGGCCGCGGTGAAGTTGGCGTAGGTGAGCCGCCGCGCGGCCGAGTCGCCGGCAATGCCGAAGTCGATGAGCTTGATGTTGTCGTCGTCATCCACCATGATGTTTTCCGGCTTCAGGTCGCGATGCACGACGCCGTTGGCGTGGATGTACTCGAGCGCATCGAGAACGTCGATGGCGATGCGGATGGCGCGCTCCTGCGGGATGCGGCCCTCGTCCAGAATCTCGCGCAGCAGCCGGCCCTCGCACCACTCCATCACCATGTAAATGCGCGAGCGTTCTTCGCCGCCAAAGACGCGCATCACCTTGGGATGGTTGAGCTTTTCGCCGATGCCGGCCTCGCGCTGAAAGCGGTCGAAGAGGATCGGGTCGGCTTCCATGTCGGGGTGGGGAATCTTCAGGGCGACCACGCGGTTGTCGCGCAGGTCGGTGGCGCGATAGATGGAGGCCATGCCGCTGCGGGCGACCGGTGCCTCAATGCGGTAGGAATCGATCTGCGAACCGGCTTCCAGGCTGTCGAGAAACCCCATCGGGCAGGCACACTCCAAATCTCGGAACTCTTCTAACTCTATCGGGAAAATCCGCAGCTACAGTAAGGATTCCATAAGACTTTGCTGAAACTGCGGCAAGGCTGTCAGGAGGGCAGCCGGTAAGGCCGGCCGCGATACATCCCCACCTGCTCCACCGAGCGGACGCGGATCACCTGCGCCGTGGTGTTGTCGCCTGCCGTCGATCTCGACGGCGCGCGCCACCAGCTCGCGGGCAATCTCCTCGATCTCCTTCTTCTGCGAGACGATGCTCGGCGATGGTTCTCTCGCTCATCTCGTCGTGCAGGCCGTCGGTGCAAAGCACCAGCACGTCGCCGGCCTGCAGCGGTGAGGGCAGTGGTGTCCGGCGAGACAAACATCTCCGGCCCCAGCGAGCGAATCAGCACGTGGCGGGAATCGGACTCGGCCATCTCGCTGGCGGAGATCAATGCCCATCTTCCGCTGCTCGTTCACCAGGTGTGGTCCTGGGTGATCTGCTTGGCCTGCCCGTTGCGCACCAGGTAGCAGCGCGAGTCGCCCACATGCGAGACGATGGCCTGGTCGTGGCGCAGGGCGCAGGCCACCAGCGTGGTGGCCATCTTCTTGCCGCGATACTCGGGCGCCAGCGTGCAATCGTGAACCGCGGCGTTGGCATGCTGGATCAGCCGCGGCAGCAGGCTGATGAGCATGGTGCCGGCCTGCGCCTTGGCGAAACTCCTCGGTCAGCACTGGAGATGGCCGTGGCCGAGGCAACCTCGCCCAGGTCCATGCCGCCCACGCCGTCGGCAACGGCGAAGAGATAGCCGTGGGATCGGGCCTGCTGGCGCGAGGAGGGAATGAACGATCCCATCGCGTCTTCATTGTTGGTGCGAACTTTGCCGAAATCGCTTGCCTGGCCGAACTGTACATCCAACATGGGCGCCGCCGCCTCGGAAATCTTCCGTCTTGCTGCGCGGAAGATGACACTGGTAAGATTGTGCATACATCAGATTGCAAAAACACCACTGGGTGGATCTCCGCTGCTCGTCTTCCTGCAAAGAAGCGAGCAACGGATGCCACCCAGCGGTTGCAGTTCGGTTGAGCTGCCGCGTGAACGTGCTACTTGGACGTCGAGCAGAATCGCCTTGCCCTTGGCCTTGGAGGAGCGAAGGAAGTAGATGGCTCCGTAGATGCCCCAGACAGCGGAGATGCCCAGCGCCAGCAGCGGCTCCTTGAATGTGCCCAGGCCGAAGACCGGGCTGATCAGGTAGAAGGCCATGCAGACCAGGTTGGCCAGCAGCCCGAAGCCGGGAATGAGCAGTGTGCATGACGAAGTTGTAGTCGGGGCGCTTGTGGTAAGGCCACGATGCACAGGAAGCAACTGAGCGCGTAGAGGATGAAGGTGCCGAAGTTGGAGGTGAGCGTGATGGTCAGCAGCGAGTTGGGCAGCGCGGCCAACTGGTCGTGCGAGAGATAGCCGAAGCTGGAGAAGATGCCGTGCGGCAGCGCGGCGATGGCCGCATCGGTGGGCGCGCCGGCGTCGCCGAAGACCAGCGAGACGGCGATGACGCCGATGACCGCGGAGATGACGGCCAGCGTCCAGATGGCCTTGCGCGGGCGAGAGCGACTTGGCGTGCAGGATGCCGAAGTGCTCGGGAGCCTCGTCGTCCTTGCCCATGGCGTAGGTGACGCGGGCGCCGGTGTTCATGCAGGCCAGCGTGGTGCCGATCAGCGCCAGGAAGACGGTGATGGCTTCGGCCAGCATGAAGTACTTGCCGTGGCCCTGGCCGAGCAGCGCGTCGCCGACGATGATCATCATGTCGCCGATGGGCGCCGCCGAAGCTGACCGCGCTCTGCATGGTATAACCCGAGTTGAGGAAGTAGTTGGCCGCGAAATACTCGAACAGGTAGCAGACCAGTCCCTGGATCAGCAGCGAGGCGATGACGGCGATGGGAATGTGCTTGGTGGGATTCTTGGCCTCGCCTCCCATCGAGGTCACCGATTCGAAGCCGACCAGGATCAGAATGGCGACCGTGGCCTGGATGAACATGAAGCTGAACTTGTGCGGCGCAATCACCGACGCGGCGTTTGCGTGGGTGAGGAAGTTGCCGCTCGCGTCTGTCGTCGGGTAGGTGATGACGTAGGGAACCGGCTTGCCGGCCGCGTCGAGCAGCGGCAGAGGCGTGCCGCTGGCGTCGCGGATGGTGGAGCCGTCCTTGGCGGTGGCGAACTGGTAGGTGTAGGTGGCCAGCGTCTGTCCGTCGTACTGGAAGGCGGTCGGGCCGGTGATGCCGGCGGGGTGGCTGGCGCGATAGCCGAGCGCCAGCACGCTGAAGACGACCAGCGCGGAGATCTGAATGACGTTGATGGCCAGGTTGACGGCCGTGGAAGCGCCCGCGCCCTTGGAGGCGATCCAGGCGACGAAGAAGGAGAAGACCACCGCGACCAGCGCCATGAAGAGCGGCCCGGGATTGGAGCCGCTCATGAAGTTGGGATAGAGGAAGCCGACGACGTAGCCGACGAAGATGCCGGTGACGGCCACCATCACGCCGGGATAGACCCAGTAGTAAAGGTGCGAGCCCCAGCCGACGATGAACTTGGCGACGCGGGCGTACTTGAAGGCCTTGTCCTTGGAGAGCAGGGCCTGCTCGGCGTAGTAGTAGCTGGAGCCGGTGCCGGGATAGAGCTTGGAGATTTCAGCGTAGGCGACCGCGGTGGCCAGGCAGAGCAGCAGGGCGGCGAAGATGCCCAGCCACATGGCCGGCGCGGTGGTGCCGGTGCCGGCCTGGATGACGAAGGTGAGCCAAAGAAAGGCGCCGGGGGCGATGAGCGCCATTGCGTTGCTGGTCAGCCCGGTAAGGCCCAGGGTGGCCTGCATCTGAGGTGCTTTTTGATCTGCCATGAGCATTCTCCTGAAGAGTGAAGTTCGTTGGTCTGCTCCCGGCGGCACGCCCCCGGGATCTTCGTTTGGCTCGCCCGTATCTGCAATCTTGTCCGAGCCGCATCGGGTAAGCTAGTTGAGTTAGCTGAATCCTAGTGCTGAAGCGATAAGGATGAAATGAAGAAACCCGACTAGAACGGCGATTGTTCCTTCGGATCGCGACGCTGCAGCTCGTGTCCGCCCGGAGGCAGCGGCTGCAAGGTGCGGTATCGAATGAGCTGCAGCGCCTGAACGGAACCGTCCGCGCGTCGATTCGGCTATTTTTCGGTGATGTTGTTGCCGAAGATGAAGCCGAATTCAAGCACGCCCCGGAATTGGTTCGCATCCGTTCCCGTCTTGCCAAAGACATCTCCCGGCGTGTAGTTCGTTGCGTGCACCCACGCGAGATCGCCGCGAAGGTACATGCCTCCCTTTTGGTAGGTTGGCGTCGCGGTGAAAGTAGTGCCTGCGCTGCCCGGCTCCAAAGCCCAGCAAGTTGACCGATCCGTCGGTTGCACTCCCCGAACTCGTGAGGTATTCCACGCGCACCGGAAGCGAGAAGCCGCTCTTGAAGGCGTAGCTGACGTTGATCGCGCCGCCGGTTGCGGATGTGCCCTTGAGCACGCCGACCTTCGCGTTGGTCGGCAGCTTGCCGTACTGGAAGTACGGCGAAATGATCCATGGGCCCTTGGTGTACGTATAGATCACCGCGTGCATATAGCCGTTGTTCTGCACCGGCGTGGCTGCCGTTTGATAGACGGTCTGTCCGAGGTTCCCCATCCCGTCGTACACCAGGCTATGAGGCCCCTTCGTAAGGGTCACCGAGCCCGAGAGCCACGAGTAGCGGTTGGAATAGTAACCGTCGTTCCAACTGATCGCGGCGGACAGGTACTTACCCATGGTTTGATTCACCTGGATGCCGCGATTGATGGCGTTTTCCTGGTTCCAAACGATGCCGCGCTCGATGTTGAAGTTCTGGTAGGTAAACGTGGACTCGGCGCCCATCAGCGTGGGAAGAGAGCCGATAAGGAACTGGGTGGTCTTTCCTACCGGCAGCTTCAGGTAGGCAACCGGAACAGGCCCGTAGAAATTGTTCACGGTATTTTGGGCGTTAACAAACGGCACGCTCAGCGTCGGCATGGTGTAGACGCCCGCCTGGATGTAGTACTGAACCTTCCCGTCCGCTTTTTGAATGAAGATCTGTCCGTTGCTCAGAGTGGCCTGCGCCGCGTTGTCTCCGGGCACGGAATTGTTCTGGAACAGCGAGAAACCGGTCAAAATGCCGTTGACGGACAGCTTGCCCAACGGTCCGGCATCGAAGGTCGCCGGCGGCAGCCATTGCAGCGGACCCGTAAGAACGAATGTGGAGAGCGGAGCAGGGGCGGAAGCTGCGGCGGCTGGAGTCAGCGGCTGCGGGGGTTGCTGCTGGCGCGGTCGGAGCCGGCGTCTGTGCGCCCGCCATCAAAGCCATTGCGGTGGCCGCGCACGGCCATCAATTGCAGGATTCTTTGTGTTTTCTTATTCATCGGAACATTTCCTCCCTAAAAATTAGCTAAGACACACTACGGGTTTTGATAAAAAATCATTTGAAATGTAAAACTTATGCCGCCTCGCCCACGCACGTGGCAGACTTTCAGAGCACGCCGCGCGATAGAGCATCCACCGTTCCTCGGAGGAGGAGGACTTAATCTCCCGAAAGGAATCAGGTGTTGTGGATTGACTTTAGTAATGCAAACATTACATAAGGATCACGTGAAGATTGCGAAAAGACTTGCTTATGTCATTCGATTCCGCTCGTTTTCTCCCGCTGAAACCTTGGGCGGGCTCTTGAAGTTTGGGGCAGGAAAGACTCTCCGGTCGGTGGTTGCGCGAGGTCTAAGATGTTCAGCAGTCACCTGTTAAAATCCTGGTACGCCAAGCACGCATGGAAAAGCCAGAGCGTCAACCAGGAACTCTGCGCCCCAGTGCGTGAAAAGCATCAGGGAAGATGGCCGCAGCTGCCATTGCGCGCAGGTGACATTTTTTCTGCGTTCCGCTCGTTTGGCGAAGTTGGAGGCTGGTTGGCTGGAAGCTACATTCCTGGGCGTTCGACCCCGGCTGTGCAGCGCAGGCGGGTCTCCGGCTCGCGCGTTCTGCTCTTTGCCCTGGAGTGCGCCCTGGGGATAATCGCGGTAGTCATGGTGGCCGCGCTTACTCAGTGGTCGCGCTGGCTCCTGCCCGTAGAAGTTTTGCTTTACGTGCTCATCGTGGTTGCCACCGCGCTGCTCAGCGGCTTCTGGCAGGCCGTCATCATCTCGCTGTCGGCGGTTGTGGTGCAGGCCTATTTCACCGCGCGCCGTCCGGAACAATTGGCCGCCGACCCGGTGAACTCCGTTACCCTGGTGGTCTTTGTACTGGTTGCGCTCACGGTAAGCCGGTTGTCCGCGGGAGTCACCAGCCACGCCCGCGAAGCCGAGTCACGCGGCGGGCAGATGCACGACCTGTATGAATTCACCCGCCGCACGCTGCAGATGAATCTGCACGTCGAGCCCGGTCCGCAACTCGCGGAACTGGTGCACGAGATCTTTTCGCTGGAAGCCGTCGCCGTGTTTGACGCCGACCTGCACGCTGTCTACCAGGCTGGCTACTGGAACGTTGATCCGCAGGAGATGGCGCAGAACGTCTATTACTTTGAAACCTCTGACGACGACCCCGACACCGGCCTCGGCCGCCGTGTTTTACGCCTGGGCACGGTGGCGGTTGGCAGTCTCTTGGTCCGCGGCGAAACCACCCCGCTCGTAAACAACGCCATCGCCTCGCTCATCGCCATCACCTTCGACCGTTATCGCGCCTTTGCCAACGAGAGCCGCATTGAAACCGAGCGCCGCACGGAGCAGTTGCGCGCCACCGTCCTTGACAACCTGGCGCATGCCTACAAGACGCCGCTCACCGCTATCCGCGCGGCCTCCACCGGCCTTGGCGAGATGGGCCACCTCTCCCAGGGCCAGGCCGAACTGGTCGCATTGATCGACGAGCAGACAGGGCTGCTGGGAGAACTGACCACCCGCCTGCTGACCACCGCGCGTCTCGATGCCGGAGAGGAAGTGGCGCTTCAGTCCGCCCCCGTGGGCGTTGCCTCGCTCATTGAAGAAGTGGTTGCCAGCCTCAGCGACCGCCTGGCCAGCATGAAAGTTGCTATCGCACTCGACGATGACAATCTGGTCCTCTCCTGCGACCGCCAGTTGATGGTCATGCTGCTCACGCAGTACATCGACAATGCCTGCAAGTATTCCATCTTTGGCACTGCCATCACCATCCGTGCGGTACGCGCGCGCGCTGAGGTCATCTTCTCTGTGCACAGTCTTCGGCCCGGTCATCCCCATGGCGGACCGTGAACGCATCTTCGACCGCTACTTCCGCTCCTCCACCTTTGCCAATCGCGCAGCCGGAACCGGCATCGGCCTCTCCGTTGCCAAGCGCGTCGCGCTGCTGCATGGCGGCTATGTGTGGGTGACCAGCGATGAAGTTGATGGCAACACCTTCTTTGCGGCCATTCCCGCTCCTGTTCAGAAAAGGAATTCACGATGATCCAGCAAGCCATCCGCATTCTAGTTGTCGACGACGAATCCGCCATCCGCAGGGCTCTGCGGCCTCCGCTGGTGGAACTCGGCTTTCAGGTGGCAGAAGCCTCGCGCGGCGAAGAGGCGCTGCAACTGCTGCGCGGCGCCACCTTCGATGCCGTCCTGCTCGATGTCAACATGCCCGGCATCGGCGGGGTGGAGACGCTGCGCCGCATTCGCGCCTTCGCGCCACGCATGCCCATCCTGATGCTCACCGTGCGCGACAAGGAAGAGGAAAAAGTTGAAGCTCTCGACATTGGCGCCGACGATTACATCACCAAGCCCTTCAGCACGCGCGAACTCATCGCCCGCATCCGCGCCGCCATTCGCCGCGTCAAGGCTCCGGTCCGCACGGAAGACGCGCCCATCGAAATTGGAGAGATTCGCCTCGACCCCGTCAAGCGCAGCGTACCAAGCGCGGCCAGCCCGTGCACCTCACGCGCAAGGAGTTCGACATTCTCCATTGCCTCATGATCCGCGCCGGCCGCGTGGTCACTTACGCGCGCCTGCTCACCGCCGTCTGGGGCGCCGACTGCCGCGAAGAAGTGGAATATCTGCGCACCTTCGTCCGCCAGTTGCGCAAGAAGATCGAAGACGACCCGTCGAAGCCGCTCTATCTGCTCACCGACGTCTATGTCGGCTACCGCTTCGCGGATGCGCAGATGTTTCAGGAGGAAGCCGCTGTGGGCATGCTCGACGAAGACCTCCCCGACCCGCCGCCGGGCAGCACGTCGTAAAGCAGCGCAGGCCGCCCTCCCCGTCGGGTGGCAGCAGCCCGCGTCGTCCTACCGCAGGCGCCTACTCGTCGTAGTGCAGCAGGCTGAAGACGTCGTACTCCTTGAAGCGCTCGCGGCCCTTCAGGAAGTCCAGTTCCACGGCGAACGCCAGGCCCGCAATCTCGCCGCCCAGTTGCTTCACCAGCTTCACGGTCGCTTCCATGGTGCCGCCGGTGGCCAGCAGATCGTCCACCAGCACCACGCGCTGGCCGGGCTGAATCGCGTCCAGATGAATCTCCAGCGTGTCGGAGCCGTACTCCAGGTCATAGGTCACGCGCGCCACGGGAGCGGGCAGCTTGCGCGGCTTGCGCACCGGCACAAAGCCCGCATTCAGCCGGTAAGCCAGCGCCGGCCCAAAGATGAATCCGCGCGCCTCAATGCCCAGCACCAGGTCGATCTTGTGCTCGAGGTAATGCGCCGCCAGCGCGTCGATCAGCTTGGCAAAGCCGGTCTTGTCCTTGAGCAGCGTGGTGATGTCGTAAAACAGAATCCCCGGCTTGGGAAAATCGGGCACCGTGCGCACCAGCGCCTTCAGCGATTCCACATCGACGGCCTTGATCTCTTCACTCATGCGTCCGTCTGCTCCTCAAAAATAGCCTGCAAAATTTGTGGGAAACGAACGGGCGTCGATGCAGTTCCGCTTCCTTATCGATTATAGAGGAACAGGGACTAAGGGACTAGGAACAGGGACTAGGGACTAGGGACTAAGGGACTGGGAAACGCGAATCAGCGCGGCCTTCCCATGCTCCGCCTGCGCTCTTACCGGTAAGCTGCACGAACCGACGAGTCCCTTAGTCCCTGGTCCCTCAGTCCCTGTCTTTTCACCACGCCCCTTCAATGCGAAACGATTCCAGACCGGTAGCCTCGCTCTCATCCAGATAGTGCTCAATCAGCCGGTCCACGCGCGCACCGCGCGGCCCGCGGCGCAGGCTGGCGCGCAGCTCAGCCAGGTCGGCCTCGTCGCCATGCGCCACCACCTCCACATCGCCGTCTTCGGTGTTGCGCACCCAGCCGCGCAGATCGAGTTCGCTGGCCTCACGGTGCACATACCAGCGGAAGCCCACCCCCTGCACGCGGCCCTGAATCAGAAAATGAAGAACCATGGTTGAAGACCCGAGGCCAGTTTTGCAGAGTGGTAGCATGCTGTGCAACCGTTCTGGCGAAACCGGCTCTGGACTAGCCTACTGTGGCAGGTCCGCAGCCGATTCCCGGCGATCCTCTACGGCGAAGCCCTCAGGCAATTCGAAGAGGCTCTTGTCCGGCTCGGAAAGGCTCACATCGGTCAATGTGAAGGTCTGCTTGCCCACGCCTCGGCCAGTCAGTTCGGAGTAGAGATTGATTCCCAGCTTTTCGGAGTGCCAGAACTCTCGCCGTGCGGAAAACTGCTGGTAGCTGCCCATGACTCCCACTTTGTAAGTAGTCGTATCGAGGGTCCCGTGGGTTTCGATTCCCTCAATCGTCCGAGTGCCCAGATCTTCATGCTTCCGGAATCCCATATTGTTGGGCAACGGACCGGGTGGCCCGAGCGCCGGGTCAAACTTGGTCTCACCCGTTTCGTTGAAGGTTTCCAGGATGCAGCGATGCGGCGTGCGCAGCATATTACAGATGTAGAGAGTGTGGGTATTAGGATCGGCAATCTCAATCACGTTATTCCGGGATTCGGCGCTGCCATTTTTCGGCACCAGCGGCCCACGCTCCTGATAGATGCGGCCACGGCTGTCGCGCGCAACCCGGCGTTGATTCACGAGGGCAGAGCTACTACCCTCCACCATGGGCCGCGTCCATTCCATATGCACGATGGCGGTGAAAGGCGCGTTGGCGATCGGAGCAATGTAAGTGCTCTGCCGCGCCTCGGAGACACCCCCGTCCCTCGTCTCGATCACCGGTGATGGTCCGCCGTCCGCCTCGTCCGCCGTCTGAGATTTCTGTGCCTCAAGGGAGGATAGGAGCAGAGCAAGAAGGAAGATACTCGACAAAGCTTTCAAGAGTACCTCCATGGCTCGCACCACAAATATATCTCGATTTTGCCGTTCCTTGAAATGGAGTATAGAGTTGCGCGGCCACGCGCTACACTAAACTTCAATATGGTCTTCGTCCTCGACAACTACGACTCGTTCACTTACAACCTTGTCCAGTATCTGGGCGAACTGGGCGCAAAGGTCGAGGTCTATCGCAACGACGAGCTGACCGTTGAGCAGGTCGAGGCCCTGAAGCCCGAGCGCATTCTGCTCTCGCCCGGCCCCTGCACCCCCGGCGAGGCCGGCATTCTGGTTCCGCTCATCCGCCACATGGCCGGTAAAGTGCCCATCCTTGGCGTCTGCCTGGGCCACCAGGCCATCGGCGAAGCGTTCGGAGGCAACGTAGTGCGCGCCCAGCACCTCATGCACGGCAAGACCAGCGCGGTCGACCACGACGGCAAGGGCATCTTCCAGAGCCTGCCCACCCCGCTCACCTGCACCCGTTACCACTCCCTCATCGTAGCCGAGGATTCGCTCCCCGGCGAACTTGCCATCACCGCGCGCACCGCCGAGAACGGCAGCGGTACCGTCATCATGGGCCTGCGCCATCGCACTCTCCCCATTGAGGGCGTACAGTTTCACCCGGAGAGCGTCCTCACCCAGGGCGGCCACCAGATGATCCGCAACTTCCTGAGCATGTAGGAGCGATGAAAGAGCCGATGCGAGTTCGAATGCGTCGCAGCCGACTCCCTCATTGCATTTGCGCGCCCGGGATTCTCGGCCTTGCAGCAGCACTCATGGCCGCGCCCAACCTGTGGGCCCAATCGGCTCCGCCCAGCCCGGCCGCAACACCGTCTCAAGCACCGCCAAACGCCCAGGGGTCCGCTGCAGCTCAGGCGCAGTCCAGTACTGAGGACGCGGTGATTGGACCCCGGCCCATCGCCATCGTCCCTCTCGACAGCAAGATTCCCGGTTTTGCCTCTGAGGTCACCGGAGGCCTCCAGGTCTTCAACGGCCGGGCCTTCATCGCTGCCAGCGGCGCCATTACCTCAGGGGACCAAACCACGCAGGTCACATTGCCGTATCGCGGCACGCTGCGCGTCTGCGCCTCCACTACCGTCAAGCTGGCCGTCGATTCCACCGTCCCCGCCGGCGAAATTCCCGGCCTTATGATGGCCATGGACCACGGGGCAATCGAAGCCAGTTTCGCCACCGGCCGCAACTCCGACATTCTGCTCACGCCCGACTTCCGCATCCTCATTGGCGGTCCCGGCGCGGCGGAGGTGCGGGTCCGCCTCGGCCCCAACGGCGACACCTGCGTGGATAACGCCGGCGTGAATGCGCCCTATGTTTTGGTGACCAGCGTCTTTGAGGGCCGCGATTACCGCGTGCAGCCCGGACAGCGCGTCATGTTCCAGCACGGCAGCCTGCACGAGGTGGTCGACCAGGAGAAAGAGCCCTGCGGCTGCCCGCCCGCGGCGAAGGCCCCCAACGAGTTCCCGCTCGCCCAGAGCGAGGGCCTGGCTCCGTTAGCTCCGCCTGCGCCCAGCCCCGATGCCACGCCCGGCCACGAGCCGCAAACCAGCGCACCGCTCGTCTACAGCGCTGCCGACCACGCTCCCCAGCCCGCCGAAGTGGCTCCGGCAGCCGCCGCGCCTGCGCCCGCCCCCACGCCGCCGCGAAAGAAGCCCGGCCTCTTCACCCGCGTTGGCCACTTCTTCAAGCGCATCTTCGGCGCGGAGTAAGGACTTCGGCGCTCGATCTAGGGGGTTCCGATCTTCGTCTCAAACGGAATGCTCCAATGGGTCGAAACGGCGATGGGGCGGCCATTTAGAAGATAAGGCGTAAACTGCCAGCCCCGGATCTGCTGGCGGGCAAAGTCTTCCATGTCGCCATTTTCGGTGGCCCCAGGCCACACTTCACGGACCTTGCCGTCCGGGCCGATGCCGAGGAAGACGTGCACAAAACCGTTTGTCTTTCCGCCCTTGATCGGGGGCCAGTTGAGATGCGCGTCGGACTTCAGCATGACCTGCATTACGCTTTGCGACACTTCGACGGCGATCAGCGGCGCCGGGCTAGGAGCAAGAGGAGCCGCGGGGGTCGGGTCCTTCAGGTCGGAAAGTTCGGTGATGGTGAGTTGCAGTGTGGTTCCGCTCTCGGGGTTCGAGATGAGTTTGCGCGCGATCCATTTCTTATGGAACGGTTGATAATCGTGAAACTCAAGGCCGCCCGGATCAGACATGATGAAACCAAAGCCGCCGTGTTCGCCGTCAATGCAGACCTGAAGGTCGCCGGGAAGATTGCGCATGCAGCTACTGGAATGCGCTCCCTCGATCACGCGAATGGGCTGCTGCATCCGCTCCAACTGCTCACGCTGCGGGAGCGGGTCGCCGATTCCGCTGAGAAGCTCTCGCAGCCAGAGGGGAGCGTAGTCCTCGGTGTACTCGTCGCTGATATGGCCGCCGCGCATCTCTTGGGTCCAGACAAGCCCAGGGGCCGTCACGGTGCGCCGCCAGTTCTTCTCCGACTGAAAGAACTCCTCAATTTCGCCGTGGTATTCCGACTGTGGGTTGGTTGTTTCTACAATGCTTGCCTTTAAATGATAGGGGTGTGTGTGTTTCTCATGCAGCACTGAAGCTGCTTCCGCGTGCGAAACCACCTCGCCGAAGGGCTTGGAAGTTCCGGCGGGAAAGCCGCCCTGAGCAGGACTTATCGATGCGGAAAACAGGACAAGCGCGGACACAGAAAGCATGGCTCGAATCATGGTAGGAGAATCATATCTCGGGCAGACCCGAAATTGCTTTTTCTCTAGAATCTAGAATGTGTCGGGCCGGGAAAAGTACTGATCACTGACCACTGACCACTGACCCCTGACCGCTCCCGTCACAGCTCCCGCGCCCGCTCAATCGCCCGAATCACCGCCCGCGCCTTGTTGATCGACTCCTGGTACTCCAGCTCCGGCACCGAGTCGGCCACAATGCCCGCCCCGGCCTGGACATACCCCTTGCCGTCGGTGGCAAGCATTGAGCGGATGGCAATGCACGAGTCGAGATTGCCGCTGAAGTCCGCGTAGAGCACCGCACCGCCATAGGTGCCGCGCCGGGCCGGCTCCAGCTCTTCAATAATCTCCATCGCCCGCACCTTGGGCGCGCCGGAGAGCGTACCGGCAGGGAAGCAGGCGCGCAGGGCATCCACCGCGGTCAGCTCCGGGCGCAGCTTGCCCTCGATGGTGCTGACGATATGCATCACGTGCGAGTAGCGCTCCACGAACATCAGCCGGTCCACCTTCACTGACCCGAACTGGCTCACCCGGCCCACATCGTTGCGGCCCAGGTCCACCAGCATCACGTGCTCGGCGCGCTCTTTCTCATCGTGAAGCATCTCGTCGGCAAGCGCCTGGTCTTCCTTGTCGGTGGCCCCGCGCGGCCGGGTGCCGGCAATGGGCCGGTACTCCACCTTGCCCTGGTGCACCCGCACCAGCAGCTCCGGCGAAGAGCCGGCTAGCTCGATTGGCTGCATCTGAGTTACCTTTTTCTTCGCGGAGACACGCGAAGCTCCCGGCTCCGCGCCAAGCGGGCCCTCCGGCGCAAAGCGCAGGAAGTACATATAGGGGCTTGGGTTCACCGTACGCAGCGAGCGGTAGACCTGGAAGCTGTCCGCCTCCGGCTCCACATCGAACCGCTGCGAAAGCACCGTCTGAAACACATCGCCCGCGGCAATGTACTCCTTGGTGCGTTCGACGGCGGCCAGGAACTGTTTCTTCGCCGTGCGGTGCTTCACCTTCAACCTGCCCTTGCTCTTCACCGCGGGCAGTTTGGGCAGCGGACGGGCCAACCGCTTCTCCAGCTTGACCAGCCGCGCCACGGCCTTGGCATACGCGTCGGCAGGCTTGCCCTGCCGCACGTCTGCCGTAACCACCAGCCAGATCTCCTTGCGCACATGGTCGAAGGCCAGCACTTCGTCAAAGAACAACAGGCATGCGTCGGGAACGCCGAGCTCGTCCGCCGCAAGCGCGGGCAGGCGCTCAATCTGGCGCACAGCGTCATAGGAGAAAAATCCAACGGCTCCGGCGGTAAACGGCGGCAGCCCTTTCAGCCGCGCTGGCCTGTGCCCGCTCAGCGCCTGGCGCAACACGTGGAAGATGTCGCCCTCGGTACGGGTGACGCGCTTGCCTTCGGTGATGGTGATCGAACTCCCGCGCGCCACAATCCGTTTGAAGGGCTGGATGCCGATGAAGGTATACCGGCCCACCTGCTCGCCGCCCTCGACGGACTCGAGCAGAAAGCACTCCCGCTCCGGCCAGGCCGCGCGCAGAAATGCGGAGACCGGCGTCTCCAGGTCCGCTGTCAGCGTAAGGCAGACGGGAACCAGGGTGTGCTCCTTGGCGAGCGAGAGAAACTCCTTGCGGCTGGGGAGAACGGGATGCGCTGAGGCTTTCACAGTCTTCAGTGTAAATTGTTCTCGCCCGGTCGCAGCGCGCTTAGAGCGGGAGATCCTGCCGGGCCCGGTACTCGTTGAGCCACCGGACAAGGTCCCAGCGCGCGAGCGGCCGGCTGAAGAAGTAACCCTGTGCCGCATCGCAGCCGCTGTTGCGCAGAAAGTTCAACTGCTGCAAAGTCTCAACGCCCTCGGCGGTGACCTGCATACCCAGTTCATGTCCCAGGTCAATGCTCTTTGTCACCATGATGCGATCGCTGTTGTTGATATGCATGCTCATGACGAAGATGCGGTCGATCTTCAGCTCCGTGGCCGGAATGTCGACCAGTTGTTGCATCATGGCGTAGCCGGTTCCAAAGTCGTCAATCGACAGTTGTACGCCCTTCACGCGCAAACGGGTGAGCACATCGAGCGTCTTGGCCAATTCGTTGATGAGGCCGCTCTCAGTGATTTCAAGAACCACGCCATCGAAGGGGACCTGGTGTCTCTTGAGCAGGGCGGCAAACTTGTCGGGGAATTTGAGGTCGCAGAGAGACTGGACGGATGCATTGAGAGACAGCCGCAGTGGCGCTCCGTCTTTGCCGGTGAACTGCACAATCTCGGTCAGCGCACGTTCGGCCACCAGCCAGCCGAGATCGTCGATGAGGCCAAGCTCCTCCATGCGGCCGATAAAGTCATCGGGAAAGATGAGGCCAAGCTCGGGATGCTGCCAGCGGACCAGCGCCTCCACTCCCATCACGGCTCCGCTCGCAAGGCTGATCTGCGGCTGGTAATGGACAACAAACTCGTTCCGTTCCAGCGCCGCGCGCAAGTGATCGTCGGCAATAGGTATCTGAAGCTTGGGCCTGGCGGGAAGAGCAGCCTGCGGCACGTGGTGCTGCTTGAGCAACACTTCCAGTTCACCCAGGTGGAATGGCTTGGCCAGGCGGCCGACAACAAAGAGGCCGAGGGTATTAGCCAGCTTTTCCGCAGTCTCCAGCACCCGTTTGCTGATGCCGCTCATCAGCACGATGCCGGCCTTGCAGCGCAATTCGCTGAGCAGCCGCAGCGCCTCCACGCCATCCATCTCCGGCATCATCAGATCGAGCATGATGAGGGTGATATCGGGGGTGAGCAATTCAGGCAGAGTTGCCGCATCGGTGGTCAGGGTGCACTCCAGACCAAGACCCCGCGCCGTGGCAGCAACAAACTCGCCTATGTCCGCTTCGTCGTCGATGACCAGGATTCGTGCCGGATTTGTCATCGTTCTTCCTTATTTCGCTCCCTGCATCTGTTTAGATGCATATTTCACGATTGCTGCGCTTGTTCATCGTTCACGCTGAGCGCCGGCGCCGCCAGGGCGCGGTGAACCATGGTCGCGAACTCCGCACGATGGTATGGCTTGCGCAGCATGAGCCCGTCTACACTGGTTCCATGCCTCTCGGCAAGCGCGTCTGCCGGGAAGCCGGAGGAGTAAATCACCTTGAGCCTGGGATTCAATTTACAGGCCTTTTCGGCCAGCTCGACGCCATTCATCCCACCAGGCATGATGATGTCGGTAATCATCAGGTCGATCTCCTTGAATTGCGCCACGGTGCTCAGTGCGCTCGCGGCATTGTCGGCGCGCAGGACAGAGTAGCCCATCTCCGTCAGGTAGGCGTGCGCAACTTCGAGCAACTCCACTTCATCATCCACAACCAGCACGGTACAGCCAGCCTGGAAGTTGAAGTGGCGTTCCGGAAGCTCGCACTTGGTCGGCGCTGACTCGTCCGCAAAGGGAAGATACAAAGTCACGGCAGTTCCGAAGCCCAGTTCGCTGTAGATGCGAACGGTCCCGCCGGATTGCCGCGCAAATCCGTAGACCATGGACAGCCCAAGGCCGGTGCCCTTGTTGCGTGGCTTGGTGGTAAAGAACGGCTCAAGGGCGCGCTCCAGCACTTCTTTGGGCATGCCCTGACCCGTGTCGGATACGGCGATGCGCGCACAAGGGCCAGGCTTCAACTCGCCCGTCTGCACCGGTGGGAATGAATCGTCCAGGTCGACGAACTGCGTGGTGAAGCTGAGCGTGCCGCCCTTGGGCATGGCGTCGCGGGCATTCACGGCCAGGTTAAGCAGCGCGCTTTCCAGACCCGAGGCATCGACGAAGACGGGAGGTATCGCAGGGTCAAAATGAGTCTGGATCCTGATCTCCGGACCCAATGCGCGGCTCGCCAGCTCGATCGTTTCCCTGATTGCATCTTCCACCCGAATGTTCCGCGGGTTCAGGTCTTCTTTACTGGCCAGGGCCAGCAGGCGCCGGGTCAGATCCGCTCCGCGTGCGGCTGCCTTCTGCGCGGGAATGAGACGGTTCAGTGCAGGTTCATTCTCGGCAATGATCCGTTCCAGCAACCCGAGGTTGCCGATGACGATGGCCAGCAGGTTGTTGAAGTCATGGGCAATGCCGCCCGTGAGCTGGCCGATTGCCTCCATCTTCTGGCTTTGCCGCAACTGGCGTTCCAGCAGCTTCCGCTCAGTGATGTCGCGCGCAATTTTGGAGCACCCCACAACTTTCCCGCTGCTGTCGAGAATGGGAGAGATCATAAGGGAAACCTGGACAAGCTGGCCGTCCTTGCGTCGCCTCGCGGTTTCCATTTGTTCAACGATTTCGCCGCGACCAATGCGCTCCAGAATGCCGTCTTCCTCGTTTTCGTAGCCGGGAGGGAGCAGCAGTCGGATGGACTGGTCGAACATCTCCTCCGCCGTATATCCAAAAATCTTCTCTGCCCCCTTGTTCCAACTGGTCACTATCCCCTTCAGGTCCTTGCCGATGATGGCATCTTCCGACGACTCCACGATGGCCACCAGGCGGGCGCGCGCCTCCTCAATTCGCTGCCGCTCCGTGATATCGCGATAGGTAACGATCGTAAGCACAGCATGGCGTTCCGCGTTGAGGACGGGAGCTGTGTCGACCTCGACGATTTTCGTTTTGCCTGTGTGCCGGGAGCGAATCTGCAACTGGAAGTTCTTTACATATTCACCGCTCAGAGCACGTGTGCTGGGCCACTCGTCCGCCGGAAGCGGGGAGCCATCGAGCCTGAGCACATCAAGGCTCTGGCCTGTTTCCGCAAGTGTATGAACGCCATCGGGAAGGCCGAGAATGCGCGCGGCTGCTGGATTGACCTCAATAAAATTGCTCCTGTTGTCGAGAACAAGAATTCCTTCCATCAAGCTGTCGAAGACAGTCTTCAGCACAGTTCCGCCTTCGGCGAGTTGTTCCGCCTGCTTGGAAAAGCGGCGGTTGACGGAGGAGATCATGATGACGTGGCCGAGAATGATGATGGTTGCGGCAACGATGACGGCGAGACCAAAGGGCGTGATGGCGACGGCGTGTTGCACACTGCCGTTGAAGGCGGGTTGCGGAGCGAATTGCGCGGCGTCCATGCCGACGTAGTGCATGGTTGGAATCGCCAGGCCCATGATGAGACCACGGGAGAGTTTTCGAGTTCCCCACTGGGTTGTTTCGCTTCGGCCGGCGAATGACAGTTGCAGCGCGGCAAAGGAGATGACTATGGCCAGAACAATGGAGAGCAGGACCAGGCCATCGGAGTATACGCACATGGCCCGGAGGCGCATGGCCGCCATGCCGATGTAATGCATACCGGCAATGCCTCCGCCCATGATGACGCTTCCGCTGAGGGTGCGCGCCAGACCCATCGTGGAACGGCTGACGATGAACAACGCCACGCCGGAGGCTGCGACGCTGACGAGCAGGGAAGTCAGGACGGTTGGCCAGTCATACAGAACAGGGATGGGCAGTCGGAACGCGACCATGCCTAGGTAGTGCATGTCCCAGATTCCGGTGCCCATGGCAACAGCACCGCCATAGAGCCATGCCAGCCTGCTTCCACCCCGCGCATTGGTCGCTCGCTCCGCCAGGTCAAGTGCCACAAACGCCGCAAGAATGGAAATGAAGACAGAGAGCGCGACAAGTTTGTAATCGTAGGATACGGGGAGGAAAAGACCAGGGCTCATGAATCTACCACCCGCCAATCATTGCGCCTCGGGTGAACTTGCGCACTCAGACGTGCTAGAAGGTTTGAAGCCAACAACGGGCGCGGTGGCTTGACGCCCCCGAGAATAATCGGATCGCACTTGACGAATCCCTTCGCAAAGAAAAATGGGGGGAACGAAGGTTTGAGATCAGGGAAAGCCGTTCTTCGCTTTATATTGCGTTAATTTAAAGATAGTGTCAAGTTATTTTGATGCAATCGAAATCTAGTCAGAATCACTATTTTGCCTAACGCGAGTGTTATAGAGTTTCGAGCGCGTGTTGCGGCTCATCACGATTTTCTGACTCGCTGAATGAGTCTAAAGCGGCTCGTATCCATTCGGAGAAGGCCGTAACAGTCGTTCGGGCCGACTCCTATTACTTCAGCCGGGGCGACCTATCCTGAGAATGTGGAGAGAAGGTTTACAAACATTGCTGCCGGAATTTCCCATGGTGACCCCGAATACGCCAAGGCGACCGGAAAGGCGCGTGAGGGTTCCCAGGATGGTTCTGGATGACCCGAAAGAGCTATTCCACAGGCTTGACGGGGCTGAAGGGCTGGGCCTAGACTCACTGGGGTTTGGGCTTGTGTGGAACGATCCATAAGCGCAACGTGCCGGATAAGGATAATTTCTCTTGACGGCCGACCTGTGAGTCCCTGCTCAGGGCAGGGGAAATCCTGCTGTTTCATTGACTTGGGGGTGCCCGTTCCCCGGCGCCCAGTCGAGCGGCAGGCAATCGGAATTGGAGATGTATATGGCAATGGCAGCACCAACAATGACGTTAGACCAGGAGATCAACCCCTGGGAGGCACAAAGCGCACGATTTGAGTTTGCGGCACGGAAGTTGAATTTGGAAGAAAACCTGTGGCGGGTGCTCAGCACGCCGTCGCGTGAGATCATCGTCCACTTTCCAGTGACGATGGATAACGGAAAGATCGAGATGTTCACCGGCTTCCGGGTGCAACACAACATTGCCCGCGGTCCGGGCAAAGGCGGCATCCGTTATGCGCCGGATGTGACGCTGGATGAAGTGCGTGCACTGGCCAGCTGGATGACCTGGAAGTGCGCGGTGGTGAACATTCCCTTTGGCGGAGCCAAGGGCGGGGTAATCTGCGATCCGAAAAACATGAGCCAGGGCGAGCTGGAGCGCATGACGCGCCGCTACACCTCGGAGATCATTGACTTCATCGGACCGGAAAAGGATGTTCCTGCGCCCGACGTGAATACCAACGAACAGACCATGGCGTGGATCATGGACACCTACTCGATGCACGTGGGGCATACGGTAACCAGCGTAGTGACCGGCAAGCCACTGAACATTGGCGGTTCGCGCGGGCGCGTGGAAGCAACGGGACGCGGCGTGATGACGGTGTGCGATGAGAGCCTGCGCTACCTGAACATGTCCATCGACGGATGCCGCGTGATTATTCAGGGATTCGGCAACGTGGGGTCGAACGCGGCGCGTCTGATGCTGGAGCACGGCTACAAGATTGTTGGCATCGCCGAGAAAGAGGGCGGGCTGTGCAACCCGAACGGGATCGATATTCACCAGTTGATCGAGTACAAGTATCGCAACGGGACCACGCTTGGCTTCCGCGGGGCAGAGGCCATGCCCAGCGAAGAGCTTATCGTCTCCGACTGCGAGATACTCATCCCGGCAGCCACGGAGAACGTGATCACCAGCCGCAATGCCGACAAGATCAAGGCGCGCATTGTGGTGGAGGGCGCCAACGGGCCCACCACCGCTGTGGCCGATGAAATTCTGGCCGACAAGCGCATCTTCATTGTGCCGGACATTCTGGCCAATGCGGGTGGCGTCACGGCCAGCTACTTTGAGTGGGTGCAGGACCGCCAGGGCTACTTCTGGAAGGAAGCCATCGTCAACGAGCAGCTGGAGACCATTCTGCGCGACAGCTTCGACGACGTGGTGCGCTACGCCGAGGCCCACAACGTGAACAACCGCATTGCCGCTTACATGCTGGCCATCGATCGCGTGGCCTTTACCATCAAGCAGCGCGGAATTTACGCATAGCTTTCCGGCGCATTCGAGCCGGCTGCAACAACTCAAGCGGGATGGGCTCCAGGCTCATCCCGCTTTTTATTTGTGCCGCGCATAACCGAATGGAGGCAGCAGCTCTCTAATTGCTGATTACCGGAAAGCGAAGGGTAACGGCCATGAATTTTATAACTTGCACTCTTTCACGGTGTACCTCGATGTTACTGGTTTGCGCGTTGGTTGCGGCGTCTGTGCCGGCAGAGGCATCAAAACCGCTAACTCCGCTGACGGTTCATGCGCGAATCCTGAAGCGTGGCATTGGTAACTGGGTTGGCGTTGAGTTAATGAACGGCACCGCGATTGTGGGCAGAATCGTCAGCGTCGACGAGGAATCTTTCGGCCTGCAACTTCACAACGACCCAGCCATCACGCCGGTCCGCTACAGCGACGTAGTCGGCCTGCACACGGGAATCTCGAACGGAGCCTTCTGGGGCTTCATGATTGCCGGCTTTGCCGGGGTTGCCGCGATGGCCGCAATCGGGATCCATGAAGTGCATGAGCATTCGCAGATGCCCACACTGCCCGGCCAGCCCGCCGAACCCTTGTTTCCGTAACTCTGCCCCCATGGTGCGTTCTTGAAAGGAATCAGTCGACCTCGACGCGCCAGAAGTCCATTCCGGCAGACCTCAGCAATTGCGACTTGCTTTCGAAGATGTGAAGGAACTCGACCGTCTCCGGCGACCACTCTTCGTTGCCCGCGCGAAAAAGTGCGCCTTCGATCGGAGTGAGCGGGTTGCCGGACATCACCAGCCTGCCTTTGAGCGCGTAGACATGCACATCGCCGCCCCAGGCGCTGTCGGCGTGGTAGCGGCCCGTGTAGGCGGAATAATCCTGCGGCGCGGTAAAGGTGCGCGGTCCCTTATATGCGCTGTTTACATACCAGTCGGGTCCATAGCTCACTTCAATCACCGGTGGCTGGGGCTCGCGGCTTTCAGCGCCGCCAGGCTTGGCGTTCGCATCGGCTTCTTTCCTGCCGAAGTTGAAGCCGTGATACGCAAACTGTCCGGCAACCGTGGTGATGAAAATGTCTCTGCCGCGGAGCTGCAGCGGGATTGCCTGGCCTCCATCGATCAGTGACAGTCTTTTGCCGTCGGCCGCGAAAACGAGCTTGCCACCGTCGCCAGCCGTGAATGTGCCGGCGTAGTCGGCGGCATTGTCCACATCGCGCGGATCGACGAGTGCGGGCGGCGCGGGGAGAGCCTGTGCTTCATGGCTGGCGCGGAGCAGGCGCACTGCGTACTCGGTGACCGGAACGGGACGATAGCCCTGCATGGCGTTGATGGAAGCGAAGGCCGCTACGCCGCCGTCCAGATCCACATGCATTGAGGATGCAAAGGCAACCATGCCCCCAGTGTGGCGCAGAATCTTGTGGCCGTCGAGAGTATCAACGGCGATGCCATAGCCATAACTTGCGGTGGGGCTGAATTCTTCAGCTTTGATGTAAGGCGCGCAGAAGAGCGTAAAGCTCTCTTCAGAAACGATGCGTCCGTTGGGGCCTTTGCCGCGGTTGAGCAGCATGCGCAGGTAGCGCGCCATGTCGCCAGGCGTAGAGGCGATGCAGCCGGCGGTGTCGTCCATGACCAGGTTGGGTGCAGGCGCAAGCTTTCCCTGGCGTGGATAGGCCTGGTCGTCCCAGAACGCTTCATAACCCTGGGCTGCGCGGTCACGCGATGCGGTGGTGATGATGCCGGTGGTCGCGGTCATCTCCAGCGGCGCAAGGATGCGCGCCTCAACGCACTTGCGCCACGGGCGTCCGTCGAGTTTAGCGGCCAGCAGGCCGAGGATATCGAAGCCCGCATTGCAATAGTGGAAGTGCTCGCCGGGTTTGAAGCCCTGCACAAGGCGCGCACTTGGATCGCTGGAGAAGAGGCTGAGATTGTCGGGCAGCCCGGAGGTGTGGGTGAGCAGGTGATGGATGGAGACCGGGCCGAACTCCGTGGAGATGGGCAGGCCCGGAAGATAGTCCAGCACCGGCTTCTGCAGATCGAGCTTGCCTTCATCGCGCAACTGGAGAATCACCAGGGCTACGAAGGATTTTGTGATGGACCCGATCTGGAAAAGGTGGTCAGTGTTTACCGGGATATTCTGGTCGATGTTGGCAAAGCCATAACTGGCGGTGCGCAGAGTCTTCGCGGCATCAGTGAGGCCCAGGGTCAACCCTGGCGCGTTCATGGCAGGCATGTAGGTAGCGATATAGGCATCGAGTTTCCGCTCAACAGGGCCGTCCGCTGAGGGCAGCGGAATGGACGGCAGGGCAGCGGATGTGGAGAGCAGGGAACCGCTGCCCGCAGCAAGTGTGGCGATGGCGCTGCGGGTAAGAAAGTTGCGGCGGGTCAGGCTCGATGTCGGCATAGGGAAAAAGTCTACCATTGCCTCATCAGGAACCTGGTCAGCCGGTGCGCAGACGCGCCAAGGGCCGATCCCGCTCTGGGTATCGGCCCTCTGCAAATCAAAGGATATGAGACTTTTTTGCGGCCTTTATTGCCCGCTGTTTTGGTTGTTCGCCGTCTGCGTATCCGCACTGCCCATGTTGGTGAGCAGCTGAATTTCTACGCGGCGGTTCTGCTTGCGGCCTTCGGCGGTGGTGTTGGGCGCCACTTCCTTGTCCTTCCCGATCCCGATCAGGTAGAAGCGGTGAGCAGCAATTCCATACTTGGATGCCAGGTACTGCACCACGGCATCTGCACGGCGCTGGCTCAGTTCGTAGTTGTACTGGGCCGGACCCGTCGAGTCTGTTCCGCCCGTGACTTCGAGGATGTAGCTCTTCTGAGAGCCGAGTTGCGCGGCAAAGGTGTCAAGCTGATCCATGTCGTCCTTGGTCAGAATCGACTTATCAAAACCAAACGTGACGGTCACATTGGCCAGTGGCTTGTAGTTATCCAGGCCCTTCACTACGCTGTCTAGAGTGTCGGCGCGATGCACCACGTCAAGAGCTGCGGTCTGCGCATTGCCCGCGGCCTTGTCTGCGGATTGCGCGTTCTGATTGGCGGTGTCGGCCGAGCCCTGCGCCTGCTTGATGCCCGCCTGGGCACGCGCGTCCACGGCCTGAATCTGCTGGTTGTTCGCCGCCGTCTTGGCGTCAAGCTGGTCGGTATGTTCCACCAGCGGCGTGGTCTGCGTGCGCACATAATTCTTGGTTGCGCAGCCGGTTGCACCCAGCACGGCCAAACTTGCTGCAAATCCCAGAACTTCCAATCGGTATAGGTTCATCGTCCCACTCCTTGTATCCAGCCAGGCTTGGGGCCCGGCGAGTCAAACGCCGATTGATCGGCATTCCCCATGCCGTGGAGAGGTGCATCTGGGGGGCCAAACGGGATTGTTAACCGTAATACCATGAAAAAAATAGACTTGAATCCTTATATGGACCTGGTAGGCGCATCGGGAAACAGAGCATTTTTTACCTTACCCGGTAAGGATTGCCCACTTTTTGCGGGTCTGTTTTGGTCAGTGGCCTGAGTTATGGCGTCCTATGCGGGGAGCGATTCAAGCGTGTGCGCGCCGTCCTGCCCCGGAGGACAGACGCGGTGTATATTTCTCCTTGGCGGCGAGACAGAGGCACAGAGCCGGCCAATTGCGAGGAGAAGAACGAGATGGCGGTTGAGGGGAAAGGCATTGCCAAACCGGCAGCGGACCAAGTGCTGCTCATCACCAGTGGGGATTTGCGCCTCTCCGCCAACCAGGTATGCTGGCCGGCGCAGCGGGACATGGAAGCGAAGTTGACCGCGGCTTTTGCGGAGCAGGGGATCAAACTGATTCGGGCCCATGCGTACGACGAATCGCTGAAGCATGGGTTTATCTCGTCGCAGCGCCGGGGCATGGACGTGTTCATGGGCATTCACCCCGAGGCGCGCCTGGTGTTTGCCACGGCTGCCTGGCAGTATAGCCACCATGTGCTGCCCGGGCTGCGCAGCCACAAGGGACCGATTCTGACGGTGGCCAACTGGAGCGGCCAGTGGCCGGGCCTGGTGGGCCTGCTCAATCTGAACGGGTCGCTCATCAAGGCGGGCCGGGCGTTTTCTTCCATCTGGAGCAAGGACTTTACCGACGATTACTTCGTGGCTGCTCTCGGGGAGTGGCTGCGCGACGGAAAGATCACGCACGATTTGTCGCACGTAAAGGCGCTGGACCCTGCTTTGCTGCCCGATGAAAGCGCCAAGCTGGGCGCGGCGCTCGCCCGGGAATTGAAGCATCGCAAAGCCATCCTGGGCGTCTTCGATGAAGGCTGCATGGGCATGTACAACGCCATCATCGACGATGAGCTGCTCAATCCAGCCGGCATCTTCAAGGAGCGGCTGAGCCAGTCGGCACTGGTGGCGAAGATGCGGACCGTGAGCCAGCCAGAGGCCGAAGCAGTCTACAACTGGCTGGTAGCGAAGGGCATGAAGTTTGCTTTTGGCGCGGACGGAGCGACCGAACTTACGCTCGACCAGGTGCTGGAGCAATGCAAGATGTACATTGCGGCGATGCGCATTGCGAAGGAGTTTGGCTGCGATGGGATCGGCATTCAGTATCAACAGGGGTTGAAGGACATGACGCCTGCGTCAGACCTGGCTGAGGGGTTGTTGAACAACGCCGACCGGCCGCCGGTGTTTGCCGAGGGCACAAGCGAAGAGCTTTATCCGGGCGGGCCGCTGGTGCACTTCAACGAAGTGGATGAATGCGCAGGAGTGGACGCGCTGATCACCAACCGCTGCTGGACCGCGCTGGGGCTTGACCCTTCGACGACGCTGCACGATGTGCGCTGGGGCGAGCATTACACGGGCGAGGGGATTGACGACTTTGTCTGGTTGCTGCAGATCTCCGGCGCTGCGCCTGCCAATCATTTTGTGGGTGGGTATGCTGGCGCACGCAGTGAGCGCCAACCGGCCATGTACTTCCCCTTGGGGGGCGGATCGCTGAAGGGCATCGGCAAGCCGGGAGAGATTGTCTGGAGCCGCGTGTTTGTCGAGGGCGGCGCGCTGCATGCGGACCTTGGCCGGGGTACCGTGGTGACGCTGCCGCTTGAAGAGACGGAGCGGCGCTGGCGCGAGACCACCCCACCTTGGCCCATTGTGCATACGGTGCTGCATGGAGTGACCCAGAACCAGATGATGGCCCGGCATCGCGCCAACCACGTAAACATTGCCTATGCGCCTTCCGCTGATGTTGCTGAAAAGGCGCTGGCGACCAAGGCCGCGATGTTTGCGGAACTGGGCGTGACCGTTCACCTGTGCGGAGATGCGCTGAACGGCTGAGCCTGTCGCGCGGTTATTGCGGGACTTGCTCCGCCTGCGGCAGGATGCCCATCTCGATATAAATGGGGCGAACCGCGCGGCGCACCGAAGGTAACCGCGTCCAGAACCAGGCAGCTCCCAGCAGAACGGCTGCGCCGTTGATGATCACCGTCCACGGTGCGCCAACGACGTGCGCCAACGACCCAGCCAGCAGGCTGCCAAAGGGCGCCATTCCCACAAAGGCCATGGTGTAGTAACTCATGACGCGGCCGCGCTTGTCCTCAGGCACAAGAGTCTGGATGATGGTGTTGCTGCCGGCCATCCCTTGCATCATCCCCATGCCGGCGATGAGCACCATAACCATCGATAGCCAGAACACGCGCGAGAGGCCGAAGCCGATCAGGCCCAGGCCGAAGACGGTGGCGGCCAGCGGGATCATGCGCACCAGGCCGAGAACGCTCTTGCGCGCAGCCAGCGCCAGCGCAGAGATCAGCGCGCCCACGCCCATGGCGCCCATCAAGAATCCAAGCGTATGCGGCCCGCCCTTCAACACAACCGCCGCGAAGATGGGCATCAGCACCACAAACGGCATTCCCATCAGGCTGACGACAGCAAAGAGCAAGAGGATGGTGCGCACCGGCAGGAACTCTGAGACGTAGGTCCAGCCCACGTTCATATCGACAAAGGTTGACGTGACTTTGCGCCTTGCGGGCGCAGCGTGGAGGCGCATCAACAGCAGGGAGACGATGACCGCAATGTAGCTGATGCCGTCGATCAGGAAGCACCATCCCTCGCTCGAAACCGCGATCAACATCCCCGCGAGCGAAGGCCCCACCAGCCGCGCCATGTTCACCATCGACGAGTTGATGGCGATGGCGTTCGAGAGGTCGCGGCGGTCTTCCACCATCTGCACCATGAACGACTGGCGGCCAGGCATGTCGAAGGCGTTGATGATGCCCTGCATCACAGCCAGAGCCAGCAGCAGGGGAATGGTGATGTGGTGCGAAAGCGTGAGCGCGGCAAGCGCAAATGACTGCACCATGGAGAGGGTCTGCGTCCACACCAGCACCTGGCGGCGGTTGAGGCGGTCGACCCAGACGCCGGCAAGCGGCGCGAAAAGGAAAGTCGGAATCTGCCCGCAAAAGCTGACCGTACCCAGCAGCAGCGCCGAGCCGGTCAATCGATAGACCAGCCAGCTGGTCGCGATGCGCGTCATCCAGGTGCCGATCAGCGAGATGCTCTGCCCGCCGAAGAAGAGGCGGAAGTTGCGATGGCGCAGGGCGCGCCAGGCATGCGAAGAGCCGCTGTAGACGCGCGGTTCCTCTGCGGCGAGAACCTCCGTCGTCTCCGAGTGGATTGCTTCTTCTTCGCTGCTCAAAATTGGTTCCTTAGTAGAGCCTGAAGTTCACCTCCACGGTGATCATAACCGGGACGGGTTGGCCGCTTTTCATCGCTGGCCTGAATCGATACTTACCAACTGCATCAACAGCATTTTGATCTAAACCATAATCCAGTTTTTTCACGATCTGAATGTTCTGGGGCATGCCTTGTTGATCGACAATCAGAGAGATAAAACACACGCCCTGGTATTTTGCCCTTCTAGCCGCGTCGGTGAATACCGCATTGACGTTGTTCAGTGGCACCGGGGCGCTGACTCCACCCGAGACCTTCTCAATGTGCGGAGAGTTAGGGGCAGGCCAAGAAGTGGCCGTTGAAGCAAAGATAGCTTCTTGCGGGGGATTCGATAGTAATTCCAGATTCTGGACCGGTTGAGAGCTCAGCCGCAGGAAAAGCGCCTTATGGCCTGTGTTGTCCTTTGTCTGCACAACACAGCCTTGCATCTTCACTTCAACGGATTGTCCAACTGTGACCGGTGCGCCATCGTGGGTGCCAGGGTTGAAGCGATCCGCGGCGACAATCTTGAGTGCAAACTTGTCCAAGTCCGTTCCGAGAGGATGAAGGAACATGAGGTTGCGTGGCTGGCCGGTTGCATCCACGAGGAGGGAAATCTCTACCGTGCCGTCCACTCTTTTCTTGCACTTTTCAACGGGGAACGGAGGCAGGTTAAGCGGAAGAAGCTCCGGGGCTGTCACTCCCGGACCTACCGCATACACCTTCACTCGGGTCGGTTGTTCATCCGTTGTTGGAGATTGCCCGGGCGAACTGGTCTGCTGCCCACAAGCAATGCCAATGCCCGACAGAATGAGCCATGCGATTCCCCAGAACCTTCCCATGATTTCTCCTTGACCGCTGCCCCCACTTTATCCCACCAATCCCAACTCGCGCAGCAGGAAGGCGTAGTCGAAAGCGATCTCTTTCAGATAGTCGTAGCGGCCGCTTGCGCCGCCGTGACCGGCCTGCATGTTGGTCACCAGCAGCAGCGGGTTGTTATCGGTCTTGAGTGTACGCAGTTTGGCAACATACTTGGCCGGCTCCCAATACATCACCTGGCTGTCGTGCAGGGATGTCTTCACTAGCATGGCCGGATAATTTGCTGCCTTCAAGTTATCGTAAGGCGAGTAACTCAACATATAGGAGAAAAAAGCAGGTTCATTCGGATTGCCCCACTCCTCGTACTCGGGAACAGTGAGCGGGAGGGTCGCGTCGAGCATGGTGTTCATCACGTCGACGAAGGGCACGTGAGAGACGACGGCGCGGAAGAGATCGGGCCGCAGATTCACCACCGCCCCCATCAGCAGCCCTCCAGCCGATCCGCCTTCGATGGCCACGCGCGCCGGGTCGCTATAACCCGCGGCGATAAGGTGCTCCACAGCGGCAATGAAGTCGGTAAAGGTGTTGCGCTTGACCAGCATCTTTCCGGCATCGTGCCAGGGCTTGCCCAGGTCGCCGCCGCCTCGGATATGGGCGTATGCCATAACCACGCCGCGGTCGAGCAGGCTGAGACGGTTGCCGCTGAACCCCAGAGGCAGTGAGTAACCGTAGGAGCCGTAGCCGTAAAGATAGAGGGGGTTGTTCTCTGTGCGGCGGTCCTTTCGATAAACGAGTGAGACCGGCACTTGGACGCCGTCTGGCGCGGTGGCGTGGATGCGTTCGCTGGCATAGAGAGTGCGGTCGAAGCCGCCGGGAATCTCCAGCTGCTTGAGCAGGGTCGAACTGCCGCTGGCTACGTCGTATTCGTAGACAGAACTCGGTGTCACCAGTGACTGATAGGCATAGCGAAAGGTGGTGGTCTCAAAGACGCGGTTGATGTGGGGATAAGCGCTGTAGGCCGGTTCAGGAAAGGCGATCTCGGCATTGAGAGTTGCCTCATCGCCGAAACCCGCCCCGTCGCCGGTAAAGCGCCAGACGCGTAGACGCGGCAGCCCATCTTCGCGTTCGCAGGCAACAAAGAAGCCGGCGAAAAGGTCCACATCTTCCAGCATGATGTTCTCGCGGTGGGGAATGCGTTCGGTCCAGTGTTCGCGCCCGGGAGTGGCTACGGGAGCCGTAACCAGGCGAAGGTTTCTGCCCGCGTCGTTGGTGCGGATGAACCACAAACCGTTGCGGTGATCGATGGAGTACTCGTGCTCATCCTGCCGCGGGCTGATGATTGTGAATGCGCTCGTGGGTTCGGCCGCGGGCAGCACCCAGGACTCGCTGGTGGTGTGGCTGGCCGACTCCATGACGATGTAGCGGCCGTCGCGGGTGCGCCCTGCGCCCAGGTTGAAGCGCTCGTCGTCTTCCTGGAAGACCAGCTCGCTCTCCTTCAGTTCTTCGCGGTATGCGCGGAAAAGCTGGTACTGGCGCTTCTGTTCCTCGTCTTCAACGGTATAGAAGATTGTGCGATTGTCGGCGGCCCAGACCACGGAGCCGACGCGCTCGACCTCGCCGGGGAGTGTTTCGCCGGTAAGCAGGTTCTTGATGTGCAGGGTGTACTGGCGAAAGCCAGTGGTATCTGTGGTGTAGGCTAGCCAGCGGCCGTCGTCCGTGATGTCGGTTGTGCCGATTGCAAAGAAGGCGTGGCCTTCGGCAAGCTTGTTGCCATCCAGAATGACCTCCTCCGGCGCGGCGGAATCAACTGCGGAATCGGTCCCGGTCTTGCGACAGTGGATGGCGTACTGGCTGCCCTCTTCGGTGCGCGTGTAGTACCACCAGGCGCCATCGCGATAGGGAACCGTCACGTCGGTCTGCTTTACGTGCGAGAGCATCTCCTGGTAAAGCTCTTCGCGGAGACCGGCGAGTGGGGCCATGAAGGCCTCGGCGTAGGCATTTTCCGCCTCGAGGTACGCGGTCACCTCGGGATTCTGCTTGTCGCGCAGCCAGGCGTAGTCGTCGACGAGGATTTGGCCGTGCAGGCCGGTTTCGGTGTGTTCTATGCGGGCGATGGGAGGAGCGGGGAGCTGGTTCTCAGTCATTGCTCTCTCAGTGTAGTGCAGAGACAGCTTCCAGCTTTTAGCTTCTAGCTCCTAGCTGCGATTGGCAACTTCCAGCAGCGATGGCTCCCCGGCCCGAAGAGTTTCCGGTGAGCTGAAACCCCAATAACCAGCAGGATTAGCTAAGAGCTAGAAGCTAGCGGCTAAAGGCTTGCAAGGGGCGCGATGGAACTTTTGCCCGCCCAGCCACGTACAATGGAGAGCGATGAAAGGCTTTCGCCGCGCACATTCGAACGTTCTCCGGCTGCTGCTGGCGGTCTCCGCGCTATTCTTTGCAGCCACTCTGTCGGCCCAGCGGGTCGACGACCTGCCCAAACCCACCGACTATGTAAGCGATTTCGCCCACGTGCTGTCGCCCGAAGCGATTGCGCAGCTGGATAGCGTCTGCACCCAGCTCGACCACTCGCAAGCCAACGCGCAGGTGGCCGTGGTGACCGTCCAGACGCTCAACGGGGAAGACTCCGCCGAGTACGCCAACCAGCTTGAAGACAAGTGGAAGATGGGCCGGAAAGGCTCGGACCGCGGCGTGCTCATCCTGCTGGCGGTGCGCGACCATCAGCGCCGTATCGAAGTGGGCTACGGGTTGGAAGGCATCCTGCCCGACGGCAAGCTGGGCGACATTGGCCGCGCGATGGTCCCGGATCTGCGGGCCAGCGACTACGACGGAGCTGTGACCTTGGCGGTGGACCAGATTGCCCAGGTCATTGCCGACGACGCCAAGGTGACGCTGAATGCAGAGCCAGCGCTAGCGGCGCATCCGGTACGCCAGCATCAGCAGGCCTCCGCCGGACAAGTGATTCTCATCTTCATCCTGATTATCTTCTTTGGCGGGTTCTTTATCCTGCGCCTGCTGATGAGCTTTGGGATGTTCTTTGGCGGCTGGGGCGCTGGACCTTGGATCGGCGGCGGTGGTTTCGGCGGTGGGGGTGGGGGCTTCGGCGGCGGCGGCGGTGGAGGATCCGGCTTTGGCGGTTTTGGCGGCGGCGGCTTCGGCGGCGGCGGCGCCGGCGGAAGCTGGTAAGCACCTGCAGGTTATGTTGAAAGGGATCCGCCACGGCGGACCGGAGGAGAAGGGAACTGTATGAGCAAGGGATTGTTGATTACGCTGGGCGTTGTGGGCGTTCTGCTTTTGTGCCTGTTCATGGTGTTTGGCAGCTACATAGGCGCCAAAAACCAGATGGTGGCCAAGGACCAGACTGTGAAATCTCAGTGGTCTGAGGTCGATGTGCAACTGGAGCGGCGCGCGGACCTGATTCCCAACCTGGTGGAGACCGTGAAGGGATTCACCAAGGAAGAAAACAGCGTCTATGCCGAGATTGCCAATGCGCGGACCGGACTGATGAATGCACAGACCCCGCAGGACAAGATCGCGGCCAACGGCCAGTTGGACAGCGCGCTGGCCAAGGTGCTGGTGCTCACGGAGAACTACCCGCAGTTGCGCTCCAGCGACCAGTTCATGCGCCTGCAGGATGAGCTCTCCGGCACGGAAAACCGCATCAGCGTGGCGCGCAAGCGCTACAACGATGCAATCCAGGACTACAACACCTTCATCCTGCAATTCCCCAACAGCATCTGGGCCGGGATTGCCGGTTTCAAGCAGAACGACGCCTACTTCAAGGCCAGCGAAAGCGCCCGGGCTGTGCCGGGAGTCAAGTTCTAACGGCAGCCTGATTGCAATTTCGCAGCTTCCATGCAGAAAGGGCCATCCGCCGCGGCGGATGGCCCTTCAGATGTTTGGGTTCGGCGGGGGGCGAACCGGAGGGGTTACTTGTAGGACGCGATGGCGCTGGCCTCGTCGTCATAGATGTCGAAGACTGTGTAGAGCTTGGTCAGCTGCAACAGGTCGTGGACCTTCTTGGTGAGCTTCAGCAGCTTCAGCGAGGCGCCCTGATTCTTGGACGTGGTGAAAGCACTCACCAGTTCGCCCAGGCCGGAGCTGTCGATATAGTTAACGTCGCCCAGATTCAGCAGCACGCTCTTTGAGCCTTTGCTGATCAGGTCGCGAATGGCATCGCGCAACTGCACACTGCCCTCGCCGAGAGTGATGCGCCCGCTCAGGTCCAGAACTGTTACACCGTCCACTTCACGGGAAGCAATTGTAAGTGCCACGGAAATTCCTCCTTGTGTGGTAATTCGGTTATAGCACTCTTGCCGGCAGAGTTGGCAACCACCTTGTCTGTCCGAATCGCCGGCTGGGATGGCATGTCACCGTCCGCAACAGGCGGCCGTTGCGCAAGTACCTTCAAGTTTTCTCGCTTGCCGGCGCCAGGTGCTTGATCAGCGTCAGCTCGGTCCCAGGATGCAGTTGACGAAAGTGTACCTCATCCATGAAGGAGCGGATGAGGAAGATTCCGCGGCCGGTGCCGCGCAGAAGGTTTTCCGGGGCCAGTGGGTCAGGAAGCGTCTCCGGATCAAGGCCCTTGCCCTGGTCGGCAATTGAAATCACCAGCGATTCACCCGTATTCTCCAGGCTGACGGTGATGTTTTTTGTCGGGTCGTATTCGTTGCCGTGCAGGACGGCATTGACGGCGGCCTCACGCACTGCCATAGCCAGCCGGAAGCGATCATCGTCGTCCAGCCCGGCGGCCTCGGCCAGTTTGTCCGCCGCCGTTTCCACCTCGCTGACGCTCTCCATGGTGGAACTCAGCGAAAACCTCATCGGCCCTTCTTTGGGTGCGTTCACCGGGTTCGTATCCGCCTGTTCCGGAACAGAATGGAGCAAATCAACCGCCGTCCCGTCCCTCAGCAACCTTGCTGGCAGTTTCATTGCTGTGAGCCATTGTGTCAAGAGTTGAACGGACACGGCCAGCTCCAGCCTCCCCAAGGACTGCACCCGGAGAAGTGAATTATCGCTGATTCGTTGCTTTTGCCTGAGTGACACGGAAAACCGTTGCCGCGCCGGATGCCTCTCGCGTGCAAAGCGGGGCCAAAGGGATACACTCACTTCATGCAGCCCCGCACCACAGCCCGCGTCAGCCTGACCGCGCTGCTTGGCACCCCGGTCACCGATGCGCAGGGCCACCTGCGCGGACGGCTGAAGGACATTGCCGTGGCCACCGGGCCGGATGCGGGCAAGGTTGCGGGCCTGGTGCTCAAGACCCGCGCGGGCCTCTGCATTGTGCCCTCGCAGGATGTGATGGAGACGCCTGCCGGCACGCTCGAGCTGCGCTCCGCCGGCGCCCTGGTCCCGCTCAAGGATGAGGGCAATTACCTCTATCTGCAGCAGGACCTGGTGGACCGCCAGATCATCGATATTCATGGCCGCAAGGTGGTCCGCGTGAACGATGTGGACCTGGAGTGGATGGGCCGTGGGGCGGCTCACCTGCTGCGTGTGGCCGAGGTCGAGGTGGGTTTGCGCGGCGCCTTCCGCCGGGTCTTCAAAGGGCTTCTGCCACGGGCCGCGCTGGAGACGCTCTCGCGCAAGCTCAAGGCCAGCGGCATCCCCTGGCAGTTTGTCGACGTCATCGAGGTGGACCCCGCGCGCCGCGTGAAGCTGCGCATCGAGTATGAGCGGCTGGCGGAGATGCACCCCTCCGACCTGGCCGAGATTCTTGAAGACCTGGCCCCGGCCGAGCGCGAAGCGGTCTTCACCTCGCTGGACGAAGAGGTGGCTGCGGAGACGCTGGAAGAGGTCGAGCCCAAGCTGCAGAAATCTCTGCTCGAAAAGCTGGACGAGGAGCGGATCGCCGACATCGTCGAGGAGATGGACCCCGGCGCCGCCGCCGACCTGCTGGCCGAGCTGCCCGAGGAGCAGTCCGACGCCATTCTTGAAGAGATGGAGCCGGAAGAGCGGCAGGAGGTGGAAGAACTGCTGGAGTTCGACGAGAACTCCGCCGCCGGCTGCATGACCACTGACTTTGTTGCGCTGGGTGTGCAGTCCACCGTGGCCCAGGCGGTGCAGGCCCTGCGCGCTTTCGACGGCGATCCGGAAAGCGTGACCGAAGTCTATCTGCTGGACGAGAAGCGGTGCTGCGCGGTGCCATCCCGCTGGCGCGGCTGGTGATGGCGCAGCCGGAAACGCAAGCTGGCCGTGCTGGCCGAGCCGCGCGTCCTCTCCTGCCCAGCCGACCTGCGACCAGAACGAGCTGGCCGAGATCTTCGACAAGTACAACCTGCACGCTCTTCCGGTGGTGGACACGCCGGGCCGGATGGTGGGTGTGGTACAGGCCGACCACGTCATCAGCTTCCTGCGGGAGAAGATTTAGAGCCCGGAGAGCGCCCCATCGGCGTTCCAATCGGCCTTTTACCTTCCAATTCTGTTCAAAATTGCCATTTCCAGGTTTCAATCTCGCCACTAATCTGATAGAAAGTCGTTGGGTTTAACCGGATTTGTGAAAGAATCCAGAGATGGTGCAGTTTCCCAAAATCATCCAGGGCGGCATGGGCGTCGGAGTTTCTAACTGGCGCCTGGCCAATGCGGTGTCCAGACTCGGCCAGCTTGGCGTGGTCTCCGGCACGGCGCTCGACCAGCTGTTTGTCCGCCGCCTCGCAGATGGGGATGAGGGCGGATACATGAAGCGGGGGCTCGATGCCTTCCCGTTTCCAGACATGGCCCGGCGCATCTGGCAGGAGTATTTTGTTCCCGGCGGCAAATCCGCTGAAGCACCCTACCCCAACGTTCCCATGCACCAGCGGATGAGTCCGCGCAAGCTGGTTGAGCTGTGCATGGTGAGCAACTTCGTTGAGGTGTTTCTGGCCAAAGACGGCCACAAGAACCCAGTCGGCATCAATTTCCTTGAGAAGGTGCAGATGCCGCATCTGGCGTCGATCTACGGGGCAATGCTGGCCGGAGTCGGCTATGTACTCATGGGCGCGGGTATTCCGCTTCACATTCCCGGAGTGCTTGACGCCTTTGCGGCCCACCACATGGCGGAGTACAAGCTTCAGGTGACGGGTGCGGCCGTGGGCCAGGACACCATGATGCAGCTGAATGCAGCCGACTTCGTTGAGGGTCCGCTGCCCCTCCTGCACCGGCCAAAGTTCCTGGCGATCGTCTCCTCGAATACGCTGGCGACCACCATGCTGCGGCGGGCCAGCGGCCGCGTGGACGGCCTGGTGATCGAAACTCCAACGGCGGGCGGTCACAATGCGCCGCCGCGCGGCAAGCTCCAGCTCAACACAGCCGGGGAACCTGTCTATGGCGAGCGAGACCATGTGAACATTGCGGAACTGCGCGCCCTGGGAGTTCCATTCTGGTTGGCAGGGGGCTACGGAAACGCCGAGAAACTGCGCGAAGCAGTGGAACAGGGCGCCGCCGGCATCCAGGTGGGAACGGCCTTTGCCTTCTCCAACGAGTCAGGCATGCGCGCCGACCTGAAAAAGGCTCTGATGGCCAAGGCCATCAAAGGTGAGGGAGAGGTATTTACCGATCCGCTGGCCTCTCCCACCGGTTTCCCCTTCAAGGTTGCCCAACTGGAAGGTACGTCTTCCTCATTCCCCATCTACCAGGAGCGCAAACGCGTGTGCGACCTTGGCTACCTGCGGGAACCCTACGCCGCAACCGATGGCCACATTGGCTACCGCTGCGCTGCCGAACCGGTGGCCAACTACGTTGCCAAGGGCGGCAAGGTAGAGGATACCGTCGGCCGCAAGTGCCTGTGCAACGCGCTGATGGCCAACATCGGTCATGGGCAAACGCGAAAGAATGGCGAAGTAGAACCGGCTCTGGTCACTGTAGGGGACGACCTGAACACCATTGCCAGCTTCCTGGCTCCGGGACAGGAAACCTACAGCGCCGCGGACGTGGTTGCTTCCTTGCTCAGCGCCCTGCCCGCGGAGTCGACTGTGGAGACTGAGCGCGTGCTGATGGCTACCGCCTAGCCCGCAATCTTCACAGGTCCTCGAACATCGCAGCGCCGTATCTCCGGACCATAGACTCCACGGTCAGGACCTCGTCTGTCCTCAGACCTTCAATGCAGCCACTTTTTTCTCCCCGCATTTGCATATAATTTCCGCCCTTTGGCGCAGAATTGAAGCTAAAGGAGATGAGCCATGGAGACCTGTCGCACTCCCAAAACCGGCCGAATTCCTTCCGTTCCCCCTTGCTCAAAGCTACATAGGGGGTGCCACCCCCTATGTAGCTCCGCATCATCATGAGAACAGAAGAGTTAAGTGCAAAATTGTCCGATTTCGGACAGTCTTCTCTCTTTCAAGATAATGGACGCATGTTTTGACGAATCTGGGAAGAACCGCCGGAATTGGCGCTTCTCGTACCGCGCATGCGGGTCTGGAGGCAGCTATCGAACGCGGGAAGTGGGCTAGCTTCCCGGCACTGGAGCGGCACCCGGACCACCCTCTCTGAATACCCTGGGAATGCGTTCTGCCGCTGACGGCAACGCGGGAAAAGCCGCATGCGGCTCGGTCTGGTACCAGTAAGCGGTCGAGTAGAAATTATCGG
Source organism: uncultured Acidobacteriaceae bacterium (assembly GCA_963776535.1). Taxonomy (GTDB): domain Bacteria; phylum Acidobacteriota; class Terriglobia; order Terriglobales; family Acidobacteriaceae; genus Telmatobacter. The sequence continues at coordinate 61,859 of CAVZNB010000004.1, read as the reverse complement.
ATCGGTGGTTGGCATGACCGTGCTCGATGGTCACCTTGATCGACTTTTCAAACGTGATGGGGCTCTCAATATGCCAGCGGTAGAGGCAATAGCGCCCGCCAATCCGCTCCTCGGGGTCAGAAATCAGCGGTGCGCCGTTGTGCTTGTAGGCGAAGGGCTTCCCGCCAAAATCCCAGGCGCCGTTGTAGTAGTCCTCGGTCCCGGTGCCGTTGATCGTCGGCAGGGAGTCGCCGTCGATGAAGATCATATCGTCGCCTTCGCCGAACCAGCCGTCCTGATTTTGCAGCACAGAGTGGGTGACGCCCACAAAGTGACCTCTGCCCGCGGCCTCCAGGAAGACGTAGTTGTCCTTGCCGTCCAGGTTCTTTTTGTCGCCCACAGGGTCGTCCCAATTGTTCTTCCAGTTGTCGGTCCAACCCTTGCAGGGTGCGGCTTGACGATACTGCGCATGAAACCTCGCCACATCCCCGGGAAGCGTGGGGAGGGTCACATAGTCCACGGCAAAGTAGAGGCTGTCTACGCGGACCGGTCCCTGGTTCTCCAGCGTCAGGCGGGCCGCAGTCGAAAACGGCATCTGGAAATAGGAGTTCAACGCCTTGATGGGCGCAACGGCCAGCATCGCCGATTCGTAGGTGAAATACTCGCCCAGTCCCAGGCCGAAGAAGTCGCCGATGGGCGCCTCGACTGAGGGTGTCGATTCACCATCCCACCAGGCACGCAGGACAAGGTTCTTCAAGTGGTGCTCATCCGGCGAGTTGATAGTGAACCAGATGTGCGTGATGACGCCTGCGCCCGATACGTCAAGCAGCGTGGCTGCAGCGCCCGGCTCCACGTGCACCCAGTCGTCGTTGCCGCCGGTGCGGTCCCAGCTGGAGGAACGGCGTGCTTTGTAGGTGCGCAGCCGCGCCTGGGCAACGAGTTCATCGGCCGATGCCGGTGTGGATTCTGGAGGGGATGCAAGAGAGCCTTCGCCCGTGGTTGGGCTGGCGCCGGCAGTGGTCGCATTCAGACCCAGCAGTCCGGCGGCCGAAACCCCGGCCACGGAAGCCATGGCGCCCAGCAGTCTGCGCCTTGCCGGCAATTTCTCATTCAGATCAGGCAATTGCATTGCGAGCGATCTCCTGTGTGTCTAGGTGTGAAAGCGAGTTGTAGTCTTGCGCGCCGGGGCCTGTCAAGCCAGGCCGCTGGATTGCGGGTGATCGTGAAACCTACCCAGGCAGCGCCGGAAAAATGGTCACGCGCAACTGCGTTGATCCGTACGGAACCAGGGTCACTCGTTCCAGCGATTCGCTCACTTTGCTGGTGTTCAACTCCGGCAAAGGCGGCGTAAATCTCTGGACGGGGTTATCGGGATTGGGCTGCAACTCCCAGTCCTCGATCTTCCTTGCGGGGACGGTTAGCGAGATGGGCGGATTCTCCCATGGGTCGAACTCCTCACCCTGATCGGCCGCGGGTATCCTTTTGATCTCCACCTGGCTGTTCAGCTTTGCCGGGTCGAGAGCGATGCCGTAGTTCCACGCGCTGGCCGGCGTTGCTTCCCAACTGGGAAACTCCGCCGTCGTGTACTTCGGCTCCACGCGCGGCGTCCAGTTCTCCTTGATGGCAAGCGAGTACACCAGCGGCCCATGCGCGATGCCAATGCCATCCTGCGGCCAGTGAGTCACGGCCAGCTTCATCGGCAGCGTTAGCGTCACCTGGTCGCCGGGATGGAATGTGCGTTGCAGCACAGCGAAACCCTTGTTGTTGCTTCTCACGGCAACCTGGGTTCCATTCACGGTGAGGCGCGGCCGCTCGCACCACGCAGGAATACGCAGCGAGAGCGGAAAGGAGACCGCCCGCGCCGTATCAATCTTGAAGTGAATCTCCTCTTCGAACGGATAGCGCGTTGTCTGAGTAATCTCCACCGGTTGCTTGCCTGCTCCCACCGTGGCTTTCACCTTCGACGGGCCATAGAGCACCGCGGCCAGTCCGCCGTCGCCGGTCTTCATCCACATGCGGATGGTGTAGTTGGGGAAGATGCGATGCACGTTGCCGCCGCAACACGCAGTCGCCTGCCCGGGATTGGGCTGATAGGCCATCATGCGCCCGCCGTGGGCCATCACGTTGTGGTCGGAGTTGAGCGTGGCGAGAAACTGGTTGGGGCAGGAGAAGTATTGCAGCGCCTTCCAGTCGTTCTTGATGGCTCCCGGCGCGGCGTTGAAGCAGGCGCGCTCCACGCGATCGGCCCAGATGGCATCCCCGGTGGCCATCAGCATGTATCCCCAGGACCAGGTGTGGTCAGAGATGTCGCAGGTCTCGTGGGAGTCGAGCGACGTCACCGTACGATACCACTCCGAAGTGGAAGGAATGCCGTCGATGAGCATGTGATGGTCGAAGATGCGGCGTTCGGCAGCTTCCGCGAACTTCAGGTACTCGTCCTTGCCGGTCGCCAGGTAGAGAATCGCCGGCAGCTTCATGGTCTCTGCATAAGTGCAGCCGTGGGCGTTGATGGGTGTTGCAGCAAAGACGCGCAGCGGCGACAGGTCGCCATGCTCCGGATCCTTGGCCACGGTCATGTATTCCTTCCACGCATTCTCAGCCAATGCCAGCAGACGTGGATCGCCATTGTGGCTGTAGGCCCAAATCATGGCCTCAATGTTGGTCACGTTGCGGGTTGGCGTACCGTAGGAGGCATTGTCGCCGAGGTAGTGCCTGCGCAGCGCATCGGGTATGTCGATGTTTTCCGCGCCGCCCGGTATCGATTGTGCATCCCCCAGCGCCGCCAGCGCACGGAACAGTACATTCTGCGGCCAGCGATGGAAGTCTCCCTTGGGGTCTTCAAAGTTCTTGGGGCCAAGGTAGCCGTTCTCCGCGGCGTGGGTAAGGGTGTAGTCGGTGGACGCGCGCACCTGCGCCATCAGCCGCTCATCCTTCAGCACCAGAGCCAGGCGTGCGGCGCCGTCCAGCCAGTAGGCCTTCTGCTCCCACGGCCACCAGGTATCTTCATTGACGCCATCCACTTTTTCCTCGCCGGACCAGTAGGCCGCCGTAAATGGCCAGGAAATTTGCGGCAGTTGCGAGCCCAGTTGCGCAGCCTGTTTCTCCAGCATTCCACGCAACCACCCTCCCGGCTCAACGGCTCCGGGAGCCAGCGAGTGTAGGGCAGCATAGGAGTTTGATGTGGTGTCCTGTCCTGCGCTCGGTTCGGCGGCCTCAAGCAGCGGACTCGCTCCCAACAGCGCAGCAGAACTCAGTAGGGAAAGACGGATAAATTCTCGGCGGTCCAGATCAAATAAAGCAGGATTTGGTTCGGGGCTCATTACAACAAATCTCCGTGTCGGATAAAGAATGATTGCGTCACCGCGCGGATTCTACCATAAGCGTCGCTCGCACGGATGTCACCCGCGAGGGTGCATTCCTGTGGGTGAAAGCGCCAGTTACCGCTTGCGCTCTCTCAGGTTGTGGCTGTCGTTCGCTTTCAGCGTCATGCCGTACAGAGATTTGAATTGCTCAATCTCCTTCAGCGTCTGCGGCAGGAACGGCGCCTTGCCCTCGAATGCATGAAGGACAATTCCTTCCAACAGATCGCCAAGCGTCATTTCCTTCAGTTCGGCTACCGCCTTGAGGACCTTCAACAAGTTCTTTTCCATGCGAACGCCAGTCTGGACGCGTTCGACGACGACGGGTTCACGATTCTGCTGTTCCTGCGCCATGGTTTCCTCCTGTTATCTATGTACCAAGGTACATGAGTAACACGGCACTGTCAAGCCGGATGAAATTCGTGCCCGGCGCGGGGGAGTTCGCACACCCTGCCCCGGCCTGTTATGGTCAGTGAGGAACCTCGATGAATCCTCCTTAGGAACCCGCGGGCATGCTCAAGCGTTGGCGAATCCGGATACTCCTGTTTTTGGCCGTCCTCGGCCCCGGATTTATTACAGCCAATGTTGACAACGACTCCGGCGGCATCCTTACCTACTCGCAGGCAGGCGCACAGTACGGCTACTCGCTGCTGTGGACCATGATTCCCATCACCATTGCGCTGATCGTGGTGCAGGAGATGTGCGCCCGCATGGGCGTGGTTACCGGCAAGGGGCTCAGCGACCTGATCCGCGAGGAGTTCGGTCTTCGGCTCACCTTCATCCTGATGGTCCTGCTGGTGGTGGTCAACTACACCAACGTGGTCACGGAGTTTATCGGCATCGCCGGCTCGCTGCACCTGTTCGGTGTCTCCAAATTCATCTCCGTTCCGTTGTGCGCGGCGCTGGTCTGGTACATGGTGGTGCGCGGCAGCTACAAGAGCACTGAAAAAATCTTCATCGTCGCCTCTCTGGTCTATATCTGCTACATCTTTGCCGGTGTGCTCTCGCAGCCAAGCTGGCATACCGCGATGCTGGCCACGGTCCAACTTCCGGGAAGGTCGGTCTGGAGCGACAAGGCCTATATGTACATGGCCATTGGCGTAGTTGGCACCACCATTGCCCCGTGGATGCAGTTCTACTTGCAATCCTCGATCGTGGAAAAGGGCATTCGTGTTAAGGACTACGCGGCCTCTCGCCTGGATGTGATCATCGGCAGCCTGTTCACGGACATCGTGGCCTGGTTTATCATCGTGGCCTGCGCGGCCACGCTGTGGGTGCACGGTATGGGCGCCATCCAGGTGGCCTCCGACGCCGCAGAAGCCATGCGCCCGCTGGCTGGCAACTACGCCTTCATCCTCTTCGCCTTCGGACTCTTCAACGCGTCGCTTTTTGCGGCGTCGATTCTGCCGCTGTCAACGGCTTACACGGTCTGCGAGGGCATGGGCCTTGAATCCGGCGTGGACAAGAGCTTCCGCGAAGCGCCGATTTTCTATTGGCTGTATACGCTGCTGATTGTGGGCGGCGCAGCCACTGTGCTGCTGCTGCCGGACGCGCAACTGATCAACTTCGCCATTCTCTCGCAGGTGCTCAACGGCGTATTGCTGCCGGTCGTCATCATCCTCATGCTCATGCTGATCAACCGCCAGGATTTGATGGGGGCGCACAGGAACTCTCGGCTTTGGAACCTGATCGCATGGGGCACCAGCATCATCGTCATCGGCATGACTCTGGTCATGTTGTGGGGGATGATGCCCGGGCACTGAGAAAACTTCAAGCCTGGCTAGAGCAGTTTGCCGGCCGCCAGGTCGCGGATGAGACCCCGGTCGGCGGCCAGAAAGTCGTAGCCGGGCAGGTCTTCGAGTTTGGTCCAGCGCACTTCGTGGTAGATCCGGTTGACGATCTCGCCGGAAAACTCACGCACGGCAAAGAACTGCAGATCGACGGCGCCGCCGTGGCGATAGTTGTGCCGGATGTGCGTTACACGCGGGCCAATGACGGCATGAATTCCCAGCTCTTCTTCCAATTCGCGGGCCAGCGCCTGCTCGGGGCTTTCGCCCGCTTCAATCTTGCCCCCCGGGAACTCCCACTGCGAGGCCATAGGCTGATCCGGACGCCGCTGTCCAATAAGTACCGCACCGCCGCGAACGATCAGTGCGGCAGCAACGAACCGCAAGGCAGGGCCGCTGGATCGGATGGCGCCGGTGGGCTGGGATTCAGGCACCCTTATAGTGTAAACGCTTCAAAAGAAAACAGAACCCGAAGGGGGATTGCCTGCTTTGGTGCGCTGAAAGCCCGACGCACCGAGCAATGTTGCCGGGAGCCGGCTACTCCCCGGCAACCGCTGCCTCTGCGCCCTCGGCCGCCTTGGGCCGGAAGTGGCCCCAGCCACGCTTTGCCGCTGCCTGCAACAGTGCGGGTGATGGATTCACCGGGAAAGCGCTGCGGGCAATCTCCAGCATGGCCAGGTCGTGGATGGAGTTGCCGAAGACAGCATCTGGAGCCGGCAGCCCGACCCGCTTGAGCGCTTCCGCCTTCAGTTCATCGGTAGGCACGGCCACAATCTCGCTGGAGATGAGCCCATCGGCCACACGCACCTCCGCGGCAAGCACGCGGTCCTCGGGAATGCCGAATTCGCGCATACCCTCCGCGACCACCCAGCGGTTGGTTGAGCTTACTGCCCAGAGTTCGACCGCGTTCTGGCGGAGTGCAGCAAGCAGAGACGCCATTTCAGAAAAGACGCGCTGCTTCACATACTCCTGCACATACGTCGCGGCTGCGGCGCGCAGCTCCTGCTCACGCAGGCCCGCATAGATCTGCACCATCTCCCCGCAGATGTCCAGCTCGCTCACCTGGCCGGAGAGGTAGCCACGATAGCGCGTGTCAATCCAGTCGCTCGTCGAGCGCGAGACCAGACCCTGCTCGAGTGACCAGACCATGAATCCGTAGCCGGAGTCACCGCTCCAGATTGTGCCATCGCAATCGAATACGGCAACCTTGGGTTCACTATCGAGAACCAGCCGCTCAAATTCCCGGGCTGTCCACCGCGGGCTCTCAATTTGCATCGTTGTCAATTTTGTTCAGTCCTGTTCTTGAAAAGCAATCCAACTCTATTCTCCTCCAGAGCGGCTGTTTTGTGCACTCCGACGCTCCAGGGGAGTGCCTAGAGCGTCACGGCCAGTGCGAGGAAGGTAGCTCGTCTTGAATTGTTCGCGATGAATTTGTCGTGAAAAATAGGGAACTCCTCGCGTCGAGTCTCGAGACGGCGGTCAAGCCCGGAAGATTGCGGTCCCCGCAACCGTGTTATGCAACAAAGCTACAAACGCTGCGGCTGGGGATGCCCGAGAAAGACGGGACCAATATGCCGTGCAAAGAGGTTCTCCGTCACATTCTTCGCGATAATCTCACGATTTGATTCGAGCAGGTCCAGATAGCGAGGGCCCAGCTTTGCAGCCACTTTGAAGCCGACATGGAGCAGTTGACGGAAGCTGGGATTATAGGACCGGCAGGTTGGATTGTGGCGCAAGGCAGAGGTGAACTGCGATGAAGACCAGAGGGCAACTTCCGCGGGAGGAGGCAGCTTTGAAGAGTCAATGTCGATGACAGTTGCGTATGGTGCGCAGAGTTCGGCGGAATGTTCGAATGCTTCAGCGTAGATTTCTTTGGCGAGCATGAGACCGTCGCCCCCGGCCTCCGCGAGGCCGATGACTTCCTCAAGCCAGGTTGTGCCTGCGGTCTTGAGATGTACCCCGGCGGAAAATTGCTGCATGGCTGCGTGAATGACGGGGTATATCGAGAACTTGTCACTGCCGGAGTGGACACTCAACTTGAGGTTGGATGGTAATCCGTATTTGGCAACAGCATGCTGGATTGCGGCCATGTCAAGAGCCATCTCTCGCGCGAATTGAGCCGGATCGCCAACGTAGTCGACCCCCTTGTTGAAGCGGCCGCTGAATTTTGGGGCGATGGTCTGGATAGGTATGCCCTCGTCGGCGATGGCGGCAAGGATAATGAGCAACTCGGCCGTGGTTTGCGCGGAGTCCGTCTCATCCATCGAGATTTCAGGGATGAATGCGCCATCGCCTTTGCTCTCTTGAATGCGGCGATAGATCTTGCCCGCCTCCTGAATTGCAGAGAGAAACTTGGCGGCTGTTCGTGAAAGCATATCCTGCGTGACCTCGATAATTTGATCGCACGCCAGCATCGGGATTGCGCCGGCAAGCTCAGGGTGACGGCCCGCAAAGCGATCAATGGAAGCAGGGTCAGCTGGTTTGCCAATAGAGTCGGCCACATCGATGGTGTAAAAGTCGCAGGCGGGTAGGAAGCGCTCAACGGTGGAAAGGTTGATGTGGTCAGCATCGCAATAATAGGGGAGACTCCAGCCGAGTTCGTTGACGGCGGCATCGGCGGCAGCGCGCACTGAGGCCGGCTCGGAGCCAATGATGGTGTGCTCGCGATTCGATTTGTTCCATACAGGAGTCACTTCGACACCGGCCTCAGCAGCAAGGATGCAGGCCTCGAGTTGAGCCTTCGCCTGGTGGGCGAACCGGTCGCCCACGCCAATGGAATATTTGCCGAGCACTGCGGCGGTTGCAAGTTTCATTGAGACCTCATCTCGATAGAACAGTCAATTGGAAACGAACATTTTGTGCGGTGGTCTTCCGGTGCTAAAGGATCTTGTGGTCAGCGTTGCCCAGTGTCACATCGGAAGCTGCACGACTCCAGCCGATGCGCAGGTCCTTGACGTTGTGGAGTGCAATTGCGCCTTCAGGACCGCGGGGAGCTGTGGTGGCGAAAAAGTCAGCTCGCTCGACATCTGCCAGGTGAAAAGCGGGACGTGCGTCAGGAGCAGCGTTCGCAATTTCCACGTGGCTCATTTCAAGGTTACGGACGTGGCGCACGAAGAATCCGGATGCCGGTGTAGGGCCGAACATTCCCGGCTCGGGATACTTGCTCTCGTATTCAGGCAGTTCAATCTTGGCCATTTCCAGTGGCGCTCCGCCAACTGTCTCGATGTAGATGTTGGAAAGCTTCACGTCCTCGATTGCGAAGCCGGGAATGCCGCTGAGGATTGAACTGACACGCTGCGGTGCGGCATGGCAAGTGAGATTGCTGATAAGGATGCGCTTCAGCGTGCCCACCTGAGTGCTCTCTTTCGGGCCACGCAATCGCGCGCCTAAACGCATGAAGATGGGGCTCGACACAAGGTTGCGCATGGTTGTATTCGTGATTGTGATATCTTCCATGAGGGCGCCATCCACTGTTTCCAGTGCGTACCCCTGGCAGCCCTCGAAGATGCAATCGGAGATGGTGATGTTGATGAATCCGCCATTGGACTCGGTGCCGCACTTGATCCGGCCCGTCCGCCATGCGGGGGCGTTCTCTGAAAAATGCTTGAAAGTTCCATCGAGAACGGAACCGAGTTCATAGTCGCCAGTAACCCAGCAATTGGCGATGGTCAAATTGCGGGTGGGCCGCGCATAACCGAGAGCATAGCTCGACTTGGGGCAGATGCCGTCGTCCCACGGTGAGTTAACCGTGCAGTTGGAGACGCGCACATTCTGGCAGCAATCAATGTCCATGCCGTCGCGATCGGTGTCAATCTTGAGATTATCGATGGTCAGGTTGTCAACTCCGGTGAGCAGCAGACCGAAATGACCGCCCTTGAGAATGGAGAAGTCGCGAAACACCACGTTGTGGCAGTTCTTCAGCGCGATTGCCTTGTTGCCGACACCGGCCTGCTCAGCAATGAATTGACCGCCCTGGTCCTTCTTCGATCGGCCATTGGAGAGTCCTTTGCCCCAGATAAGTCCGGGGCCCGTGATGCTTATATCGTGGAGAGCTTCGCCCCACAGCAAGGAGTTATGCCAGTGATTATGGCCGTAATCCTGATACGCGTCCCATGCAGTCTTCGGCTCCGCTGCATCGTAAACGCCTCCGCGATAGCCGGTCTCTTCGCCGGGGAGCGGTGAGTCTGCGGCTACGATGGCGCTTCCCTGGAGCAGGTGAAGATGGACATGGCTCTTCAACCGAATCGAGAAGCATAGATAGAAACCTGCCGGGAACAAGATTACACCGCCGCCCGCAGAAGCAGCCGCCTCAATGGCGCGATTCACGGCCGCGGTGTCCAGCGCCTTGCCGTCACCGGTCGCGCCAAAGGTCCGGACATCAAAAATGCCCAGGGGCGGCGCAGGCGGTTCGGGGTTCAGCTGGCCAGAGGCGGCAAAGGAAGCGACCGGCATGGCAGCAGTGGCGACACCAAGGCCGCCTGTGCGAAGAAAGTTACGACGCATGGAGTTAAAGGTATTCATCGTCTATCTCCCAGAGTTAGATCATTGCCCCGAACGTTCCAATCTTCAAGAGCACTTAGCCGTTGAGCATTCATGAGTATCGGATGCAGTACTACCATGTCGGGTGGTTGCCCTGAATCAGTCGAGATGGAAAACCTCTTCAAGGGGTAGGATGCGATCGTCCGGCGCCGCGCCTTCCATTGCCTCAAAGAACGGAGACATTTCCACTTGCCACCGAGCATTCACTGGGTGGTCTTTCATGGCTGCACAGGCGCGGCTAAAATCCTCTGTCTCCAGATAACCGACGAGGAGGCCATCGGGCCTCAGAAAGAGGGAATAGTTATGCCATCCTGTGCTGTGCAGCGCTTCCAGCATCTCCGGCCATACGTGTGCGTGGCGAAGCTTGTACTCTTCAAGCTTCTCCGTCCGGACCTTCAAGAGAAAACAAATTCGCATAGAACCTCGGATTATTCGCAATTGCGAGAGCGGTGCAGAAAGCGGTTTGTGGAGACGATGGAGTTGGGATGGTTCATAGAAGAGTCTCATGCATGACGAGCGCGACAGCGCTGCGCAGCCTTGCCTTGTTCCCCTCCTGCGCTGGCCGGAGCCGGGGTGCCGTCGGCAAGGGATGACTGCGCATTTCCCGTTCGATCAGAGGGCCGGCAAAGTGCCAAACCGTCGTGATATCTCCTACAACAACAATCTCGGAGGGTGCCAGGGCAGACGCGATCATATGCAGGCCGCGCCCAAGAGCAAAACACATCGTATCGATTGCTTGCAGTGCATTGGGGTCTCCCTCGGTCGCCAATCGGAGGATCTCATCGAAGGGGCGCGGAGGTTCCCCCGTTAGCGCTGCGTAGTACCGCATGGCCGCTGGGTTTGCGGCCAGAGTCTCCCAGCACCCGATCCCCCCGCAACCGCACCGCAGACCGTTCGGATCCATCTGCACATGACCGAATTCGCCCGCGGCTCCCCCTTCACCCCGGAGAATACGCCCGTTCGCGAAAATCCCAGTTCCCAATCCCTCAGAGACGTTGACAACAACCAGGTCATGCATCGCATCGCTGTCGCCGAACCACACCTCTGAAAGCGCACAAGCGTTGGCAACGTTGTCCGCAACTACGGGCAGACCCGTTGCCTGCTCGACACGTGACTTGATCTGCGCAATCGGCCATCGGACGTTTGGCGCGAAGATAGGCCTTTCCGGAAGTGACTTGCCGCTGGCGGACTTTCCTGATTGCAGATCGACTCTGCCGGGAAGGCTTATACCGACCCCATCGAAAGAGCGATCCGCATTCGCAGAGATGATCTTCTGAATAGCGCTGACAATGACCGCGATGACCTTTTGCGGATCGTCGGGGAGAGAGATGAGGTCCTGCGCAATGATCTTGCCGCCCAGATCGGCGACGGCCAACGTAGTCTGAGCGGGGTGGATATCAAGAGCAAGCACACCGCGCCGGCCGTTCACATTAAGAAACGTAGGCCTGCGGCCACGTGGCAACCGGCCCATTGAGCCTTCAACAATCCAACGATCGGCGAGCAATTCCTCCACGATGAGCGATACGGTACTTCGTTGCAAGCCGGAGATACGGGCAAGATCTGCGCGCGAGATTGGCTGTCGCGTGCGTATCTGGTTAAAGATCAAATTACGGTTGATCTGGCGCGGAATCTTGTTGGACGCGCTGATCTTGTTCGCGAAGGAGAAGCGCGGTGGCTGCGACTTGGAACGGCTCTCCGGTTTGTTTGGCATCTACAAAACCTTGTCGGGCGAAGTTATGCCGCGCGAGTGATTAACCTCTACAGCCAGCATGGAGACGACTGTCAATCCAGTGGAACGATGCGACCAGTGCACTGGCATGCGGTTTTCGATGGTGCTCCTAAATGTTGTAAGTCGTTGAGGAAACGCGACCTCCTCGGCCCGTCCAATTGGTGTGGAAGAACTGGCCACGTGGCTGATCCACGCGCTCATAGGTGTGCGCGCCGAAATAATCGCGTTGGGCTTGCAGAAGGTTGGCGGGCAAGCGAGCTGTACGGTAGCCGTCGAAGAAATTGAGAGCTGTCGAGAATGCCGGAGTAGGCACACCCGACTCGACGGCATGGACGATAGCCTTGCGCCAGGAAGCCTGGTACTGATTCAAAGCGCCGGAGAAAAAGCTGTCGAGGAGAAGGTTATCGAGGCTGGGGTTCTTGTCAAAGGCCTCTTTGATCTTACCCAGGAAACGGCTGCGAATAATGCATCCGCCCCGCCACATGAGCGCAATCCCACCCATGTTCAGGTTCCAGCCATTCTCCCTGGCGGCTGCTTTCAACAGCATGTAGCCCTGCGCATACGAGATGATCTTGGAACAGTAGAGTGCACAGCGTACTTCCTCAATGAATGGTTCGCGGTCGATGTCGGCAAGTCCGGCGCCGGGTCCGTTGAGGATGGAGGAAGCGACTACGCGTTCATCCTTCAGTGCCGAGAGACAGCGGGCAAAGACAGACTCACCGATCAGCGTTACAGGTTGTCCGAGATCGAGGGAACTGAAGACGGTCCATTTCCCCGTGCCTTTCTGCCCGGCCGTGTCGAGAATCTTATCTACGATTGGCAATCCATCGTCGTCCTTCTTGGCGAAGATATGACTCGAAATCTCGATGAGGTAGCTGTCGAGTTCTCCCTTGTTCCAGTCTGCGAAGGCCTGTTGGAGTTCATCCGCATTCAATCCCAGGCCGCGTTGCAATAAGTCATAAGCCTCGCAGATCAACTGCATATCGCCGTACTCTATGCCATTGTGGACCATCTTTACGTAGTGGCCTGCGCCATCCTCGCCAACCCAGTCGCAACAGGGCGTTCCATCTTCAACCTTGGCTGCAATGGACTGGAAGATATGTTTCACATACGGCCATGCCGCAGGATTGCCGCCGGGCATGATGGAGGGACCAAAACGAGCTCCTTCTTCTCCGCCGGAAACACCCGTGCCAACAAACAGGATTCCTTTTGCAGTCAGCTCCTTTGTGCGGCGGTTTGAATCGGTGAAAAGCGAGTTTCCTCCATCGATCACAATGTCGCCGGCCTCAAGCAGAGGCAAAAAATGGTCTATCATCTGGTCGACAGTATCACCGGCCTTTACCATGAGCATCACGCGGCGTGGGCGTCTGAGCAGGCCGATGAATTCCTCAATAGAGTGTGCGCCGACGACACGGGTGCCTTTGGCTTCATTGTCGAGAAAGTCGTCGACCTTCGTCACAGTGCGATTGAACACCGCAACCTTGAAGCCGTGATCGTTCATGTTGAGGACGAGGTTCTGGCCCATCACTGCGAGGCCAATCAGGCCGATGTCACAGGTTGATTCTGCCATACGATCTCCGAAGTATTCTTCAATTAGCCAATGCGTGTTTACTGGTTGACGCCGCTGGCCAGGAAACCTCCATCGACAACCAGTGTTTGTCCAGTGACGAACGAGGCCGCATCGGATGCGAGAAAGACAGCGGCGCCGATCAGCTCTTCAGTTGCTCCAAAGCGGCCCATGGGCGTGCGCATCAGAAGCTCCTGCCCGCGTGGTGTGCTATCGAGCAGTTGTGCGTTAAGGTCAGTGCGAAAAACCCCCGGCGCGATGGCATTGACTGTAACACCTTTCTTCGACCACTCCACTGCTAGCGAGCGCGTCAGGGATACGACGCCTGCTTTGCTCGCGGCATAGGCGGCAACTTCACTCAGGGCGACGAAACTGTTGAGCGAGGCGATGTTGACGATGCGGCCGTATCCTCTTTCGAGCATATGCTGCCCGAAGATCTGGCAGGCGCGCAAAGTGCCCGTAAGATTGGTGTCGAGGATGGCAGTCCATTCTTCCTCCGGCACAGTAAGGGTGGGAGTACGCTTGATTCTGCCCGCGCAATTGATAAGGATGTCGACCTTGCCGAATTGTTGAAGCACCACCGCCAGCAGTGTTTCGAGCGAGGCGCGGTTACAAACGTCGGAGGCCAGGCGCAGAGTCTTGCGGCCCAGCGTTTCAATTGCGCTGGCGGTCTCATTGACCTGCTGCTGGCGGCGCGCAGTGGCCACAACGTCTGCACCGGCAGTTGCGAGGCCGAGCGAAAGCGCCCGACCAATGCCGGATGTACCGCCCGTGATCACGGCGATCTTCCCTTCGAGGCTAAACAGTTGCGAGGTCATTGCTCTTCCATTTCAAAAGCGGTTGCGATGAGCCCAGAGACCCAGGCCGGGGTTGGCGATGAAGAATATCTCTTCTCCATGAATGCGATTCAAACCATGTTGCAGGGATTCCGGGTTGTAGCGATGAAGCATGTCATTGAGATCGCCATAGCGGTATCCGACAGACTCGACTTCTTGCCGTGTGAGATGCCCCGGACACCAGGTAACGTTGAATCGCTCTTCAGAAGATCCGTGGATGAGATGAGCGGCGGCGCTGAGGTCGCCGGCAAGATCGGAGTTTTGCTCGACTGCGGCGAGGGTTGCGGGCGTCCCGCGATAGCCATACTTGCGAATCAATGCATCAATCTGTTTGTCTTCGCCGAACGTGTTGACGCCGGGGGCGAGGATGATCAGGTCGGCTCCGTCGGCGAGTGCCATACGCGTGCGATAAACAGCTTTGTTGCCGAGCCATGTCGAGTGGAACTCGTGCGGGTCAAGATAGACGACGGCTTTCTGAATGGGTTCGACGAGCACCTCGAAGTTGACCTTGAGACTCAGCTCCGAGGCCAGATGAAAGCACTCGGCGTCATCGCCGATGAAGAGGCCGCGCACGGCTAGGCCGCCGGTTGCCCGGCGTGCGATTACGGTGAGCACGTAGACGATGGGCAGATGGCGGAGGAAACGATCGGATGCGTAGTTAAGAACGGCACGCACGGGATTTTCAGCGCGGCCCATAATGCGTTCCATGCCGTAAACGGCGCCGAGATAATGGCTGCGGTTGATGCCTTCGCGGCCGCCGGTTCCGACAAGGATGTTCTTGGTATAGTTGGCCATGCCGATCACTTCATGCGGAACAACCTGCCCGATTGAAAGAATCAGATCGAAGCCACCCTGCGAGATGAGGCGGTTGACTTGCGCAGGCCAGGAATAATTCAGCTTGCCTTCGGATTGTTCGCGAATAAAGTCTGCTGGGACTTCGCCAAGGGTTTCTACATCGGTGCGCCAGTCGTGAACCCTAAAGAGACTCTGCGGGATACCGCCGAACATCCGAGTTATCTGTTCGGAATTCATTTCCTTATGAGTGCCGAGAGCCGGCAGGATAGCTTTCAGGCGGTCGCCGTAGTATTGCCACGCATAGTTCGTGAGCTCTCCAGCCCGGGAGTGCTCGCGGCTCTGGTCGGGCGGAACTGCAAGCACGCGGCTGCGCGATCCAAGTTTGGCAAGGGCTTCCTCAAGCAGTTGCTTAATGTGCTCTGCTGAAAGATCGGTGTCGACGCTTCCTGTGGCGCACCAGAGACTCATGTAAGCGACTCCACTCTCCTCAGACCCGGAGCAAGCATCTGAATAACGGCAAACGCTACAAGGTATGCGCTGGCGGCAATTGCGAACAGAGATGCATAACTATGGGTGACTTGCAGAATGTATCCGGCATAGTTGGCCAGAAGAAAGCCACCGGCCGATCCGGCCATGCCGCCGATGCCCGTGACTGACCCGACAGCGCTGCGTGGAAACATATCGGATGCCGTTGTAAATAAATTAGCCGACCAGCCCTGGTGCGCAGCTGCCGCAAGGCTAAGAAGCCCGATAGCCGCCCACTCCGAGTGAAGATAGTTAATCAGAAAAACCGGCGCCACAAAACACGCGCACAGCAGCATGGTTATCAACCTCGCGTTCACGGCTGAGAGCCCGATACGTCGAAAGGGAGCGGGCAGCCACCCTCCGCCAATGCTGCCAAGGGTCGAAGCGTTGTAAACCAGAATCAGCGGCAACCCCAGATGGGAAAGATTAAGGTGAAACTTTGCGCTGAAGAACGATGGAAGCCAGTATAGATAAAACCACCAGATGGGATCGGTGAGAAATTTTGCTATGGTGAACGCCCACGTCTGGCGTAAACTCAACAACTTTGCCCACGGGGTGGAAGGGCCCATCTTCTCGGCCGCTTCCTGGTAGATGTGGCGTAGTTCCGCTCCGGTCAGCGTGGGGTGATCCGTGGGTTTGCGGTACTTGGAGTACCACAGGGCGATCCAGAGCGCACTGAACCCGCCTGTGACGAGAAATGCCGCATGCCAGCCGAAGCGGATTGTCACCCAGGGCACAATCAGGGATGCCAGGATCACGCCTACATTGGTGCCGGAATTGAAGATTCCTGTAGCCAGGGAGCGCTCGCTTTGTGGAAACCACTCGGCGGTAGTCTTGATGGCCGCTGGAAAGTTGCCAGATTCGCCGAGACCGAGAAAGATACGAGCGACACCGAACTCGGCCACGGTGTTGGCCAGCGCATGGCCCATTGCCGAAAGGCTCCAGACAGCCATGATCACGATGTAACCAATGCGCGTGCCGACTTTGTCAACGAACCGTCCAGCAGCAAGCAGACCCACGGCATAGGCAAATGTAAACAGCCCGACGATGCGGCCGTAGTTGAGTTCCGTCATGCCGATGGCGTGTTCAAGCGTCGGTTTGAGGATGGCGAGGACCTGGCGATCCATGTAGTTAATTGAGGTAGCAAAAAAGAGCATGGCGCAGATGGTCCAGCGCACGCGTCCCAAGCGCGCGCCGAGGACAGGCTCCTCTTCGGCGAACGTGTTGGTAGCGGCACTCTTCGTCATGCTTGCACTCTTCAAAGCCGATAAGCCTTCTTCACGAGGCTGGTAAGCCAGGTCGTGTGCCACTTCGAATGCCTCGTCTTCCGCAAGGCGATGCTCGGTCACGAGTTTGGCCAGGAATGCACAGTCCACGCGGCGAGCTACATCGTGGCGGGCGGGGATGGACAGAAATGCGCGCGTGTCGTCGTTGAAGCCGACGGTGTTATAGAAGCCCGCAGTCTCTGTGGCCTGCTCGCGGAAGCGCATCATGCCTTCAGGGCTGTCGTGAAACCACCAGGGCGGACCCAGCCGCAGGCAGGGATAGTGGCCGGCCAGCGGAGCGAATTCGCGGCTGTATGTGGTCTCGTCAAGAGTGAAAAGGATGATGGTGAGGCCGGGCTCATTTCCGAACCGATCAAGCAAGGGGCGCAGCGCGTCTACATAATTGGTGGAACGGGGAATGTCCGCGCCGATATCGCGGCCATAGCGTTGGTAGAGTGCGTGATTGTGGTTGCGCACGCTCCCCGGATGGATTTGCATGACAAGGCCATCTTCAAGGCTCATGCGAGCCATCTCTGTGAGCATCTGGGCGCGAAACAGTTCCTGCGCGTGATTGTCGGCGCTGCCGGAAAGGACGTTGGCAAACAGCGCTGCCGCTTCTGTTGTGGAGAGGTCGGCGGTTTGCGCCGTGGGATGACCGTGATCCGTCGCTGTGCAGCCAAGGGCGCGAAAGCGAACGCGAGTCTTGCGAAGTGCGTTCAAATAGCCGAGCCACGCCGCGGTATCTTCGCCGGTCTGACTTGCCCAACTCGGCAATGTTGGCGGCAAAACCTGCGAACTCAGGATCGACCACCGGGTCGGGCCGAAAGGTAGGCAGGATGCGCGCGTTCCAGTTTGACTCTCGTATTGCTTGATGATGTGCAAGCGTGTCAATGGGCGAGTCTGTGGTGGCAAGTACTTCAAGATTGAAGCGCTCGAAAAGTGCGCGCGGCAGGAATTCAGGCGTTTGGAGCTTCTCAGAGATTGTGTCGAAGTAAAGGTCTGCGGTGGACGCGGATAGACGCACGTCGAGGCCGAATAATTCGTGAAAAGCAAAATCGAGCCAGATGCGCGTGGGCGTTCCACGGAATAGGTAGTAATGGCTTGCGAAGATCCGCCAGACATTGCGTGGGTCTCTTAACTCGGGCTGTCCAATCTCCAGTTCTTCAAGAGACACGCCTTGGCTGTACAACATGCGGTAGACGTAATGATCTGGTTGAACAAAGAGCTTTGCCGGATCGGGGAATGGCTCGTTTCGAGCGAACCATGCTGCTTGAGTGTGACCGTGAGGACTGACAATGGGCAGCGATTTGACGCTCGCATAGAGAGCCCTGGCCACACCACGGGCGGCGGCTTCAGCGGGAAACAAGCTATCTTCGCGAGTTAACATGGCACAGTCACAATCTTCCCAGGAGAAAGTCGTTCAGCTTCAGCCGCGATAGCCCATGCCGTCAAGTACACCGCGCATATACGCGAAGGACTCGATGACGCCGGGCATGGGATCGTCGCCGTGGATTTCATATTCGAGATCGACAAAGCCCTTGTAATTGGTTTTGATGAGCGCTGTCAAAGATCTCCCGGATGGGCATTTTGCCTCTACCAACAGCGACCTGGCTTTCCCTGTCGTGAAAGTCGGTGAGGTCTTTCGCGTGCATGTTGAAGAGGCGCGGTCCGACCGCATGAATGGCCTCAACAATGTCGGCGCCGGCGCGGACCGCGTGGCCAATGTCGATGCAGCAACCCATGCGCGGGTCCATGTCCTTGACCGCCTTGAGTACGTCGAGCGGGGAAGGAAACACCTTGTCCTCCGGGCCGTGATTGTGGATGGCGATGCGGATGTCGTATTCCTTGACGAACTTCTCCATGCGCGGGAGTGTCGCGGGCGCTGGGTCGCCGGCGACGATTACGGAAATACCGGCGCGCTTGGCATATTCAAACTTTGCGCGGATGTCGTCGTCCTCGTCCTTCGGAAAGTAGATGACCCCTGCAGCGTGAAGCGTGATGCCCGCTGCCGCGTAGTCGGCCAGTGCCTTCGCCTCCTCCGACGGGTCCATCGGCAGGTGGTCCTTCACATCCTTGGGGTTGAGCGCCGTTACGCTGAGTTGCTTCATGAAGCCGATCATCTGGGCGCGCGTGAAGTTACGAAATGTGTAGCTGGCCAGGCCGAGGTTGATGGGCGACGGTCTTCCAGTAGCTTGCGAAGGGTCGGCGAAAGCGGGAATGGCGCCGGGCGCGGCACAGGCAGCAGCGATGAACACGCTGGATTGAACGAAGTGGCGGCGAGAAAGAGTGGCTTTCATTTCTTTGGATTCCTCTGATGAAGCTCTTCTGCTGAGTCGTGCAATTTCTAGAGATGCGGAGCCCAGCCGTGTTCGTATTCGCGACCCCACAGTTTCATCGCTGCAGGGATCGTTGAGGATCTTGCCGTCAGCTGTGTCAAGGGTAAGCGTGCGGTTCAACTCCCAGGAGACGTTGGAAAGCTGCAGCATGGTCACGGCCACGTTGCCGACGGAGACAGGCGCATTGAGCTTTTCGCCCGTGCGGATGCCGGCGATGAAGTTGGCAAAATGCAGATCGGTCATGGAGTCGCGGCCGAGAGTATCGGATGAGTCGGCAGCCTTGCCGGCCTTGAACCTCGCGAGGTTTTCTTGCCGTTGAGATCGTAGACCTCGTAGCCGCCGCGATCGACGATCACCGAGCCTGTGGTGCCCATGATGCACGAGCCGCGATCGCGGCCGTAAAACTTCATCCCCTGGCAGCATTTTCCTTCCCAGTCGATCAGTTTGTCGTCGTATTCGAAGCTGGTGAGCAGCGTGTCGTAGAACTGCCAGTCATCTTTGAAGTGATAGCGGCCGCCGGAAGAAGAGACGCGCTGCGGATAATCCACACCCAGCGCCCAGCGGCAGACGTCCACCTCATGAGTCCCGTTGTTGAGGGTCTCCCCGGTTCCCCAGATCTTGAACCAGTGCCAGTTATAGGGCTGCACGTTGTCCTTGTAAGGTTGGCGCGGCGCTGGGCCTTGCCACAGATCCCAGTCGAGCGCGGCAGGCACGGGCGCCTCTTTACCAACGCCGATGGATTTGCGAATGTTGCTGTACCAGGCCTTCGCGTAATATGCGCGGCCGATCAGGCCATTGCCAATCTTGTCCACCACCTCGATGGTGTGCGGCGATGAGCGTTGCTGCGTGCCCATCTGCACCAGCTTGCCGTACTTCTTCTGCGCCTCCACCAGCAGCGCGCCCTCTGCTGGATTATGACTGCACGGCTTCTCAACATATACATGCTTGCCCGCCTGCAAGCCGGCGATGGCCATAGGCGCATGCCAGTGATCGGGCGTGGCGATGGTGATGGCGTCGATCTCCTTCAGCTGAAGGATGGATCGAAAATCCTTTTCGGTCGCGGGCGCCTCACCCATCTCGCGCAGGGTTTCGGCAGCAAACTTTTTCAGGATGTTCGAGTCAACGTCGCAGACATGAGAGATGCGCGCGTCTTTCCTATTGACTTTGAGCGAGGAGAGATGCGCATAGGCGCGGCCATTCAGTCCAATCACGGCGAAGTTCAGGCGATCGTTGGAACCAAGAATCTGGCTGTAGCTCTTGGCAGTGGAAGCAATCGCCAGCCCTGCTGTGCCTGTGGCGAGTGTGTCGAGGAATTCACGTCGAGTCAACAATGTTTTCTCCATCAAACCGATGCGGATAGTGGCCCTTCAACTACGGTTGGCTTTCTCGGCGTCGGTTGCAAAAAGCTACCAGGTTCCGGAATCTTGAAGAGCCTTCTTCATGCCGGCCCAACTGATGCGGGAGGACTCTTCAGGGGTTGCAGCGCCGTGCCAGTGAGTCTCAAGGCTGACCGCGTCGTGATAACCGATCTGGCGAAGCGCGCGGAACTGGGCAGTCCAATCGATGTAGCCGGTGCCCACAGGCGCCCACTCGATCTTCCCGTCTGCGTTCTTGACTGCATTCTTTACATGACAGTGGTGGATGCGATTTTTGGGCAAGGTCTCCCAGCCGGCAGGGAAGGCGTCCAGCTCCCCGCGCATCACGGCGTTGCCAGGATCCCAGTTGAGCGCAAGGTGCGGCGACTGGACAGCGCTGAGGGTGCGCGTGGCTTCGCGGCCGGTAGCAGTGTTGCATTCAAACTCGTTTTCAAGAACCAGCAGGATGCCTTGCTTGCCCGCGATCTCAGCGGCGGAGCGAAGCTTCTCGTCAATAGCCGCGCGGTAGGGCGCGATATCGTCGAGACGCCAGAAGTCGAAGCAGCGAACCTTGCCGGTGCTGAATTGTTTCGCCAGCGCGATGGATCGTTCGAGTACTTCGTCCTGATGCTTGAAGGCGACCTCCACTGCACCGTGCATGTCGCCTTTGGATCCGTACGATGACAGCGGCGCACCCGGCCAGTCGGTTTTGAAGAGGGGACTGGCAATGTCCGTGACCTTCAGGTTGTACTTGGCGAGAATCCTCTTCGTTTCCGCGATCTCCGCATCGCTCAGGTCCATCGTGTTCTTGCCCCACTGCGAGCGGAGTTCGATCCAGCCCAGGCCGAAGTCGTGAGAGATGACGTAACAAACGTGGTCGAAGTCAGGCGAAATCTCGTCGTTGATGACCGAGATGCGAAAGGGAGAGTTCGCTGCCTGGCTGCGGCCGAGGAAGGGAAGAGCAGCAGCAGTCGCGACGGCAACGGCTGCACCGGTAACAAAACTTCGTCTCGAATAGCCGTCCATGTTGCTCCTTTGGCTGGCGTGGATCGGAAGCTGACTCATGGAGCGAAAATAGGTTTCCTGGCACCGAACGCAGGAGGCGGATATGTGGAGCTACAGAGCGAGCGGTATTTTGTTCGAATACCGAACTAACCGTATCGAGAGCGGTCAAGTCTTGTCAAGCAGAAATGCATGACGGAACAGGATATGCTCCTCGTCGTCTTCGGAGTGGGCGATGTCAAGCACTCGACGAAACAAGCGAACGGATCTGCGGATGTGCGTCGAATTTGTTCTAAAAGAGTTCGATAGCGGGCCGCGAGTGGTCCGCTGCGAAACTACCGCCAGCGACATTGACGTGAGTGACGGATTGGCTAGCCATCCGGTAGCTGTCAAAGTGGCTGGCCAGGATTCTCTGGAAGGTCCGTTCGAGTTCGCCGTCCCAGGAGGGATCCTCGGCGCTCTCTGACAACAGATGCAGGTGGTCGCGCATTTCAAACAGCGAGGCTTGAACATGTTCCATTCTCTGCCGCATGACGTCCTGAAACTGGATGTGGCCCAGGGCCTGTGAGAGGCGGTTGACGCTTTCCCCGTAGTTTGCATCGACTTCGCCAATGACCTCGAGGAGCAATTCGCCGTTGCTGCTGAACTCGGAATGCATCTGGCTCAACTGCTCGATCAGGTGGCTCATCGAGTGATTGGCTTCGTGCATTTCAATCGAGGCTCTGGCTTCATCCATTTCGCTGTTAACCCGGGCGCAGGTTGCGTTGATCCTGGCTGCAATGTCGGCCGCTGCCTGCGTGGAACGTACCGCAAGCTTACGCACTTCAAAGGCGACAACCGCGAAACCCCGGCCCGCCTTGCCCGCCTGCGCCGCTTCAATTTCTGCATTGAGTGCGAGGAGACTGGTTTGTTGCGCAATGGAAGTGATGATTCTAATGAGCGGCGTGAGTGCGCCAACCTCGCTCGACAGGCCTCGAATGCGCTCAAAGCTGGTGCGCAGTTCTCCTGTCTGTTCATGCAATTGCATCTCGATCGCTGCGATGATCTCCTTGTTACTCTCAACGCGCCGGTGCGTGCTTTCCGTCAGGTGCTTACCGCTCTGGATGGAACGGCCGATGTGCTCTCTTTGGAGATTGGCCTGTTCAATCAACATTCCAATCTGCTCGATCACCTGCATGACCTCACGTTCGGATTCGGTGAGCGAGTCACCGATCTGGCTGTGCATCACATCAATGTATTGGCCCGAGTCCCTGAATTCAACAGCCATCGTCTGTCGCCTTTTTAGTATGCTGGTCAGCTCGGATTCTTTCATCTTCCCGACTTCGCCGAGCATCGCAATTCCACGACGTGCATGCACCCAGTTCAACGACGTGACAATGAAGGTGGGTAGAAGAATGAGCAAAAGCAACAGGGCGGCCGCCTGGAGCCGAAAAGGCAGGAAAGGTGCCCCGAGCAAATGCGAGAGCGCAACCCAATACGCCGCAGTACAAAGGATGGCCAGCGATAAGGTCAGCGAAAGCCGTGTGGCGGCCCGGCGCCACCGATAGCCCTCGGGAGTGGTCGAGCCCTCCGGCAGCTTTACGGACACCTCGTCTCCACTCAATGCGCTGTTCCCCGTTCTGTAACTGACTGACGCCATCACCTTATGCTCCCGGTAAAACTTTCCTGATCACTCGAATCAGGTCGTCGCCCGAGACGGGCTTGACCAGCCAGCCGGTTGCGCCGAGACGTTTGCCTTCGTCGCGCTTGGATGCTTCACTTTCCGTAGTCAGTGTGAGAATGGGCAGAAAACGGAATCCAGGCAGCGCACGCACTTTGCCAATCAGCTCCATGCCGCCCATCACCGGCATGTTGATGTCCGTCAGGATGAGATTCGGTTTGAGGCCGGATTTCAACTTGTCCAGCGCCGCCTGCCCGTGGTTGGCAGTCTCAACTTGAAATCCGTTCATCGACAGAGTCGTCTTCAGGCTCAACAGCATCGTGACCGAATCATCGACGACCAGAATTGTCATTACCATCAAAGCTCCTCAATGTGCGAGAGAGAGCGGACTGGAACCCAGGCCCGGTTACACATCATGACCGGGCGCACGAAGAGTTCATCGGCGGAACCTGCTGGAGCGTTATTGCACTTGCTGAAATCACGCGTCACATCCAAGCCCGGTTCCGACAATTCGCCGACTCGCCGGATGTCCGATTTCACCGGTTCTGCTTTTTCCCATTTCATTTGCAAAAAATCTCGCTCCCATGGAGCACCATCATCATCGGGACCGCTTCTGTGCTGGGGTTAATCCGGTGTGCACCATTTAGTCACTCTCTTGTTGCCCGCCGGTGTTCCTGTCAGGCCCCTGAAAAACGGATTACACGCAAAATTGTGAAGTCGGCCCCCTCTTGAGGGGCATACGCCAACACGAGTCGCGGCTCTTCCAAAACAAAGGACTTATGGGAGGCAGAATTGGGCCGCCGATCGCGCTTCGGCTGCTTCACCACCCTCAACGGGCACAGGCGAGAATTCCTCCTGCGATCGATTGCAACGGCAGAACTTTGTCCACGCCGTTGAGCTTGATCGCCTCTTTCGGCATGCCGAATACCACGCACGTGGCTTCGTCCTGGGCGATGGTGATGGCTCCCGCCTGCTTCATCTCCAGCATGCCGCGCGCGCCGTCGTCGCCCATGCCGGTCAGAATCACGCCGACCGCATTCTGGCCGGCGTAACGGGCCGCAGAGCGAAAAAGAACATCGACGGAGGGACGATGACGGCAGACCAATGGGCCGTCCTTCACTTCAACGTAGTAGCGGGCGCCGCTCCGCTTGAGCAGCAAGTGATGGTTGCCCGGGGCGATGAGGGCGCGCCCCCGCAGCACAGTGTCGTTCGATTCCGCTTCCTTCACAGTGATGTTGCACAACCCGTCGAGCCGGTTCGCAAAGGCGCGTGTGAACAGTTCCGGCATATGCTGGACGATGACAATGCCCGGCGTATCGGCGGGAAGCGTTTCGAGAAGAAACTTAAGGGCTTCGGTTCCGCCGGTCGATGCGCCGATGACCACGACCTTCTCCGTGGTCTCGGCCATGGCGTGGGTGGCTCGAGAGAGAACGGCGTCGGCAGTCAGCTTTGGCTCAACAGTATGACTGGGACGAAGTGCACGGAGTTTGGAAGCAGCCGCGGCTCTGACGGCCTGGCATAGCGTGATCCGCGCATCTTCAATAAACTGCTTGGTGCCCAGCCGCGGTTTGGTGATGATTTCAACGGCGCCGTATTCCAGGGCCCTGAAGGTGCTTTGTGCTCCCTCCTCGGCTAGGCTGGAACAAATGACGACAGGAATAGGGTGCTGGCTCATCAGCTTCTTGAGGAAGGTGAGCCCATCCATGCGTGGCATCTCAATATCCAGTGTAATCACGTCAGGAACCTGTTGACTGATGCGCTCCGCTGCGACAAAAGGGTCGCCCGCCGTGGCGATCACCTCGATTTCGGGGTCGGATGAAAGCACATCGCGCAGGGTCTGGCGAACCACAGCCGAGTCGTCCACGATGAGTACCCGAATTCTGGAGGGTTCCACAATGGCCGCCTTTCTGATTTCCTTGAGTCTGGTGCAGGGGTTGGAGCCTGGGAACCCGCCCTCGGGCTAGGCCCAGCGGCGGATTACGTGAGCCGGCGGAGAAGCACTTCCCCGGTTGCGGTGTTGAATTGCAGGCTGATGCCCGCGGTGCCGCCCAGGCTGGAAGCTACAACTTCAAAGCCGTGGCCATGCAACTCGCGCAGTGCCGCTTCGCAGTTCAGCCGGCCCACCGTGGGTCGAGAGGTCGCAGTCACGGCGAGCAGCACGTCGGCTCCCCCGAAGAGTTTCACCCGCACCTCCGAACGGCGTGCGCCGCGTGTGTCGAATTGGCTGGCAACATCGCGAATCGCAAAGTCCACGTAGCGGCGGCCTGCGGCAAGGCTTCGCTCCGCGGCCAGGTTCTGCGGGCAGACGGGCAGCATGGGGTGGCACAGCACGCCGATGCCCAGGCGCGGAACCAGAAAGGCGATGCCGACGCAGGAGCCGAGGACCGTGCGCAGAATCGCGGGTTCGGTCGCCAGATGCGATTCGCCGGGCTGCACGTAAACTTCTGGCAAATCCCGATCAGCTTGCGCCATCGATCCTCCTGTAAAGGGCCGGAGCCACCGGTTCCAGGGGAAGATTCATGTCGTGCAGCGTCTCCGCGTGCCCCACGAACATGTATCCCCCGGGCGCCAGGCAGCCGGCCAGTTTGCCCAGAATGCGTTCCTGCGTGGGCCGGTCAAAATAGATGATCACGTTACGGCAGAAGATCGCGTCGGCCTGCTCCCGGATGCCGTAGTCGGCGTCCATGAAGTTGAGTCGGCGCAACTCCACCATGCGGCGTAACTCCGGAACCACCCGTACCTGATCGGACCCCGGATCGCGGCTGCGCAGGAAGTACCTGCGCTTGAGAGCGGCAGGCACGGGAGAAACTGAGTCGCTTGCGTAGACACCGCGGTCGGCTTTCCTCAGCACGGTCGTCGAGATATCGGTGGCCAGAACTCTGAATCGGAAGCCGGCATGTGTCTGCGCATATTCGCTCAACACCATGGCCAGCGTGTAAGGCTCCTCGCCGGTGGAGCAGCCCGCGCTCCACACCAGCAGCGGCCTTCCCGAGCGGTTGCGCGCACAAAGGTCGGGGAGCGCCCTGGCGGTTAAGAATTCAAAATGCCTCGGCTCGCGAAAAAAGTCGGTCTTGTTGGTCGTGACCACGTCGATCAGATGAGTAATCTCGTCTTTGAGCCCCTCGTGGCTGAACAGGTAGTCGCAATAGCAGCCATAAGAAGCCAGGTTGAGGACCTTGAGGCGACGCTTGATGCGCACCTCGAGCATCGTCTTCTTCTCCGAACCGAGGGCGATTCCGGCTTCGCGGTAGATCAGGCCGCAAAGCCGTGCATAGTCGCGGGCGGAGATGGATTCATCGTGAACACTCATTGTGTGAACGGGGCAGCCCCGGTTCCCTGACAGCGGAAATGCGGGAACTGCCTCATTCCCTCCCTCATGCTGCGGCTTCCAACAGCTGTTTCTTCGGCCCCTCGGCGTGAACCGCGACTAGCTCCTCGGCGGAGAAGACGCGGTCGATGTCCAGGATCATGATGAACTGGGTATCGCGTTTGCCCATCGGATGGGCAACATGCGGATGTTTATTGAGTTCTCACGCAGGGCAGAGGTGAGATGCTCAACCTCCTCTGCGACCGCGGCGATTTCCGGATCATCCCGGCGCGCGCTGAGTTCGGCCAGCCGGGCCTGCACTGTAACAAGTTCTCCAACCAGATCGACAAACTGGTCGAGCTTTGCGGCCGGTACGCGCAGGCTGCTCGCGGTGTCCGGTCTATCGTAGACGCGGCGGCCGGCACTTTGCGATCGGGGTTCCTCGAGAGCGAGGGCAGCTGAGTCCCCGTTTCCCGCGACCGGCATGATATGCAGCTCGCAACTGTCCTCGACAAAGATGAACACATCGCGAATTGCATCCCGGTCCACGGCACCGGCCAGAACCATATCCCAGCAGACATAGCAGCGTTCGGGATCGAGTTCGTCGAGCGGCGGAATCATTTCCATCGAGGCCCTCATGGAAAGGGCGCCCAGTTGGCGCAGTTCGCCGAAGAGCAACAGCGGATTGGAGCCGTTGAGCAACAAGTCAGGGCCCGGTGCGAAATGGATGGCCCACTGCCGAACCGGCCTCCCTGCGGATGTGGGTTCCTCTCGTACGGCCTTTGCAGCAGGCGAATACCTGTGATCCAGACCGGCCAGCTTGCGGACTCTGGCGAGAATTCCGGCACAGACCTCGGTCTCCGCCCCTCCCTCGCGGTCCTCCAGCATGGCGCGAATCTGGTCCACAGCAGACAGGGTCAGGTCGATCAGCTCCGGGCACACCTGTAGCCGCCCATTGCGTACCTCGTCGAAGGCATTTTCCAGATTGTGGGTGAAGACCGCCAGGTCCTCGAAGCCGAACATGGCTCCGGAGCCCTTGATGGTGTGCAAGCCGCGGAACACTCGCCCCACCAGGTCCAGGTCGCCGCAGTTCTCATTCAGTTCAAGCAGGGCCGACTCCAGATCTTCGAGGATCTCGCGCGCCTCCTCCCGGAAGCTTTGTTTGAACTGGTCAGCGTTGCCTGCGGTGGACATTGATGAACCCCGATACTTATGCTGCGTGGCTTTCAGCGGTCATGGCAGGAAAACCTGAATCGGCGAGCAGGTCGAGAACCGTTGCCGACGACTGATCGCCAATCGTGAACTGTTTGCCCAGTCGCTGCGCATGGTGCTCGGCGGCCCAAAGCAGCTGAACGGCGGTTACATCCAGATAGGTTGCCTGGCTGAGCGAGACGTGAACCGCAAGGCTGGACGAGAGCGCACGCATCAATAGCCTTTTGAACTCGGCTGCGCAGGCGATGTCGACTGTGCCCGCGAGCGTAACCTTGGTCCCCGCATCACTTTCTTCAAGGGCGATGCCCATGGACAACTCCGTAACAATTCGTGGGAACCCGCAAGTACATTCCCTGGATAAGGCCACAGCCCGATCTTCCGATTCGCGGGCGCTGGTCGCCGATTTCAGAGTTGATCAAGCTGCCTGGGCCATGTCGTGGGTGTCGCTTCACTGCCCACTTCCCAGAACGCCGGTGAGTCACAATGTGTTCATCGGCAGGAATGGAGCAATTCCCTGGGCATGTTAAGAAGCAATTTATTAGGTTCGCTTCATAAAATGCCGGCACAGTCTTTCGGCCATCGCTACAAACTGGTCACGGAATGGATTGCGAGTGAGGAGCGCGGCCCTCCGGGATTGCGAGATCAGGAGCGGGAGACCTTGAAAAAGCAAGACAAGGTCCGTGCGTGCTGCGGATCCAACCTGATCCCCGCATCTCTGAAGCGGCTTGGTCGGTAAGAGCATGTGCACTCGGTATGGACTGTTTTTCAAGGGACTAAAAGCTAAGGGAGATCCCCCCGGCTCTGCCGGGGGGATCTCCCTTAGCTTTTAGAGCTGAGGTTCGTATAGATCCCGACGGCCCGGCGGGTCAGGAAGCAGCGCAGCGCATCCGTTAAGCGGCTTCAGGCGCGCTTCGCGTTTGGACTGCGTCGCGCGTCTACGAATTCAAGGTCGGAAGCGAGGGGGCAACCACTGCATTCAGCGGTCCTGCCGCAGTGTGCCTTGCCCACGGCTACGGTGAGTGCATGGAACTCGTTGAACAATTCTGCATGGAAGGCCACTCCATCAGGCGCGAAGGCTCGTTGCGTGATTTGGACGAGAGAGTCGTAGGCTGGCCGGCTTGGGGGTGGGGTTAGGAGTTGATGGCGGAGGGCGATGCGACGGAGGTATTCGTCGGCGACGGGGGTGGGGTGGTGCAGGGCATAGAGGAGGATGGCGTCGGCGGTCTCGGGGCCTACGCCTGGGAGCGCGAGAAGACGAGGGCGGAGCGTGGTGGTGGGAGTAGATGCCAGCAGGTCGAGCGAGCCCTGGAACTCCTGGTCGAGCATGGCTACGAAGGCTCTGAGGGCGGGGGCTTTGCGGGTATGGAAGCCGCTGGGGCGGATGAGGGTCTGGAGGTCTTCGAGGGGGAGGTCGCGGAGGCCGTCGAGGGTGAGGGCGCCGGCAGCGCGCAGGTTGGCAAGGGAGCGCTCGACCGCCTTCCAGGCTGTGTTCTGGGTGAGATAGGCCCCGAGGATGACCTCGAAGGGAGTCTCAGCGGGCCACCAGTGCTGCGGGCCATAAGCGGCGAGAAGCAGGTCATGCATGCGCCGGAGGCGCTGGGGCGCGGAGGGCTTGCGGCTCACGGCAGAGCGTCCTCGGCGGGCGGGAATTGGAGCTGCTGCTTCCATTCGAGGATGCGGGCGCGGGCGGCGGCTGCCTCGGCCTGGGGGATGTGGCCGGCGCGCTGGAGAGCAATGGAAAGAGCAGTGTGGGCGAGCGGGTCATCGGGGGTGAGGACCGTGAGGGCCATGGCGGCGGCGACAGAGTGGTTGAGCTGGCCGGCGTCGCCGAGGGCGCGGACGAGACCGTGATGGGCCTCCACGTGGCCGGGATCGGCGTCAATGGCGGCGCGAAAGGCCGCAGCTGCCTCAGCAGATTGGCCGGCGGCGAGCAGGTCGAGGGCGCGCTGGGAGAGTGCGTCAGCGTTGGAGGGTGAGGTCACGGCTGGCTTCAGGATAAAGGACGATGGAGCGGAGATCAGGGATCAGAGACCAGAGACGCGGCTGGAGGTCGAGCGGGCGCGGGAGGATTCTTGACGGGCAGCCCGTATTTTTGCCTGCGGTCCATTTTTGGCCTTTTTTGCATGTAACCTGATTGGTTTCATGGGGCTGGAAGGAAAGCCCGGGGTGGGGTACCCCGGGTAACCGACTGGTTAACAGCGGAAATAGCCCTCTGTAGAGCCGCTCCTGATAATGATTGTGCGCCTGCGAGCGGAAATTCCATGCAAACTTCGGCGAGTTTTTTTGCGGGGCTGCTGGCCGGATGATCTCGCAAGCGCGGATGGGCCGGGTCGCGGTACCTGCGGGGAAGGCCAGCCTGGCTGAGGTTGGTTGCGGCGCGGTTGTGGTTGCTTGGCGGCCTCGTAGGGAGCGATCCCGCGCTGTCTCCGTCCTGGATTACTCCCCGCGTCGCCGTTTGCTCGACCAAGATGCTATGGTGTGCGCCTCTGACCATTTCGACCACGAGGCTTCGCTATAGCCTGTCTATTGCACCGTCACCGGAATGCTTGTTTGGTGAGAATCGCTGCCCAGCATGGCCGTAACGGTGATCCTGTACTTTCCCGCAGACACGGTGCGGGAGTTGAGGGAGACCTGGTTGCAGGAACTCAGGCCGGCGGCCAGAGCCAGCAACAAAAGCGCACCTAAGAATGCGCGTCTGCCGCGGCGGCCTTTTTTGAAGCCAATGGGCAGTAGAAGAGCGAGGGCGAAGCCTCCTGCCGCCGTCCACCAACCGCCTTCCAGCTTGCGCAAAGGTTCCAGCCGGGCAGTGGTGCCTGCGAAGGAGACTGTCGCCGTGCTGGTTGTGGTTGTAGCTCCCGCGGGAATACTCACGGAAGCAGGGACGGTACAGGAGATCGTCACCGCCTGAGTCGTGGCTGCGCAACTCACGGTGAAGTTGCTCGCGGTGGAAGAAACTGAGTTGAGCGTAAAGGTAAGAGTAGAGGTTGCGGAGGGATTGGTCGCTCCACTGGCCACGGTGATCGGAGTACTGGTCAGGGTAAAGTCCAGCGGCGCAACGGTGACCGTGAGCGAAGCGGTGGAGGGCAGATCCTGCGCGTCACCACCGTAGTTGGCCGTCAAGACATGAACGCCCGTGGTGAGCGTGGATGTGGTGAAAGTGGCAATGGCGTCGCCGCTCTCGCCGTTGGGATTGGGCACGGTAGCGGCCGTTCCCAGGGTGTTGGTTCCATCCAGAAACGTTACCGACCCCGTCGGGTAGCCCTCGGCGTTCTGGACCGAGCTGAGTATCGTCGCAATGATCTGAACAGATTGGCCAGCAACCGGCTCATTAGGCGTGGTGGCCAGGGACGAGTAGGTTGTTGATTGGGCAGTTGTGACGTCGATCTCGGCATGCAACCCGTCCGTTGATCCAGGCAGGTAATTTGTATCGCCGGAGTAGACTGCGGTAGCGAAGTTGCTGCCGGGCGCAAGTACGTTTGCTGGAATGGTGACAACGCCGACAGACCCGCTGATTGCGGCGCTATAGTGTACGGCGACCGGTGGTAATACGGTCGTAACGCCTGAAGCGGAAAGCACCGAAGCGGTAACCGTGCCCGTGGGCGCTGCAGCGCCTCCATAAACCAGGTCGACATTGACGGAAGCCGCCGAGCCTGGCAAGACATCCTGTTTATACGGATTGATTTCAACCGATATGGACCCGGGACCGATGGTAAAGTTCATCGGAGTGGCCAGGGGCGAGACTGTATTGCTGGGGTTGTAACTTGAGTCGCCGGAGTAGCTCGCCACCAGCGAGTGCTTTCCCACAGGCAGGTTGTAATCCCCGAAGTAAGCCTGGCCGCCCTCCAGCGTTATCGGCGCCCCCACAGGCACGCCGAAGTCGGTCACAGTGACGGTGCCGGTGGCCGGGGTCGACTGGATACTCGCTGGATCGGCGGGTAGGGCGTAGTTTGCCGGAACGGGCACGGCGTAGAAGGAAATGAGCCCGCCGTAACCAAGATTGGTCTGGCCGTTGAGGGTGCACAGCAGGTACTCGCAGAACTGATCGTAGACCGCGACCTCGCTGTTCTTGGGGCTGATGGTAACCGGCACGGCGTTGGAGGTGCTCGGGGCGTAGATGCTGCTGCCTCCATACCGCGCTGAGACGTCGTAGCTGCCGCCGGGAAGTCCCGCATAGGTGAAGGTGCAGGGGAATGCGGCGCAGGTCGTCGCGTACGGCTCAGCGGAAGAATGTGTCGTCGGCAGTGTGATTTCGCCGCTGGTAGGCCCGCCCGTTACGTTAACCGTGAAGGTGAGCGATGTGTTGTGGGCCGCAGTGGCTGGGGCGATGGTGAGCGTCGTCGTGGTTGGCTTGAAGGTGACGCTGGACCAGTTATTAACCAACTGCGCCGCATCGATGCTGCCTAGTCCGGTGGCCATGTCGTATCCGACAGTGGCGTTGTAACCGTTAAGGTAGCCGAGGGCGCCGTCAGGGTAACCGGGGTAGTCGGCAGCGGTGCAGTCGGGGCTTCCAACTACGCAGCTTACCGCGTTGGTGCCAACGGCGATGTCGTGGAAGGCCTGCGGCGCCTGTTGCGACAGGGGATAGAGAACCGTGTTGGCCTGGCCCTGGCGCGATTGCGTCTTCTCCACCACCAGGGCCATAATCCCGGCCATCGCAGGCGCAGAGACCGACGTTCCACCGACTCCCCCAATCTCCAGCGGAAATGCAACGCTGTTGGGTCCGTCATTGGGGATACTGCATTCAGGCGGGAAGGCGCAGATGGCCGTGAAACTGTAGTTCGATTGGTTGGAAGCGAAAAGCGACACATCCGGCAGATCACGCACGGTATCGCTGCCGAATCCGCTCTGCCACGCCGGCTTCGGATACCCACCCCCGCAGTCCGCCGCGACGGGCCCGTCACCGTCAGGAGGCGGAGGAGGGCCGGTGTAATCGATGCAACTGCTGGCGCCCCCACCGCCCGCGTTCAGGCTGGGGCTGAAGTTGACCTGATCCAACACTGAGTCGCCAAGATCCCACGGCTTCTCGGGGATGTAACTCAAGGCCGAGCTCCAATCGGCGTTGTTATTGGGATTGCTGGCTGTGGATGTGTTCCAATAGGTGCTCAGTGTGGCCATCGTCGCGTTGGCGGGATAGTAGAAATCCGTGCCACCCACGGCCACGTCGTAAGGCGTGGATGCCAGGCCGCTGACGAAGAAGCCGTAACTTGCCGCGCCGGTTCCAGAGGAGTTGGGTGGCGGATCGCAGCCGGCTGGGCCGCTGTCTCCTGCGCTGGCCAGTACAGTAATGCCTTGTGCCGCAGCCTGCTCGTAGAGGTTGTTGTACGACTGGTTGCCCGCTGCGCCCAGGTACGCCTCGCACGCTCCATAGCTCACCGACAGGATAGCAACCTGGTTGTCGTCCAGAGCACGCGCGAAGGCCAGGGCAACGCCATCAGTGAAGTAGTTATTGGCGGCGACATAGTAATTGATGGTGGCGTTGGGGGCCACTCCGCCTGCCACTTCCACATCGAGATAAGCCTCAATTTCCTCATCCGATCCAAACACGGTCGGATTCGGTCCATCGAGAATGACGTTGGGCAAATTGGTCGCGCTAAAGGCCGGAAGAAAGTTCTGGCGATAGAGCTGAACCATGGAGGTGTCGATGTCAACAACGCCCACAATCCCGATGGTGACGCCCTTGCCGTCAATTCCCGATGCAAGCAAAGGTCTGGTGTCGTATATGGTCGCAAAGTCGCCAGGGACAACGGCGAAGCAGTAGCCGTTCAGGCAGCCGAAGGCATTCGGGCTGGGGTCGTTGAACAGAGGCTTCGCGCGGTGGGTGATGGGGTCGAGCACAGCCTGGCCGACGCGTTGGTTCAAAGGACGCGGCGCAAAGTTATTCAGCGTAATGCCTGCAACCACCGGGGCCAGCGCCGCCGGAATCATTGGGTCGCTCGCATTCGCGTAGTGTTGCTCGCCGTTCACCACATAGCTGTGGATTGCCGTGTGAAAGGCAGATTGAACCTGGCCCACGTTGCCGGAAAACTCGATGGCCACGCGGCCGCTCAGAATGCGGTTGACAGCAAAGCCCTCCGAGCGCAGCCAACCGCTAACGGTTTCCAGATCGCTTGCGGAAACTCCGTAACGCTGGCCGAACTGCTCCGGCATGAGGTACTGGTGATACTCCGGCGAGGCCGGATTCTGCACCTGCCCAAGAAATTCATGAAGAGAGTTTTCCTGATCAGTCGAGCGCTTGAGAACAAGAATCATCCTGTCGGCAGGAAAGCTGCCCGGGACGGCTCCACGGTCGAAAGAGGCTTGAGCCAGTGGATGAGTATTGCCGTGGAGTGTCACAAGCCGGGCATCGTCAATGGAGCCTGTGATTCGCGATTGCGACCAGGAAGGCGAAGGCAAGAGAAGAATTGCAAGAAGAACCAAGACGAAGGCTGCTTGCGATCGGCGCCTGCCGTCCCCCCTCGTCTGAAAAGTTTTCGGGGTCGCTATGCCCATGTAGCCTCACTGCTGAAACTTCAAATGCGACTTCATGATACTCCCGGACTTCCACCGGCGGTGCTTGAAGGAATCTATCAACAGAAACGACCCTATGCGGGAACAAGCAACGAAAAACGCCATGCGGCCTGTATGGATTCTCCATTGCAGCGGATTTGGTTTGGTTGGGGTGAGGCGGTTCATGAGGCTGGCAGATCCACAGAGTTGCGGATCGAGCTTGTTCCTGAGGAGTGGGGCGGCGCAGAGGCCGGTTGCAAGCCTCAGGAAGCCTCGGCAGGGGCTAAAAAGGCTGCGGGGAGGTGAGAAGCTCCAGCGGCGAGGAGGCCGCTGGAGCTTCCGTATTGCACGGGTTTAGAAAGACAGCTTGAGCGCCAGCTGCACGAGGCGGGGGTTGTTGACGGTGGAGTTGACGGCGCCGAATCCACTCGCGTTGATATCGTTGACTGGCATGCCGAACTGGGGGTGATTGAAGAGATTGAAGAACTCGGCGCGGAAGTTCAGGCCCATCTCCTTGCGCGGCAGCGCGAACTGCTTGACGAGCGAGAAGTCGGTGTTGACAAAATCGGGCCCGACGACCGGGACGCGCGCAGCGTTGCCGAGTTCGCCGGGTTGCACGAGGACGCCGCTACTGTTAAACACCTGTGGCTGAGGCGCGGGGAAGCAGGCTGGGTTGATCCACTGCGGTGCCCCTAGGATGCCGTGGTTGGCGTTGTAGGGGTTGCAGTTGGAGGCCTGGTCCGGCCGGTTGTAGTTGTAGGAGTCGCCGCCGGAATTGAAGGTCGTGCCCGACTGGTTACTGCTGTCGATCAGGGGAACGGGGAAACCGGAAGAGATTCTTTCGATCAGCGTCACCTGGAAACCGCCGAGAAGCGAGTTGGTCAGGTCATTCCAACTGCTGCCGAACTGCTTTCCGCGGCCGAAGGGCAGATCGTAAATGACACTTCCGGTGAAGCTTTGATCCAGATTGATCTGCGACAGCGACCAATCGAGATTCTGCCAGTTGGGCAGCGGGAAATACGGTGCGCTCAGCTCCGAGCCCAAGCCGTCGGAGAGGCCGTTGTCATAGGTCTTCGAATAGGTGTAGGCAACCAGCGCGTAAAGACCGTACTTGGGCGTCTTGGTCTCCGCCTTGATCTGCATGGAGTTGTAGTGCGTCTTGCCCGGATCGCCGTAGAGCAAGACGTTGTTGTAGTTCTGGTCGTTATTGTAAAAGGTAAAGGTGTTGGTATACGAGTAGGGCGCGCCGCCGGACAGGCAGCCGATGGTGTAGCTGCCAGAGCCGCACGCGGAAGGGCTGTTGACGTTGAGGGCGTTGCCGATCACCAGCAGATGGCCGCCGACCGAACCGGCGTAGCCTGCGGTGAGCAGAAGATTTCCCGGCAACTGACGTTCGACGTTGGCGTTATATTGGTGAACCCTGCCTGGCTGGAAGTTGGTCGGCTGGTAGGCGTACGTGCCCTCGAAGCTGGTCACATCTTGCGGCGTGGGGAGGAGCGGAAAGCCTCCGGAGGTGGTGGCTGGGGTATACGGAGGAGTAAACAG
Organism: uncultured Acidobacteriaceae bacterium; assembly: GCA_963776535.1. Taxonomy (GTDB): domain Bacteria; phylum Acidobacteriota; class Terriglobia; order Terriglobales; family Acidobacteriaceae; genus Telmatobacter. The sequence continues at coordinate 26,575 of CAVZNB010000004.1, read as the reverse complement.
CCCAAGCGTGACGGCGCAGTAGGAAGTCGCATAGGGGCAGCCGCCGTTGAATGTATCGGACTCGCCGAGGTTGGGCGGATTTTGCCACAGACCTTGCGCGCCCTGGTTCCAGGACGAATCGTGATAGATGCCAAAGCCGAGGCGAAGCACCGTCTTATCGCTGCCGGCAACCTTCCAGGTGAGGCCAAGACGGGGTTCGTATGCGTCCTTGAACATGTTGATGCCCGCCGATCTGCTTACACCGTTCTTGCCCGCAATCAGCAACGTTCCTCCCGTTAACGAGGGGATGTAGTCCGCCATGCGGTTATGGACCTCGGTGATGGGAGTGGTCAAGTCCCAGGCCAGGCCCAGGTTGAGCGTGAGTGACGGGGTAACGCGCCAATCGTCCTCGACGAAGGGCCGGTAGATATTCCAGCGGCGGCCGCTGGTGGCGCCATCGTATGTCTGGTCGTGGATGGCCCCCCCGACAATTCCCATCAGCATGTCCGCCTCGGGATTGCCGGGGGCGGAACCTTGTCCGGTGAAGTTTCCTATGGTACCGGTGAGCCAGAAGCCAGATCCAAAGGCTGCTGTGCCGACGTTCATCTGATTGGCACGGAGATCGAGTCCGGCGTGAATTTCATGCTTGCCGCGAATCAGGTCCAGATCGTCCTTGAACGAGTAGATGTTCGTTCCACCCTGGAAGGGAGAGTAGCCGCGATCTCCGAGAGCCCAATAGCCGCTGGTAAATTCAGTGGAAACCAGGCCCTCGCTGTATGGAGCAGCGGAGTTGGAGCTTCCGCCGGTGCAGCCCAGATCGGCGTTGGGAATGCCCCCTCCTCCACCGATGGTGGCGGAGTCGCAGGTGTAGTTACCCGTCGAAGCGATGTAGTCGAAGATACGGTTGTAGCCAACAGTGGCCTGGTTGACGATTTTGGGGGAGAAGACATGGGTCTCGCCGAGGGCGATGTTGCGCGCGTGGTTGATGATGTTCTCATTGCTGCCGAAGGCGTTGGATTCGGCAAGTCCGGGTGCGCCGCCCGGCACAAAGGAGAAGGCCTGTTCGTAGCTGAAACGGCCGAAGAGATTGTCCTCGCTGGTGAGCGTGTGGTCCAGGCGGGCATCGAACTTGGTATCGTCCAGGCTGCGTACCGGCTCGTTGACGTAGTTATAGCCGGAGGCGGCGTTGCCGGAGTTGACAAGATTCGTGGGGTAAATGTTCAACATGGCCTGCCCAATGGGGTCGATCAGGCTGGCTGGAATCTTGTTGCAGGGTGTGCCCTGCGCCTGGAGTCCATGGGAATCGGCAGGCAGCGGGTTACCCGAGCCGTCGCACTGAAAATAGACATTGGGATAGACGCTCGTGCTTGTGGACGCGCCAATCATGTTGGGGTTGGCAATTTGCAGTCCGGGAAGAGTGTTGCCATAAGGGTCCGCGGAGAAATCGCCGGTGCGCATGGCCAGCGAAGGAACCAGCCCGGTGAAAGTAAGCGCATGGAGTTGATATTTCTGCTCGCCATCCACAAACAAAAACGTCTTGTTCTTCTTGATCGGCCCGCCCACCGACCCGCCAAACTGGTTCAGGTTGAACTTCTCCGGCGCGGTCGCGAAGTAGCTCTTGGCATCCAGATCGGTGTTGCGCACAAACTCGAACAGAGAACCGTGAATGTCGTTGGTCCCGGACTTCGAGGTCACGAGCACCGTCGGTCCCGCACGTGTCCCGTATTCGGCGGAATAGGTGTAGGTGAGAACCTTGAACTCCGCAATATCGTCGATCGAAGAAAAGATACCGATACCGCCCGCGGTCAGTTCGTTGTTGTCGACACCGTCCAGCATCCAGTCCGTGCTGTTGGGCCGCGACCCGCCCACGGAAAGCGAGAAGGAACCGCGCGCAGCCACCTCGCTGTCGCTGCCGGAGGTAAAGAAGCTGTTGGGATTGGTCTCTGAAGTGGCGCCGGCGGTGAGCGTGGCCAGTTGCACAAAGTCGCGGCCATTCAAGGGTAGTTGCGACACCTGCTGCGAGGTGATCACCTGGCCGAGCGAGGGGCTGGCTGTTTCCACAGCTACCTCCTCTCCGGTGACTGCCACGGTTGTGACTACGGTAGCGGGTGTCAGCGAGAAATCGAGCTCGCGGGCTTCGTCCACCTGCAGGTGCAGATCTCTGGATTCGGCACTTTGAAAGCCCGATGCATCCACGCGCAGGGTGTACGTCCCGACGGCGAGTAGAGGGATCAGATAGTGCCCGGCGGTGTCCGCTTTGGTGTTTCGAGCCACGCCGGTTCCCTGAGACGTGGCGATGACGGTGGCACCTGCGACACCCGCGCCGGACTTATCCAGGACATTGCCGGAGAAACTTCCCGTGGCCTGACCATAGAGAGACGGGCAGAGGATGAGGGTTAGAACGCAGACAACCAGGAGGAGGAGTGCTTTATGAGATTTTGTACCGGCCAAGTATTTCAAATATCCAGGACATACTGCGACTACCATGGTGCGTTTCATCGTCAACCCCTTTCGAAGACTCGGTTAAGGCGGCTCGAGAATCGACTGCGCTTCTTGAATTACTAGACTCTATGAACTTGCGGGTTGAAAGTCAACGCGAAGAGCGGGTTCGCTGCACAGGAACCGGTGCATCCGGCGGAGACGATTGATGGATCGGTCCGTGTCTTTCGGGTGAATCGTCCACCGCGGTGGATTGGGATTTTTCAGGCGGGGTGTGGAAAAACCGGTACAGCTAGAGGGAGCTCCAAGTCATTTTTGCGGCAGCGATGCGGCGTTTTTGTAGAGCTGGAACTCGCGGATCTGGGCAGCATCGGTGCTGGAGAGGATGTTGAGGCGCACCCTGCTGGCGGTGACAGCGGGGAAGTCGTCGATCTTCATGTGGCCGATGGCCTGGGCCTGGGCGACGGACTTCCAGACTGCTCCGGTCCAGATGTCGATGGAGTACTTTTGCACTCGCTGCCCGTCGTTGAGCCACTCCATGGTGAGGGCGCGGTTGAAGGTGATGGGCGCGGGGAAGCTGACTTCGAGCGTGGCGTGGTGCGATCCGGCGGGGGCGGACCAGAAGGTGTCGAGATTGCCGTCGAGGGCCGCCGCAATTTCAGGCGCAGCGGGTGCATGGGCGAGCGCGAGGTTGTGTGCGGCGCGCTCGCGGAGGGCCGCGCCAAATTCTTTGAGGCGGGCGACGTCGCTGTCAGGGAGCAGCCCGCGGCGGTCAGGAGCGAGGCCGAGCATGAGCTGCGCACCACGGCCGACGGTCCGGTCCCAGGTGGTGAGCAGGTCGTTGAGGCTCTTGAGAGAGGCCTCGTCGTTGGGATGCCAGAACCAATGCCCGTTGCGCAGGGGCGTGTCGGCTTCGACAGGACGCCAGCGGAGATAGCCGTGGCGGTCGATGACGTTCCAGTTTTCGTATTGGACGAAGCCGCTCTCGTTGCCCACCCAGCGCGCGTCGCCATACTCGAAGAGTCCGGTGTCAGCGAAGACAATGGTGTTGGGCTGATAAGTGCGCAGGGTCTCAATGATCTTGGGGAAGTTATAGACGTGGCCGCCGCTTCCCGCGCCGTCGAGCCAGAACTCGACTAAGTCGCCGTAATTGGAGGCTAACTCGGATAACTCGGCCTGATAGTAGTCGTCGTATGCGGCGGAGTCTTTGTACTTTGGCTCGTGACGGTCCCAGGGCGAGAGATAGACGCCGAACCTGAGGCCGTATTTGCGCGCTGCGCGGGCTACGTCGCCGACCAGATCGCCTTTGCCGTTTTGCCAGGGGCTGGACTTGACGCTGTAGCTGGTTTGGTCGGTAGGCCAGAGGCAGAAGCCGTCGTGATGCTTGGCGACGAGGACAACGTACTTTGCGCCGGAGTCGCGGATGGCCCGCATCCACTGGTCCGGATCGAAGGCGGTGGGGTTGAAGACGGCGGGGTCGGCGGTGCCATCACCCCACTCGCGGTCGAGGAAGGTGTTGGTGGAGAAGTGGATGATAACGCCGAACTCGAGGTCCTGCCAGGCGCTTTGCTGGGGGGAGGGTTTGACGTCAGAGAAGTTTTGCGCGGGGGCGAGAGAGGCGATGAGGAAAAGGGCGAGGGCGGCGAGACGCGTGGGCATGGGGTGGTTCCTTGTGGGTTGGTGGTGGCTCGGTCTGCGGCGCAAGGACGAAAAGAAAATGCAGGTCCTTCGACTGCGCAGATCGCAGAGCACGCGATCTGCTTCGCTCAGGATTACAGGCTAGCGGGGTTATTGGTGGCGGGGGAGAAAGTTCCAGATTTCGGGATCTTCCTCGCCGAGAACCCAGCTGCAGAAGCCTTGCAAGCCATTTTTCTGGACCAGCTCATAGCGGTCTTTGAAGGTGCGCACATCAGTAAAAAAGATCCACTCGCGCATCTGGTCGCGGTAGAACCAGAAGTAGGCGCTGTGGTCGAACTCATCCCATTGGATTTTGCCGTCGTAGGCGGTGGCGAGTTGCAGGGCGTTGGGGGTGCCGATGTAGTCGGCAGTTGGGTTGGGCTTTTCTTCGCCGGTGGTTGGGTCTTTGGTGGGTGCGCCGGTGTACCAGTGGTAGCCGTAGAGCGGAATGCCGAGGGAGAGCTTCTCTTTGGGGACGACCTTGAGGGCGTAGTTGAGGTTGTCGACGGTCCACTGCCAGCCGGCGACGGGGCCGGGCATGGTCCAGCGGGTCTGCTGGTCGTAGGTCATCAGGCAAACGAGGTCGACATACTTGGCGATTTCGGCAATGTCGTAGGCGCCGCGCCAGTCGGTGTAGATCCACTTGGCGAAGGCGCCGGCGCCGGGGTAGCCGGGGGCGTTGGGCACGGTGGCGATGGTGAGCTGAAGGCCGGCCTGGTGCAGGGCCGCGGCGGAGTTCTTGACGAGAGTGGTGAGCAGGTCGCGGTCGGTCCAGTCAATGTTTTCGAAGTCGAATTGGAAACCGGTATAGCCGTGGGCCTTGCACTCGCGGATCATGGCCTGGTTCATGAGAGCCTGGGCGGGGGTGTTGAGGGCCAGGGTGTGGAAGCCCTTCTTGTTGAACATGGCGAGGATGGGCATGACGGGAAGTTTGTCGTCCTGCGCGCGCTGAAGGACGGTGGGATCGGGAGCGCCGGTGACCAGGCCGTTTTCGTCGACCTGGTACCAGGTGGGGACGAGCAGGTCGATCTGGCGGGAGTGGGCGAGGAAAGACCGAATGGAGTCAGGGTTGCTGGTGAGATAGAACAGGGCGACGGGCTCTGCGCTGAGGATTGGGGCGCAGGCCAGAACGAGGGTGAGGAGAAGTAGGATGCGTTTCATGGTGCTCCTGTTTAGTGGCTGTGGTGAGCGAGAACGAAGAACAGATGCAGGTCCTTCGACTCCGCTGCGCTGCGCTCAGGATGACAAGCTAGGGGTTGTGGGTTTGCCTTCGAAGTGGGTTTCAATCTCTTCCAGCGTTTTGCCCTTGGTTTCCGGGAGGAAGAAGATCACGGTGACGATGTAGACGACAGTGAAGCAGGCGAAGAGGAAGAACATTGACGAATAGCCGTGCTTGGCGACGAAAGGCAGGAAGATGGCCTGAAGGGTGGCCGAGACAAGCTGGTTAAGTACCAGCGCGATGCTCATGCCGTTGGAACGTATGCGGGTAGGCATAAGCTCGGAAAGGGCGATCCAGACGCAAACGCCTGGGCCCATGGCATAGCAGGCAACAAACAGGTAGAGGCCCATTGCGACCAGCCAGCCGTGCGACGAATCCGGCACCTGGCCGACCAGAGCCTTGCGAATAACCAGGGGGGCATTCTGCGCGGCATCGAGATTGCCGAAGGGATTTGCGAAGAAGGCCTGTACCTTGCCGCTGGGCACGCAGTTTTCGCGCTTGACTTCGACGGGCGCTGCGGCTGGGTCGTCGGAGCGGACGAAGCTTGTGGTTGCCGTGTAGTCGCCGTAAGAGTAAATGACGGCGAGCGAAGCGCGATTGCTGTCAATCTGCTGGCCCGCGGGGCCGGCGCTCGCCAGCAGACGGGCGGCTTCTGCCTGATCGAAGCGAAGGCTAAGGTCCCGTTTCACAGTGACCAGCGGTTGAAGCTGCGCGCCGGCATCGACAGAGAGCTTTTCCGTGCGCAGGAAAAGCGTGCCCACGAAAATCATGGAGAGAATAATGCCGCTGGTGCCCAGAATGAACAGGAAGCGGCGGCCTTTGCGGTCGACCAGCGTCATGCCGATGATGGTCGCCCCGAAGTTGCAGGCGGTGAAGATGACGTAACCCCAGTGCGCCCAAAGATCCGACAGGCCGCTCTGCAGCAGAATGCCGGTGTTGTAACCGATGACGGAGTTGATGCCAGTGGCTGTATTGCAGGAAAGGATCACCAGGGTGAGAACGAAGGGGATGATGTATTTGCGCTGGAAGAGCGAACCGGAGACGAACTTGCCCGTAGAGGTTTTCTGATTGGCGATCTGGGCGGTTTCCTCCATCTCGCGCAACTCGTTGGCGGCTTGCTCGGGCGCGCGGGAACGGAGAAGCGCGGTATACGCCTGGTCCTTCTTGCCGCGGCGGAAAAGCCAGCGCGGGCTTTCACTCACCATGAATGAGCCAATGACGAACAACAGGCCAGGGGGCAATGAAACCCAGAATATGCGACGCCAGGCGGCGTCTTTGAAGTGGAACAGGGTGTCGGCGCTGGCGGAAAGCTCGACCGCGTGGACGCGGTAGCTGTAGTAGATTCCGATCAGCGCGGCGACGACGATGCCGAAGGTGAGCAGCCACTGGAAGATGCCTGTGCCTTTGCCGCGGGTGGAGGCGGGAAGGCATTCAGCGAGATAGAGCGGGACCACGATGCCGATGACGCCGGCGCTCATGCCTTGCAACAGGCGGCCCGCGAAAAGCGGACCGTAGCCCTGGGAAAGAGCGATGATCGGGATGCTGGCGGCGAAGGCGATGCCGCTGAGGATCATGAGGGGCTTGCGGCCCATCCAGTCGGCGAGCATGCCGGCAAAGAGCGTGGAGAAGGTGCCGCCCAGTAGAACAGCGGCGACGATGGCCCCCAGCTCGGCGGGGGTAAGGTGCGAGGTGGCCTGCAGGTAGGGGAGCGCGCCACCGATGATGCCGACGTCGACGCCGTAGAGCAGGCCGCCGAGACCGGCAACGAGGAGCAGAAAGCGGGCGTAATTGCGTTTGGAGGGGTCTGCGGGCAGGGCTGGGGCGTGGTTGGAGGTCATTGGGATGGGGTCACCTTTTCCGATGCGGGCGCTGCTGTGGGCTGCAAGTGCGATCAGTATAACGTGATTGAATCAATGCAAAACGATCAGAGCGGTGATTATCTGGAAGCCATGCCGCGACCTATGGCTGGCGTTTCAGGGCGTTGTGGCGGATCCAAGAAAATTTCGGACGCGGGTGGAGACGGCCGATGCGTCGCAGTTCATGATGAGGTGGGCGCAACTGCCGTTGGAGACATAGACGGGGGCGGCGGTGGCGGCGGCCCAGTCGAGCGCGGGCTGCGGGTTGACGAGGTGGTCCTGGGCACTGACGATGACCAGGAACTTGGGAGTGGCAGCGCGGGCGGCTTCGGCGAGCGTACGGTTGCCGATTACGTCCTGGGTCATGATGGCGCGCAACTGCCAGAGACGGTCGTTGGCGTCAATGGATTGCGGGGATTCCGCTTCGGCGAAGAACTCGTCGAGTTTGTCGCGCGGCGTGGCCTGGTTGCGGTACTCAGGGGTAGTGACGACCAGGTTGCCGAAGAGGTTGGCGAGTTTGAGTGCAGGTTCGGTGGTGTAGTTGCCGCCCTGATAGGCGGGGTCGTCGAGGATGGTCTTGACCATGATGCGCTTGACCTGGAGGTCGTAGCTGGTGAGGCGCGGGGTGCCGAGGATGGGGACAGCTCGGTCGAAGAAATCAGGGTGCATGACGGCCCAGACAAAGGTCTGCTCGCCGCCCATGGAGAGTCCGACGACCGCGTGGAGATGATGCAGGCCGAGGACTTCGGTGACGACGCGATACTCGGCTGCAACCACGTCGCGCAGGGTGAAAGTGGGGAAGGCCGTGCCGGGCTGGGCGGGGCTGTTCGACGGCGAAGACGAGACGCCGTTGCCGAGCGCGTCGATGGCGATGCCGAAAAAGCGGGTGGTGTCGACCAGGTCCTGGGGGGAACTGCCGTCGCCGAAGAGGGAGACCAGGTCGGCGGAGCGGCCGTAGAGCCAGGTGGGCATGAGGATGGCGTTGTCGCGCGCTGCGTTGAGCTGTCCGAATGTGCGATAGCCGATGCGGCAGTTCTGGATGGTCTGGCCGCTTTCCAGTTTGCACTGGCCCAGGTCGGCGAATTGCTGTGCGCCATCGGCGGCGCGGGCTGCGGAGGGCAGGATTGCGATGAGCACTGCGGCCAGGCAACAGGCAAGGCGACTGCGGGCAAAACTCGAGCGCGGCGCCAGCGGGGCGAGGCAGGGAAGCCTCATACGGCCAGCACCTGGACGCCGTTGGCTTTGAAACCGCCCAGGGCTTCCGGGGTGATGCCGGAGTCGGTGATGAGGATGTCGATGTCGGCGACGGGGCAGATGAGGGCGGGGCTGATCATTGCCACCTTGCTTGAGTCGGCCAGGACAATGACCTGCTTGGCCTGGCGGACCATGGCGCGAAACACGGCGGCTTCGTCGGGTTCGATGGTGGTGGCTCCGCGCTGCACATCGATGCCGCAGGCGCCGATGAATGCCTTGTCGAGGAAGACGCCGCTGAGCATCTCCATGGCGGTGGGTCCGGTGAGCGAGAAAGCGCCCGCCCAGCGCATGGTGCCACCGGTGAGAGTGACGTCGAGGGTAGCCTGGTGGTTGAGTTCCATGCCGATGTTGACGGCGTTGGTGATGATGTGGATGCCGCTGCGATGGCGGATGCAGCGGGCGGCCTGGGTGGTGGTGGTTCCGGCGGTGAAGCCCACGGTTTCATGCTCGCGAATAAGCTCTGCGGCGGCCAGCCCGATGCGTCGTTTCTCCTCGGCAAAGCGGCCTTCGCGCTCCTGGAAGGACGAGTCGAAGCGAAAGGGCTCGTACTGGGTTTGCCCGGCGAGTTTGGCGCCGCCGTGGGTGCGATGGACCAGGCCGCGTTCTTCAAGGCGGGTGAGGTCGCGGCGAACGCTGGCTGTGGAGGCTTCCAGTTGGGCCGCCAGTTCATCCACGGAAGTGTTGCCGTGGCGCAGCAGCACCTGGAGGATTCTCTTTGCGCGTTGATCGGTCTTAATCGACATGAAGAGCTGGACCCCGGCAACGTCCTTGTGTGGAATTCTAGAGCACTTTCGATGCACCTGTTGACATCTTGAGAGTGTGCAAGGTGGCTTTTACTTCCACGCCAACGACGAAGACCTGTCGCTGGGGGTTTCGGGGAGGGAAAAGCCACTTTGCCTCCCGGTTTCTGTAAGCACGAGAATCGAAAGTGCTGTACCTGCCCATCAGGCAGGCTGCGATTCCTTGGTCATCATAGGCAACGCATGGAGCAGGGCGCGCACGCTCTGCTCGCGCACGGTGAAGCGGCGGTACTCACGATCGCGCAGGTCGCCCATGGCCAGGCCCCGCTTGCGAAAGCGAACCGGGCTGGGGAAGACGGTGCGAGCGCTGGAGTGGAACTCGGCCGCGCCGCCGCCGTGGGCGATGGCTGCAATGTTATCCGCGGTGATGCCGCCGCCGGCCATGATGGCGATGCGGCCGTGAGCGGCCTGGACCATGCGGGCGATCTCGGGCGTGCCGCGCAACGCGTCGGGAGCTCCGCCGGAGGTGAGGATGCGATTTGCGCCGGTGGCGACAACATCGTGGACGGCCGCGGGCAGGTCGGGAGTCATATCGATGGCGCGGTGAAAGGTGACATCGCAGAGGACGGGCCAGATCCACCAACTGGCGGGTGCGGGCTACATCCACGTGGCCCTGTTCATCCAGCAGGCCAAACACCACGCCGTCCGCGCCCAGCAGTCGCGCTTGATTGATCTCTTCCTGCATAACTTCGAATTCGAGATCGGTGTAGCAAAAATCTCCGCCGCGAGGGCGAATCATGACATAAAGACCGATGGCGATGCGGCGGCGCACGGAGGCAATCATACCCGCGCCCGGTGTGATTCCACCTTCGAGAAGATCGGAGCAGAGTTCAACCCGCTTTGCCCCTCCGCGTTCAGCTGCAATCGCAGACTCCACGGAATCGATGCAGACTTCAAGGTCCATGATGACCGCGTCCTATTTCAGAAAAAGTGAGGGTCCCCGCTGAACATCGTAGCATCCAGCGAGGACCGCAAAACAAAGGAGGCCGCTTGTGTGTAGCTGCCGCATGCCTCTGCGGCAGCCCTGTTGTTAGAAGGTGTATTTGAGTGAGAACTGGAGGTGGCGTTCGACCGAGCGCGTTCCCTGGAGAGCGACGTTGCCGAAGTTGGTATCGCCAATGCCGGTATCCGGATTGCCGTAGCTGACGATGTTGAATGCGTTGAAGGCGTCGAAACGGAAACCGATTGTGTTCGATTCGAATAGGTGGAAGTCCTTGAATGCGGACATATCCACGTTGAGGTAGCCGGGTCCGCGAACAGAACCGTTGTGCGATGTTCCGAAGTCGCCGTTGGCGGGCACGCCGAAGGCGCAGGTGCCGTCGTCATCGCCGGCGGTGAGGCAGGGAGTAGCCGAGGGATCGGTACCGAACCAGTTGTTCAGGCTGCGGCCGCTCACATTGAGCTTGCGGTACTGGTTGACGCGATTGGGTCCATAGCTGTTGGAGTTGCTGGATCCGCCCAATATTGTCCCCGGGAAGCCGGAGTAGACGACCATCGCTGTCGACGCCTTCCAGCCGCCGATGATTTCATCCAGCACGCGGCTGGCCGAAGAGAAGTATTCTTTGCCACGGCCGACAGGCAGGGCGTAGACGCCGGTTCCGGTGAAGTTGTGCTTGATGTCGTATCCGGCCGGGGCGTCGCTGGCGCCACTGTCGTAGTAGTTCTCGAAGGCGCCGGCACTGCCATAGCCACTTACATTCAAGGAGTAGTTGCCGAGGCTGTTGGTCATCGCCTTGCCCCAGGTGTAGTTGGCGGTGAACTCCAGGCCGTGGCTGAGGCGCTCGCGGAGCACCACCTGGAGAGCGTTGTAGTTCATCATGGCGCGCGATTCGGTGATCAGCAAGCCGCCGGAGCCGCCCACGCCCAGCGCGGAGTCGGACATGGGATCAGTGTTGGTCACGGTGGCGCCGATGTACGGGCTGTTGTAGAACGGAGCCGAGGTCTGATCGCCGTTCACGGTGTACTGGTTTACGTTGCCGTAGTCTTCAATGTGCTGGCCCGTCTCTCCCACGTAGCCGGCCTGCAGGGACATGGAGTGGGTGAGCGCGTATTCCGCGGTCAGGTTGAACTCTTGGACGTATGCAGGCTGAATGTTCTGTGGATACGCGGTGTAGCCGTTGTTGGAGCTGCTGTATTGAACCGCGGTGTCGGAGCTGGTAAAGCCTTCCTCGGCGGTGTTGGGCGTGGATACGGCGCCAGGAATGGGGCTGGCTACCGAAAAGCCGGCGGCCTGCAGGAAGGGTGCAATCGCGGTGAGGCGCTGGTTGAACGAGTTGCCTTCAAAGAAGCTGGTGGCGCCGTAGCCGCCGCGCACCACAAAGCGGTCGTTCATTTGATAGGCAAAGCCGATGTGCGGCATCCACTGCCGGTAGTTCGGCTGGTAGCAGGCCAGGTTTGCGCACAGGCCCGATCCCTGGAGACCGGAATTGGGAAGCAGAGCGGCCGCGGGCACGTGGCCGGCATAGAGAATCTGCCCGGTGGTGAGATCGACGTTTCCTGTCCTGTCCTGCTCTTCGACCCAGGGTTCGTCGAACTCGTAGCGGATGCCGAAGATGAAGGAGAGGTTGGGCAGAAACTTGAAGTTGTCCTCGGCAAAGCCGGCGGTGCGCCATTGGCGCTGGCCAACATTGACGCTGGTCAGAGTGACGCCTCCCGACGATACGCGGTCGAGCACGAAATCCGCGGGACCGTAGCCGCTGGAGCCGGCGCCATTCGAAGTGAAGTTGCCGGAGTAGTTCAGCGAACCCAGGTAGCCGTCGTTGTTGCCGGTGGGGTAGTTGTTCTGGTAGCGGCGCGCTTCGATGCCCATGCTGAGAAAGTGCCTGCCGCGCTGCCAGGTGAGGCTGTCGATGTAGCTGTAGGTGTTGTCGATCACGCCGCCGTTGTAAGCCGTTGTGCCCACGTCGCTGAGGCCGCCGTTGAGGCCCTGGTTGGTAAAGCCGTTAAACTTCTGGTCGGGGAAGCTGATGCCCACCTTGGAATTGCCAGCGGTTCCGAATTGGCCCGGTTGGATCCTCAGGGAAGCCTTGATTCCAATCCGTGCGGGTAAATCCGATGCGCGCCGAGTTGACCAGCGCCGAGGAGAAGGTGCGCACCCAGTTGAGGCCGGTGATCCAGGTGGGATAGAGATTGAATCCCGGGAAGGTGATGGCCAGAACCGGGGTCGAGCCGTCATAGGCATGAGAGATGGAATAGAATCCCGTGATCTTGTCGTTTGCGTGGGGGTCGTATTCGATCTTGACGTCGCCCTGGTTGTTGGCGTTAAAGCTGCGCGATGGCGCCTCGTAGTTGCTGTTCGCGATTCCGTCTTTGGGGGGCACGCATTTGCCGTTGCTGGGGGTGACGGGGCTGGCGCCGCCGCAATCCGGGTAGAGAGTCGGATTGGCAAAGAGGAACTTGGCGACCGGATTTGTGATCGGAACGTCCTGGTTGTTGGTATACGGCGCAAAGTTGTTGAGCGGGTCATAGAGCTGGATTGGATTCGATCCAGCTGAGCAGGACCGAGAAATCGCCATTGCGCATGGCGTCAGGAATCACGCTTGCCTGACCCAATCCGCCAACGTGATGGCGCGATCCAAGGTAGTCGCCGAAGAAGAACAGCTTGTTGTGCAGATGGGTCCGCCCACGGAGCCACCGAACTGCGCCTGGGAATAGGGGTTGATGGGAGTAGCTGGTGTTGTCTGGCCGTTCCCGTAGGAGTTTGCGTCCAACCGGTAATCCTGCACGTAACCGTAAGCCGAACCGTGGAACTGGTTGGTGCCGCTCTTGAGCACGGCCACCACGCCTGCGCCGTTCACGTTGCCGTAGTCGGTTGGGGAATCCGCCGTAAGCACCTGGATCTGCTTCAAGCGCCTCGGGCGCTGGGCTATAGGAGATCAGGTTGTTATAGGTCTCGTTCATGTCGATGCCGTCGAGCGTGTAGTTGTTCGCCTGGGCGCGGTTGCCGTTGAAATTCGGCGTGTCGGAGTTATAGGTACTACGCTCGATGCTGGTCTGGCCCCCGGTTCCGTAGGTGGTCACCGCGCCGGGAACGTACACTGTCAGGGCTGAAAAATCCAGGCCGTTGAGCGGGAAGTTCTCGATGGTGTTGGCGGTGAATGTGCTTGAGATGGTGGGGTCGGTGGTGTTCAGTATGGGCGCGGCGGCCGAGACGTTGACCGTCGTCGAAGAGCTTCCCACCGTCAGCTTAACGTTGAAGTTCGCGGTCTGCAGCACTTCCAGAGAAAAGGCTGGGAGGGTCTCGGTATTAAACCCGCTCGCGGTGACGATGAGTTGATAATTGCCGATGGGCAGATTGTCAATGCCGTACAGGCCGGTGGAATTGGTGGTTGTGGGCGTGTCCACGCCGGTGTCGAGGTTATGGGCGACAACGTGTGCGCCGGCGACGACCGCGCCGGTCTGATCTGTAACTTGACCTGAAACAGCGCCGCTTACGCTCTGACCAAGGGCGATGGAGACGCACGCCATAAAGGCGAGCGTGCATCCGAATACAAGCCGAAGGATTCTGGTGTTCATAGGGGCCTCATTTTGTTGGCTGGGTCTGATCCGTTTGTTTTTATCTACGGCGGGTAATGGGATCAACTCCACGCCGTCAGCTGCTGCGGTTGAGAATTCAGCGGTGAAAAACTCTGCGTTCATCGAACGAGACCGGATGGGGCATCAATGGCGATTGCTTTTGCTTTCCTTGAAGAGTTCGGAGTCCCGAAATCGGATCGTGTTAACTCGGGTGGCTGGTGGCCCGGTACGCATTCAAGTCTGTGAACGAAGTTCTGCCCCAGATGCACTGTGAGCAAAAGGTTAGCTAAAAAGTGCTTAAATAGTCAAGTTTTTTGAAAGATATTTTCAATATGGACAAAAATGCGCACAATGAGTGATCAAAATTGAGAGCTGAAGGAACGCGGCCGAATCCTCTTGGGACGGGGCCAAGTGCGCGCAAGTCAATTGCCGTCAGTGATTTTGCGCCAGGCGCCGGTGGGGTGAGCGAGGGCCGGCAGGGAGAGATCGACGCCGGAGCGGGGCAGGACGACCAGATCGACGCGGCGGTTTTCGGCACGGCCCTCGGGCGTAGAGTTGGGCGCGACGGGGTGGAACTCGGCGTATCCGGCGGCGGAGATTCGATCCGGGGGTATGGATTTGAGGTCGAGAAGGATGCGGGCGATGCGGGTGGCGCGGGCCGTGGAGAGCTCCCAGTTGGAGTCGAATTCGGAGGTGTGGATGGGCACGTTGTCGGTGTGGCCCTCGACGCGGAGGTCGTAGCCGGTCCGGCCGAGGGAAGCGGCAATCTGGCGCAGGGTAGGGAGGGTTTCCGGCTTCGGCGCGGCGGATCCGGAGGCGAAGAAGCCGGCCTCGCGCAGGCTGATGACCAGGCCGTCGCGGCCCATGTGGATGGAGACGGTGTGGGTGGCGACCTGGTTGGAGAGGGTCTGGGTGAGTTCGCGGCCGAGGCGGTCGAAGTCGCCTTTGACCCTGGCCGGGGAGAGAACGTCTTCTCCCATGACGATATTCATGGGGATGGCGGGCGTCTCGGCGCCGGCGCTGGCGAATGGGCCGGCGGAGGGATGGCGGGTGACGTCCGGAAACAGGCCGAGTGAGCGGAAGGCGGAGTCAATGGATTCGGAGACCTGCAACTGCTTCTTCTGATCGGCCTTGGCGAAGGCATAGAGGACGACAAAGAAGCCGAAGAGCAGGGTGATGAAGTCGGCATAGGAGACCAGCCAGCGGTCATGGGTGACGCGGCTGCGGGGGACGCGGTTCCTCATGCGGCTCTCTCCTTCTTCTTCTGGATGGGGTCGTCGAGAAAGCCGGCCAGCTTGATCTCAAGCATGCGCGGGTTCATGCCTTCGAGGATGGAGGCGACCCCCTCGAGCATCATCTCGCGGCAAAGGTGTTCTTCGCGGATGCGAATTCGCATTTTTCCGGCGAAGGGGAGGAAAAAGAGATTGGCGATGCCGACCCCGTAGATGGTGGCGACGAAGGCCACGGCGATGCCGCGGCCCACTTCGTTGATGTTGTCGAGGTGCTGCATGACCTGGATAAGTCCGAGCACGGCGCCGAGAATGCCGATGGTGGGCGAGAAGCCGCCGGCCGACTCGAAGACGGCGGGCAGGCGTTCGTCACTTTCGGTGGTGGAGTCGAGGCTGACCTGCATGATGCGGCGCAGTTCTCCAGGCTCGGTGCCGTCAACGGCAAGCATCAGGGACTGGCGTAGGAAGGGGTTGTCAATTGCCTCGAGGTCGCTGTCGAGAGAGACGACGCCGCTGCGGCGGGCCTTGTTGGCGAAGGAAACCAGCAGTCGGATGAGCTGATCGTTCTGTTTGCGGGGTGCGGCGAAGAGGTGCCCGAGGCTGCGGAAGGCGGCCAGCACGGTAGACAGGGGGAACTGCAGCAGGACGGCGCCCATGGTGCCGCCGAAGACGATGAGGGCCGCGGTGGGCTGCAGAATCTGGCCCAGATTTCCGCCTTCGATGAGCAAGCCCGCGACAATTCCGGCGACGGCCAGAATGACTCCGCCAATACTCGATTTATCCATGAACAGATCCTCCAGAGTCCGGATGCGCAAAAGGATGTGGCTGCACTCAGGTGCGGGTCTCCGGACCGGGCCGCTCCGGCGGCAGGGCGGGGCTGAGGCCAGCCACGTCGAGGCTGGTGATGGAGACCACGCGCTGCAGGTTGTCATAGGAGGGCAGGCGGCGGACGACCGCCGAGAGCAGACGGGCGCGGTAGGCGAGAACGCGTTCGGTAACCTCCTCGCAGGGTTCGCGCACGATGAGCTTTTCACCGTTGATGAGGGTGAGCATGGTGTCCGGGGAAGCCTCGGCGGTCTTGATAAGGTCGCTGTTGAGCACGATGGCGATTCCGTTGAGGCGGGTGAGTTGAATCATGGGGAGGGAAACTCCTTTGCGGAAGTTATCGGCGGGGGAAGGAAAAGGTTAAAAAATTAGAACGGCGGAGGAGGAATTGTCTCCGGCGGGACAGTTGCGGGGGGCAGATAAAGTCCGCGGGGCGGGGGCCGAAGAAGGGGCCAGATGCGACGGCAACCGCGCCGGAAACAGCTGCCCAGGGGAAGTTAAAAAATGGGAGCGCTTTCGCGTGCAGGGGCTGTAAATCCACGCATCCACAAGGAGAACCCCATGTCCCTGGGTGTCTTGAATAATCTCTCCGCCATGTACGGCTGAGAACAATCTGAACAACACCAACAACAGCCTGAATACAGTATTGCAGCAGTTGTCTTCCGGATCGAAGATCAACTCCGGCGCCGACGATGCTGCAGGGCTTTCGCTGGTCAACGGCCTTCAGGCCAACTCGCAGGCCCTTACCCAGTCGGAAACCAACGCGACCGAAGGTGTGGGCCTGTTGACGGTTGCCGATGGCGCGCTCTCGCAAGTGACGAACCTGCTCAACCGGGCCGTGACGCTGGCTACCGAAGCCTCGAACGGCACCCTCAACTCCACGCCAGGATGCGGCTGCCAATCAGGAGTACCAGTCGATCCTGTCGGAAGTGAACAACATCGGCACCACCACTACCTACAACCAGGAGCAGGTCTTCAACTCGAAGACCGCCATCTACACCGGCGACTCGTCCACGCAGGGCGCGTCGATCGATGCGCTCAACATCCGCACCCTTTCTTCCTCCAACCTGGGCGACACCAGCGGTGCGATGGCCTACAGCAGCGGCACCAACAACGTGTTCATCGACCTGTCGAAGAACGGCACCAATGCGGCCGTTACCGACAGCCTCGGCGCCTCCACCGCAACCACCACGGTTGCCGTCAATTACATGACCAAGGGCGCCGGCGGATCGGCGGTCCAGGCCACGGCGAATATCAGCGTGGGTGCGGGCACCAGTTATGCCAATACCGCGCAGGGCCTGATCAGCGCCATCAACGGTTCCGGCCTGGGCATTACCGCCAGTTTCGGCACGGCGGCAAATGCAGGCAGTGCGGCAACCGCCACGGCTGCGGCAGGCGCCGAAGAGACGCCGGCCCTGAAGAGCAACAGCACCGACACCGGCATCATCATCTCGGGTGCGGGAGTAGGCGTCAACAGCACAGGAACCAACGGCACCGGTGAAGTGGGCACCCTGACGGTGACCAACAACACCAGCGCGCCGGACGCGGCGGGAGCGGTTCTGGCCGGCACGTTGAGCGTCGTGGGCTCCGATGGCACCACCCACACCGTCACCCTGGGAACGGCAAACTCCACCGACACGCTGGCCAACCTGGCCTCGACAATCAACGCCGATGGATGGGGAGTGACAGCGACCTACAATGCAACCACCTCCGTGGCAGACACCGCAAACATCGTATTCACTTCGGCGAACTCGTCGGTCAACATCTCGCAAACCTCGGCCACCCTGACCGGAGCCGGAACAGGAACCGACACGGTAGCCCTCACCGGTCTGCCCACAGCGGCGGGAAGCGCAAACTCCACCACGCTGGCCACCATCACCGGCGCACCCAGCGCCGCCGGCACCCTCACCATTGGCTCCAACACGCTCGTCGTGGCGGATGCCGAAACCTACACGACACTGGCAGCCGCGGTCAACGCCGGGAACTATGGCGTCACCGCCTCGCTGAACACTGCCGGCACGGTCATGACTTTGTCTTCGTCCAACTCAGATGCGCCGACCATCACGGACAGCGCGACCGGCGCAGCCGTGACAGACGTGGGCACAACCTCCTCTCCCTACTACAGCATCGGGATCTCGGGAACGGTCTCGGATTCCACCACCTCCGGCGGCACATCGGTGCTGGGCATGTCGGCGGACACCAACGGTTCCGGCGGCGTGGCCACCATCAGCTACTCCGACTCCGCAGGCCAGTCGCTGAGCGCGACCGACCTGTCCGTGCAGGCCGACGCCGAGTCCGCACTGACCGACCTCAATGCGGCCATCAGCGATGTGGCGGCACAGGACGGATATATCGGCGCCCAGATCAACACGCTGAATGCCGTCAGCCAGGTGCTGAGCACCCAGCAGGATAACGTGGTCTCAGCGCAAAACGCAGTGCAGGCAACCGACTATGCGTCGGCTACCTCGAACATGTCGAAGTACGAAATTCTGAGCCAGACCGGCATCTCGGCCCTGGCCCAGGCCAACAGCGTGCAGCAGGAAGTGACCAAGCTGCTGCAGTAAATCCGCAGGCAGAGGATCCTACGGATTCCTCCGGCGGAAGATGGTTCGCCGGGTAGCGTGAACCGGCAGATTGCCGATAACCAGGAAGGGCGTCCAGGCGGGCGCCCTTCTCTGCGCCTGGGGAAGGAGATGGCCACTTTGCCATGAGTTTTCTCCAATCGTGTTCATCGGCCGTTGGACAGTCGGCTGCTTGAGTTTTCTGAAGGAGTCTTGCATGGGCACAGTGGGATTGAGTTTCGGGTCGCCAACCAGCGGCGCCGGGTTCGATGTAAGCGCGACGGTCTCTTCGATTGTGGCGAACCTCGAGAATGTGGAGACGCCGTGGAAGACGCAGCTAACCACGCTCGAGAGCCAGGACACGGCCATCTCGAGCCTGGGAACGCTGTTTTCTAACCTGTCGAACGACATGAGCTCGCTGACGGATCTTGAGGGAATTCTCTCCGAGAAGACGGGGTCCAGCTCGGATACCAATGTGCTGACACTGACCGCGGCCAACTCCTCCGCGGTTGCCGGAACGCACACGGTGGAGGTGACCAACCTGGCCGAGACCTCGAGCGGCTACCTGGCCCCGATCGCCAACGCCGGCGACACCCTTGCGGGATCGATCACGCTCGCGGTGGGCAGCCGGGACGGCGCAGACCATCAGCGTTCCGGCGGATTCGGGGAACAATACGCTGGCGGGGCTGGCCGCGGCGATCAACTCTTCCGGTGTGGGGATCACGGCGAGCGTGCTGACGGATGCGTCGGGCTCGCGGCTGAGCCTGGTGTCGGGGACGTCCGGAGCCGACGGCAATATTGTGGTCAGCGCGAACTCGATTGCGGACACGACAAATTCAACCGCCGTCACCCCGGTCTATTCCGCAAGTTCGACGTCGAGTGGAATTCTGACCCCGATTGCGAATGCAGGCAGCGACACGCTGTCGGGCTCGATCACGCTGCAGGTGGGCAGCGGCACGGCGCAGACCGTCACGCTGACCTCGAGCGACAACACGCTGGCAGGGCTGGAGGGGGCGATCAACGCGGCCAATCTGGGAGTGACGGCATCGATTGTGACCAACAGCGACGGGTCGTCGAGCCTCGCGCTCAGCTCCGGGTCGAACGGCGCGCTGACGGTGACCTCGAGCCTGGCGGACACGACCAACACGCTGGGCTACACCTCGCCGGTGGCTGGCGAAAACGCCAACCTGACGGTGGACGGGGTGAACCTGTCCAGCGCCTCGAACACGGTGGCCAATCTGATTCCCGGCGTGACCTTTCAACTGCTGGCGCCGAGCACCATCGGGCGAGCAGGTGCAGGTGGTGATCGGCAACGACAACACCGATGTGGAGAGCACGGTGAACCAGTTCGTCAGCGACTACAACGCGCTGATCAGCGCCATGAACACGCAGGAAGGGGATAACAGCTCGGGGAATCCGGAGCCGCTGTTTGGCTCGCCGACGCTGACGCTGCTGCAGCAGCAGATTCTGGGCGCGGTCAATGCCGCGAATCCGAACGGGTCGCTGACCTCGATCCCGGATACGGCGGGACCACGCTGTCCGGCTCGCTGTCGATCGCTGTGGGCAGCAACACGGCGCAGACCATTACGCTGCACCTCGTCGGACAACACGCTCTCCGGACTGGCCGGCGCCATCAATGCGGCCCAGCTGGGGGTGACGGCTTCGGTGGTCACCAGCGATGGCCAGTCGACGCTTTCGCTGATCTCGACGAAGGCCGGCGCCAGCGGGGCGCTCACCGTAACCTCGAGCGTGGTGGCTTCCACGCCCACGGCGCTGAGCTACACCGACACCGGCGGCTACGCCAGCTCGACGGCGGACGTGGGGACGCTGACCGCGATTGCCGACGCGAACGATGTGCTGAGCGGCTCTGTCTCCATTGCGGTGGGCAGCGGCACGGCACAAACCGTCACCCTCGGCACTTCCGGCAACACGCTGTCGGGTCTGGCCAGCGCCATCAACTCGGCCGGCCTGGGGGTGACGGCGGCGGTGGTCACCAGCGATGGAGAGTCCAGCCTGCAACTGACCTCAGCGACGGTGGGAAGCGCCGGGGCCCTGACGCGTGACCTCCAGCATTCTGGATACCACCAACACCAGCTTCGACAAGCCTGAGTTACACCAACTCCTCGGACATCAGCAGCCTGACCGGCCTGGGCATCAGCGTGAACAACGACGGCTCGCTGACCTTCGACGCCACCAGCCTGGATTCGGTGCTGAACTCGGACTACAGCGGCGTGGTGGGCTTCTTCCAGAACGCCAACAGCTGGGGGCAGAATTTCTCCACCATGCTGACCAACGCCGGCACCACCGCAAGGCACGGGCATTCTGGCGCTGGCCTCCAGTTCCAACAGCAACATCGAATCCACGCTGAATGCGGACATCTCCAAGGAGAAGAGCCTGATTTCGGCGCAGCAAACGAGCCTGACCGCGGAGTTGAACAGCGCCAACGAGATCATGCAGCAGTTGCCTTCGCAATTGGACGGAGTCAACGAGCTTTACTCGGCGATCACCGGCTATAACCAGAACACCAACGGCTAAGGAGCATCATCACGATGGGAAGTTATCAGGAACATGCGCTGGAAGGCGCTTCGGCAGTGGATCTGGTGGTGGCGCTCTACGACGGAATTATCCGCTTTCTTTACGCGGCCAGCGCGGCCGTGGAGCGCGGCGACGAGGCGGCGCGGCGGGCGGCGGTGAAGCGGGCGCTGGACATCATCATTCACCTGCAGGCGCGGCTGCGCATGGATGTGGGCGGCCGGCCGGCGCAGGCGCTGAGCGAGTTCTACGCCATCGATCTTCGCGCAGATTCTGCAGGCCTCGCAGTCGGCCTCGCGGCAGAAGTTCGAGCACGCCATCGACTGCGTGAGGAATGTGCGCGACGCGTGGCGGCAGGTGGCGCAGGGATCCGGAGGTCAATCCGGCTCCGTCGCAGGTGGGCGGCCGGTCGCGGCGCAGGCAGATGGGCTTCGACAGCGACGAATACGGCGCAGAGGCCGCACGTGGGCTCGCGATGGAACGCGTGAAAGGCAGGGAACAGGGAACAGGGAACAGGGACGGGAACACAAGTCATCCCGCTCTGGGTAGTTCATTTCCTGAAAGACGCTTCACAGGCAGGACTCGATACCGAGTTTGAGTGCGTCCCTCGATTCCCTGATTCCCTATTCCCTGTTCCCTGCTTTCATCACCCGGCGACGGTGAGTTCTTCTTCCAGTTGCTGCTTCTGGTAGAGGCCGGCGTAGTAGCCGTCGAGGGCGAGCAACTCGTCGTGGCGGCCCAATTCCACGATGCGGCCGTGGTCGAGCACGGCGATCTGGTCGGCATTGCGCACGGTGGAGACGCGGTGGGAGATGAGGATGGTGGTGGAGGCGGCGGTGTAGCTGCGCAGGCCGCCGAGGATGCGCTCTTCGGTGTAGGTGTCCACGCTGGCCAGCGCGTCGTCGAGGATGAGGATGGCCGGGCGGCGCAGCAGGGCGCGGGCGATGGCGGAGCGCTGCTTCTGCCCGCCGGAGAGCGTGACGCCGCGCTCGCCCACCATGGTTTCAAAGCCCTGCGGAAACTCCTCGAACTCCTGGCGGATGTGCGCGGCCTCGGCGGCTTCGAGCATCTCTTCGGCGGTGGCGTGGGGCGCGCCGAAGGCGAGGTTTTCGCGGATGGTGTCGCTGAACAGGAAGGTTTCCTGGGGCACCATGCCGATGTTGCGGCGCAGCACGGCCAGCGGATAGTCGCGCACCGGCCGGCCGTCGATGAGCAGCGAGCCCTCGGGCGCTTCATAGAGCCGCGAGAGCAGGTTGACGAGCGTGGTCTTGCCCGAGCCGGTGGGACCGACGATGGCCAGGCTGGAGCCGGCGGGAATCTTGCAGCGAGATGTCGCGCAGCACCGGCGTGTCGCCGTAGCTGAAGTTGAGATGGCGGAACTCGATCTCGCCGTGCAGCACGGCGTCGGGCGCGAATCGCGGGGTCGGCGGCGCGGTCGTCGATGGCCGGCTCGGCCTGCAGCAGCTCGTCGATGCGCTTCACGGAGGCGGTGCCGCGCTGGAAGAGGTTGACCACCCAGCCCACGGCGATGATGGGCCAGATGAGCAGGATCATGTAGGTGTTGAACGCGACGAACTGGCCCACGCGTGATGCGATGCGCGATGCACCAGGTGGCCGCCGGCCAGCAGCGTGATGACCATGGAGACGCCGAGGATGAACTCCAGCGTGGGCCAGAGCATGCCCATGAGCTGAACCAGGCGCAGGGAGCGGGCGATGTACTGGCGATTGAGCTTCTCGAAGAGGCCGATCTGCGATTCTTCGCGGGCGAAGGCGCGGATCAGGCGCGCGCCGGAGTAGTTTTCCTGGGCCTGCGCGGAGATCTCGGAGAAGCTGGCCTGGATGCGCTCGAAGCGGTCGTGAATGCGGTGGCCGAAGTACTGCACCAGGATGCTGGCGAGGGGCATGGGCGCCAGCGCCACCAGCGTGAGCCAGGGGCTGAGGTGCAGCAGGAAGAACAGCGCGAAGACGGTGAAGAAGACGGTGTTGGCGCTGTACATGAGCGCCGGGCCGAGCAGCATGCGCACGGCATTCAGGTCGTTGGTCATGCGGGCCATGATGTCGCCGGTGCGATAGCGCTGATAGAAGCCCGAGTCCTGCTTTTCGAGGTGGCGGAAGAGGTCGTTGCGCAGGTCGAACTCGATCTCGCGCGAGATGCCGATGAGAATCCAGCGCTGGGCGTAGAGAAAGACGCCCTTGACGAGCGAGATGGCGACCAGCAGGCCGGCGAAGAGCAGAATCGCTGCTGGTCGGCGTGGTGCCTTCTGCGAGCTCGTCGATGGCCCATCCCAGGACGCTGGGGAAACTGCACCGCAGACGGCGTTGGTGGCGATGCAGGAGAGCGTGCCCCACAGGTATCCCCAGCGGTAGCGGCGCATGTAGACGAAGAGGGGGCGCAGATCGCGAAGCATGGTTCTATTGTATCGGTGCAACCAGGCCCAGTTTCGGTA
Organism: uncultured Acidobacteriaceae bacterium; assembly: GCA_963776535.1. Classification (GTDB taxonomy): domain Bacteria; phylum Acidobacteriota; class Terriglobia; order Terriglobales; family Acidobacteriaceae; genus Telmatobacter. Next base: position 3,242 of record CAVZNB010000004.1, on the reverse strand, counting down.
GTGGGTCAGTTTGGATTTCCACAGGAAACGCAAGCATTAGCAAGCATGGGAGGCGGTGAGCTATGATTTCGCCATTCCCAAAGCCGCGACCAATTGTTCCACGAGAACTACAAAAGTCTGAGCGGCTGGCGAAACGAGGACGCATGACCATAGCGATAGGGATGCTATGTCAAGGCGGGATTGTCGTTGCCGCCGATACACAGATGACGAGTCCAGATGGCTCAACCTTTGACAAAGTTAAGGTTAAATCTTTAACAACCGCAACAGGCGCATTTGCTATTGCGTATTCGTGTTCAGATATAAACGCCGCAGAAATGTTTGTCACCGACCTCCTCACGGATTTGAATTTGATCGACCCAAAATCTCTTGATGGACTGGAGATTGCCGTCAAGGGCAGAATGATTCAGTGGTCTACCGGATTTGGACCAAACGAAGAGCGGCCATACTTAACGTTTATCTTGGGGGCGCATGTCCAAGGAACTGCTAACAGTTTGGATACTTTGGGCTTGTATTTTTGTGATCCTCCGGTGATCATACTTCGGAAAACAGTTCAGGAATCTAGCGGATATGTAGCGATAGGGGTTGGAGCAGTGGTGACTGACCCTATATTCCGTATGCTCTTCGGTCCATTGGTCGCTCCCCGCGTGTGTCTTGCCCAACTGTCTTATTTGATGTATCGCGCTAAAAAAGACTGTCGAGGGGCTTGCGGAGGCGAAACGGATGCCGTTCTACTCACCGTTGACAAATATGAGCCGATTTGGATTGAACGATTGTCTATGAGGTTAGAGGAAAAACGCGGCTACGCACTTGATGAGATGCTTGCCCGCTTAACAGCAGCGATTCTCTCCCGCAATGGATTTGATGACAAGGCACGGTTTGCAAGTTTCCTTGACCGGAAAACACTCAGGAATCTGTTTGGGTTTCGGTACGGCATTTCAAAGCCGAACCGGGGAGATGATCCGGGAGCCTGAGCTACAGAAAATGATGGATGACCCTGAGAAATACTTGGAAACTTAGGCGCTTTCCCCAAGCGCCTTCCGAAACAGTTGATTGTCTATTTTTGATTTAGATACGATGGGCGGGGGGAGCAGAGCTATCAATTCATCCATGTCCCAAACGTGGTCAGCAAGCCCAGCTTCCATGGCCGGGGTCACTCTCAGGCTTTGATGTACCCGGCAGTAGTTGTAGTGCATGTAATGGAGAGCTACCGCGTGAGCATGATTCTCAGCCTTCTTGCTAAAACCGTTTGTGAGGCGAGTAAACCGGCGCGATGACATTCTTAGGGTCAGATTTTGACGCTCGACGTAGGACGTACTCACGTGGTCAGGATCGGGATAGCCGAGAACCGTTTTCATGTCACAGCCGATGCACTTGCCGGGCGAATAGCGGCGCTGATCTTCGTCGGATGTAGCGCCGTAGATTTTCTGGAGCGTGGCATAATCCACTTCCAACCCGAATGCGCCCTCTACGGCCTTGAGGTATGGCTTGTGCGCGTCTGTAGTGACCTGTACGCGCCTCTGATGCGGCTGGCGCAGTCTTCCATGAACTCCATTGCCCATCCCGCATCCCGGCCGCCTACAAGGTAGGAAACGACCAGCTTGGTATCGGCATCAATTCCTATCCACGTCCAAACATCGCCCCACCCGTAATACTTCTGCTCCACGCGTCGCATTCTTCTTTTTGCGCCGACAAACGACCAGATTTCATCGCACTGGAGACGGCGAACCCTGAAGTTCTTAACGTGGAAATCATGGAACGTAGCGCAAGCGGTTCCCATATCTGCCAGCAGCTTCACAACCGTGTTCTTGGCCGCTCCCGTCATTCGGCAAGTCGCACGGATCGAGCAGCCTTCAATCAGGCAGCGGATAATCTGTGCTCTCGTTTGGGAGTCCAAGCAATTCATAATGACTATTATGCTAAAGCCGCTTTGGAAAGTCAAGAGAATTCTCTAATCTTTGCGGTCTTATAATTGCGTAAAATTGATCTATGAGCCGGACGAATTCGTATGCGATGTCTCAAAGACAATGATTACGACCACCTTCCACGCGCGATCAACAAATACCATGAATACACAAAACGGGTACAGCGCCTCTATTCGTTGCATGTAGAGAATGTACTCTCGTGTACAAGGTCCGGTCACTGCACAGCTTGCCATCCACTTGCGAATTTCAGCCCGTCCATGTAGACGCTCCGCTTCGTAATTTCAAATATCCATCCCATGCGAGACGCTACGCTGCGAATCTCAAATAGTAATCGCACTACGGAGTAGCGATACCAGCGCCGAAGCCGTACTAAAGGAAATAAGAGGACGGCGATTGGACGAGGTGGAATGTTTGGATAGGCATTAATACCCTTCACAGCCTTGGTTATAGTGGGTGTGGTAGTGTGGTATGCATTTTGGCAAACTCCATGCGATGATGTCGCTATAGAGATTCGCCACACCGAAGGGCCGCGCCGGGCAGCGCGGCTTTTCTATTTGCTGCTTATAATAGTCCAGATCAGCGTTTTCGGCACGGGAATGCTTTCTTTAGTGCGGTAGTGGCGATAAAGAAATAATCCTCATGGATTCGTTCTGGATGTCGTTCCACATAAGCCATAAAAATGCGAATTAACTGTGATCGCGTGCCTTCTTGTGGCAAACAAACCTCAAATAGAGGCCCATTTTGAGGGAAGGAGCGCGGTACAATCGTCACGATTGTTTGGATCGTTCCAAACGCTCCCCAACATACCCCCGATTGAAAATCACTTGGGGCCGCTAACTGATCGTTGACGATCTTGGCCTCTACAATCCCCTTACAGTTGGAGGCCATTTCCTCTGCACTTTGCGAGAACGCAAAAGATGAGGCGCAGACGAAACCTATTACTAGAAAAATCGGCAAGTTTTTCATGGGGAGATTTTACAGCCCATCTTCGTAGAATCTTTAGGATTTCTTTTCCCATCTCGCCTCGACAGCCTTAGCAGCCGCTTTCTTCCGTGCCTCTGGCGTCATGGTCACCAAACGGCGCTTTCCGCCCCACCATCCCGCCTTTACGCCCCATAGCGGCCATGTATGAGGATAGATCGGGAGGCGCTTGCACTGGAATCTCAGGAACCTGCTCCGAAGTTGACTGCTCTACAATCCACTTGGCAAGCTGGTTCGGATCGCGCGGACGTTTGCCCTTGGTGATGGTCATGTTTCCATAGTTTCATGAATCGGAATGCCAAATCGACTCTGTGGAAATTGAAACTGACCCACTACCAA